>NZ_JBMOSL010000011.1:0-93000 GCF_049315965.1 Brevundimonas sp. NPDC058933
CGCCACCCGGTTCGACAGGCTGGCACGCCACTACCTCGCCTTCGTCCACATCGCCGCGTCAATGATCTGGATGCGGTGAATGTCGATTCGTCCTAAGGGATCAGGCCCCTCCGCTCCGGCGGAGGGGCCTTTTTCTTGCGCAAGACATCCAATACCCGCTCATCCCCGCGGAGGCGGGGACCCAGTGCTTTGGCTGCAAGCGACGCGCCTTGAGTCATGGCAGGATTTCAAGCGGAACCGCGTGAGGCTCTCACTGGGTCCCCGCCTCCGCGGGGATGAGCGGGGTTAGGTCGCATCATGAAAGATCAGCCCCAGCGCCATCCGCCGGCCTGCCCGCACCTTGCTGACCCCGTGGCGCATCTGCACGCGATAGTCGCCGCGCGCCCCCGCTACTGGGCGCTCACGCACGGCGAAGATCACCGCCTCGCCCTGTTTCAGCGGCACGACATGGGCCTGTGACTGGGAGCGGTCTGGCGGCTTCCGGCCCTTCTTTCCTCCCCATTTCATGGGGAGGTGGCGCGGACGCAATGCGTCCGTGACGGAGGGGGCGGCGAGACGCTTGATGTAGGGAGAGGGGAATAGGGCAGGGCGGCGTCGCCGCCTCCACCGCTTCGCGGTCCCCCCACGAGTGGGTAGGAAAGGAGCGCCTTAGAACCGGCGGCGCTGCTCGGCCGACTTCAGCGTGGTGCGGACGAATTCGGCGGGCGGGTCCGTCTCGGCCAGGACAGCTTCCTTGATGGCGCGGGGCTCGCCGAACAGGTGGCCCTGGCCCATGCCGATGTCGAGTTCGAGGATGTCGACCACCTGCTTCTCGCTCTCGACCTTCTCGGCGATCAACTCCAGACCGTAACGGCGCGTCAGGGGCGCGAAGTCGGCGGCCTGGATGTCGGGCTGGGTCGGCAGGGGGGCGGCGCCGTCCAGGTCCAGCAGTTGCTCGATCAGCAGGTCGGCGGCCACCTTGATGAAGCGCACGTCCGAGCGTTGCAGGTCGGCGAAGTCCAGATCCAGCGTCTGCACCTTGTCGATGGAGAAGCGGAAGCCCAGGTCCGCCAGCTTGGCCATGTTTCGGGCCTCGGCGGCGCCGCGCGCGTCAAAGGTCGCCTGACCCAGTTCGAAGATCAAGGCGTCCTTCAGGTCGCGGTTCTGGCTGAGGAAGTCGAGGAACTGGGGGAAGAAGGTCTCGTCGCCCAGCGAGGCCAGCGACACGTTGCAGAAGACGCCGACCTTGCGGTCCTGACGCGCCAGACGGCGCACGATCTGGGCGCAGCGGAACAGCAGCAGGTTGTCGATGGCGGGCAGCAGGCCCTCACCCTCGGCCACCGACAGGTATTCGGCGGGCATCATGACCCGGTTGGACGGATCACGCAGGCGGGTGAAGCTCTCGTAGAAGACGGTCCGGCGCTGGGGCAGGGTGACGACCGGCTGCAGATAGAGGTCGATGCGGTTTTCCGTCAGGGCGTCGTGGACGGTCTTCAGCAGGGTGTTGGACTGGACCTGACGGCGGCCCTCATAGGTGTCGGCGGTGATCGGCGAGGTCGCCAGACGCTCGTCGATCGACTCGCTCATCTGCTGGACCAGACCCTCCAGCATCCGCACCTCGCCGGTCAGGGCGTCGGTGCGCGAAAGGGCGCCGCTCTCGATGGCCTCGGCCAGTTCGGTCAGGGCGCCTTGGGTCGACTCCATCGCATCGGCCAGCAGGCGGTGCGCCTCGCGGACCTTGGCGATCTCCTTGCGCAGGGCGCGGCGGTCCAGAACCCCCGCCACGGCGGCGTGGAGCCCGACCAGAACGCCCAGGGCGCCCAGGACACCCGCTGCGCCCGCCCCCGCGCCCATACCGGCGCGCCAGATCGCCGCCCCGATCGTCAGGGACAGGAACAGGTAGCCGAAGAACAGAAATCCGCCCGTAATCTTGCGCATGGGACCGGTGTTGAGCCGCCTTTCCCGTATGGAATCGGCCAAGTATCAGGGTAACTAGAGGTAACGGCTAGGGTTGGAACACAGAAATCCGACCAAATGGGAGGTTAAGGCGTGGAATTGTTCGATCTGAGCGGCAAGGTCGCTGTCATCACCGGCTCATCCAAGGGCATTGGCAAGGCGATCGCCGAGCGCCTGGCGGAGCACGGCGCCCGCGTGGTCATCTCGTCGCGCAAGGCCGGGCCCTGCGACGAGGTCGCCGCAGCCATCAATGAAAAACACGGCGCGGGCCGCGCCATCGCCATCCCCGCCAACATCGCCTCCAAGGAAGACCTGCAACGTCTGACGGACGAGACGAACAGCGCGTTCGGCCAGATCGACATCCTGGTCTGCAACGCGGCGACCAACCCCTATGCCGGACCGATGGCGGGCATCGCCGACGACCAGTTCGAGAAGATTCTCCAGAACAACGTCATCTCCAACCACTGGCTGATCCAGATGGTCGCGCCGCAGATGCTGGCGCGCAAGGACGGAGCCATCCTGGTGATCTCTTCCATCGGCGGCTTGCGCGGCAACGCTTTGATCGGCGCCTACAACATTTCCAAGGCCGCCGACATGCAGCTGGTGCGCAACCTGGCGGTGGAGTTCGGGCCGTCGAACGTGCGCGTCAACTGCATCGCACCCGGTCTGGTCCAGACCGATTTCGCCAAATACCTGTGGGAGAACCCGGAGCTGCTGAAGACGGTGACGGACCCTGCGCCGCTGAAAAGGATCGGCCAGCCGGATGAAATCGCCGGCACGGCGGTCTATCTGTGCAGCCCTGCCTCGGCCTATGTGACCGGACAGACCCTGGTCGTGGACGGCGGACTGACGATTGCCTGGTGAAGACGAAAACAAGGTCGGGTTTTTCCAAGACCTGAACTGGCGGCTGGAGGCCTTCGCGTTCTCGGCGCTGTTCGCGGTGCTGCGAGCCTTGGGCGTCGAAGGCGCCTCCGGTTTCGGCGGCAAGCTGCTGCGCTGGCTCGGCCCGCTGACCGGCACGCACAAGACCGTGACGCGCAACCTGCGCATCGCCTTCCCCGACATGGATCCCGTCGAGCGCGACCGGTTGGCCGTCGATCAGTGGGAGCAGACGGGGCGCACCTTCGCCGAACTGGCGGTCATGGATCGCCTGACGCCCGAAAGCGGTCGCATCGACGTAGTCGGGCTGGAGCGGCTGCACGCCGTCCGCGACGCGGGCAAACCCGTGGTTCTGGTCTCGGGCCATCTGGCCAATTTCGAGGTCATGGCGGCGGTCATCATGGCGGCGGGGGTGCCGTGCCAGGTGACCTATCGCGCGGCCAACAACCCCTACGTCGACGCCCTGATCCGCCAGAGCCGCGAGCGTTACGGCATCAAGCTGTTTGCGCCCAAGGGCGACGGCACGCGCGAGCTGATGGCCGGGATGAAGCGCGGGGAGTCCATCGCCTTGCTGGTCGATCAGAAATACAGCCAGGGACCAGAGGTCGAGTTCTTCGGCCAGCCGGTCAACGCTTCGCCCGGCGCGGCGCGACTGGCGCTGAAGTTCGGCACGGTGATGCAGCCGCTGTCCGTAACGCGCCTGCCGGGCGTCCGCTTTCGCGTCACGGCGCACGAGCCGATCGCCGTGCCTGACACCGGCGACAAGGCCGCTGATGTTCTGGCTGGCATTCAAGCCGTCAACCGCTTCGTCGAGGAGCGGGTGAGGGAACACCCCGTGGACTGGTTCTGGGTCCACAAACGCTGGCCGCCCAAGGTCTATGACGCCATCAGGGCCACAGAAGCCTAGTCGATCACCGAATCGTCGCTGCGTCGGAACGGCCCGGCGTAGTTGTCAGGCTGGGTGCGACGCCGGTCCGGTCCGAAATAGTCGCCACATCGGACAAAGGCGCGCGGTCGCATGATCACGGATTCGATGCGCGAAAGAAGCGCATGCGCGTTGACAGGCTTTGTCACGAATTCGGTGACCCCGGCGTCACGCGCCTCGGTGACGCGCCGCTTTTCCGAATGGCCGGTCATCATGATGATGGGCAGATAGGGATTGGGGCTGTCCTCGGCGTTGCGGATCAGCTGGGTGAAGGTCACGCCGTCCACCGGCAGCATCCGGAAATCGACGATGGCCATGTCCGCTGGTCGCGCTTTCAGCGCCTCAAGCGCCGCGGCGCCGTCGTCCACTTCGCGCACTCGCCCCACGCCTACGGATTTGAGCATGGCCGAGACGATGGCCCGCATATTGGGGTTGTCGTCAGCCAAGAGGATGTCGAGCGATTGCAAGGCGGACATGGAGAACACGACGCGATCTGGCAGGCGGCGAAAGCGCGCCGGGGGCAGGAGGGACTGTTAACGTCAGGCGTCGCGGACTGCGGCCATGAACTCCAGCGAACTCGCGTAGGCCTCCTGGCGATCGACGGACCAGTAGCGCAGCGCAGCCAGCGGAATGGACACGCCGCTGACCGCGCATGTGACATAGGCGCCGGGGCGCAGAACGGCGAACTCGCCATCGCCATAGTGCAGGGTGGCGGGCGAGGGCGAAACGGGAAGCGAAGCGGGCGTCGTCATGCAGCGATGAATGACATGGCTCGTCGCGCGAGACGAGGGGCGAATCGCTGTCATCTCAAAGAAGGCCAAGCGGTGACGGCAGAGGTTGCTTCAGGTCGCTAGAACAGGTCGCCCTGGTCTGCTTCGGGCGGCCTTGGTCGGGGGGCGATCTTGGGCGGAGGCGGGATGACGGCGCGCGGCGCGGCGCCCTCCCCATCGATGGTCGCGCCTTTCGAACCGTCGTTGAAGATGACGCGTACGGCCTGGCCGGCCGACAGGCCGGCGGCGGAGGCGATCATGGCCCCCGCCTCATCCTCGATCCGGGCGAAGCCGGGCTTGGGCCGCTTGGGGTCGAGGGTGGCCAGCGCCCGCGACAGGGCGGCCAGCCGCGTCTCGTCGCGATCCAGCCGCCGCTTCATCGCCGGGGCGAAGCGGTCGGCATAGGCGGCCAGCCGGTCGCCGCGCCGCTCGATGGCGCGGTCCAGCAGGCTCTTGGACAGACGCCCGCCGATGACGGCCAACTGGCGCTCATGCACGGCGACGTTGCGGTGCAGGCCGGACCCTAGACGACTGGCCGCGTGATCCAGCCGCTGCTGCGGCAGGGCCAGCAGGTCTTCAGGCCGGGCGGGCAGGCCGCGGGCGACGGAGCGCAGGCGGGTGCGGCGGTCCTCCAGCAGGCGCGATCCGGCGCGCCCCAGACGGCCCTCCAGATCGGTCAAGGCCCAGCGCAGGTCGGCCAGGACCGGGGTGGCGATCTCGGCCGCGCCGGTCGGGGTGGGCGCGCGGCGGTCGGAGACGAAGTCGATCAGGGTGGTGTCGGTCTCGTGCCCCACGGCCGAGATGATGGGGATGCGAGCCTCGGCCACGGTGCGCGCCAAGCCCTCGTCGTTGAAGCACCACAGGTCCTCGACCGAGCCGCCGCCGCGCGCGACGATCAGCAGGTCGGGGCGGGGGATGGGCCCGTCAGGCGTCATGGCGTCAAAGCCGCGAATGGCGTTCGCCACCTGGCCGCAGGCGGCGTCGCCCTGAACCACCACCGGCCAGACGATGACGCGGCAGGGCCAGCGCTCGGCGATGCGGTGCAGAATGTCGCGGATCACCGCGCCCGTCGGGCTGGTGATGACGCCGATGGTCGCGGGGAAGGTCGGCAGGGGCTTCTTGCGGCCGGGTTCGAACAGGCCCTCGTCGCGCAGACGCGCCTTCAGCCGTTCCAACTGGGCCAGCAGGGCGCCGGCGCCGGCGGGCTCCATGCTTTCAATGACGATCTGATACGACGACCGGGCCGGATAGGAGGTGATCTTGCCGGTGACGATGACTTCCAGACCGCTTTCCGGCTGGGCGCCCAGGCCCTTGACCACGCCCTTCCAGATAACGCCGTCGATGGCCGCCTTGTCGTCCTTCAGCGTCAGATAGACGTGGCCCGAGGCGTGGCGGTTCACCTTGGAGATTTCGCCGCGCAGACGGACGTGGCCGAAGCGGTCCTCCAGCGTGCGCTTCAGCGCGAAGCTGAGCTCCGAGATCGACAGGGGCGGATTATTGTCGCGCGTGGCGGCGGGCGCCTCGGCGGGGCCCTCGAAAGCATAGTCGTCGTCGGAGTTCATGAGGGCACCTTAGCCCGGGTTGTCGCAGGCGGGAACGGCCAGAAGGCGTCGTCCGTTACCATGGTTGATGGACCCCGCCGATCCGCCAGGAACCGATCCCGCAGACCGCGCGCCGCGAGAGCAGCAGTTGTCCCGGCGAAGCAATGCGCCGTCGGTCAGCCCCTGGCTGGTGATCGGCGTCATCCTGTTGCTTGGCGCGGCGATCTACGTCGTCTCAGCCCTGTTTTGAAAACCAAGGAAGCCTGATGAAAGTCTATGCCCTGACCGCCGCCTCCGTCGCCGTCCTTATGCTGGCCGCCTGTGGCGACAACCGCACCGACGACGTGGTGCAGGCGCCCGCGCCTGGCGCACAGCCTGCCGAGGTGACCGAGACCCGCGCCGAGGCAGCGACGGCCGACGCCGCCCTGGCTTTCGGCATGTCGCGCCAGCAACTGGAGGACGCCGACCTTCTTTCGGCCGCCAACACCGATCTCGGTGATGTCGAAAGCCTGGTGCTCGACGCCTCCGGCAAACTGACCCATGTGGTTATCGAACTGGAAGGGCCGGGGGATGTGAAGGTTCAGGTTCCGGTCGATCAGGTTCGCGGTCTGGCGCGCAACAACGGGGCCGACAAGGATCTGACCACGGATCTGACAGCCCAGCAGCTTGCGGCCCTGCCGCGCTGGACGCCGCCGACGCAGTAACCCTGTCTTCCGCTTGACCACGGAGGCTGAGCCGGTCATTTCGCGAGCATGAACATTCTGCTCGTCGGATCGGGGGGGCGCGAACACGCCCTGGCCTGGAAGATCGCCCAGTCGCCGCTGGTCAAGCGGCTCGTCGTCGCGCCGGGCAATCCCGGCATGGCCAGGCACGCCGAGCTGCGGCCTGAGCTAAAAGTCACCGACGCCGAGGGCCTGGCCGCCCTGGCGCGCGAGATGAAGGCGGACCTGGTCGTCGTCGGTCCGGAATCGGCGCTGGCCGAAGGCCTGGCCGACCGGCTGAACGCGGCGGGCATCCCCTGCTTCGGCCCCACCGCCAAGGCGGCCCAGTTGGAAACCTCCAAGGCCTTCTCCAAGGCCTTCCTGCAACGGCACAACATCCCGACGGCAGGCTATGGCGTCTATGAGGACGTGGCCGAGGCCAAGGCGGCGCTGAACAACTATTCCGCTCCCTATGTCATCAAGGCCGACGGCCTGGCCGCGGGCAAGGGCGTGGCCATCAGTCCCGACAAGGCCGACGCCGAGGCCGAGATCGAGCGGATGCTGGGTGGCCGGTTCGGCTCGGCCGGATCGCGCGTGGTGATCGAAGAATTCATGGACGGCGAGGAGGGCTCGCTGTTCGCCCTGTGCGACGGCCAGCGCGCCGTCCTGTTCGGAGGAGCCCAGGACCACAAGCGCGCCTTCGACGGCGACATGGGACCGAATACGGGCGGCATGGGCGCCTATTCCCCGGCGCCGGTCTTCACCCCCGAACTGGTGCAGCAGGCCGACGGGCGAGTGGTGCAGCCGACCATCCGCATGATGGCCGCCGAGGGCGCGCCCTATCGCGGCGTCCTCTACGCCGGGCTGATGGCGACGAATGAAGGCCCCAAGGTGGTCGAGTTCAACGCCCGCTTCGGCGACCCGGAATGCCAGGTGCTGATGATGCGTTTTGACGGCGACATCCTGCCCCTGCTGCTGGCCTGCGCGCGCGGCGACCTGACCAAGGCGCCGGCCCCCCGGTTCAAGGACGGCGTGGTCATCTGTGTGGTTCTGGCGGCAAAGGGTTATCCCGACAGCCCGCTGGAGGGCTCCGTCATTCGGGGCGCCGATCAGGACTTCGGCCCCCATGTCCAGGTCTTCCACGCGGGGACGAAAGAGCGTGACGACGGGACGCTGGTCGCAGCCGGCGGCCGGGTCCTGAACGTTTGCGCCTATGGCGCGGACATCGCCGAGGCGCGGACGCGGGCCTACGAGGCCATCGCCAGGATCGACTGGCCCGGCGGGTTCCACCGCACCGACATCGGCTGGCGGGCGCTGGAGCCGCGTTAGGCGCCTCCGACATCGCCGGCAGGCTCCAGTCGGCCGATCAGGTCATGGCGAACAGCAGGCGGCCGTCGCCCATGCGCTCGCGCAGCGGAACCAGGTCGGCGTGGGACACCGAGAAGCAACCGTAGGACCGACCCAGCTTGCCTTCGCGGGCCAGGAAGGCCGGGTCGGCGTAGTCGGCCCCGTGGATGATGATGGCCCGCTCGCGCGCCCGGTCGTTGGAATACTCCAGCCCGTCCAGCAGCACGTTCGGACCTTGCTGCGAGCCCCAGCTGGCGCCTGCCGTGGCGTAGGCGCCGATCGACGACATGTGGCTGTCCATCTGGTTCGAGAACCGTTGGGCGAACCCCGAATGCGCGGGGTCGGAGCCGCGTCCGTGACTGGTCCGATAGGCGGTGACCCAGCCGCCCTCCAGATCGACTTCGTAGAGGCGATCCTCGCCCGAGAACTTCTGGAAATCGACCAGATACATCCGGTCGCGCTTCGAGATCTTGTGTCCGTGCGTGTCGAGCGCAGCGCGGGCGCGCTCCATCAGATCCTTGCGGACGACCCCGTGCGGATCGATGACCTGGCCGGTCGCTCGCGCCACGGCAACAGGTTGCGGCGTCACGGTCGGGACCGGGGCGACAGGAAGGCTGGCAGGCGCAGCGCCGGCGAGCTGAACGGTAGAGGCGGCGGAGGAACATCCCGCCAACAGGGCCGAACCGCCCAAGATCAAGCCACGTCTGGAAAGCCGCATGCGACGCCCCTCGCACGATTAAACAACTGTGACGGCTTGTTTCACGAAGGCCCTTAACGAAGCAACCTGAGCCTTGGCGAAAGCGGACGAGCGTCTAAGGTGTACGCTGGTGTTCTGGGAGGGACCGATGAAGAAACTGGCTCTGATTGTGGCCGCAGCCACACTGGCGGCGACCTCCGCCCATGCGCAGCAAGCCCCTGCGGTCGCTGCGGTTTCGGCGGAACAGCCGACCACGTTCGTCCAAGTGGGGCGGCTTCTGGCCGACCCGGCCAGCGGTCAGGTGCTTCGAGATAAAACTCTCGTGATCAGAGGGAACCAGGTCGTCGAAATCCGCGACGGCTTCGTAGGCGATGGAAATGTCGTCGATTTGCGCAGCGCCTTCGTCCTGCCCGGCCTGATCGACAGTCACGTCCACCTGACCGGCCAGCAGAGCCCGACCTCGCGCATGGACGAGGTGACCCAGTCGAACGCGGCCCAGGCCATGGTCGGCGCCCGCTATGCGCGCCGCACCCTGAACGCCGGCTTCACCACGGTCGCCGATCTGGGCGCCAGCAACGAGTCGATTTTCGCCCTGCGCGACGCCGTGCGGCGCGGCGACGTGCCGGGACCGCGCATCATCGCCTCAGGCTCGGCCGTATCGGTCCACGGCGGCCACGGCGACGCCAACGGCTATCGCGAGGACATCCTGCATCTGATGTCGCCGGAAAGCGTCTGCTCGGGCGTCGAGGACTGCATGCGAGCCGTCCGGCTTCAGGTCCGCAGCGGCGCCGACATCATCAAGATCACCGCCACTGGCGGCGTCCTGTCCAATACCGCCGCCGGCCTGGCCCAGCAGTTCAGCGAGGACGAACTGGCCGCCATCGTCGCCTCGGCCCACCGGATGGGGCGTCAGGTCACGGCCCACGCCCACGGCGTCGACGGCATCAACGCCTTCCTCAAGGCGGGCGGCGATTCCATCGAACACGGCACCTATCTGGATGACGAGTCCATGCGCCTGTTCAAGACGCACAACGCCTGGCTGGTCCCGACCCTGATGGCCGGCGACTATGTGGCCCGCATCGCCGCCAGCCCCGACAACTTCTTCACCCCGGCCCAGACGGCCAAGGCGCTGGAGGCCGGGCCCAAGATGTTGGACATGGCGCGGCGTGCACACGCGGGCGGCGTCCGCATCGCCTTCGGCACCGACACCGGCGTCTCGGCCCACGGCGACAACGCCCAGGAGTTCGCGCTTCTGGTCCGCGCGGGCCTGACTCCGCTGGAGGCCATCCAGTCCGCCACCGTCGGCGCCGCCGAGCACCTGAAGATCTCGAACGAGGCCGGACGTCTGGCGCCGGGCATGCCGGCCGACCTGATCGCGGTCTCGGGCGATCCGCTCAGTGACGTCACCGAACTGGAACGCGTGCGCTTCGTGATGAAGAGCGGTCAGGTCTTCCGTCAGGATTGACGGTTCAGCCGATCCAGCAGGAAGCCGGCGAAAGCCGCTTCCTGCTCCAGTCGCGCAACCACCGGCCAGGATACGATCCGGTCGCGCCATTCCGGCGGCAGACGCACCCAGTCCTTCTCCGTCGTGACCAGCCCCGCCTCGAACAGAGCCGCGCGGTCCGATAGCAGGGCGAAATCACGCTCGGACAGGGCCGCGTGGTCGGGGAAGGGGACGAAGTCCTTCAGGTCGCAGCCGGCGGCGATCAGCGAGCGCTCGACCTTCCACGGCTTGGCGATGCCGGCGAAGCCGACCTGGGGGCCGGACGGCGGGGCGGCGGCGGGCTCCAAGCGAGCGATGAAGACGGGCAGATCCCCAAAGGCTTCGACCAGTTCGGGATCGGCTTCGGCCAGGTCGGCGGGCAGCAGGATGACGATCGCATCGGCGCGCGCCAGCCCGGCCTTCAGCGGCTCGCGCATCGGACCTGACGGAAACACCGAGCCGTCGCCGAAGGGCCATTCGTCGCCGCGTGTCTCTCCGTCCACGACGACCAGGCTGAGGGTCTTGCTCAACGCCGGGTTCTGATGGGCGTCGTCCAGCACCAGGGCCTCGGCGCCCCCAGCCACGGCGGCGCGCGCCCCGGCCACGCGGTCGCGGGCGATCCAGGCGGGGGCGTCGGCGGCCAGCATCAGCGGCTCGTCGCCCACCTCGGCGGCGGTGTGGACGGCCAGATCGACCTCTACCGGCCCCTCCAGCGTCCCGCCATAGCCGCGCGACAGGGCGGCGGCCTTGATTCCTTGCGTGTGCAGCAGGCGCAGCACCTCGCGCGCGATGGGCGTCTTGCCCGAGCCGCCCACAGTCAGATTACCGATGGAGATGACCGGCGCGCCGGGATCGACCGGCGTGGCGCGGGCGATGCGGCGGGCGGTGACGCGGGCCCAGATCCAGGACGCGGGCTTGAGCAGCGTCCGCGCCACCGGCGCATGGTGACGGTCTCGGCTGTACCACCAGCGGGGCGTGTTCAGCTTCATCGACGGCCTCGCGAGGGGGCGGCGGGCAGATGGGCCTGAAGCGCGAGCCACAGCCGGTCCAGTCCGGCGGCGGCCTCGGCGGCGGCGCGGCGCCCGCGCTCGCCCATGTCGCGCGCCGCATCGGCATCGGCCAGCAGGGCGCCGACGACGGCGGGCAGTTCGGACGGCGACAGGACGGAAACCAGCCCGCCGGACTGTTTCAGCATCCGGGTCACGGCCGCCCAATTGCTGGCGTCGGGGCCGGTGACGACCGGCTTGCCCAGACGGGCCGGCTCCAGCGGATTGTGCCCGCCCACGGCTCCGCCCCCCAGCGCGGGCGCAAACGACCCGCCCATGACCACCACATCGGCCAGCCGCATGAACAGGCCCAGCTCCCCCAGGGTGTCGGCCAGATAGATGTCGGTGTCGTCGGTGATCGGCTGACGCTGGCTGCGCCGGGCGAAGCTGTAGCCGTCCTGGGCCAGCGACCGCGCGATCTCGTCGGCGCGATCCGGGTGGCGCGGCACGACGATCAGGAACAGGCGGTCGGCCAGATGATCCAGCGCCCCGACGACGGCCATTTCCTCATGCTCATGGGTGCTGGCGGCGACGACGACGGGGCGGTCGTCGATCAGAGCCGACAGACGGCCGAACTCGCCCTGGTCATAGGGCAGGGGCTCGCCCGACAGCTTCAGGTTCACCTGACCGTCGACGCGGGCGCCCAAGGCCGTCAGCCGGTCGGCGCTGGCCTGATCCTGCGGCCAGACGTGGGCGAAGCAGGCCATCAGGGCGCGGGCCATGCCGGGGGCCTTTTTCCAGCCCTCAGCGGTCTTGTCGGTGATGCGGGCGCTGACCAGGGCCAGGGCGACGCCGCGCTTCTTCGCCGCCATCAGCAGGTTGGGCCACAACTCGCTCTCGACAAAGACCCCGACGGTGGGCCGCCAGTGGTCGAGGAAGGCGGCGACGGCGGAGGGGCCGTCCACCGGCGCGAACTGGTGGATGACGCCGGGCGGCAGGCGTTTGGCCAGAACCTGGGCCGAGGTCAGCGTGCCGGTGGTGACCAGAACCGTCACGTCGGGGCGGTCCTTCCTGATGCGCTCGGCCAGCGGCAGGATGGACAGGGCCTCGCCGACGCTGACGCCGTGGAGCCAGATCAGCGGCCCGGCGGGGCGCGCTGCACCGGCCAGGCCGAGGCGCTCGTCGACGCGCTGGGGGTCTTCCTTGCCCTGCTTGACGCGGGCGTCGAGCAGGCGCGGGGCCAAGGGCTCGATCAGACGGGTCAGCAGGCGATAGGCGATCAGGGCGGGGCTGAAGATCACGGCCTAGATCCGCTCCAGCCCGGTGATCGCATCGGCGCGGGCCTCGACGGCGGTCAGGCGTTCGGTCCAGTCGGCGGCGACCTCGGCCATCGCGGCGCCTTCGGGATAACAGGCCTTGTCCCAGACTACGGCGCCCTTGCCAAAGGGAAGCGGCAGGACGGCCCGGTCCCAGCTGTTCAGCCGGATCGCCGGCTTGCAGGAAACGCCGATGAACAGGACGGGCGCGCCCGACAGCTTGGCCATCAGGGGCAGGCCCTCGGCCATCTGGCGGGCCGGTCCGCGCGGGCCGTCGGGGGTGACGGCCAGACCGCCGACCTTCAGTTGCTTCAGGCCGTCGCGCAGGGCCTGGGTGCCGCCCTTGGCCTGCTTGGCCTTATCCTTGTTGCTGGAGGACCCGCGCACGGCGGGGATGCCCAGACGACCCACGGCCTTGGCGAAGAACTCGCCATCGGGGCTGAGCGAGACCAGACCCTTGATCGCTTGCGCCCGTTTCATCGGCCAGCAGGCCGGCGCCAAGGCCAGCCGTGCGTGCCAGAAGGCGCACAGGACGCCGCCGCCCTCGGCCCAGACCTCTTCGGCGACCTGCTGGTTCTCATGTTCCCACCGGATGGTGGCGTAGCAGAACCGCATCCACTCCGACAAAATCCAGGCCATGGAGGTCTGGATCACGGGATTGCGCAGCGGCCTCATGCGCCGGTCTCGTCGGGCAGGGGCGAGGCCACGACAGGCGCAGGGCCGTCCAGCGACTGCTGCCGCGCCAGCCGGGCGTAGAGGCCGCCCTTCTTGACCAGGCTGGCGTGGGTTCCCTGTTCGACTACACGCCCTGCCTCGATGACATAGATGCGGTCGGCGTTCTGAACCGTCGATAGGCGGTGGGCGATCATCAGGGTGGCGCGGCCGTGCATCAGCCGCTCCAGCGCCGCCTGGACCAGGGCCTCGCTCTCGGTGTCCAGCGCGCTGGTGGCCTCGTCCAGCAACAGGATGGGGGCGTCTTTCAGGAAGGCGCGGGCGATGGCGATGCGCTGGCGTTGGCCGCCGGACAGCCGCATCCCCGCCTCTCCGACGCGGCTGGCGTAGCCT
Organism: Brevundimonas sp. NPDC058933; assembly: GCF_049315965.1. Classification (NCBI taxonomy): domain Bacteria; kingdom Pseudomonadati; phylum Pseudomonadota; class Alphaproteobacteria; order Caulobacterales; family Caulobacteraceae; genus Brevundimonas; species Brevundimonas sp. NPDC058933. The sequence goes on from NZ_JBMOSL010000011.1 coordinate 13,646, forward strand.
TCCGGCAGGGCGGTGATGAAGTCATGGGCGGCGGCGAAGCGGGCGGCCTCGATGATCTGTTCGGCGGTGGCGCCCTTGCGGCCATAGGCGATGTTGGCGGCGATGGTGTCGTCGAACAGGAAGGGCTCCTGCGTCACCAGGGCGATGTGATCGCGCAAGGACTGCAGCTTCAGTTCGCGGATGTCACGGCCGTTGACGGTCACGGCCCCGGCGGTGACGTCATAGAAGCGCGGCAACAGCGACAGGATGGTGGACTTGCCGCCGCCTGACGGACCGACCAGGGCGATGGTCTCGCCCGGCGCGACGTGCAGGCTGACGTCCGACAGGGTCGGCGCGGCGCCGTCGTCGCTGGCGTGATAGGCAAACGACACGTGGTCTAGAGCCACGGTGACGGGACCGGTCGCCAATTCGACCGCCTCGGTCGCCTCGCGGATCTCCGGTTCGATGTCCAGGGCGGTGAACAGGCGGCGGGACGCCGTCAGGCCTTCGCTGAGGACGGTGGTCAGGTTGGTGACCTGACGCAGGGCCTGACCGGCCAGCAGCAGCATGCCGATGAAGGAGGCGAAGGCGCCGACCGTCATCTGTCCCTGGCTGGCGCTCCATCCCGCGTAGGCCATGACGGCGGCGACGATGGCGTAGGCGACGATGTCGCTGGCCGGGCCTGCGAAGGCCCGGCTGTCGGAGCCCTTGATGATGTGGCGTTGGCGACGGGCGATGACCTCGCCGACGCGGGCTTCCTCGGCCGCCTCGCGGTTCTCGATCTTGATGACGCGGACGCCGTCCAGGTTCTCCATCAGGGCGCTGGACAGGGCTTCGGTCTCGACCATGGCTCCGCGTGCGGCCTTGCGCGACTTCTTGCCGAAGCGGCGGATGATCCAGCTGACCACCGGCACGCCCAAGAGGACGATCAGCGTCAGCGGCAGGTCGATGAAGCTCATGGCGATGATGACGCCCAGCAGCATCAGGGCGTTCTGGGTGTAGTTGACCACGCCCGAGGTGAAGGCCTCGCGCACCAGGTTGGCGTCGAACAGGACGGACGAGACGAAACTGCCGGAGTGCTGGCTGCGCAGTCGCGACAGGTCGGCCCGGATCATGCCCGAGAAGAGCTGCTTCTGGATGTCGCCGACAATGCCGTGGCCCAGCCGGTTTACCAGCGCCGCCTGCGCCGCCATGGCCAGCGAGCGCACCACCGCCACCAAGATGATGAACAGCGGAATGAGGATCAGCACCCTGTCCTGCGGGATGGTGACCAGTCCCCACACCCGAACCGGTCCCTCGTGTTTCGTAAACAGCAGGTCGATCGCCGGCTCGAGGAATTTAAGCAGCAGAGCCGTCAGTCCGCCCGAAACGGCAGCGCACAACATGGAGGCGAAGAAGGCCGGCTTGTGCCGGGACAGGTAGTCGCGCCAGATCCGGCCCAGAAGCGGCCGCAGAGGTTCGCGGGAGTCAGAAGCGGGCGCGGGAACGGTCATTGCTTCTCGGTCGAACGGGACGGGCGTCAAGTCAAGCCGCCGCCGCCAAGCTGATGGGTGACGCCGGCTGGTTTCGTCGCTATCTCCGGCCTATGGCGCGCTATGATCTGACAACGTCGTTTGGCCGGTTCAAGGCGCACTGGTCCTATTTCTGGGCCGATCACGCCTTCCTGCGCACGGCCTTCACCAACGCCCATTGGCTGGGGCCTGATCTGGTGCGCACCAACCAGCCGTCGCCTGGCCAGCTGGCCTATTGGAAACGGCGCGGGATCAAGACCGTCATCAATCTGCGCGGTCAGCGCGATGAGGCCTACTACTGGTTGGAGAAGGACGCCTGCGAGCGTCTGGGCCTGACCCTGATCGACGCGCCGCTGGATTCGCGCGATCCGCCGGGCCGCGACCGCATCGACCGGGCGCGCGAACTGTTCCGCACCATCGAATATCCGGCCCTGATCCACTGCAAGTCGGGCGCGGATCGGGCGGGGATGATGGCGGTGCTCTATCGCCACTTCCATCTGGGCGAGCCGGTCTCGGCGGCTATGTCGGAGTTGGGCAAGCGGACTCTGCACAGTCGCGAGGGCCTGACCGGGGTGCTGGACTATGTGCTGGAGAAATACGTCAACGAGATCGAGCCCACCGGCGTCAGCTTCGAAGACTGGATCGCCGGCGCGGCCTACGACCCCAAGGCGATCCGCGCCGAGTTCAAGGCCGGCTGGTGGGGCAAGCTGGTGGTCGACCGCCTGCTGAAGCGCGAGTAGGGGCCTAGCCCCAGGGCCCGCTCTTGGGACCTTGCTGCGCCGTCTCGGCGTCGCGGCGCGCCTTGCGATCGGCTTCCCATTGGCGGAACCAGCGGGCGTAGTTTCGCTCCCTGCCCAGAACGATCAGCCAGAGGGCCAGCACGCTGACAAGGGAGATGATTCCGAACAGTTGTTGTCCATCAAGGGTCTGGCCGAACAGGGTCACGGTCCTGGCTCCGATTTACGCGCGGGCTGATGAGGCGTCGATTCCGCAGGGGTGATGGGATCATTCCAGGCGGTGTCCTGATCCTCGCCCGGACGGGGCGTGTGCGCGGGGCCTCGGCGGACGACCCAGACGATGGCCGCCACGGCCAGGATCACCAGCAGAAGGACGATCAGGGTAGGCATCATGGCGAGCACCTGTTCAGAAACGCCAAAGGCGGCTGACGGGAAAGCGCGTCAGCCGCCTGTGCGGTTCCGAAAACCTCGCTGCGACCTAAACGCCGCGGTTCACGCTTCCGAGCGCGGGTCGATCAGCTTGTGCGCGTGCAGGATGAAGTAGCGCATGTGAGCGTTGTCGACCGTGGCCTGGGCGCGGGCCTTCCAGGCCTGCTTGGCTTCGTCATAGCTGCCGAAGGCGCCGACGAACTCGACCTCTTTCAGGTCGCGGAAGACAGGCTCGGCCGGGTGGCGCATCTCGCCGCCGATGACGAGGTGAAGAAGTTGAGGATCGTGGGCGTCGGCCATGGAGAGGGGGTCCATTGCGAAAGGGAATGTCAGATCGCCAGCGGGATAGGCGCTGTGCGCCTCACGATCAACGGGTGAAGGGCCGGCGCAGCGCAGATCAGGCTGGTTTGACGCGGATCGGGGCGATTAAACCGCCACGGACGGCCCATATGGTCGCTGACCCTGGCCCCGGCCTCTTCGGCGATCAGTGCGCCGGCGCAGACGTCCCAGTCCCATTTGGGGCTGATGGCGATGGCCGCGTCAAAGGCCCCGGCGGCGACCAGGGCCATGCGATAGGCCAGGGCGTTGCGCTTGGTGAAGCGCATTTCCGGCCAGGGCTCGGCCCATTCGCGCGCCTCCATCAACCGCGCGTCGGCCAGAAGTTCGGCGTCTTCCAGCGTGTCTGTGTCCGAGGCGCTGATGGGGCGGCCCTGCAGCCGGGCGCCGCCGCCCAGGGTGGCCTCGAACATCTCGCCCAGCATGGGGGCGTGGATGACGGCGGCGACGGGACGGCCGTCCTCGACCACGGCGATGGGCACGCACCACCACGGCTTGTTCTTCATATAGGCGACGGTCCCGTCGATCGGATCGACGACGAAGATGCGCGTCTTCGTCAGGCGCTCGGGACTATCGACCGTTTCCTCAGACAGCCAGCCGTAGTCGGGGCGGGCGGTCAGAAGGGCGTCTTTCAAAAGCTGGTCCACCGCCAGATCGGCGCTGGTGACGGGCGAGCCGCCCTCCTTGGACCAGACCTTCAGGCCGGCTTCTCGATGTTCGAGCGCCAGCCGACCGGCGGCCAGGGCCGCGTCGCGGATCAGTTCGAGATCGGCGAGAAGGTCGGTCATTTTCCGGCGACAGCCACCGCGTCGAACATCAGGGAGGGGCTGTTGAAGGACCCGCGGAACTCCAGATCCGCCCCCCGCACCAGTCGGGCGTAGAGCTCGATCAGGTTGCCCGCCACGGTCACTTCGCTGACCGGATAGGCCAGTTGGCCGTCCTCGAACCAGAAACCGGACACCCCGGCGGACCAGTCGCCGGTGTTGCCGTTCAGCGAGGGGCCGAACATGGAGGTGATCAGCAGGCCCGATCCGGCCTCGGCCATCAGGCCCGCCTTGTCGTGCTCGCCCGGCGTCAGATGCAGGTTGTGGGTCGAGACGCCGGACGGTCCGGCCAGACCGCGCGAGGCGTGGCCGGTCGAGGCCATCCCCAGCTGGGCGGCGGCGGCGCTGTTCAGCAGCCAGGTGGTGATGACGCCGTCCTCGACGATGTTGCGCCGCTCGACCTCCACGCCTTCGTCGTCGAACGGGGTCGAGCCCAGGCCGCGCAGGCGGAAGGGATCGTCGATCATGTCCACGCCCGCGGGCAGGACCCTTTGACCCAGCTTGTCCTTCAGGAAGGAGCTGCCGCGCGCGATGGCCGGGCCGGAAATGGCGCCCAGCAGCGGCGACAGCACCTGGGTGGCGATGCGGTTCTCGAAGATGACCGGGGCGGTGGTCGAGGCGATCTTGCGCGGGCCGACGCGGGCCACGGCGCGTTCGCCGGCCTTCAGGCCGATGTCGGCGGCGCCCGGCAGGTCGGACAGGTAGCGGGTGGCGCGGCTCTCGCCGCCGCGCTCCATGGCCCCGTCCTTTTCGGCGATGACGCCGACGCCCAGCGAGAAGGCGCTGCCCTTGTGACGGCCGTCGAAGCCGTGCGAGGTGACCAGCCGCCATTCGCTGGCCGACCAGGAGGCGTGACCGCCTTCCGACTTGGATACGCCCGCGACGCCGAGCGCTGCGGCCTCCGCCTCGGCGGCAGCGGCTTCCAGCGCCTCGGCGGTGCGTTCGGACGGGTCGAACAGGTCGAGGTCGGCGTGCGGCCCCTGGGCCAGACGGTCCTGCGGCGCCAGACCCGCATAGGGGTCTTCGGGCGCCAGTCGGGCCATGGCCACGGCGCGTTCGACCAGACGGGCGCGGGTCGCGTCGGACAGGTCCGAGGCGGAGACCGTCGCCTGACGCCGCCCGACGAAGACGCGCAGGCCCAGGTCGCGGGCCTCCTCGCGCTCGACCTCTTCCAGTTCGGCGTTGCGCACGCCGACGGACAGGGAGGCGCGGTGAGCGGAGACCGCCTCGGCGGCGTCGGCGCCGGCCTTCAGCGCGGCGGCGACCAGATCATGGAGGATGTCGGGGGAGGGCGTCTTATCGGACATGCCCCGATATGGCGGACCCGACCCCGCATCGCAACAAGAAGGCTTAGATCACCGACCAGGCGATCAGGCTGACCGACGCCACCAGCAAAGCCAGCCAGGTCAGGACCATGCCGGTCACCCGGCCCAGCGACGGCCCTTTCTGGAACAGCAGGCCCAGGGCGTGGATGACCCGGCCCGCGAACAGCACGCCGCCGACGCCGTGGATCAGCAGGGGCGGGGCGCCGACAAAGGCCAGCAGGATCAGGCCGCAGATGCCCGCCGGGATGTATTCCGCCGCGTTGCCGAAGGCGCGGACGGCGGGCGTCATCTCGGGATTTCCGCCGTCCCCGAACTCGATCAGATGCCGACGCCGACGGCTGACCACCACGCTGGACAGGACCAGCAGCAGCAGGATCAGCAGCCCGCCCCACAGGGTCGCGGCTTGAATCGAGGGGACCATGCTCACTTCTCCCGTCCGACCGGATAGAGGCGGAAGCGCTGATCATAGAAGGGCGTGCGCTCATAGAACCAGGCCAGACGCGCGTCGCCGTCGGCGGCGAAGGCGGGATCGGCCGCCAGCCTGGCCTCGAACTCGGCCTTCAGCGCCGGATCGGCGGCCAGCATCTTTTCGGCCAGGGGCGCGATGGCGTAAGCCTCGATGTATTCGACGCGGTTCAGCACCTCGGGGAACATGCCCCAGGCGAAGAAGCTCTCGCTCGACTGCGGCTCCAGCAGCAGGATGGCGACGTCGCCCATCAGCTGATCGGTCGGCACGCGCACCGAACCGACGGGATAGGTCCAGTCCTTGGCTTCGGCGCGGACCTCGCTGACCGTGATCGGCACATGGCCTTCATTGGTGCGGCCCGAGACCTTGGGATCGACCAGGCGCAGCATGTCGACCGCCACCGTGCGCGGCGCGGCCAGGGTCTCCATCTGCACGCCGTGCATCTTCAGCCGCTCGATGATATCGGCGCGATAGGACGGCACCCAGTAGGCGGTCGGGCGCGTCAGCGTCAGGGTCGGGCTGGAGCCGAAGTAGGGCACCTGCCACAGCTCCGGGTCCGGCTGGCCCAGCCAGCGCAGTTCGGGACGGCCCGAGGCGGCGCTGTCGTAGGTGTCATAGAGGATGCCCTTGAACGGGCGCATCCGCGTCGGCTGCTCGTCGCCCTTGAAGTTGGCGGGCAGTTCGGCGGGCCGCAGGGCGCGGTCGGCGCTGATGGCGGCGCGCAGGGTCTGGGATTTCTCGGCCAGAACCTTCAGCGCTTCTTCCAGGAAGACATAGGTGCCCAGAACCCGCTGTTCGTGCGGCTTCAGGCTGTGGTTTTCGATCAGGATGGTCGGGACATGGGCCGCCGAGCCCCAGCCGTTGGAATAGCGCTCGCCCAGACCGCCGTCGTTCATGCCCTTCTTCGGGTCGCGGTCGTCGATGGCGAAGACCAGTTCGCCGGGGATATGCCCTTGCGCCTCCAGGGCGGCGTTCATCTCGGGCTTGAAGGCCTCGTCCAGCCATTTGGCGATGGCCGGGCTGCGGCTCCAGACGCCGTCCTCGCCGTTGTAGCCATAGGTGACGTCGTATTGATAATCGATGCCGTCGGTGACGTGGATGTCGACGTAGAGGTCCGGCTGATACTTGTGGATCAGGCCCATGACGGCCTGCATCTCGGCCTGGTCCAGCTTCATGAAGTCGCGGTTCAGGTTCTGGTTGGTCGCCGTGTGACGCCAGCCCTGGTTGCGCGGTCCGCGCTGGTTGGGCCGCGAATAGGGGCCGGTGCGCTCATGCCCGTCCACGCTCAGGATCGGGATCAGGATCAGGTTGGCCCGGTCCAGCAGGCCGTCCTTGCCGTAAAACGCCATGTCGCGCAGCAGCATCATGCCCGCGTCCTTGCCGTCGATCTCGCCCGGATGGATGCCGGCCTGGGCCAGCAGGACGGGCTTGGACGGATCAAGCGTCGCGCCGTCCTTGGACGCGATCACCGCATAAATGGGCCGCCCTTCCGGCGAGACGCCGAACTGCTCGATGCGGATCAGGTCGCTGGCCGCGTCCAGCCGGTCGAACCAGGCGCGCGTGTCGGCGTAGGAGGGCGAGAAGTCATGCGTCGCATCGGCCTCGAAGGCCGTGACCCAGGGATCGGAGGCGTCGCGCAGCAGGGCCTTGGACGCGCCGTTCCACGCAGGCGCCGGCGGCAGGAAGGCCTGATCCCAAGGGGCGACGTTGGTGACGGAAGCCGGGGGCGTGGACTGTGACATGGCGGGACTCGACGCGAGGGCCGCGACGGCGGCGAGGAACAGGCTGATGCGCATGTCCTGTCTTCCGTCGTCGCGGCTCTGCTGGCAACCCCGCTTAGCCGCGGCGCTTGGCTTCCAGTCGCTCGACCGTGGCCTGGGCGGTCTGGCGACGCGTAGCGTGGCTCTGCCATTCTTGGCGTTGGGCCTCGGTCAGGCCGCCAGCGGCCGTGTTCGCATCTTCCAGGGCGGCGATCTTGTCGTCCAGTTCCGCCACCTCGTCCTGAGCGGCCTCAAGGCTCTCTCTCTCGGCTTCGCTGAGGCGGGGGCGCGGGCGTGGAGGGGTGCGGGGCTGGGCGCCGGAACCTACGCGAACCTGAGCATCTGCAGGCGAAGCCAGCGTGGTCGCGACGGGGACGGCGATCAGAACGGCAAGAACGATAGGGAGAACGCGCTTCATGGTAGCTCCGACAGAGAAGGTCGAAACGCTATGACGAGATTACGATCTCGTCATTAAAAAATCCGATTTGCGACACATTTTGTGAAACGGCGCTTTCCTGCTGTCGCTTTTCACCCCGCGCCGGTGATCGGCGACCAACCGCCCGTCGCCGCCAGCGCCGCTGCGGAATTGGTCATTTGCCAAAGGCTGTAGAGCAGGACGACCGCCAGAGCCGCGACAGCGACCCGGCGCCAAGGGGCGAAGGCCGCTGTCGCCGTGCCGACGACAAAGATGGCGACGCCGGTCCAGAGGGTCACCGATCTTGCGAGCTTGGCGAAGCCGGGGTCCGCCTGCGCCAGGATGATGACCATGACCGCGACGATCAGATTGGCCGCCAGGATGCAGCCGAAGACCAGTTTGCGGTGCGCCCAGAAGTGAGCGTCCAGATCAATGCGCTCATGAGCGCCCTCGGCCGAGACGCGGGGGAAGGTGACGCTGGCCGCCACATAGAAGATCGCGGCGATGCTCAGGCTGACGATCAGCAGGAAGGTGTTGAACGGCGCCCCGCGAAAGATAACCCAGGCCTGGTTCCAGAAGGTGGCGATGTCGATGGCCACGAACAGGGCCAGCGCCGGCGTCAGCCAGCCGAAGCGGATACGCTCGCGCTCGTGCAGCACGCGCGCGAAGCCGCCGACCAGTTCGGCCACCGACAACCCGAGCAGCAGGCCGTAAAAGCTGAAGAAGAACTCGAACGCGCTCACATGGCCCCCCGGCGCTGACTAGCGGCTCAGTCTATTTCCAGATCGGCGTTCCGTCACCCGGCAATCCGAGGCGGTCCCACAGGTCGTTGACCCGCTCGATCACCGCATCGTCCATGCGGATCTCCTCGCCCCATTCACGCCTGGTCTCGGGCTCCCACTTGTCGGTGGCGTCCAGACCGATCTTGGACCCCAGTCCGCTCTCGGGGCTGGCGAAGTCCAGGTAGTCGATGGGGGTGTTCTCGATGACGGTGATGTCGCGGGCCGGGTCCATCTTGGTCGAGATGGCCCACATCACGTCCTTCCAGTCGCGGGCGTTGATGTCGTGGTCCACCACGATGATCCACTTGGTGTACATGAACTGCCGCAGATAGCTCCAGCAGCCCATCATCACCCGCTTGGCGTGACCCGGATAGGCCTTCTTCATCGACACCACGGCGATGCGATAGCTGCACCCCTCGGGCGGCAGCCAGAAGTCGACGATCTCGGGAAACTGTTGGCGGATCAGGGGGATGAAGACCTCGTTCAGGGCTTCGCCCAGCACGGACGGCTCATCCGGCGGACGGCCGGTGAAGGTGGTCAGATAGATGGGGTCGCGGCGCATGGTGATGGCCGTCACCTGGAAGACCGGGAATTTCTCCACCGAGTTGTAGTAGCCGGTGTGGTCGCCGTAGGGGCCCTCGTCCTCGAACTCGTCCAGCAGGACGTGGCCCTCCAGCACGATCTCGGCATTGGCCGGCACCATCAGCGGCACGGTCTTGCACGGGACCAGTTCGGCCTTGGAGCCGCGCATCAGGCCCGCGAACTGATACTCCGACAGGGTCTCCGGCACCGGGGTCACGGCGGCCAGGATGGTGCCGGGATCGGCGCCCAGAACCACGGCGCAGGGCAGGGGTTCCCGCTTGCCCGCCTTCTTGTGCCGGGCATAGTGCTGGGCCCCGCCCCGGTGCGCCAGCCAGCGCATGATGGCCTTGTCCTTGCCCAGGACCTGCATCCGATAGATGCCCAGGTTGAAGTCGTCCTCGCGGTCGTCCGACGGCCCCTTGGTCACGACCAGGCCCCAGGTGATCAGGGGCGCCGGCTCGCCGGGCCAGCAGCCTTGAATGGGAAGCGACGTCAGGTCGATCTGATCGCCTGTCAGCACGACTTCCTGCACCGGGGCCTTCTTCACCGTCTTGGGCCGCATCGACATGACGGTCTTGGCCAGGGGCAGCATCTCCATGGCGTCGGACAGGCCGCGCGGCGGCGTCGGGTTGCGCAGGAAGGCCAGCAGTTCGCCGACCTCGCGCAGTTCCCCGGCGGTGGTGCGCGTCTTGCCCTCCAGCGTCACGCCCATGGCGACGCGCTTCACCGTGCCGAACAGGTTGGCCAGGCAGGGGATGGGACTGATCGACCCGTCCGGCATGACCGGCTTCTCGAACAGGACCGCCGGGCCGCCGTTGCGCAGCAGCCGGGTCTGGATCTCGGTCATCTCCAGCGTGGTCGAGACGGGTTCGGAGACGCGAACCAGTTCGCCGTCGGCTTCGAGGACAGCGATGAAATCGCGCAGGGACTTGTAGGCCATGCGCTGACGCTTAGGCGGCCGCGCGGCTTCTGTCACCTTGCGCGCAAGGATTGAGCCGAAGCGTTAGATGTGATCTTTCTGATCACATTGGTATCAATAATGAGATGGAGCGACGACGAAATCGCCTAAGCGGCGCGTTCGAGCCTCCAAGCGTCCACATGAAGATTAATTTGGCGCTCTTGGTCATGCTCTTTGGGCTGTCTGGATGTGCAAGCCATCCGCCTGTCGCTTCAAGCCCTAGTGTCGACATTCATCGTGAGCTTTCCTGTGAATATGCTTACGGTGGATTGAGCTTCCTTGAAGGTAGTTCCACGATCACAGCGAACTCGTCAGTAATGCTGTCTCTAGTCGTCGAGGCCAGCCAGAGATGCTCGTCGGGCGTCATTAAAATTGTCGGACTTTCCGACAAGGCTGACGATGATTTGAACCGTGCGCGGGTCAGCGCTCTGCGTGACTACATGAAGCTGTTTGGCGTCACCCAGTATGAATTCGTGGCTCAAGCTGAGACGCCAGGGAAGATGGAACTTCAGTGGGTGGGACAGTCAGCCCGGTAACGGATAGACATTCCTCATGCATTGAAGGCCCAGCAGGCCCCGATGGGCATGGCTAGGTGGCGATCGTGCGCCTGCCGCGTCGCCCAAAGGTGCGGTCGATCGCCACGACGATCAGGCCCACGATCAGGAAGAAGGCCAGCAGGCCCGCGAAATAGACCAGGGTCCTGCCTAGCCCCAGCTTGTCCACGTCCACGAACCAGTAGGGCCACCAGCCGCTCAGCTTGCCGTGCAGCAGGGTCCAGCCGCCATAGATCAGCACCGGCGCCAGCCACTTGATCGCGTCGATCCAGCGCAGCCGCCCCTTGGGCGTGAAGGCCAGCCAGTCGATCACGAAGGCGAGCGGCATGACGTAGTGCAGCAGGGTGTTGGCCAGCAGCAGCCAGCCTTGCGGGTCCCAGACGCCCGCCAACAGGAAGTGATAGGTCAGGCCGACCACGGCGATATACATGGCGACGGCCGCGCGGACGCCCTCGCTGGCGGACCAGCGTCCCAGCCGGCTGTGCGGCGCCACGACCGGCGCCGTCAGGGCCAGGGCCGCCAGGAAATTGGTCAGGATGGTGAAGTAGCTGAAGAAGTTCAGCGTCAGCTCGCCCGCGCCCATGTGCGGATTGCCCGTCAGGGTCAGGACATATTGCAGGATCAGGGCGAACCAGCCGACACAGGCGAAGAGCGCGCGATAGAGGCGCGCCGCCATCAATAGCCCCGCGTGTCGGAAACCAGCGCCCACACGGGCAGGTGCAGGGCGCGGGTGGCGGCGTCGATCCCGGCGGAATCCAGATGCTCGCGCCCCGCCTCGACCCGGCGCAGGGCCTCGGGCGTCAGGTGGAGGGCGGCGGCGAGATCGGCCGGCGTCACGCCCCGCTGATCCCGCCAGCGCCGTATGCGGGCGCCGATCAGGGCGTCTGTCGGATCAATCCCCGGAAAGCCCAGAACCGAACCCATGGCGTCCTCCCCGACGCTTGCGTCCTATGACGCTGTTAGATCAGGCATCCTGATCCCATTGGAAGGCCTCGTCCAGCCAGTCGCCCAGACGACCGTCGGCACGGGCCAGGGCATGGATGCGCGCCATTTCGTCCGCCGAAAGGTCGAAGTCGAAGATGTCGAAATTCTCGGCCGCGCGGCCTTCCTTGGCGGTGCGCGGAATGGCGATCACGCCCTGCTGGATGATCCAGCGCAGGGTGACCTGGCCATGGGTCTTGCCGTGGGCCTTGGCGATCTCTCCGATCACCGTGTCGTCGGCGATCTTGCCCTGGGCCAGCGGCGACCAGGCGGTGATGGACGAGCCCAGCTCGCGCGCCGTCTCGATCAGCGTCTTCTGCGACAGATAGGGGTGGTACTCGACCTGGTTGGTCACCAGCGGCGCCTTGGACAGGGCCGCCGCTTCGCGGAACTGCGCCGAGGGGAAGTTGGACAGGCCCACGTGCTTGGTGAAGCCCTGTTCCAACGCCGCGTTCAGGGCGTCGATGGTCTCTTCCAGCGCCGGCGTCGGCTTGGGCCAGTGCAGCAACAGCAGGTCGGGCGTCAGGCCCAGGCTGATCGCGGATTCCTCGGCCTGCCGCAGCAGGGCGTCGCGATGGAAATGCTCGACCCAGATCTTGGTGGTGACGAAGACGTCCTCGCGCGCCACGATCCCCTCGGCCACGGCGTCGGCGATGCCGTCGCCCACAGCCTTCTCGTTCTTGTAGATCCAGGCTGTGTCGATGTGGCGATAGCCGATGCGCAGGGCCTCACGCACCATGCGCCGCGCGTCGTCGGCCTCCAGCTGCCAGGTGCCGAAACCCAGCAGCGGAATCTCCACGCCCGAGGCGGTCACGGTGGGCTGGTCGGAATAGGGCATGGGAAGGCTCCGCGGGATCAGGAGCGCTCGATATAGGCGCCGGATCAGGCCTTGCCATTGTCCAGCCAGTGGAAAATCCGGTCCCACAGCGGCTCCATCCCCTTGCGGAAGGCGCCTTCGTGGCCGATGCGCCGCGCGCCGAAGTCGGACGGCGCGTGGACGCTGATCTCGGACAGGGCCTTGGGATAGACGCTCAGCAGGTCGCGAGCGGTATTCGGCGTGGCGATGGGATCGTCGGTGAAGATCCACGACCGGATCGGCGCGGTCACCGCCTCGTAATGATGCGGCCGCAGCGTCGTCTCCAGCTCTCGCGAGAAGTATTCCCGCTTCAGGCACCAGCGCCGCCAGGTGGTGAAGACCCCGCGCGGCAGGTCGGTCCCGCCCCACAGGCCGCCGCCCTTGATATAGCCGTGCCGCATCAGGCTGAACGGCCCGAAACCCAGCCAGAAGAAGAGCTCCAGCGGATTGTAGGATCGGTGATGCCCGCCCCACCAGCCGGTCCCGACCGAGACGAAGGCGTGGCGGTCGATCCGGTCCTGATTATGCATGAAGCCCAGGAAATGTCCGCCGACGCTGTGGCCGACATGGACGACGCGCAGGCCCGGCGCCGCCACGATCAGGGCGTCCAGAGCGGCGGGCATGTCCAGCCGACCCCAGTCGGGATAGTCCATCGCCATCCCCTTCAGATCCTCGGGCCGCGATCCGGCGATGCCCCTGAAATCATAGGTCAGCACCGCCGCGCCCCGCTCGGCCAGATGCCGCGCGAACCGCTCATAGAAGCCCTTGGGAAACCCGGTGCCGGACGAGACCAGCACAGCGATCCGGGGTTCCGCCGCCGAGATCAACCGCATCGACAGCGGATAGCCGTCGGGCGCGGGAGCGGTGAAGTCGCGGGTCACGAGCTCGGTCATAGGGTCCGTCCTGTTTGGAAACGAACTCTAGGCGATTGACGCGAGGTCAGGTCAAGGCTTGACGGGGGCGGACGCCGTCACCGGACCGAGCGCCAGCAGGCCGTCGAACTTCCCGGCCTGCTGCGGCGCCAGGAGAATGCCGCGCACCGTCGGGTCGTCGGATGCGGGAATCGGCGCGTTTCCGCATTCGTCCAGACACATCCAGGCCTCTCCGCCTTGATGGGCGAGGGTCAGGGACAGGGTCTCCTCGGGCCGGATATGGGCTGCGGCGGGCAAGCCCAGCGGCGAGCCGACCCGGCGAACCTTTTCCGCGTGGACCCGGCTCATCAGGACCATGACCCGCGCCTTTGGCCGCGCCATGGCCTGACGCCCCCAGAGAACGGCGCGGTCCATCTCCGCATAGGACTGGCGGAAGCCCTCGATGCGGGGGCTGTCCGGCACGGAGGCGACCAGGGTCACGTCCTCGCCCGCCTTCGCCATGCCGCGCAGACGCAGCAGCAGGTCCAGCATGGCACCGCTGCCGCGCCCGTCATGGTGGACGAAGGGGCCATACTCATAGGCGGCGAGAGCGGCGCGCGCAGCCGTGTCGCTGTCGGCGGCCATGAAGGCGTCCAGCGTCGGCTGCATCTGCACCGGATATTCGACCGAAACCGTCACCGGCCCCTGTTCCAGAGCGGCGCAGACCAGGTCGGAGAAGGCGGCTGGGGCTTCGGTCGTGCCGTGGGTTTCGCCGACGAAGACATAGCGGACGTCGTCGCGCCACAGGGCTTCGGCGCCCGGAACAGGGTGGCATTCGGCGGGCGTGTCGAAGGCGGCGGCGTGCAGGCTGGCGGCCAGAAGAGCGGCGATCATGGCGTCTTCCTCAAACAGACCGGATCAATAGGCCAGGGCGTTGCCGTCCTTGCGCATCTCCGTCGCCGCGCCATAGGTCCAGCGGCCCTGGGCGTTGATCTGCTTCATGACGTTCTGATAGCCGCCGAAGCCGCCGTCGGGCGGGCCGAGGTCCCAGCCCATGGCGGTCAGTTGCTGCTTGGTCGCCTCCGGCACGCCGGATTCCAGATGCAGCTTGCCCACGCCCTCGGCCGGGTGGCCGGTCGGTTCGGACGAGCCGTAGTGCTGCCAGCGGGGGCTGTCGCCGGCCTCCTGCGGATCAAGGCCGTAATCGACCATGTTGATGATGATCTGGGCCTGGCCCTGCGGCTGCATCCCGCCGCCCATGACGCCGTAGGCCAGCCAGGGCTCGCCGTCCTTGCAGGCGAAACCGGGGATGATGGTGTGGAAGGGCCGCTTGCCCGGCGCATAGACATTGGGGTGGCCGTCGGTGAGCGAGAACAGCTCGCCCCGGTCCTGGAACATGAAGCCCAGCGTCCCGCCGTCCGGGCCGTCGGGCGTCAGGCCGGAGCCCATGCCGCGATAGTTGGACTGGATCCAGCTGACCATCATCCCGTCCTTGTCGGCCACGCTGAAATAGGTGGTGTCGCCCTGGGTCGGGGCGTCGCCGGGGAAGACGCGGTCCATGACGCGGTTCGGGTTGATCAGCCTGGCGCGCTCGGCCGCGTAGGCCTTGGAGTTCAGCCAGGCGGTCGGGGCCTTGGCGAAGCGCTCGTCGGCGAAGTAGCGGGCGCGGTCCTCGAAGGCCAACCGCTTGGCCTCGGCCTGGACGTGGATCGAGGCGGCGGACTGGAAGCCCATGGCCTTCAGGTCGAACTGCTCGCAGATGTTCAGGATCTGGTTGGTGGACAGCCCTTGAGTGTTCGGCCCCAGGGAATAGACCTCGACCCCGCGATAGGTGGTCATCAGCGGCTCGACCCATTCGGTGCGGTGGGCGGCCAGGTCGGCGCGGGTCATCCAGCCGCCGATGCGCTTGAAATAGCGCTCGATGTGGTCGGCGATGGCCCCGTCATAGAAGGCGTCGCGGCCGCCCTCGGCGATCATGCGATAGGTGCGGCCCAGGTCGGGGTTGGCGAAGATCTCGCCCGTCTTCGGCGTGCGGCCGTTGGGCGTATAGACCTTCTTCCTGTTGTCGTTTTCCTCGATCAGGGACGCGCCCCGGTCGAAACCGGCCATGTTGCGCTCCAGATACCAGGCGATGACCTGGGGCACCGGCACGCCCTGCTCGCACAGTTCGGCGACGGGGATCAGGACGTCCTTCCACGGCAGCTTGCCGTAGCGCTGGTGCGCGCTCCACCAGGCGTCGACCGTGCCGGGCACGTTGACGGTCACGGCGCCGTATTTGGGCAGGTAGCCGTCGGGGCCGGCCTTGGAGCGGGCGGTCGCCAGCGAGAGGCCTCGCGGGCTGTTCCCCGAACCGTTGAAGCCGACGACCTTCTTTTGCGTCGGGTCCCACATCAGGCAGAAGGCGTCGCCGCCTATGCCGTTGGCGGTCGGCTCCAGGAAGCCCAGGGCGGCGTTGATGGCGATGGCGGCGTCGATGGCCGAGCCGCCGCGCCGCAGGGTGTCCAGACCGATCAGGGTGGCGGCGGGGTGGGCCGTGGCGGCGGCGCCATTGGCGCCCCAGACGGTCGAGCGGCCGACGAACTTGGGTCCCGTCACCCGGTCGCCGATGCCGACGCCGGCATAGGGATCAGCGGGACGAGGCGAGGGGACGGCGGGTTGTGTCTGTTCTCGTCGCGGCGGCTGTCCGCTTTGCGCGGTGACCGATCCGGCCCCGGCCAGAAGGGCGCCTGCCGGCAGGCTGGACAGGAAGGTGCGACGACGCATGGCGATTTCCCCGAAACTCACAGCCCGCATCAAGAACGGCGACGGGGATCAGGGCAAGCGCCCTGTTGAGGCTTGGGCAAAGAAAAAGGGCCGCTCCCGGAGGAACGGCCCTGATTCTTGGAGCGGATTGAGGTCCTACTCGATGTCTTCGTTCAGAAGGCCGACCTTGTAGAAGCCGTTTTCCTGAAGCTTGTTCATGACTTCCATGAACTGGTTGTACTTCACTTCCGGCTGGGCGCGGACGAAGACGCGCTCTTCGCGGCAGTCCGTGGCCACGGCCTGAGCGGCGCAGACGTCGGCCGGCAGGGTGGCGACCGAGGTTTCCTGTTCGGCGATGTAGATGCTGCCCGATTCCTGGATCGTGATGTACACGGGTTCCTTGGGCTTGTCGGTCGGGGCCGGCGGGGTCGCCGGAGGAAGGTCCAGCTTGATCGACACGGTGGCCAGCGGCGCGGCGACCATGAAGATGATCAGCAGCACCAGCATGATGTCGACGAACGGCGTGACGTTGATGTCCGCGTTCTGTTCGATCGTTTTGCCGCCCTGGCCCGCGGGACCGGAAAGTTTAGAGCCCATACGCCGTCGTCTCCATCACGGCTCGCATTCTTCGGCGAGCAGCACTCAAAGGTATGGAGGTTGTCTTGGCGTCCCGCGTCCGGCTTGTAAAGCCGTCTTGCATGACGAATTCGCGTCAGGCGGCAATAAGATTGCATAATCCGCCGTCTCGCACCTGCGAAACGACCGGATCAAACCCCTGAGACTCAGCCTTTGGCCAGCTTGAGGAAGCGGTCGGCCAGCGCCGGATCGTTTTTGAAGGCGCCGGTGAAGCGGGTGGTGATGGTGGTGACGTGGCGGTGATGCACGCCGCGCGTGGTCATGCACTGATGCGCCGCATCGACCAGGACGGCCACGCCGCGCGGCTGCAGGTGCGATTCGATGGCCTCGATGATGTCGTTGGTCAGGGTCTCCTGGTTCTGCAGGCGACGGGCGAAGATCTCGACCACGCGCGCCAGCTTGGAGATGCCCACGACCTTCTCGCCCGGCAGGTAGGCGACATAGGCCTTGCCCAGGAAGGGGGCCATGTGGTGCTCGCAATGGCTCTCGATCTCGATGTCGCGCAGGATGACCATGTCGTCATAGCCGGTCACGTCCTCGAAGGTCCGCGACAGCTCCTTGCCCGCATCGGCGTCATAGCCGTCGAACCATTCGGCATAGGCGTCGACCACGCGCTTGGGCGTGTCGATCAGGCCGGGACGCTGGGGATTGTCGCCCGCCCAGGCGATCAGGGTGCGCACCGCTTCCAGCGCCTGTTCGCGGCTGGGACGCACGACGGCGGTTTCATCGGTGACGAGGACGGGCTTGGCGGGCGAAGTGCTCATGAACTGATCCAGCGGGGCGGGAAGGCCCGCCAAGGCTACCTTTTACCAATCACGTATGACTGTGTATCAGGCCGCTATATGGGACACGTCGTCCGTCCCGCAAGAAAACTCGCAAAGACTGTCACCTATGCCGTTGCACATCCACGACACCCTTCGCCGCGAAAAGCGCGCCTTTACGCCGCGCGATCCGAACCGGGTGACGCTCTATGTCTGCGGTCCGACGGTCTATGACTATGCTCATATCGGGAATGCGCGTCCGCCGGTGGTGTTCGACGTCCTGGTGCGGCTGCTGCGCCGGACCTACGGTCCCGACAAGGTCATCTACGCCCGCAACGTCACGGACGTGGACGACAAGATCAACGCCAAGGCCGCCCGCGAAGGCGTCGCCATCGGCGAGATCACCGCACGCTATGAGGCCGCCTATCTCGCCGACATGGGCCTGCTGAACGTCAGCCCGCCCGACATCGCCCCGCACGTCACCGACTACATCGACGCCATCACGGCCCAGATCCAAGCCATCATCGACGCCGGCAACGCCTATGCGGCCGAGGGTCATGTCCTGTTCGACGTCTCCTCCTATCCGTCCTACGGCGCGCTGTCGGGCCGCAATCTGGACGACATGATCGCCGGCGCCCGCGTCGAGGTCGCGCCCTACAAGAAGAACCCGCACGACTTCGTCCTGTGGAAGCCGTCCAAGGCGGACGAGCCGTCCTGGCCGAGCCCGTGGGGGCAGGGGCGTCCCGGCTGGCACATCGAATGCTCGGCCATGATCGAGAAGGCCCTGGGGCTGCCCATCGACATCCACGGCGGCGGCATCGACCTGGTCTTCCCGCACCATGAGAACGAGATCGCCCAGGGCGTCTGCGCCCACGGCCACGCCCACGGCGATCAGGCGCACGACGAATACGCCCGGTACTGGATGCACAACGGCTTCCTGACCGTGGACGCCGAGAAGATGTCCAAGTCGATCGGCAACGTCCTGCTGCTGCATGATCTGGTGCAGAACATGCCGGGCGAGGTCGTGCGCTGGTCTCTACTGAGCGCCCACTACCGCCAGCCTCTGGACTGGAACCAGGCCCTGCTGGACCAGTCGCGCAAGAACCTGGACCGTCTTTATGGCGTCCTGCGCGACGCCGACGCGGCCCTGGCCGACTTCGACGAGGCCGTGCTGGACGAGGCCGAGATGGAGTTGGCTGAGAATGCGATGGACCCGGTGCTGGACGCGCTGGAGGACGATCTGAACACGCCAGGCGCCATCGCCCAGTTGTTCGGCCTGGGCAACGCCCTGCGCGACCTGTTGAACGACGCCGAGGCCGACATCAACGACGTGGCGATGGCGCGCTGGAGCCTGACCGAAGCCGCCGGGCTTCTGGGGGTGCTGTCCCTGACGCCGGACGAATGGTTCGAGGGCGGCGATCCCGCGCTCAAGGCCGAGGTCGAGGCCTTGCTGGAGCAGCGCGCTAGCGCTCGCGCCGAGAAGAACTGGGGCGAAGCCGACCGCATCCGCGACCGCCTGAACGAACTGAACGTCGTCGTCATGGACGGCCCGCAAGGCGCCACCTGGCGCATGAAGGGGTAGGCCGCCGTTTCTCCCTCCCCGTTCGGGGAGGGTGGCTGAGGCGTAGCCGAGGCCGGGTGGGGGCGCTGTGGCAAGTCAAGCGCGGCGCTCCGTATCGCCTCGCCCTCCCCACCCGGTCGCTGCGCGACCACCCTCCCCATGAAGGGGGGGGGAGGCGTGAACCTTACCGCGCCCGCCTGATCAACTCGTCCGCCAGCACATCCGTCAGATAGCCGTCCGCGACCTTTCCGTTGGCCTGCTGCCAGCGGCGCAGGGCCGCGCGGGTGTTGGAACCGATGACGCCGTCCACGCCTTGCGTGTCGAAGCCCATGCGGGTCAGGGCGGTCTGGGCGCCGACGCGCTGCTCGCGGGTCAGCGGGCCGTCGTTGGGCCAGGCGGCGGTCAGGGGGGGCTTGCCCGCAACGCCGTCGGCGATCAGGCCGATGGCGAGCGCATAGCTGACCGAGTTGTTGTAGCGCCGGATCACATAATGGTTGGGCAGGGCCAGGAAGGCGGGACCCTTGGCGCCCTGCGGCAGCAGGATGGTCGCGCCCTCGGCGGCTTCTGCGCTGTTCGGCGACGAGCCGTTGGCCAGGCGCACGCCCCGCGCGGCCCAGAAGGCCCAGTCGTGCCTCGGCCCTTCAGCCTGGCTGTAGTCGAAGTTGGCGGGCAGGATGACCTCATAGGCCCAGCCCTGACCGCGCTTCCAGCCGGCCTGGGCCAGCAGGTTAGCGGCCGAGGCCAGGGCGTCGGCGTCCGAGCCCCAGATGTCCACCTTGCCGTCGCCGTTCTGATCCACGCCCAGCTTCAGATAGTTGTCGGGCATGAACTGGGTCTGGCCCATGGCGCCGGCCCAGCTGCCTTTCAGCCCATCGCGGGCCCGCTTGCCGTCCACGACGATGTCGAGGGCGTTCTTCAACTGGTCCTCGGCCCAGGCGCGGCGGCGGCCGTCATAGGCCAGGGTGGCCAGCGAGCGGACGACGTCGAAGTCGCCCTGAACCTGACCGAAGGCGCTTTCCTGAGCCCACACACCCAGCAGAATCTCTGTCGGCACGCCGAATTTCTGGGTCACCTCCCACGGCACGCGATCGACGCGCTGGCGGGCCATGGCGATTCGGGCGGGGGCGGTCGCGCTCTGGATATAGGCGCCGGCGGGGCGCGAGAATTCGGGCTGGTTGCGGTCCAGGCGGATGACGCTGGCGTTTGGCGTGACGCCGTTCAGCTCTCGCGAATACTCCCACTTCCGGGTGCCGCCGAGACGATCCAGGAAGCTCTGCTTCCAGGCGTCGAAGCTGGCCTGGTCATAGGCGTCCGACAGATCGGTCGAGGCCGGGGGCGCGGTCGGCGGGGTGGCGGGCGCGGGTTCGACCACAGCCGGGGGCGCCGGCTGCGGTTGGGGCGGTGACGGAACCATGGGCGCGCAGGCCGCAACAGAACCGAGAAGAAGCAGACGATAAGCGAAACGCATGACCACAGGCTAACGCCCCCGAATTCAACGACCAATCACAAGCGCGCGAAGCCAGCGTCGGTTTCCGTGATAAGGGTGAAGGCGGCGTTAACCTTTCGCCGAAAGACGCGGTTAAGAGCGGGGTTATAGAAAGCTCATTCCCTTGGACACGGCCTGGTGGCGGAGGGGCGACGCGCCGGACGTGCATGTCCGGAGACCCTCCGTTCAACTCGGAGGCCAGGCCTCCAGCGGAATCCCCGCGCGGAATGTTGACGAAAGGCGGAGGCCTCTCTATACGCACCGCTCCGCCGCAAGGTCCTGTCCGCAGGCTCTCCGCGCATTTGTTTTTGACCGCCCTCACGGGCCTCCAATCTTCGGGACGTCCGACCATGAAGGTCCGCAGCTCGCTTAAGTCGCTCAAGGGTCGCCACCGCGACTGCAAGATCGTTCGCCGCAAGGGCGTGGTCTATGTGATCAACAAGACCGATCCGCGCTTCAAGGCCAAGCAAGGCTAAGAACCGCGTCGGCGCCTGAAACGGCGCCGCGGTTGCGATATTCAAAGGCTGCGGGCGTCGCTCGCGGCCTTTTTCGTGTCTGGCGTCAGGATGCAGGATCGCAGGGGATTCGGTCCTGAGGACGGTTCAGGCGATTCCCTTCTTGCCCTGTCGGCCCCGGGTCTGCTTCAGAGTGGGTTCACGGTCGCCCGCCGGCCAATTCAAGTTTCGGAGCTTTCTTCATGGCCGACGACGCCCCCGCCTTTGACGCTTCCTCGGACGTCCTGACCGCAACCGCCCAGGGCCGCCTGCGCTCCATCATCGAGCGCCTGGAGCGCCTCGAAGAGGACAAGCAGGCCGTCATGGTCGACATGAAGGAGGTCTTCGCCGAGGCCAAGGGCGAGGGCTATGACGTCAAGGTCCTGCGCAAGGTCCTGCGCCTGCGCAAGCAGGACAAGGCCAAGCGTCAGGAAGAAGAAGCCATCCTCGACCTCTACCTGTCGGCCCTCGGCGAGATCTGAGGGAGGCGGGCCTGAAGCGCACGCCCTTCAAGCCCCCCAGCGACCGCCCTTCACGCTCCAGCAGCCTGAAGGGCGGCGACGCGTCCAGGCTGCGCTCCAGCGGCTTCAAGAGCAGCGAGCTGAAGGGCGAAGACGCCTTTAAGGCTCGCTCTCCTATCTCGCGCTCAAGTAGTCCGAAGGACGGTAGCGCCCCTAAAAAGAAACCGCTGTTGAGCCCTTGGGATCAACAGCGCGAGGCGGTCAAGCGGGCCACGCTCAACGCCCTGAAACGCGCCCGCCGCTCGGCTGAGAAGGCGGGCGTTTCGCTGTCCGAATGGGAGGGCGACTTCCTCGATTCGGTGGGTGAGCGAATCCAGACCCACGGCCGCGCCTTCGCCGACCCCGAAAAGGGCGCCCCCGGCCAGGCCCTTTCGGCCATGCAGGGCCGAAAGCTCAAGGAAATCACCGCCGAGGCCAAGGGCGAAGAGACGCGGCCCTGGATGCGCAAGGCGAAGAAGACGCAGGAGTAGGGGGCCGCTCTCGCCGCCTCCCTCCGTCATTCCGGGGCGCGCAGCGAACCCGGAACCCAGGCGGTTGCTGTTTCTCCGCCCCTGCCAATGCATCCAGAGCCTGGGCCCCGGATCGCCCCTTCGGGCCGTCCGGGGCGACGGTGCAAGGACGGACGTCCGCTTACGACCCGTTGCGCACCTTGGTGTGCGCTTTCACCTTCGTCATCCTCCGGCTAGCGCAGCGAGACCGGGGGACCCAGCGGCGCCGAAGGCGATCTGTTCACGAGAGATGTTCGCCCATCGTCTGCGCGACAGGTTCGCGCTCTCGCGCGCCGCTGGGTCCCCCGGTCTGCGCCGCCAAGAGGCGGCTTGCCGGAGGATGACGAAAGGGAAGAAAACGCCGCTCTAGGGATCTCCGCTTTCGACCCATTGCGGACCTTGAGAGCAGGTGCGACCGTTCGAGGATGAGAGCGATTTCGATATTGGCGTTGTCGGCCATCTGTGGTGCCTGCTCGACTGCGTTCTCGCAGGCTGATCGAAGTGCCGCTCTGTTGTCTCAGGCTTGTGAACTGAGGACCTCAGCGCGCGACCATGTCGGGGAGGTGATCACGTTCAGAGGCCGCTATTCGTCGGACGGGCGAGAGCGGGCTCGAATCGACATCGTGGATTGTTCATACCGCTACGGCGTTCACGGTTTCGCAGACGGGCTAGAGAAGGTGATGGACCCAGATCAGCTGATAGGGTTCTACCCAGCAAGATCGATCGAGGCATTATTCACTGCAAGGATCGAGCTCGTGCCGCCCAATACGAGCACATATCAAGATGACGATGGAGTGCGGCTCACGCTTCTGACAGCTACCGACGTAGAAGCGACACCAGAATAACGTCGCAATACGGGACGTCCACTCTCCACCCTTGAGCGAACTTCGGTTCTCGACCCGTTGCGGATATTTGCGTCAAGGTGGCGCAGCATAGTGACTTGCGGCAGACTTCCGGAGATCGACTTAGGAACGGAATATGAGGCCTGCCTTCAAACGAATCGGCATGCTCGCCATCCTGCTCGCTGTCGGCGTTGGGGCCTGGAGCTTCAAGGATGCCATTCCGCTCAGAGGCGTCCTAACCGCGGGCAGTCGCTTCGACGTATCAATTGGCGACCCATACGAAGACGCACATGAAGCGCTGCTATCGAACGGCTATAGACTGTTCAGTTCAGAAGCTGGCGGGCTTTGCGTTTTCCGCCGTTTCGACGCGACACGCATAGTCCACGCATTCGCTCCCCCGGAGTGGCCGCCGGGCACTGTATGCCTGGTGGTGGAGGACGGCAAAGTCCAGGAGATTGTCTGGGCGTTTGAGCTGACGAATGGGTTCTTGTGACCCAGTCTGCTTGCAGCATTAAAGCTCAAGGCTGATTCCCACCCCCAGCTGAAGTTGGAGGCGTCCGCTTTCCGGTCAGCTCTTGGTGCTCCACGGGCGCACGGCCCCGCTTTTGACGCGGGCGGCCTGTTCGCGCTGGAAGCGGCCGCCGCGCGGGGGCTTGGCGCGGGCGGCGATGGCCTCCTGTTTTTCACGCAGGGCGCGCTGGATCGGGGATTCGGTCGGCGCCTCATCCGCAGGGGCGGGGGAGGCGGGCTGGTCGTCGCTGTGGTCGCTCATGACCCCAGCCTAGCACGTCCTCAGCCCGCTTCCTTCAGCTGCTCTTCCAGCCCCTGTTCGCGGACCTTGCGGTACAGGGTCGAGCGGCCGATGCCGAGGCGTCGGGCGATCTCGCTCATGTGGCCGGAATAGACCTCGATGGCGTGCTGGATCAGGTCGCGTTCGATCTCTTCCAGCGTGCGCAGGTGGCCGCGCGCGTCGATGATGCGGACTGGGCTGTCAGGCTGGGCCTCGCCGCCCGTGTCGCTGGCGGGCGTCTCCGCGCGGTCATGCGAGATGACGCCGCCGGACGTCAGCGGCATGGCCACGCCCGAGATGGCCGGGAAGTCGTGCGGCTGCAACAGCGGCGAATCGGCCAGGACAAGGGCGCGATAGATCGAGTTTTCCAGCTGGCGCACGTTGCCGGGCCAGTCGAAGGCTTGCAGCAGGGCCATGGTCTCGACGGCGCAGCCGGCGACGCGCTTGCCTTCTTCCACGTTGAAGCGGGCGATGAAGTGCTCGACCAGGGCCGGGATGTCCTCGCGCCGCTCGCGCAGGGCCGGCGCCTCGATCGGGAAGACGTTCAGGCGGTAGAAGAGGTCCTCGCGGAACGCGCCTTCCTTGACCTGCTGGGCCGGGTCGCGATTGGTGGCCGAGACGATGCGGACGTCGACCTTGACCGCGCGCTTCGATCCGACCGGGTCGATCTCGCCCTCTTGCAGGGCGCGCAGCAGCTTGACCTGCATGTCCAGCGGCAGTTCGCCGATCTCGTCCAGGAACAGGGTGCCGCCGTTGGCCTCCATGAACTTGCCCAGGTGCTTGTCGGTGGCGCCGGTGAAGCTGCCCTTCTCGTGACCGAACAGGATGGATTCGACCAGGTTGGCGGGCAGGGCGCCGCAGTTGACGGCCACGAAGGGCTTGCCAGCCCGGTCCGAGGCGCCGTGCAGAGCGCGGGCGATGACTTCCTTGCCCACGCCGCTTTCGCCGGTGATCAGCACCGGAATGCCGGACTTGGCGGCGCGCACGCCCAGAGCCTTGACCATCCGCATCGGCGGGCTGTCGCCGACGATGTCGTCGAATGAGGTGCGGCCCGAGACGTGTTTCTTCAGGCGGCCGATCTCGGCGGAAAGCTGGGTCAGTTGCAGGGCGTTGCGCACGCCGATCAGCAGCCGTTCGGGTCCAACCGGCTTGACGAAGAAGTCCTGGGCTCCGGCCTGCATGGCCTTGACCACGGTCTCGATGCCGCCGTTGGCCGTCAGGACGATGACTGGCGTGGGAACGCCCGCCGTGCGGATCTCCGCCAGCGTCTCGAGGCCCGACAGGCCGGGCATGACAAGGTCGAGCAGGACCACGTCGGCGCCGCCGCCCTTGGTCAGGCGGTCGATCGCCTCGCCCCCGCTCTCGGCGTGGACGACGGCATAGCCTTCGCGGTCGAGCACCGCCTGAATCAGGCGGCGCTGCGTGGGATCATCGTCGACGACCAGAACGGTCTTGGCCATGTGAAACACACCCTAAAACATCACCGTAACGGCCGTCCTCGTTGCTCGGGATCGGCTCGTTTCGAGACAACCCTAGAACGCAGGGGGTGAAGATCGGGTTTCGGAGAACTGAGTCAGGGGTTAACGGCGACGGGAGGGCGGCAGTCGATACGAATCTGGCGAGACGCTGTCGTTTCTCCAAGCTTCAGGTCCGGCCAGGGCGCGGCGACCGGCGCGATGTCCGGCGACTGGAGGAGTTCACGATGGTCGGAGCTTTTGGGTCCGACGCAGACGTCAGCCCGGTAGTCCGCCTCAGGCCGCCAGCCCTCGGCGTCGGCCGCGAACAGGGTGATCTGGAAGCGTGTGGCCAGCAGAACCTCGTTGCGACCGTCGCCGTTCATGTCGCGCATGACGGCGACGCAGTCCTCAGCCCCGGTGCAGGCAAAGCGAGGGTCGCCTGCAGGCACGGGGGCGTCGAAGCCCGCAGGCAGGACGGCGCCCTGAGGCCATGCGGTGATCCGGGGCCTGACCGGCGGCGCTGACCTTTCGTCGTCGTAGCGTGACGTGGAGGTCTGCACCCGCTTGGCGCGGGCGGCGATGTCGGCGTTGTCGGAGCGGGCCAGTCCTGCAAGCGCGCGCTGGCCGGTGCGTCCTGCGCTCCATTTCAGGAAGCCGTAGTCGAACTGGGCCGCGCTGACGGCGCCGCGTTTCAGCCGGGCGACCTGATCGGCGACCGACAGGCGGGCGGGGTCCAGCAGGGGGCTGAACAGGGCCAGGATGACGCCCACGGTCAGGACGGCGGCGGCGACATTGGTGCGCTCCAGCGGCTTCATCCACGCCGTTTTGCGCCAGAAGGGCGACAGCGCGGCCCAGCCATAGCCCGCCGCATAGACGACGCCGACCAGGGCGCAGGCTGCGGCGATGATCCGGTCCGGCGTCAGGCCGTGCTGGCCGATGCGAAGGCTGAGGCCCCAGATGGCGATCAGGATCAGCGGCGTCAGCAGGACGGCGGCGACCCGCACGGCGACGCGCAACACGACCGGCGGCAGATTGTCTTCTCGCCCGTCCTGGTAGGCGGTGTTGATCAGGATGATCAGGGCGGCGGCGGCCGACAGCACCAGGGCCGTGGCGCTGCCCGTCTTCCACAATCCGTCCAGCCCGGTGAAGGGCAGGGCCAGCAGGAAGCCCGCCACCAGCACCGTGATGACCAGCAGCAACCAGGACAGCAGCATCAGGGCCACGGTCCGCACGCCCCGGATCAGGCCGCTGCGCACGTCGGTCAGTTGCACCGCGGTCGCGAAGACCAGGCAGGTGACGGGGATGGAGAACCATTCCTCGCTGATCAGGTCCGACAGGAAGCGCAGGCCGATGACGTGGAACAGGGCGGCCCCAAGAAACAGCAGCAGCCAGAAGGCCCCGGTGAAACCCAGCGACAGGACCAGTTGCACGCCCGCCTTCCATGCCGTGTCGAAATAGTCGTCGAAGTCGGCGATCCAGCGGCGTGAAGCGACCGCCGGCACGATCAGGTGATGGGCGATGAACAGGGCTGCCGCGGCGAAGGCGATGACCGGGAAGCGCAGATAGGGCGGGCGGAAGTATTCACGCGTCTGCTGCGCGGCGTCATGCCAGCCCAGCAGGGCCAGAGCCGCAGCGGCGATCAAGCCCCACAGCGCCAGCGTCCGAACCGAAAGTCGCCCGACCCCCGCCTGAAGCATGACGGGTGTAAGGGCGCAAGCAAGCGCTAGGGCGGCGAACAGCGGCGGCTGGGTCGCGGGCCAGGTCAGGGCGTCGCTCAGGCCCTCGCTCTGGGCGGCGCTGCGCCACAGGAAATACAGCAGCCCCCCCTGCACGAGTCCGATGCCGATGCGGGCGGCGGCCAGCCCTCGCGCGCCGTTCAGCGAGGCGCGGCCGGTCTGGTCGTTGAACGGGTCGGTCATGGCGTGGCCCCCTGCAGCTTTGCCGGCAGGTTGGACCGGGATGGGCGGTGAGGCAAATGGGACCCTCTCCCGGCGGGAGAGGGCTTGAGCCTCCAAGAGCGCAGCGATTGGTCAGGCGAAAGGGTGAGGGGCTACGCCTTCAGTCGGTGTGAGCCGTGGCCCGACGGCTTACGCCGACGGATGCCGACGACCCTCATCCTACCCTTCGGGCCACCTTCTCCCACCGGGAGAAGGACGAGCCTCCGCTTGCGCCGGCCCGCTCGCGCCCCCACAACCAAGGGCATGAACGCGCCCATCAAGACGACCGACTTCGCCGACGCCCCGCTGTGGGATCTGTCCGACCTCTACGCCTCGCGCGAGGATGCGCGCATCCTCGCCGACCTCGACCGCACCAAGGCCTTGGTGGACCGGATGAACGCCTTCCAGGGCCAGCTCGTCGGCCAGCGCGGCGACGCGGCGGCTCTGGGGGCGGCGCTGGATCAGACCATCGCCCTTTACGAACAGGCGGCGGACGTCATGGGCGGCCTGGGCGCCTACGCCTTCCTCGCCGCGTCGACGGCGCGCGACGATGCGGGGGCGCAGGGCTTCGAGGCCAATATCCGCGAGAAGATGACGGTCATCGCCACGCCGACCGTCTGGCTGACCCTGGAGATCAACCAGTTGGACGAAGCCGAGATCGAGGCAGCGCTTTCCGCCCACCCCGCCGCCGCGCGCTGGTCGCCCTGGCTGCGCCGGGTGCGGGCCATGAAGCCGCACGAGCTGTCCACCGAGCTGGAAACCTTCATCGCCGAGCGCGGCCCGATTCAGGCCCAGTGGCCGCGCCTGTTCGACGAGACCCTGGCGGCGCTGCGGGCCGACGCCGACGGCGAAAGCCTGACCCTGTCCGAAGCCCTTAACCGTCTCAGCGACGCCGACGCCGCCAGGCGCGCGTCCGCCGCCGAGGGTCTGTCCAAGGCCTTCGCCGACAAGGCCCAGACCATGGCCATGGTCATGAACACAGTCGCCGCCGACAAGGCTCTGGAAGACAAGTGGCGCGGCTTCAAACGCCCCGCCGACAGCCGCCACCTGGGCAACGAGGTGGACGGCGAGAGCGTCGACGCCATGGCCGAGGCGGTGGCCGAAGCCTATCCGCGCATCTCGCACCGCTATTACGCGCTCAAGGCCAAGGCCATGGGCCGGACGACGCTGGATCACTGGGACCGCAACGCTCCCATCGAAGCCACGCCGCCCCGCACCT
The DNA here is from genome assembly GCF_049315965.1 of Brevundimonas sp. NPDC058933. Lineage (NCBI taxonomy): Bacteria > Pseudomonadati > Pseudomonadota > Alphaproteobacteria > Caulobacterales > Caulobacteraceae > Brevundimonas > Brevundimonas sp. NPDC058933. Next base: position 41,926 of record NZ_JBMOSL010000011.1, read on the forward strand.
ATGACTGGGCGCAGGCGCGCGAGGTGGTGCTGGCCAGCTTCAATGACCTCGGCGGCGACTTCGCCGAGCGCGCGGCCTGGTTCTTCGACCGGCCGTGGATCGACGCCAAGGCGCGACCGGGCAAGCAGTCCGGCGCCTACGCCCACCCGGTGACGGCGGACCGCCACCCCTATGTCTTCCTGAACTGGATGGGCGAGCGGCGCGACCTGCTGACCCTGGCTCATGAACTGGGTCACGGCGTGCATCAGACCCTGGCGGCGGCTCAAGGCTCGCTGCTGGCCGACACGCCCCTGACCCTGGCCGAAACGGCGTCGATCTTCGCCGAGGGGCTGACCTTCGACCGCCTGCTGGCCGAGGCGACGCCCGCTGATCAGCGGGCCCTTCTGGCCGGTCGCATCGAGGACGGCCTGAACACGGTGGTGCGCCAGATCGCCTTCCACCGCTTCGAGACCCGCTTCCACGACGAACGCGCGGCGGGCGAGGTCCCGGTCGAGCGCATCGGCGAGATCTGGATGGAGGAGCTGGGCGCCAGTCTTGGCCCGGCGGTGACGCTGAACGCCGGCTATGAAAACTGGTGGGCCTACGTCAGCCATTTCGTCCACTCGCCCTTCTATGTCTACGCCTATGCGTTCGGCGACCTGCTGGTGGCGGCCCTGATGGAGACGCGCGCCAAGGATCCCGCGGCCTTCACGCCCCTCTATCGCGATCTGCTGTCCGGCGGCGGGGCGCACACCTATGTCGAGGCGCTGAAGCCCTTCGGCCTCAACCCGCGCGATCCCGCCTTCTGGACCATCGGCACGAAGCGGCTGGAACGGTTGGTCGATCAGTTCGAGGCGCTGGGCTGAGTTGACAGCGACCGCCACGCCGCAGAGCGTGGCGGTATGACTGTTTCACTGAAGATCGCCGCCCTCGCCGCCGGACTCATGCTGGTCGCGGCGCCCGCCCTCGCGCAGACGCCGCCGACGGCCAACCACCGCGCCCTCGCGGCGGGCTACAAGGCGCTGACCATGTGCAGCGCCCTGCATACGGCGCGGGAAGCCGGCGCGACCCGCACCCCGGCCAGCGTCGAGGCCAATGAACTGGTCGGCATCTATCCCGAGCTTCAGCCCCTGGTCGCGGCGATGACGGTCGACATGGCGGGCGATGTCGTCTCCGTGGACTGGGACGAGACGGCGCCGGCGCGCGTCGCCATCCATACGCCGGGACGCGGCTGCGTCATTCAGCCGATAGGCTATGTCGTCGGCAGCGCGCCCGTGCGGGCGGCGCAAACGCGGCGTGCCTCGCCGCCGGCCTTGCCGACGGGCAAGGCGCAGGGCGATGCAGCGGCGCTGGACACGGCCATGGTTCAGGCGTTCGGCGGCGGCTTCGGCGCGGGCAGCAATACGACGGGCGTGGTGGTGCTGCAGGACGGCCGGATCGTGGCCGAGCAATACGCTGACGGCTTCGGCCCCAACACGCCGCAACGCACATGGTCGGTGGCCAAGAGCCTGGCCGGGACGCTGATCGGGGCGGCGGTGCAGCGCGGCGACGTGGATGTGAAGGCCCCCGCCGCCATCGCCAACTGGCGGGGGCAGGGCGATCCGCGCGGCGCGATCACGCTGGAGAGCCTGATGCGGATGGCGTCTGGCCTGACCAGCGACACGGCGGGCAACCGCACCGACGCCCTCTATTTCGGCGGGACTACGGTCGATGAGCAGGCGCCGGGCTGGCCGCTGCTGGCAGCGGTCGGCTCGACTTATCGCTACGCCAACAACGACACCCTGCTGGCGACCATGGCCATCGCTCCGACCTTCGAGGCGCACCCGCCCGCCGAGCTGTTCGACCGGCTGGGCATGACGCACACCTTCGCCGAGACCGACTGGCGGGGGAACTACATCCTGTCGAGCCAGGTGTGGACCACGGCGCGCGACCTGGCGCGCTTCGGTCAGCTCTATGTTCAGGACGGGGTCTGGGAGGGTCAGCGTATCCTGCCCGAAAACTGGCGCGCCTTCGTCTCGACGCCCGCAGGACCCCAGCCGCCGAGCGGCGCCTTTGGCTACGGCGCGACCTTCTGGGTGATGAACCGCTCGCCGGGCGTGCCCGCAGACGCCTTCGCCGCCTTTGGCAATCGAGGACAGTATGTGGTGATCGTGCCGAGCCGGAACGTGGTCATCGTGCGGCGCGGGGAGGACCCGGCGGGCAAGGGTTTCGACGTCGCCGCCTTCGCGCGCGACGTTCTGGCTGCGCTTGATTGAGGCGGGGCCTTGAGCGCCGCGCCCTGACCGCTATAAGAGCCGTCGAAATCTCGACTCTTTTCCGGAAGACCTGAATGGCCGACCAGCACGCAGACAACACCGACCACGCCTATGTGCATGGCGCGATGGAAATCTCGGAACAGGTTTCGACCTGGCACCTGTTCATGTTCATGGCCAAGTGGGGTTCGCTGCTGACCGCCGCACTGCTGGTGCTGCTGACCGTCTGGTTCGCCGTGGGGGCGGGCTTCATCGCGGGCGCTATCGGCGGCGTGGCGGTTTTCGTGATCGGCTTCTTCGCCCTGCGCTCCAAGCCTGCTCACTGAAGTCTCGCGTCGCGTCGGCGGCGCCGTGATGTCATTGAGGCCCGCTGATCTGTCAGGTCAGCGGGCTTTTTCGTGTCTGGCGTGGCGGCGAGGCTGGTTGAAAATTGCGCCTTTGGCCCGTTTCTCTCGCTGCTTGGCAACAAATTGTCAGAAGTCAGCGCTATTTGCGCTTTGACGGCCGGATCGCCTTCGTCCTAACCTTCCTGTCTTGGGGATTTGGGAGGGATTCGCTTGGCTGTCGCCATCGCCGTGACCCGCGAGCGCCGTGAAGGCGAAACGCGTTGCGCTGTAACGCCGGAGACGGTGAAGAAGCTGATCGCGCTTGGCGCAGCCGTGTCGGTCGAGGCCGGGACGGGTATCGGCTCATCCATTCCCGACGCCGACTTCGCCGAGGCCGGGGCCACGGTGAAGCCCGACACCCGTGCGGTGCTGGAGGGCGCCGACATCGTGCTGAAGGTGCGCGGCCCGACGGCGCAGGAAACCAGCGCGCTGAAGCCCGGCGCCATCGTCATCGCCATGCTGGACCCCTATCGCGAAAAGGATACGGTCGATGCGCTGAAAGGCGCCGGCGTCACCGCCTTCGCCATGGAATTCGTGCCGCGCATCACCCGCGCCCAGGTCATGGACGTGCTGTCGTCCCAGGCCAACCTGGCCGGCTACCGCGCGGTGATCGAGGCGGCCTACGCCTTCGGCAAGGGCTTCCCGATGATGATGACGGCGGCGGGCACGGTCGCCCCGGCCAAGGTCTTCGTCATGGGCGTCGGCGTCGCGGGCTTGCAGGCCATCGCCACGGCCCGGCGGCTGGGCGCGGTGGTCACCGCCACCGACGTGCGCCCGGCCACCAAGGAACAGGTCGAGAGCCTCGGCGCCAAGTTCCTGGCCGTCGAGGACGAAGAGTTCAAGAACGCCCAGACGGCGGGCGGTTACGCCAAGCCGATGTCGCCGGAATACCAGGCCAAGCAGGCCGCTCTGACCGGCGAACACATCAGGAAGCAGGACATCGTCATCACCACCGCCCTGATCCCCGGTCGCGCGGCGCCGGTCCTGGTCAGCGCCGAACAGGTGGCGTCGATGAAGCCCGGCTCGGTCCTGATCGATCTGGCGGTCGAGGCGGGCGGCAATGTCGCCGGCGCCAAGGCGGGCGAGGTCGTCACGACGGCGAACGGCGTCTCCATCGTCGGCTACACCAACCTGCCGGGCCGGATCGCGGCCGACGCCAGCGCCCTCTATGCGCGCAACCTGACCGCCTTCGTCGGGTTGATGCTGAAGGAAGGCGTCGTGACGCTGGATCTGGAGGACGAAATCCTCAAGGCCGCCGTCGTAACGCATGGCGGGGCCGTCGTGCATGAAGGAGTGAAGGGCTGATGGAACACGTCGATCCCACCGTCTTCCGACTGGCGATTTTCGTGCTGGCGATCTTCGTCGGCTATTATGTGGTGTGGAGCGTGACGCCTGCGCTGCACACGCCGTTGATGGCTGTGACCAACGCCATTTCCAGCGTCATCGTCGTTGGCGGCCTGATCGCCGCGGCCGCGCTCAGCCCCGAGACCGCCGGGCCGAACGCTTGGATCGCCAAGGGCGCGGGCGTGGCGGCGGTGACGCTTGCCAGCGTCAACATCTTCGGCGGCTTCATGGTCACGCGACGGATGCTGGCCATGTACAAGAAGAAGGCGCGAAACTGATGGAAGGCGTTCGCTGGGACATTGTCCTGACAGCGGCGGTCCCGATCGCGCTGCTGTTAGTCCTGGGCTTGGTCTTGCTCGGCGGCAGGCTGTCGGCGGAAACGCGCCGACGTGTCGAACTGGGCTTGGCGTTGCTCTTCCACCCCCTGTTCGCGGGCTTCTTCCTTTGGAAGTCGGTTGGAGCTGGGTCGGAGGGTGATTGGCTGACGTGCGGAGGCTGGGCCGTGTTCGCCCTGTTCATCGCGTGGAATGGCGTGCGCGTCGTGCGGACTCTTCTGGTTTCCGGTTCCAGGAGGGCCGCCGCCTCGTGATCTTTTCGCCTGCCCTGTTCGCCTACTACGTCTCCTGGGCTGTCACCGGTCTGGGCGTGGCCCTGTGGATCTGGAGCTGGGTGCGGGTCAAGGACCCCATCGGCAAGCTGCGGTTTCAGGACTGCGGCGTGGTGCTTGTCTTCGCCGCCGTGCTGACGCGGATCGTCATCCAGGACCGCGAGCTGACGGTCTTCGACTGGGCCATGATATTCCTCGGGCCGCTGTTCATCGCCGCCGCGCTGTGGCGGCTGTCCCGCACCCAGAGTCTGACCAAACCCTAAGAGTAATCGTGATGAAATCCACCCTGATTTTCGCCGCCGTCCTGACCGCCGCCGTGGCCGTATCCGGCGCCGCCTCGGCCCAGAAGACGGAAGAAGTCGGCCAGAACCCTTACGGCGGCTTGCACTGGTCCGTCGCCGCGCCGGAAGGCGCGACCTGGGCGCTGCAATGCCAGTTTGCGCCCGTGACCATGCGCGGCATCCATATGAACCGTATCAACCATACCGGCACGGGCCGTATGGCCGGGCGTCTGCCGGGCGACAACGGCAGTTGCCGCCTGACCAAGACCGGCGGCGAGGGCGGCGTCGGCGTCGCCCTGGTCAAGGCCGGCAAGGCCACCGCTGCGGGCACGCGCGACGCCGCCGCGCCGGCCGTGATCAACGTTTTCTGACTTTTATGACCGACTGACATGACCCTGGGGGAGGGGATCTGATGAACGCATCCATAGCCGCGCTGGCCTATCTGGCCGCGGGGGTCCTGTTCATCCTCTCGCTCAGGGGCTTGTCCAGTCCCGAGACCAGCCGCCGGGGCAATAGCCTGGGCATGATCGGCATGGGTCTGGCCGTCGGCGTCACCCTGCTGACGCTGGGCACGTCCGGCGCGCTGGACCTGCTGACCCTGGCCCTGATCGGCGGCGGCGTCGCGGTCGGCGGGGGCGCAGGCGCGCTGATCGCCAAGCGGGTGCCGATGACGGCCATGCCGCAACTGGTCGCGGCCTTCCACTCGCTGGTCGGCCTGGCCGCCTGTCTGGTGGCGGTCGGCGCCGTCTATGCGCCCGACGCCTTCGGCATCATGACCGCAGAGGGCGGCATCAAGACCCTGTCGATCGTCGAGCTGAGCCTGGGCGTCGCCATCGGGGCCATCACCTTCACCGGCTCGGTCATCGCCTTCGCCAAGCTGGACGGCCGGATGAGCGGCTCGCCCATCCTGCTGCCGGCGCGGCACCTGATCAACATCGGCCTGGCCCTGGGTCTGGTCTTCCTGATCGGGGTGTTGATCGGCACCGGCGGCACGGCCATCTGGGCCTTCTGGGGCGTCTTCGCCATCGCGCTGATCCTCGGCGCGACCCTGATCATCCCCATCGGCGGCGCTGACATGCCGGTCGTGGTGTCCATGCTGAACTCCTATTCCGGCTGGGCCGCAGCGGCGCTCGGCTTCACGCTGGAGAACATCGCCCTGATCATCACCGGCGCCCTGGTCGGCTCGTCGGGCGCCATCCTCAGCTACATCATGTGCAAGGGCATGAACCGCAGCTTCATCAGCGTCATCCTGGGCGGCTTCGGCGGCGGTGACGCCGCCGCCTCCGGCGGCGCGGGCGCGGTCGAGACGCGCCCGGTCAAGCAGGGCTCGGCCGAGGACGCCGCCTTCATCATGAAGAACGCCTCCAAGGTCATCATCGTCCCCGGCTACGGCATGGCCGTGGCCCAGGCCCAGCATGCGCTGCGCGAAATGGCCGACAAGCTGAAGGAGGAGGGTGTCGAGGTGAAGTACGCCATCCACCCCGTCGCGGGCCGGATGCCGGGCCACATGAACGTCCTGCTGGCCGAGGCCAATGTGCCGTACGATGAGGTGTTCGAGTTGGAGGACATCAACTCCGAGTTCTCCTCCGCCGACGTGGCCTTCGTCATCGGCGCCAACGACGTCACCAACCCCGCCGCCAAGACCGACCCGCAATCGCCCATCTACGGCATGCCGGTGCTGGACGTGGAGAAGGCGGGCACCGTCCTCTTCATCAAGCGCGGCATGGCCGCAGGTTACGCCGGCGTCGAGAACGAGCTCTTCTTCCGCGACAACACCATGATGCTGTTCGCCGACGCCAAGAAGATGGTCGAGGGGATCGTGAAGTCGCTCTAGGGCGCGAGCGACTGATCGCTGCCGGCACATGGGCTTGCGACGCTTAACCTGAGCCGTGGAGAGATCATGACTGCATTTCAAGGATTGAAGGCCGCCGCCGCCCTCGGCGTCATCGCGGGACTGGCCGCTTGCGGGCAGGGCGACAACGCTGCAGGTAGGGCCAACGTGGCTGCGGCCCCCGCTGCGGCGGCGAGCGCGCCTGTGGCCACGCCGGCCTCCGCAGCGGGCGGCGCCCTGTTGATTGATCAGATGATGGGCGTCCAGATCGCTTACCTGGAGTCCAAACTGGGACCGGCCCGCACGGTTCAGGACAGGGAACGGACCTATGAGATCGGCGGCTGTACCGTGCGGATCAGCGCTGAGAGCGGGGAAGTCGTCGGCTACGCCGTGCCGATGACCCAGGCCTGTTCGACGCAGGCCCTGGCGACGCTGAAGACCTATGATCTGCCGCAAAAGATCACTCTGACCATGGGCGAGTTCGCCGCCGCGCGCGGCAATGCCGACTTCAAGGCCGACTGCCTGACCATGTGCGGCAATGCGGCCGATCCGTGGGTGTATCTGGAAAGCGCCGGACCCCGCGTTTCGCCGGGCATCCGCGCCTCGGCCGTGATGGTCAGCGACGCCACCATCGACGCCTCCTTCCGCATTCGCGACGCCATCAAGGCGGCGAGAGGGGAGGACTATGTGATCGACACCGGATTCAACTGCAGCAGCGAGTTCGACCAGATGGCCGTGCGCGAACTGGAGAAGGTCCGCATCGACGAGGTCGAGGTCGGCTACGTCTCCTACGGTCGGTGCTGACGCGGCGTGCGGCCTGGCGCAGCGGGGCCGCCCTGGTAACGGCGATGGCCGGCTTGGCCGCCTGCTCGGCCATGATCCCTGTGACCATCGGCGGTTCTCTGGAACATCCGACGGCGACCTTCGGCGTCGACCCAGGGAAGCGCGAAAAGGCCTGCCTCGGTGGCCTGGCCGTTCATGAAACGGCCAACGCCATGATGCGGCCTGTCTGGACCGTAAGCGCGCATGGCCGCGACTGCCGCAGGCTGAAGCAGGTCGTCTATGGGCAGGCACCTGACGGGTTTGTCACTGACGTCCCGGCGCAGGCGCTTAAACCCGGCGTGCGCTATTCTGTCGTCGGCTATGGCTGGACGAGCTGGCCCGCCGCAACGCCCTGGAGGGGCGGGGGAGATTTCATCTTCGAGGACGGTCAGTGGCGGTCCGCGCCGCCCTTCGTCCCCGGCCGTTGAGTCCAATCGCGAACAGCGCCATCAAGGCCCTGAAACACCTAGCGGGGCGACCATGACGGAGGAGGGGGAGATCGTTTTCAGCGCGGACGAGATCATCGCCAACCTGTCGCTGGCGCCGCACCCCGAGGGCGGGCATTTCCGGGCCATGGCGCGCGATCCGGGCATGGCGGCCTGCGGGTCGGAGGCCTCGACCGACTATCGTCTGGTGACGGCGGACGCGGCGGGCGAGTGGCGGCTGGTCGACACGACCGAGATCTGGGCCTTCTACATGGGCGCGCCGCTGTCGCTGGAGATTGTCACCGATCGGGGCCTGCGTCCGCTGGTTCTGAGCCCTGACTGTCCGCAGGCGGCGGCGCCGGAGGGCGCGTGGCGAAGGTTGCGCAGTCTGGGCGACTGGACCCTGGCCAGTTGTTCGACGGCGCCCGGTCTGGCGGCGGATGCTGTGGAGACCCCGCATGGCTGAACCCAAGACCCAGCCGACCGACGCCTCGGTCGAGGTCTTTCTGGCCGCCGTCGAACCAGCGCGGCGGCGCGAGGACGCCCTGGCCGTCTGCGCCCTGATGCGCGAGGTTACGGGCGAGGCGCCGGTGATGTGGGGATCGTCCATCGTCGGCTTCGGCCGCTACACCTATGTCAACACGACTAAAAAGCCGGCCGACTGGCCTATCATCGGCTTCTCGCCCCGCAAGGCGGCGCTGACCGTTTACATCATGCCGGGATTCACCGCGCAGACCGATTTGCTGGACCGGATGGGACCGCACGCGACCAGCGTGTCCTGCCTCTATATCAAGCGTCTGGATCAGATCGACATGGGCGCACTGCGTGACCTGTGTGAATGGTCGGTGGCCCAGATGCAGCGGCTCTATCCCGGATCGGCTTGCGGCGCGCGTTGACCCGCGTATAGCGAAAGCCATGCGCCATTTCCTGATCGCCGCCGCCGCCCTCTTGTCCGCCTGCGCCACGGCGCCGCTGACCGCCGTCGAAACGCCGGTCGAGACGGTCGACCTGCTGCTGACCTCGGCCAGGGTGGTCGATGTCGAGAAGGGGACCGTCACGCAAGACCAGATGGTGGCCGTGCGCGGCGGCGACATCGTCGCCGTCCTGCCCGAGGGCGAGGTCAGCCGCTATCGCGCGACGCGGACGGCGGATTTGGGCGACCGCTACGTCATGCCGGGCCTGTGGGACATGCATGTCCACTTCGGCGGGGGCGAGGCTCTGATCGAGGAGAACGCCGAGCTGATGCCCCTCTATGTCGTCAACGGCGTGGTCGCGGTGCGCGACGCGGCGGGCGATCTGGCGCAGCAGGTGCTGGACTGGCGGGACGCCCCGCCGACGCCCGACAGCCCGCGCATCTTCACCTCCGGTCCCAAGATCGAAGGCATCGCCCCGGTCTGGAAGGGCGTGATCGAGACCGGCAGCGAGGCGGACGTGGACGCGGCTCTCGATCGCCTTCAGGCCCTGCGCGTCGACTTCGTCAAGATCACCGACAACACCCTGAAGCCCGAGCTCTTCCTCTACGCGGTGCGCGAGGCGAAGAAGCGGGGCATGAAGACCTCGGCCCACATCCCGGCCAGCATCACCGTGCTGGAGGCCGCCGAGGCGGGTCTGTCGTCGATCGAACACCTCGACTACGCCATGAAGGCGGGCTCGAAGGATGAAGCCGCTATCGCCGCCGACTATCTGGCGGGCAAATACACCTATGCCCAGACCATGCGGCGCTACGCCGACACCTTCGACGTCGAGACGGCGCGGCGGGTCTATGCGCGGTTAAGGGACCTGGGCACGGCGGTGTCGCCGACCCTCTATGGCTCGACCACGCTGGCGAACCTTGATCTGGACGACCATTCGCACGACGCCGGGCTGGCCTATGTCGGGCCGGGCATTCGGGCCACCTACGACTGGCGTGTCCAGCGCGCGGCCCAGGCCACGCCGCAGCAGGTGGCGGACCGCCACTTCGTCAAGGATGTCACCGCCCGCACCCTGCCCATGCTGCGTGATGCGGGCGTGGTCATCCTGACCGGAACGGACGCGGGCTTCCTCAACTCGTTCAACTATCCGGGCTTCTCGCTGCACGATGAGATGGCGCTCTATGTGAAGCTGGGCCTTACGCCGCGCGAGGCCTTGATGGGGTCGGTCGTGGACGGGCCGCGCTTCCTGAACCAGGGCGAGCGCTACGGCGCCGTGGCGGCAGGCAGGTCGGCCGACCTGCTGGTGCTGGAGGCCAACCCTCTGGCCGACATCAGCGCCACGCGCGGGGTCCACGACGTGGTGCTGCGCGGACGGCTGATCGATGCGGGCGAACTGGAGCGGATGCGCGGCGAGATCCGCGCCCGCGTGGCGGCGCGCGAAACCGCCGCGCGCTGAGGCTCAGGCCGCCAGGCGCCAGTCGGCGTGCGGGGCGGCGGGGGCGTGGAACTCGTCCCACAGGGCGTCTTCGTCGGAATAGCGGCTGCTGGCCGAGGCCGAGATGACGTCCACGACCTGTTCTTCCTGACGATCCCAGATGACAGCCAGATCGGATGCCCCTTCGGCTTCGCAGGGCACGATCATATAACGGCTGGCGAAGGTCGGACGGGCGGGCTTCTGAACGGTCGGGGCGGCGGTGCGGGCGAAGGCCATGTCGTGAACTCCTGAAGCGATTGCCTCTTGCTGATGTTGAGAGGATGCAGCAGCATTGCGTCAGGTTCGGACGTATCTCTGTGGAGAAGTTTCAGTGCGGCACGACAAGGCGGCGATGGTTATCGACCTGGCGCGCGGAATGGCGGCCAGCGCCGAGGGATTGACGCTGAACGAGATGGCGGGGCAACTGCGCGTCGGACGCCGCACAGCCGAGCGAATGCGCGATGCGGTGCTGATGCTGTTCCCGCAGGTGGAGGAGGTGTCGGACCCCCCGACCAAGCGCTGGCGCATTCGCGGCGGCCTGTCGGCCTTTGAGCAGGCGCCGACCGCGACCGAGATGCTGGAACTGACCAAGGCGGCGGCGGGCCTGCGCGGTGCGGGCGAGGCGGGCCGGGCGGCGGCGCTGGAGGGTCTGGAGCGCAAGGTGAAGGCGGCGATGCGCTCGACCACCCTGAACCGGCTGGCCCCCGATCTGGAGGCCCTGGTGCGGGCAGAGACCATCGCCGTCCAGGCCGGGCCGCGTCCCTCGGCGGACGAATCCGTACTGGCCGAGATCCGCGGGGCGGTGCTGGCGGGGCGGCCTCTGGGCTTCATCTATTCGCGACCGGGGGCCGAGGCGCGTAGCCGCAGCGTCGCGCCTTGCGGCGTCATGTTCGGCCGCGCCAACTATCTGGTGGCGGCGGACCGCGACAGCGGCCGCATTCAGACCTTTCGCCTTGATCGGATGACCTCGGTCGAGGCGGGCGACGGGGTGGCCATGCCCCCCGCCGATTTCGATCTGGCGGCCTTCGCCAGCCAGTCCTTCGGCATCTATCAGGACGAGATCGAGGAGGTGGTGCTGCGCGTCACGCCCGAAGGCGCGACCGAGGCGCGCGGCTGGCGCTGGCACCCGACGCAGACGCTGGAGGATCAGCCGGATGGTTCGGTGGTGGTGCGGTTCCGCGCCTCCGGGATGAGGGAACTGGCCTGGCATCTGTTCAGCTGGGGCGAGCAGGTGACCATCGAGGCGCCGCAGCGACTGAAGGCGGTGATGGCCGGCGAACTGGCGGCGGCGGGCCGCGCCCTCGAACGGGCCAAAGCATGAGGGAACAGTAAGCTGACGCCGGCATTGCGTCGCCTATGCTGAAGCTGAACCGTCCGGAGTTTCTACCTTTGCGTCTAAAATTCTTCGCCGCCTCGACCTTTCTGGCCGCCGCCCTGCTGGGCGCCTGCGCCGCCACGCCCTTGCCCCCCGGAACGTGGGATAGGCGGGCTGCGCCGGTCGTCGAGGTCACGCGCGACGGCGACCGCTGGACGGCGGACTATGTCTTCAACAGGGAGGCGCCGGTCTGGGCCTTCATGGACTCGGCTCTGATGACCGACGTGCGTCAGCCCTGGCGTCCGACCCAGTGGACGGTCGAGACGCCCGGCGTCGTCATGGAGCGGCATGGCCACTACGACGTGATCCGCACTCTGGATGGCGGCCCTGTGCCCCGTCACGTCCGTTTCTCGCTCAAGCCCAGGGCGGTCTATCTGGAGGCGGAATACGGCACCCTGACCTTCTCCGACGGCGCCGTGGCCCTGCCGACCCGCCAGTTCGACGTTTTCGCCCTGCCATCTGTCGCGGCGGCCGAGGCCATGCCGGCTGATCTGAACGGCGTTGATCTGGAAGGCGGCGCCTCCACGGTGACCTGGCGGGACACGGCCGGGCCGGTGCTGTTCAACGGCGAGCGTCGCGCCAACCTGACCACGACCGGCGAGCGCTCCTACGTCCTGCTGGGGCAGGCGCGGGTGACGCCAGGCAGGGGCCTGACCACGGTCATTGACCCCAATCTGCCGCCGTGGATCGGCGAGGAGATCCGCAGCTTCGCCCCCCATGTCGGCGACTACTACCTGCGCCGTCTCGGCGCGCCGGGCGTGGGCAGCGAGACCTCGACCGTCATGGTCAGCTGGAATGGCCCGACCGAGCGTCTGTCCAGCATGGGCGGCAGCGTCCTGCCCGGTCTGATCGTCATGAAGTTCGAGGGCGTCGGCGTCTTGAACCCCAGCCCTGAGGTGCTGGAACGCTCCCGCTGGTTCATCGGCCACGAAAGCGCGCACTTCTGGCTGGGCCAGGCGGTTCGATATGAGTTCGCGCGCGACGCCTGGATCACCGAGGGCGGGGCCGATTTGATGGCCGTGCGGGCGCTCAAGGCCCTGGACCCGGCCTACGACGATCGCGCAGAGCTCCAGACCGAGGTCGATGACTGCATCGCCCTGTCCCGCAACAAGCCGGTGGCTGAGGCGGGCGACCGGGGCGAGCACCGCGCCTACTATGCCTGCGGCGCGGTCTTCGCGATGACGGCGGAGGGCGCGCAGAAGCGGCGCGACGGGGACTGGTTCGACTTCCTGCGCCCGGTTCTGGCCGACAACCGCGAGGACGGCGTTTTGAGCCGCGCCGAATGGCTGGAGGCCCTGACCCGGGTGTCTGGCGACCCGTCATTGGCGCAGACCATCGACCGGATGCTGGATCAGGGGGTGGGCGATCCGGCGGCCGAGATCGCCAGCCTGTTCCGCAAGACCGGCGTTCCCCACCGGGTCGAGAACGGGAATGTCGTGCTGATCTGATCGCCGTTATTTGATCGGGATCAAGGACCGAACCCTGGCTCAGGCGTTCTATCGTTCTGGAACGAGAGGAGGTCGTCATGACCTGGTCCAGCCTGATCGTCTATGTCGATGACGAAGCCGATAACACCCAGCGGATCGAGCAGGCTTGCACCCTGGCCAAGGCGCATGGGGCGCACCTGATCGGGGTTTCGGCCTGCGCGCCGGAAACGCCGCTGGCTGACGCCTACGGCGCGGGCATCCTTCTGGGCGAGGTGCTGACGGCCCAGCACGAACGCGCTGAGAGCGCGCTGAAGGGGGCGGAGGACCGCTTCCGCGAGGTCGCCACCCGCGCGGGCGTGGGCTGCGAATGGCGCGCCGACGTGGGCGATCCGACCAGCCTTCTGGTCAGGCACGCCCGCGCCGCCGACGTGCTGATCGTCGGGCGCGATGCAGCCAACGCCAGCGGGTGGCGCGCGCCGCATCCGGCGGATCTGGCCATGCGAGCCGGACGCTCCGTCCTGATTGTGCCGCCGAACCCGGCGCGGTCGGTGGTCGGCGCCCCGGTCTTGCTGGCCTGGACCGACGGCCGCGAAAGCCGTCTGGCCGCCGTCGCCGCCATTCCCCTGCTGCGCGAGGCTGAAAGCGTGCGGGTGCTGGAACTCTGCGATCCCGAGGACATGGACGGCGCGCGGCTGCGCACCGCCGACGTCGCCGCCTGGTTGAAGCGTCATGGCGTCAAGGCCGAGGCCGACGTTCGCGCCCACGACGACCGGGCGACGGGCCGCCGTCTGCTGGACTGCGCCGCAGAGATGAAGGCCGGCGCCATCGTCAGCGGCGCCTGGGGCCATGCGCGGATGCGGCAGTGGATCTTCGGCGGCGTGACCCAGACCCTGATCACGGAAAGCCCGGTGGCCCTGTTGTTGGCGCACTGAAATCTCCCTTCTCCCCTTGGGGGAGAAGGCGGCAGGCGAAGCCTGACGGATGAGGGGTGTGTGCGGCGCCTATCCGATGCTGGCTGTCAGGTTGGATCGACATAGAATCTACCGGCTGCGCCGACACCCCTCATCTGGCCCTGAGATGCCCTTCTCCCTCAGGGGGAGAAGGGCATCTCAGGCAAACGGATATGGACTGACCGACTTCGACCAGTCGTCCACCGTCAGCGCCCGCCCGACCGGCGGCGCGGCGCGTTCGGCGCAGGGGTGGCGTTCGCACAGGCGACAGGCCGGACCGATCGGCGTGACCTCGGGCTTCTGGAGGTCCAGGCCGCGGGCATAGATCAGGCGGTGGGCGTGTTTCAGTTCGCAGCCCAGGCCGATGGCCAGGTCCTGGCCCTCGGTAAAGGCGTCCTGACCCTGCCGGTCGACGGTGCGGGCCAGGGTGAACCAGCGCGATCCCTCTTTTCCATCCTGGCCTGGCGTCTCGATGATCTGGGTGACGATGCGGCCCGGCGTGCGGAAGGCGGAATGCAGCCGCCAGCGCGGGCAGGACCCGCCGAAGCGTGAGAAGGGAAAGGCGCCCGAGGCATAGCGTTTCGACACATTGCCCGCCTGATCGACCCGCATCAGGAAGAAGGGCACGCCTCTGGCCGTTGGCCGGGAAAGCGTCGTCAGGCGGTGCGCGGCCTGTTCAAAGCCGACGCCGAAGCGGGCCTGCAGCCGGGCCAGATCATAGCCGGTCTCTTCCGCCGTGCGCTGGAAGGCGGCGTAGGGCATCAGGATGGCGGCGGCCAGGCTGTTGGTCAGCGAGGTCTTCAGAAGGTTGCGGGTCGGGCCATCGGGGGCGTTGGCCGCTTCGGTCAGGGCCTGCAGCTCGGCGCCATGCTCCATCAGGGCCAGCTGGCAGGCGACGGCGAAGGCGCGCGACGACGGGCCAAGGGTTTCGGACAGCAGCAGCCGGCCCCGGTGCGGGTCAAAGCGGCGGGTCCATTCGACCATGACCTCGGCGGGCAGGGTGCGGACCGTCAGGCCGTGGCGGGCGAACAGCCGCGCGCGGGCCAGGGCCTCGAAGCCTTCGTCGGGCGATGAGGCCTCGGCGCGAAGGGCCTCGTGCAGGGTCTCGCCCAAGGCGTCGAGTTCGGGGACGTGGTTGTGGTGCGCCTGGATATATTCGCGCACCCATTCGGACGGGCTGTCAGCGGGGGAGGCGGCGCCGGCGACCTCGGCCTCGGCCCGGTCGCGCACGCGCCGGTCGGAAAAGGCGCGATAGAGCCGCAGGATGGCGTCGGCGGCGGCGGGCTGGTCCTCGGCCAGTTGCACGATCTCGTGGCGCGGCACGGCCAGGCCCTGGAACAGGGGGTCGGCGAAGGCTTCGGCCAGTTCGGCCTCGGACGCCGGGCCGCCGGACTGGCCCAGGTTCCTCAGGTCCACGTCATAGGTCTCGGCCAGACGCAGCAGCAGCTGGGCCGAGACGGGGCGCTGGTTGCGCTCGATATGGTTCAGATAGGAGGGTGAGACGCCCAGGTCGCCCGCCATGGCCGTCTGCGACAGGCCGAGGTCGCGTCTCAGCCTTTTCAGGCGGCCGCCGAGGAAGAGTTTGCGATCAGCGGCGGCGTTCATGGCGCGATGATGTCACGATATGACTGAATGGCAAGTGTCATGACGTGACTGTTTGACTTGAATGATGGGGGTGCGGCTGTGTCAATCATGACGGCGGCGTGTTTGGGTCTTCGGGACAGCGGCTGCGGCCGCGCCTTATCGAGACCGAGACGAACATGACGACCTTCGCCGATCTGGTTCCTTCGCCCGCCGGCCGTTTCG
Organism: Brevundimonas sp. NPDC058933; assembly: GCF_049315965.1. NCBI lineage: Bacteria > Pseudomonadati > Pseudomonadota > Alphaproteobacteria > Caulobacterales > Caulobacteraceae > Brevundimonas > Brevundimonas sp. NPDC058933. Next base: position 57,796 of record NZ_JBMOSL010000011.1, read on the forward strand.
ACGGCATCGAACGCCCCTATGCGCCGGAGGACGTCCTGCGCCTGCGCGGCTCGGTGCCGGTCACCCACACCCTGGCCGAGCGCGGCGCCAACCGCCTGTGGGAACTGCTGCACACCGAGCCCTTCATCAACGCCCTGGGCGCCGTCACCGGCAATCAGGCGATGCAGATGGTCCGCGCCGGTCTGAAGGCCATCTACCTGTCGGGCTGGCAGGTCGCCGCCGACGCAAACACCGCCGGGGCCATGTATCCCGACCAGTCGCTGTATCCGGCCAACGCCGCGCCGGAACTGTGCCGTCGCATCAACCGCACCCTGCAACGCGCCGACCAGATCGAGCACGCCGAGGGCGGCGCCAAGCGCGAGTGGTTCGCCCCCATCGTCGCCGACGCCGAGGCCGGCTTCGGCGGGCCGCTGAACAGCTTCGAGATCATGAAGGCCTTCATCGAGGCGGGCGCTGCCGGCGTCCATTTCGAGGACCAACTGGCGTCGGAGAAGAAGTGCGGCCACCTGGGCGGCAAGGTCCTGATCCCGACCCAGGCGCATATCCGCAACCTGGTCGCGGCCCGTCTGGCCGCCGACGTCATGGGCACGCCGACCATCACGGTCGCCCGCACCGACGCCGAGAGCGCCCAACTGATCACCTCCGACATCGACGAGCGCGACCAGCCCTTCATCGACCGCGAAAACCGCACGCCCGAGGGCTTCTTCCGCCTGAAGGAGGGCACCGGCCTGGACCACTGCATCGCGCGCGGCCTGTCCTACGCCAACATCGCCGACCTGCTGTGGTGGGAGACCTCGCACCCCGATCTGGACGACGCCAAGAAGTTCGCCGAGGCGATCCAGAAGGAGCATCCGGGCAAGCTGATGGCCTATAACTGCTCGCCCTCCTTCAACTGGAAGGCCAAGCTGGACGACGCCACCATCGCCAAGTTCCAGCGCGAGCTGGGGGCCATGGGCTATAAGTTCCAGTTCGTGACCCTGGCGGGCTTCCACAGCCTGAATAATTCGATGTTCGAGCTGGCCGACGGCTACCGCGATCGCGGCATGGCGGCCTATTCCGAGCTGCAGCAGCGCGAGTTCTCGAACGAGGCCGCCGGCTACACCGCCACCCGCCACCAGCGCGAAGTCGGCACCGGCTATTTCGATCAGGTCGCCACGGTGATCTCGAACGGCCAGTCCTCGACCACGGCCCTGAAAGACTCCACCGAAACCGCCCAGTTCCACGCCGCTTAGGAAAGGAATGACCCTATGGAACCTCTGAACCGACCCCACGCGATCATCGAATTCTGCCTGGCGCCGCTAGGTCTCGACCCGGACGCCGAGGCGACGCAGGAGGTCCGCAAGCGGCTGGAACACGTCATCAAGACGTTTCAGGCCAAGGCGGTGAAGCCGGTCAGCATCGACTTCTCGACCATGCCGTCACAGGTCATCAACGAAGCCGCCCACGGCTACGAATAGACGAAGACCCTCAGGCCGCTTGAACCGCGGCCTGAGGCGCGTCCGTGGTCAGCTCCTGCACCATGGCCAGCAGGGCTTCGACGCTGAACGGCTTGGCCAGATGGCGGTCGGCCCCGGCGTCCAGCCCGGCCGCGATATGTTCCGGCAGGGCGTTGGCGGTCAGCATGACGACCGGGGTGCGCGGCGCCCCCATGGCCACCTCATGCAGGCGGATTTCGCGCGTCGCCGTCAGCCCGTCCATGACCGGCATCTGCATGTCCATCAGCACCAGATCGAAGGCCGAGGCGCGACAGGCCTCGACCGCCTGGGCCCCGTCCTCGACCGAGACCAGATCGACGGCTTCCTGATCCAGGATCAGTTCGACCACGCGACGGTTGGTCGGATGGTCGTCGGCAACCAGGATGCGCAGGCGACGGGTGTTCTCGACAAAGACCGAGTCCCCGGACGCAACGACCGTCGGCTTCGGCACAGCGGGGGCCTCGGCCGGGCGCAGGGGCAGGGTCAGGATGAAGGCGGCGCCGCCGCCCGGCTCGCTCTCGCACCCCAGACCGCCGCCCATCATGGCGGCCAGTTCGCGGCTGATCGCCAGTCCCAGGCCGGAGCCGCCGAAGCGTCGCGTGATGTCGCCGTCGGCCTGTTCAAAGCGGCTGAACAGCCGGTCGCGCGTCTCGGCGTCAAAGCCGATGCCGGTGTCCTGCACCACGAAGCGCAGGCCTTGCGGCCCGGCGTCGACCGTCAGGCTGACGAAGCCCGAGGCGGTGAACTTCACGGCGTTGGAAACCAGATTGGTCAGGATCTGCTTCAGACGGACGGCGTCGCCGTGGACCCAGAGGCGGGCCTCGGGCGCGACTTCGACGAAGAACTGCAGTCCCTTGTCGCGGGCGGCGGCGGCGTAGAGCTGGGCCGCTTCTTCCGTCGCACGGGCCAGATCGAAAGGCTCCTCGCCCAGCTCCAGACGGCCGGATTCGACGCGCGCCAGATCGAGGATGTCGCTGAGCAGGGTCTGAAGCGTCCGGCTGGAAGAATGGATCAGGTCCAGCATCTCGCGCTGCTGCACATCCAGATCAGTGCGGGCCAGGGCCTGGGCTACGCCGATGACGCCGTTGAGAGGGGTGCGGATCTCGTGACTCATATTGGCCAGGAACTGGCTCTTGGCGCGGTTGGCTGTGTCGGCGGCGTCTTTCGCTTCGGCCAAGGCCTGGGCGTCGCGTTTCAGGTCGGTGATGTCAGAGCAGACGGTGACCGTGCCCTTCTCGGCTGTGCGGCGATCCTGAACCCGCAGCCAGCGGTCGCCGACATTCTGTTCCATGGCTCCCAGCGGGCGGCGCCTGTTGGCGAGACGTTCGGCCACCCAGGCCTGCTCGCGGCCCTCGGCGCAGGGATAGATGCCGGCCTTGAGGCCGGCCTCCAGAATTTCCCGAAAGGTGATGCCGACCTTCAGGACTGCGGCGACCTCGGGGTTCACGTCGGCGTAGCGCTGGTTCCAGATCGCCAGTCGGTCGTCGGCGTCGTAGAAGCCCAGGCCGTCAGGCATGGCCTCGATGGCTTCGCGAAGCTGGCCCAGGGCGCTGTGGCGCGACCACCAGACCATGCCGGTCAGGAAGGCGGCGATGATGGCCAGCAAGCCGACGCTGGCCCCGATCCACAGGGTCAGGGTGGCTTCGGCGGCGGCGGCGCTCGGCAGGAGCACGCCGGGCGTCGGCGTGATGATCACGGCGCTCATGGCGACGAAATGAAGCCAGCAGACGCCGAGCGTTCCCAGAAGGGTGGCGGCGATCAGCCTTCTGAAGCCGACCCGCCATGGCAGGAGGGCGATGGCGCTGACCAGCAGCATGCCGCCGACGACCGCGACCGTCGCCAAGGGGGCGTTCCACGACAGGGTGGCGCCCGACATGCGCAGTCCCGCCATGCCCATGAAATGCATTGAAGCCACGCCAAGGCCGCATGTCAGAGCAGCGACCACGCGACTGATCCGTCCGGCTTCGGCCAGCGCCAGATGCATGGCGACATAGAAGGCGACGACCACGACGCCAAGCGAGACGGCCGTTTCCCCGACATTGTAGCGGACCGGCACGCCGACGTCGTAGGCCTTCATGGCGATGAAATGCGTGCTCCACACCCCCAGGCCGGCGACCAGGGGCGCGGCGATCAGGTAGACACGTCGTGATCGTCGCGCGACGTTACGGGCGCGATCGAACAGGGAGAGAGCGATCAGCAGGCTGAATGTCGATACAAGCAGGGCGAATGGCAGAATCCGCCAGTCATGTTGCTGAACCAGGCAGTTCAGGATCGTATTCACGTCGCAAGCCCCTCCAGCCCCTTCGAAAAGACTGCCGCAAATCGGTGAACAAAATACGCTATGCGCGACAAACTTCGCCCATCCGATCGCCCTTCGAGTCGCGGTCAGCATAGGGTCAGTCGCTGAACAATGAGATAACGTCGATCTTCATGCCGTACGAGCATTCGCCTTCGCCGGTTGCGCCGACCGCCTCGTCCCGGCTCTGGACCGCCGGGGCCAGCGGCGGCGTGGCGATTCTGGTGATGGCGGTGCTGGCGGTGATGAAGCCGGAACTGGCGGGCTGGCTGGCGGCGGGGGCCGTGGCGGTGGCGACGGCGACCTGGCTGGTCAATCGTCGGCCGCCGGCTCTGGCCAGCATCAGCGACCTGGACGGAAGCAGCCCTGTCGATCTCGTTCCGGACGGCGCGTTGCTGGGCGATGTGTTTGAAGCCCTGGGTGATCCGATCCTGATCATCAGCGGTGGCGAGGCGGACGACATCGCCGGCCGTCGCATCGCCCTGGCGAATGCTGCGGCGCGCGAGCTGTTCCGGCTGACCGGAACGGGAGCGGGGCTGCTGGTCTCGGTGATCCGCGATCCCAAGGTGCTGGAGGCGGTGGACGAGGCCCTGTTCGGGGATTTCAGCAGTACGGTCGACTATGTCGGCGGCGGCGCCCAGGAACGGCACTGGCGCGCCTTCGTGCGACCCTTGCCTGAACGAGACGCCCATCTGTGGGGCGCGGGGGCCATGGCGCTTCTGGCGCTGCGCGACGAGACGGATGCGCGACGCATGGAGATGATGCGAGTCGACTTCCTGGCCAACGCCAGCCACGAACTGCGCACGCCCCTGGCCTCGTTGTCGGGCTTCATCGAGACGCTGAAGGGGCACGCCAAGGATGATCCCAAGGCGCGCGACAGGTTTCTCGACATCATGGCCATTCAGGCGGATCGCATGGGGCGGCTCGTCGCGGACCTGCTGTCGCTGAGCCGGATCGAGCTGAACGAGCATATCGCGCCGCTGGGTCGGGTGGACCTGTCGCGAGCGGCGTCCGACGTGGTGGACGCGGTCAGCGTGATCTCACGCGAACGCGGCGTGACCATCAAGGCTGACCTGGGGCAGGGCGGTGCGACGGTCTCGGGTGATCGCGACGAGATCGTTCAGGTCATCCAGAACCTGATTGACAACGCCCTGAAATATTCCAGCAGCGGCGGCGTGGTGGAACTGTCCATCGACCGTGACCGGACTTTGGACGAGGCCATGGCGGCGCGGATGCCTGAAGGCACGCGCCTGTCGCTGGCCACGCCGGATCGAGAGGCGGGTCAGAGATACGCCGTGGTCACGGTGCGCGACCACGGGCCGGGCATGGCCCGTGAACACCTGCCGCGCCTGACCGAACGCTTCTATCGCGTCGAAGGCCAGAAGAGCGGCGAGCGCCAGGGTACGGGCCTGGGTCTGGCCATCGTCCGTCACATCATCATCCGTCACCGAGGCGGGCTGACCGTCGACAGTGCGCTGGGGCAGGGCGCGATCTTCGCCGCCTGTTTCCCGTTGGCGCCCGTACGAGAGGCGGAAACTGTGGGCGGATCGACGCCGTAACAGAACTGTCACGCGGCCGTCTTATTCCGCTCGCCAATCGCGGGCAGTTTCCCGGCCGAAACGCGCCGGACCCGGCACGTTAATGATTCACGCGTGCACGGACCCGGATGATCTGGATTTTCCTGTTACTGCTGATCGCATTCTCCGTGCTCGCCTATCTGGGCGGGCGCAGGTTGGCCGTGCGTCGCAGCCTGGGCGTCAGGGCCCATTCGCGTCCCGGCCAGCATGGTCTCTACGCCCTGATCTGGGTCGGCATGCCCGCCCTGGTGATGCTGATCGCCGCGTCGATCCTTTCCACGCCGCTGGAGCGCCAGATGATGGCGGCGGGGGCGCCGGACGCCGTCACTCAGCTGGAACCCTTCCGTCGCGAGGCCTTCTTCTCGGATGCGCGCCGCATCGGCGATGGTCTGGAAGCCCAGCAGATCTGGCCCGCGCCCTATGCCGAGGAACTGCCGGCCGAGGGGCGTCGCGCCCATCGCATCTCGTCGGTCCTGGACTGGGGCGGGGGCGTTGCGGCCTTGATCGCAGCCATCCTGGGCGGCGTCTTCGTCTTCGTTCGCATCCGTCCCGACCTGCGCGCGCGTAACCGGGTCGAGAGCTGGATCAGCATCGTTCTGTTCGCCTGCTCGGCGGTGGCGGTGCTGACGACGCTCGGCATCATCTTCTCCCTGGTGTGGGACTCCTTGCGCTTCTTCAACTCGGTGCCGATCACGGAATTCCTGTTCGGGACCAAGTGGAGCCCGCAGATGGCGATCCGCGCGGACCAGATCGGATCATCGGGCGCCTTCGGAGCCGTGCCCCTGTTCGCGGGCACCTTCCTGATCATGATGATCGCCATGATGGTGGCCGGACCGATCGGCCTGTTCTCGGCCATCTATCTTTCCGAATACGCCGGGCGCCGCACCCGCGCCGTGGTCAAGCCTCTGCTCGAGGTCCTCGCGGGCGTGCCGACCGTGGTCTACGGCTTCTTCGCCGCCCTGACGGTGGGACCGGCCTTCCGCGTCTTCTTCAACACCATCGGCGGCTGGCTGGTCGGGGGACCGCTGGACGGCATCGGCCAATACCTGCTGCTGGTGCAGAACCAGATGGCCCTGGTAGCCGGCGCGGTCATGGGCATCATGCTGATCCCCTTCGTGAGCTCCCTGTCCGACGACATCATGAACGCCGTGCCGCAGTCCCTGCGCGACGGTTCCTACGCCATGGGCGCGACCAAGTCCGAGACGGTCAAGCGCGTGCTGCTGCCCGCCGCCCTGCCGGGCATCGCCGGGGCCTTCCTGCTGGCCATATCGCGCGCCATCGGCGAGACCATGATCGTGACCATGGCCGCCGGTCTGGCCGCCAAGCTGACGCTGAACCCGCTGGATACGGTCACGACCGTCACGGTGCAGATCGTTACGCTGCTGACCGGGGATCAGGAGTTCAACAGTCCCAAGACCCTGGCCGCCTTCGGTCTGGGCCTGACCCTGTTTGTCGTCACCCTGCTGCTCAACATCGTCGCCATGCGCATCGTGCAAGCCTATCGGGAACAATATGACTGACGCGCCCGTCGACATTGGCGTGAAGACGAGCGCCGTCAGCCCCCGGACCGAGCGTCTGCAGGCCCGCCTGCGCGGCCGCTACGCCCGTGAGACCCGCTTCAAATGGTATGGCCGCGCGGCCATCGGCTTCGCCCTGGTCTTCCTGGTGATCCTGCTGGGCAGCATCATCATGCAGGGCCGCACGGCCTTCTACAGCCACAGCGTGACCCTGCCGGTCTACATGGACGCGTCGCGGATCGACCGCGCCTATCCCCAGGGCGCGAACTTCGAGCAGATCGTCGCTGAGCAACAGCTGCGTCGCCTCGGCATTCAGGACGATGCGCAGGGCACGAAAGCCGCGGCGATGAAGGCGCTGTTCTCGTCGGAGATCAAGTTCCAGGCGGCGGGCATGATCGCGCGTCAGCCCAGCCTGCTGGGCCAGACCGTGCCGGTCACGGCGCCCCTGGCCGACAACGCCGACCTTTATCTGAAGGGGAAAATCTCCGAGACCACGCCCGAGGATCAGCGCCGCATCAGCAATGAGCAGATGGGCTGGCTGGACCGGATGAAGGCGTCGGGCGCTGTCCGAGCCCACTTCAACAGCGCCCTGTTCACCAAGGGCGACTCGACCCAGCCCGAGCTGGCGGGCCTGCTGGGCGCCGTGGTCGGTTCGGCCCTGATGCTGCTGGTCACGGCCCTGATCGCCATTCCGGTCGGCGTCGGCGCCGCTGTCTGGCTGGAAGAATACTCGCCGCGCAATCGCCTCACCGCGATCATCGAGGTCAACATCAACAACCTCGCCGCCGTGCCGTCGATCGTTTACGGCCTGCTGGGTCTGGCCCTGTTCATCAACTTCCTGCACCTGCCGCGCGCCAGCCCGCTGGTCGGCGGTCTGGTCCTGGCCCTGATGGCCCTGCCGACGGTGATCATCGCCACGCGCTCGTCGCTGAAGGCCGTGCCGCCGTCGATCCGCGAGGCCGCACTGGCCATGGGCGCCAGCCGCACCCAGACCGTGTTCGGCCACGTCCTGCCCCTGGCCATGCCGGGCGTGATGACGGGGTCGATCATCGCCATGGCCCACGCCCTGGGCGAGACCGCGCCCCTGCTGCTGATCGGCATGATCAGCTTCGTCCCCGGCGTGCCCCACGCCATCGACGAGCCCGTCGGCGCCCTGCCTTCGCTGATCTACATCTGGGAGAACGCGTCGGAGCGCGCGTTCCACGAGCGGACCGCCGCCGCCATCCTTGTGCTCCTCGCCTTCATGATCGTCATGAACGCCGCCGCGATCCTGCTGCGTCGGCGGTTCGAACGCCGGTGGTAGTCTTATGAAGTTCAACATTTTCCGCGCCCCAGAGGGCCCGGGCGGCGGTTCCGCCGTCCGCGAGCCCGCGTCCCTGACGACCGCTCCGGTGGTCGGCGCCCATGCGTCTGCGCCCCTGGGTCCGATCAAGATCGCCGCGCGCGACGTCTCGGTCTTCTATGGCGACAAGCAGGCCCTGTTCGATGTCTCGCTGGACATCCCGGACAAGACGGTCACGGCCCTGATCGGGCCGTCGGGTTGCGGCAAGTCGACCTTCCTGCGGACGATGAACCGCATGAACGACACCATCCCCGGCTGCCGCGTCACCGGCCGCATCGAGATGGACGGCGGCGACATCAACGACCGCAAGATCGACCCCGTGCTGCTGCGCGCCCAGGTCGGGATGGTGTTCCAGAAGCCTAACCCCTTCCCCAAGACGATCTATGAGAACGTCGCCTATGGGCCGAAGATTCACGGCCTGGCCACCTCCAAGGGCGAACTGGACGACATCGTCCAGAAGGCGCTGAAGCGCGCCGGTCTGTGGGAGGAGGTCGCCGACCGCCTCCACTCGCCGGGCACCGGCCTGTCGGGCGGCCAGCAGCAGCGTCTGGTCATCGCCCGCGCCATCGCGGTCGAACCTGAAGTCATCCTGATGGACGAGCCCTGCTCGGCCCTGGACCCGATCGCCACGGCCAAGATCGAGGAGCTGATCGACGAACTGCGTGAGCGCTACTGCATCGTCATCGTCACCCACTCGATGGCCCAGGCGGCGCGCGTGTCGCAACGCACGGCCTTCTTCCACATGGGCAAGCTGGTCGAGACCGGCGACACCGAAGAAATCTTCACCAATCCCCGCGAGCGCCGCACGCTCGACTATATCACCGGCCGCTTCGGCTAAGGGCAGTCATGAACCAGCACACGGTCAAGGCTTACGGCGACGAACTGAACCAGCTGACGGCCGAGGTCGTCCGCATGGGCGGTCTGGCCGAGGCCCAGGTGGCGGACGCCATCGAATCCGTCGCTCGCCGCGACGTGGCGTTGGCCAAGGCGGTGGTCGAGCGCGACAACCGTCTGGACGCCCTGCATCGCGACATCGAGAAGAAGTCCATCCGTCTGATCGCCCTGCGTCAGCCGGTGGCCTCGGACCTGCGCCGGACGCTTGGGGCCATGAAGCTGGCCTCCGACCTGGAGCGCACCGGCGACCTGGCCAAGAACATCGCCAAGCGGGCGCTGATCCTGGCTGAAGGCGAGCCCATGCAGCCCCTGACCCGCTCGATCGAGCGGATGGGGCGGCTGGTCTCGACCCGGCTGCGCGACGTGCTGGACGCCTATACGGCGTCGGAGATCGAGCGCGCCCTTTCGGTGTGGAGCACCGACGACGAGGTGGACGAGCACTACAACGCCCTGTTCCGCGAACTGCTGACCTACATGATGGGCGACCCGCGTACGATCACGGCCTGCACCCACCTCTTGTTCATGGCCAAGAACCTGGAGCGGATCGGCGACCACGCGACCAATATCGCCGAGACGGTCCACTATGAAATCACGGGCGAGGAAATGCTGGGCGAGCGGCCCAAGGCCGTCCCCGGTCCCGGTGAGGAACAGACGTCCACGCCGCACATCTCGACCATGCCGTCCGATCTGACGGACGACTGACTTCCCTTCCTGCTGACGACTTCGACTGCCCGGAGAGCCTGACGTGCAACCCTATATTCTGGTGATGGAAGACGAGGACGCCCTGGCCACCCTGCTCCAGTACAATCTGGAAAAGGAAGGTTATGACGTGACCGTGGCCGCGGACGGGGAGGAGGGGCTGCTTCAGGTCGACGAACGCCTGCCTGATCTGGTGCTGCTGGACTGGATGCTGCCCAAGCTCTCTGGCATCGAGGTCTGCCGGCGCCTGCGCGGCCGGGCCGAGACCCGCAACCTGCCGATCATCATGCTGACGGCGCGCGGCGAAGAGTCGGACCGCGTGCGCGGCCTGGACACCGGCGCCGACGACTACATGACCAAGCCCTTCTCGATGACGGAACTGACGGCCCGCATCCGCGCCGTGCTGCGTCGCATCCGGCCGGGTCTGGCCGACGACCGCATCAACCACGCCGACATCGTCATCGACCGCGTCGCCCATCGCGTCCGCCGCGCGGGCAAGGAAGTCCATCTGGGTCCGACCGAATTCCGCCTGCTGGATCACCTGATGAAGCATCCGGGCCGGGTGTTCAGCCGCGAACAACTGCTGGACGCGGTCTGGGGTTCTGACGTCTACGTCGAGGCCCGTACTGTGGACGTCCACGTGGGGCGTCTGCGCAAGGCCCTGAACGTCGAGGGTACGGTCAACCCGATCCGCACCGTGCGTTCTGCCGGCTATTCGCTGGACCTGAACAGCTAGGACGGCGCCGCGCCGGAGCAGCCCGGCGGGTTAAATTTCGGTCACCCGCATCCGTAGCCGCGGCGTGCGCCCTCATGACGGGAAGTCATGGGGAGAGGCGCGATGCCTGATGCAATCATTGCAATGCTGGCCTGGGTCGGCGCTGTCGCGCTCGGCGGGTTGGCGGCGGCTGTTTTGATGAAGGGCCGCGTGCGGTGGGGCTGGCTGGTCGCCGCTCTTCTGCTGATGGCCGTCTATGACGCCGTGCTGACGCGCGGTTACGGCCATATCCCGCTGTCGTTCGGCTCATCGAACTGGAACTGGGAAGGCAAGGCGCTGGCCGTCCTGCTGTCGCTGGTCGTAGCCAGCCTGCCGGTCATCGGCTGGAGGCGGGCGGGGCTGACGTTGAAACAGGACCGACGGGGCCTGACCGGCGCCTTGATCCTGTCAGGACTGCTGGCCGTTCTGTTCCTCGGGCTGGCCCTCTATTTCCCGGGGCAGGGTTTCGATCTGGACAGCCTGGCCTTCCAGTTGACCATGCCGGGCCTGGACGAAGAGCTGTTCTATCGCGGCGTCCTGCTGTTGATGCTGAACGAGGCCTTCGGCAAGCCGCTGCGCATTCTGGGGGCGCCCATGGGCTGTGGCGCGGCGTTGTCATCGCTGGCGTTCGGCCTGACCCATGCCCTGGGCTATTCGGACGGCGGCTTCACCTTCGAACCCTTGCTGATGGCGTCGACAGGCGGCGCGGCGCTGTTGCTCGTCTGGCTGCGTGAGAAGACCGGCAGCGTGCTGCTGCCGATCCTCCTGCACAACTATGGCAACGCGATCTTCATGCTGGTCTAGGCGGTCGGCTGTTCGATCTCGGTCGGGTCGATCTCATAGACGGTCGAGCAGTATTCGCAGGACGCGTGGATCTTGCCGTCGTCCTCGACCATTTCCGCCCGATCTTCGGGCGGGAAGGACTGCATGACGGCGACGATCCTTTCCCTGGAGCAGCGGCAAACGGCAGCCAGGGCCCTTGCGCCCTCCAACCGCACGCCATCCTCATGGAACAGGCGGAACAGCAGGGTTTCAGCGCTGATAGTGGGATCGATCAGTTCGTCGTCGCCCAGGGTGAAGAACAGGGCGCGGGTGCGCTCCCAGACGTCTTCGGTCGAGCCGCGTGCGTCATCGCTGGCGATGACCTGGATCATCGCACCGCCCGCGCGCCAGGACGTGCCCGCCTCGGTGGTCACCTGACCCACGGCCAGACGCACCTTGGTCGGCACCTGTTCCGACTGGGTGAAGTAGTGCTCGGCGCACAACGACAGGCTCTCGCCCTCGATCGGGGTGATGCCCTGGGTGCGTTCGAAGTCCTCGCCCCGATCAATGGTCATCACGAAGACGCCCTTGCCCAGAAGCGTCTGGGCGCCGGGGCGGGCGAAGCCTTCCGACGCCTTGGCCACCTCTTCGGGATCGAAGCGGCAGAAGCCGCGCAGCGTGCCGGCGGTGTCATAGTCGGCGACGACGTAGCGGACAGGACCGTCGCCCTGGGCCTGAACGATGAGCCGACCCTCGAACTTCAGCGCCGAACCGACGATGGCCGCCAGGACGCAGGCCTCGCCCAGCAGGGCGGCCACGGGTTCCGGGTAGTCGTGGGCCGAGAGGATCGTGTTGACCGTCTCGCCCAGGCGGACCAGGCGACCGCGCACCGGCCAGCCTTCGATCTGGAAGGCGGCGGCGAAGTCGTCGGCGGGGGCGGCGGCAGGCTGTGCGGCGGGCGCGTGATCGGTCACGGCGGAGATCCTGAAAAAGGCGAAACTGTTCGGAAGCGGCGCAACATAGGGAGGCGTCGGTCAATTGGTAAGGGCCGGCGATGCGAGGTTGCAGCTTGGCCGTTTGTGGCGGAACCTCTTGCGGCCCGGTTCGCTCCTGTCCTGACGACAGTTTCGACAAGAAGAGGTTTGATTGCCCATGGTTCGACAGTTCAACGCCGTGGACGAGGTCCGCAAACATCCAGGGATCACCGCCGGCGTGGTCGCCGTTCTGGCAGGGGTGGGCCTTGCCGCTCTTCTGCTTAACCAGCGTACCGGTCCGACGCGATATGATCGTCTTCGTGAACGGGTCGATCCGCGGGGCTGGTTCGACGCCGAGGCCTTGCGTCACCGCTTCGACGATATCGCGCGCGGGGTTCGAGACGGCGCCGACGATCTGACCCATCGCGCCGCTGACCTGGGCGATTATGCGGGGGAGAAGGCTGGACGCTTCGGTCATGACGCGCGCGCCCAGGCCCGGCACTGGCTGCAAGGCTCCCGCAAGAAGTCGCGCAGGCCGATGAAACGCTATGCCCGGCAGGCGCGTCGCTATGCCGAGGATGCGGGCGATTTCGCCCGAGACCATGCGAAAGAGGGCGGCGCCCTGCTGGCTGTGGCCACCATCGCCGCCGCCATCGGCGCCGCGGCGCTGGAAAGCCGGCGCAAGGGCGGCTTCGGCAAACTGTAGGGCTTTTGGAAAATTCGTGCGGAAAGGGGGGCTTTGGTCCCCCTTTTTATTGCTGCAATTGCGAAGGTGGGCTAGGTGCGGCGCATGACTTCGCCCGTCTTCATCTTCGACTTCGATTCCACCCTGGTGCGCATTGAGACGCTTGAGGCGCTCGCTGACATCGCCCTGACCGACGCGCCCGATGCGACGGCGAGGAAGGCCGAGATTGCGGCGCTTACAGACCAGGCCATGTCGGGGCAGGTGGATTTCAGGACGGCCCTGCGGCGACGGCTGGACCTGCTGGCCCTGACCCGCAGTCATGTCGAGGTCCTGAGCGACCGGATCCTGGATGAGGCCAGCGCCTCGATTCGACGCAATGTCGATTTTTTTGAGCGCCACGCAGACCGAGTCTACATCCTGTCGGGCGGCTTCCGCGAGGTGATCGCGCCGCTCGCCGCCCGTCTGGGCGTGGCCGCCGATCATGTGCTGTGCAACGACCTGATCTATGACGAGCAGGGACGCGTCAGCGGCGTGGACGAGACCAACCCCCTGTCGCGCGACAATGGCAAGCCCGAGGTCATCAAGGCGCTGAACCTGACCGGCCCCGTGGTCATGGTCGGCGACGGCTGGACCGACGCCGAGGTCAAGCTGGCCGGCGCCGCCGACCGCTTCTACGCCTTCACTGAGATCGTCCGCCGACCAAAGGTGATCGCCGTCGCCGACGCCGTCGCGGCTTCGCTGGACGAGGTCCTGTTCGCCGAGGGCGTGGCCGGGCGCTGGTCCTATCCACGCAACCGCATCCGCATGCTGTTGCTGGAGAACATCCACCCCGCCGCCGTCGAGCGGCTGGAGGAGGCCGGCTATTCCGTCGAAACCCTGAAAGGGGCGCTGGACGAGGACGACCTGATCGAGGCGATCAAGGGCGTGCATGTTCTGGGCATCCGTTCCAAGACCAATGTCAGCGCGCGGGTGCTCGAACACGCCGACCGGCTGCTGGCCGTCGCCGCCTTCTGCATCGGCACCAACCAGATCGATCTGGACGCAGCCGCCGCGCACGGCGTGGCCGTGTTCAACGCTCCCTATTCCAACACCCGTTCGGTGGTCGAATTGGCCATCGGCCTGACCATCGTTCTGATGCGCGACGTGGCCGACAAGTCGGCGGCCATGCACCAGGGCCAGTGGAACAAGTCGGCCACCGGCTCGCGCGAGCTGCGCGGCAAGACCCTGGGCATCATCGGCTACGGCGCCATCGGTTCGCAGCTGTCCGTCCTGGCCGAAGGGCTGGGGATGCGGGTCATCTTCCACGACCTGTCGGAGCGGCTGGCCCTCGGCAACGCCCGGCGGATGCGCTCGCTGGACGCCCTGCTGGCCGAGGCCGACGTGGTCAGCCTGCATGTCGACGGGCGCAAGGACAACGCCGACGTCATCGGCGCAGCCCAGTTCGCGAAGATGAAGCCGGGCGTCCTGTTCCTGAACCTGTCGCGCGGCCATGTCGTCGACGTCGACGCCCTGGCCAAGGCGGTGAAGTCGGGCCGGATCGCAGGGGCGGCGGTCGACGTCTTCCCCGAGGAGCCGCGCACCAACGCCGATCCCTTCGACAGCCCCCTGCGCGGGCTGAAGAACGTCATCCTGTCGCCGCACATCGGCGGTTCGACCGAGGAGGCGCAGGAAGCCATCGCCGAGTTCGCTGCCGAACGTCTGCTGGGCTATCTGAATCGGGGCGACACCACCTTCTGCGTCAACCTGCCGAATGTTCAACTGGCCGAGGTCTCGCGTGCGCACCGTCTGCTGCACATTCACAAGAACCAGCCCGGCGTTCTGGCCGAGCTGAACCGCGCCCTGTCGGCGGCTGGCCTCAACATTCTGGGCCAGCACCTGAAGACGGACGAGCAGACCGGCTATGTCATCACCGATGTCGACCGGGGCTATGATCCCGAGGTGCTGAAGGTCCTGCGTGACCTGCCGGGCACAGTGCGCTTCCGAATGCTTCACTGATCGGTGTTCAGCTTCCCTAGCGGCATCTTGCGTTGACGTGAAAGCGGCGCAGACTGCCGAATAACGACCGCACACTGACGGTCGAGGGAGGAACAAGGATGTCTCGTCTTCTTCGCGGGGCGGCTCTGGCCGCGCTGACCCTGGCCGCCGTCTCGACGGCAAACGCCGCCGGGGCGCAGACTTACAACCGTCTGGTCGTTTTCGGCGACAGCCTGTCCGACAACGGCAATCTCTACCTGGCCACCGGCAGGGCGACGCCGGCGTCGCCGCCCTATTTCCAGGGCCGATTCTCCAGCGGGCCGGTCTTCACCGAGCGTCTGGGCTTCAACGCCGCCAACTTCACGGGACCAGTGACCGGCAGCATCAACTACGCCTTTGGCGGTGCGCGCACGGACAGTCAGGCCTCGCCTCTGGGGATGCGGGTGCAGTTGGCCCAATATCAATCGCGGGGCGGGACCTTCTCGGCCGGGGATCTGGTCAGCATCCTGGGCGGCGCCAACAACATCTTCCAGGGCCTGCCGGCGGCGGGCGCATCAACCAATCCCCAAGGCAGCATCGCGCCGGTGGCGCTGGGCGCGGCGTCGGATATCAATTTCCTCGTCGGCGGCGTGGCGCAGGCAGGGGCGGGAACCATCCTGGTCACCAACCTGCCCAAGCTGAGCCTGACGCCGCAGTTTCGCGGCACGGCCGCCGCGCCCCTGGCTGATTATGCGGTGACGACCTTCAACGGCGCCTTGCTGACGGGCCTGAACGCCACGGCGGCCGCACGCCCCGGCACGAACATCATCATGATGGACCTGTTCAAGATCGGCGACGTCATCGCCGCCAACCCCAGCGCCTTCGGCGTGACCAACGTCACCCAGCCCTGCTTCAACGGGGTGACGGTCTGCGCCAATCCCGACGACTATTTCTACTTCGACGGGGTCCATCCCACCGCCGCTGGTCATGCCGCGATCGCGCGTCTGGCCAATGACTATCTCTACTACGGCGACCTCGGGTCCCAGACGGCCTTGCTGGGCGAGACAGCCGGGCGGCACCGTGAGGATGCTCTGGACGACGCCACCGCCAGCCTGTCGGCGCGCGAGGCCTGGACCGCCGGGACGTCCATTTCCGTCTCTGCTTTGGTGGACCGGACCAAGACCGACGCCCGCGACGCCATCGGCGAAGCGACCTCGGACGGCTATGGCGTCCGGATCGCGCTGGAGTCGGGCAACGAGACGATGAAGTTCGGCCTCGCCGGCAGCTATCGCAACGCCGACGTGGACGCAGGCAGCCTGAACGTCGACCTGGATACCTTCGCCATCGACCTTTACGGCGGCTGGCGCTCTGGCGATCTGTTCATCAACGCGGCTGCGGGCGCGGCCCAGGACGACTTCAACGACATCAGCCGGCTGACCTCGCTGGCGCCTGTGGTCCATACCGGATCGACCCGGGGCGTCTCGACGGGCGCGCGCTTGCAGGGCGGCATGTGGTTCGACCTCGGCGGCGTCGCCCTGTCGCCGCGTGCAGCTGTGGCCTGGGTCAACAGCGACGTTGACGGCTTTGACGAGCAGGGTCCGGCGGCGCAGTACGCCTACAGGGATCGATCGGTTCAGGCGACCACAGCCGAGATTGTCCTGCGCGCCGAGATGGGGCTTGATCGCTTCCACCTCTACGCCGAGGGCGGCTACCGTGACGCACTGAGTGAAGACAGCGATGCGGTTCGGACGGGCATCGCCGGCAATCCCGCCCAGGTCCTTTCGCGCGAGGTCGAAGATCCCTGGGGCGGCCAGTTTCTGGCGTCGGCGGGGATCGAAGGCACGGTGATGGATCGGCTGAAGGTCTCGATCGGGTACAAGGGCCGCTTCGGCGACCAGGCAGACAGCCATATGGGCGGGGTGCAACTGACCCTGCCGCTTTAGAGCGTCCAGCAAGCAGGGGAGGGGCCGCGCGACGCATGTCGCGCGGCCTCTTTCATATAAGGCCGGGGCTTCGGGTTCCCTCGGTGCGACGCCTTGTCGCCCCTGCGGCGCCCCATTCGCGTCCCTGTGTAGTGGCAAAAGACGGTCAACCCCGGCCGTCGGCGACCGCTTCCTCGCCACCCGCGCAGCCTGTTTCGCGTGACCACGACGGCCCTCCCGCTCGATGTTTGAGCGCCAGGAGTGCAGTTACAGTATGCGTTTTCTTCCCCCGGCCGTGAGGCCGTTTGCGATCCGTTTTGGCCAGACCAGCGTCGTCGCCGTCACCGCCGTTCTCGCCATGGCCGGCGCACCCCTGGGCGCCGCCAGCCTGCCGTCGGACAAGGCTGAGGCCCTGTCCGTCCCTGCCGCCCCGCCGGTCAAGGCCGTGGCCCAACCGGCCGGGCCGATGATGCGAAAGGTCGCCTTCGAGGCTCCGGTCAAGGGCTACCGGATCAACTCCGCCTTTGGCCTGCGCAAGCTGACGATCGAGGCCAAGGCCCGCGCCCACAAGGGCGTGGACATCGCCGCGCCCAAGGGCACCAGCGTCTATACGACCGCTGAGGGTCGGGTGGTCCGCGCCGGCTTCCAAGCCGGAGGCTATGGCAACTTCATCGAGGTCAAGCACCCGAACGGCCTGAGCAGCATCTATGGTCACCTCAGCCGCATCGACGTGCACACGGGCCAGGACGTGGCGCCCGGCGAGCGTATCGGCCTGGTCGGCTCGACGGGCTATTCGACTGGCCCACACCTGCATTTCGAGGTGCGTCGCAACGGCGCCCAGGTGAACCCGACCAAGGTCATGGGGCAGAGCTTCGACGTGAAGGTCAGCGTGCCGAAATAGGTGCCCTGCGGATCATGACCGATCCGTAATGTAAAATGCCCTTTCCATTTGCCCTGCTGGACCGTTAGGATTCGTATCCGACGGTTGCAAGGGGAACGGCATGGTTGCGGCGCTGACGCTGGACGGGATCAGCAAGAGGTATGGCGGCTTCCAGGCCGTTTCCGACCTGAGCTTCGAAGTCGAGAAGGGCGCCATCTGCGGCTTTCTCGGCCCCAATGGCGCGGGCAAGACCTCGACCCTGCGCATGATCCTGGGTCTGCAGCCCGCTACGTCGGGGCGCATCGAGATCCTGGGCGCCGACGACGGACGCAAGGTCCGCGACCGGATCGGCTTCCTGCCCGAGGAGCGCGGCCTTTACAAGAAAATGACTCCGGTGGACGCCATCGCCTTCTTTGGCGGACTGAAGGGCCTGCCTGTTGTCGAGGGCCGCAAGCGCG
Source organism: Brevundimonas sp. NPDC058933 (assembly GCF_049315965.1). Taxonomy (NCBI): domain Bacteria; kingdom Pseudomonadati; phylum Pseudomonadota; class Alphaproteobacteria; order Caulobacterales; family Caulobacteraceae; genus Brevundimonas; species Brevundimonas sp. NPDC058933. The sequence continues at coordinate 75,984 of NZ_JBMOSL010000011.1, forward strand.
CCCGCGAGATGCTGGAGCAGATGGGTCTGGGCGACGCCCAGAAGAAGAAGATGAAGGAGCTGTCCAAGGGGATGGCCCAGAAGGTCCAGCTGATCGCCTCGGTCGTGCATCGACCCGAGTTCGTGATCCTGGACGAGCCGTTTTCCGGGCTCGATCCGATGAACCAGCAGGGGCTGGAGGCCATGATCCGCGCCTTGGCCGCCGATGGAGCGACGGTTCTGTTCTCGACCCACGTCATGCAGCACGCCGAGCGGCTGTGCGACAAGGTCGTGCTGCTGGCGCGCGGCAAGAAGGCGTTTGAAGGGACCGTGGACGAGGCGAGGGCGACCTCGCCGCGCTTCCTGGAACTGGAGGGCGCGCTGGATGTCGCCGCGGTTTCGGTCCTGCCAGGCGTGACAGGCGTCGAGCTTTTAAGCGAACAGGATGGAGCGCGCACGCTGCGCGCCGGGCTGGCGCAAGGCGCGGGCGGGCAGGAGGCGCTGAAGTCCGCCTTCCTGACCGGACTGGATGTTCGTCGGTTCCAGATCAAGGAGCCGACCCTGCACGACGCCTTTATCGCCCTGACCGGCGACCATCCTGACGAGGACCAGAGCGTCGCCCGAGACGCCGCCAAGGCGGAGGCCGCCCGATGAACCGTACTCTTCTCATCGCGCGCCGCGAGTTCATGGCCTACGCGAAGACGGTTGGCTTCTGGCTGTCGCTGCTGGCCTTCCCGCTTTTCGGCGTGCTGGGCGGGGCCATTCCCATTCTGATGAGCCAGGCCGAACCGACGCGTTCGGTCGCCCTGATCGACGAGGCGCCGGCGGGTTCCGGCCTGGCCGCCGCCGTGCGTCAGTCGCTGGAGCGCGAGCAGGCGAGGGGCGACATCAGCGCCCTGCGCATGGCGGCCATCCCCGAGGCGGGCGTGGCCGGCGGGGACCGTGTGCGACAGGTGGCCGAGAGCGAAGGCTTCGAAGCGGGAATCTCCGCCCTGAAACGCGAAGCGCCGCGGGCCGGCGCCAAGTTCGACACGCCGAAACGCAGCCTGATCCTGGTCTCACCCCCGGCCGAGATCACGGCCGCCGCCCCGGGCGAGGCGCGCGACGCCCAGGCCCGCCGCTATCTGGGCGATGACGCGCCCGAGGGGCAGAAGCTGAGCGGCGTGGTCTTCCTGACCGAAGCGAACGGCCAGCCGGGCGCCCGTGTCTGGACGGCCCGCGCTACCGACGACGCCGTCGAAGACGCCGTCCGCGATGCGTTGAAGGACGCCAACCGCCGTCAGGTCTTCGCCGCCAGCGGCATCGACCCTGCTGTGGTGGCCCAGACCGACCGCTTCCGTCCTGACCTGTCCGTCTTCTCGCCCAAGGCGGCGTCGGGCGGCGAGGTCTCGTTCCGCGACAAGCTGCCGACCGTGGTCGGTCTGGCGGTCGGCTTCATCCTGTGGTCGCTGATCATCACCGGCGCGTCGATCCTGCTGAACAGCGTGATGGAGGAGAAGTCGAACAAGATCCTGGAAGTCCTGCTGTCCTCGGCCTCTGCGACCGAGATCCTGACGGGCAAGGTGCTCGGGGTGGCGCTGCTGACGCTGACGGTGCTGGTCGCCTGGGGCGGGCTGGGCGGGATCGCTCTGATCGCAGCCGCGCCTGATATGGGGCGCGACATCGGCTCGGTGTTGATGAGCAATGGTCTGCTGATCTACTTCCTGTTGTTCATGGTGGGCGGCTACCTGATGTACGCGGTCCTGTTCGCGGCCATCGGCGCCTTCTGCGATACGCCGCGCGACGCCCAGACCCTGATGGGGCCGATCATGATGGTTCTGATCGTGCCGCTGCTGGTCATGCAGATGGCCATCCGCACGCCGGATGCGCCGCTGGTGAAGATCATGAGTTTGATCCCGCCCTTTACGCCCTTCGTCATGGCGGCGCGAGCGCCCAGCGGCCCGCCGCTTGTCGAAATCGTCGGCGCTCTGATCGGCATGTTCCTGTTCGCCGCGCTGATGGTCTGGGTGGCGGGGCGCGCCTTCCGCGCCGGGGCCCTGTCCGACGTGAAGCTGAACTGGAAGAGCTTCCTGGGCGCGGTGCGCGGGGGCAACTAGGGCGGGGCGGGGCCTGAACTTTCATGCCCCGCCGCTCGTTCAATAAGACGAACGGAAGCCGATCTTATCGAGGCGGATCATGACGACCATGGCAAGGACGATAGCCCCCCGGTGGCGACTGGCGATGTGGGGTGGGATCGCGGTGCTGCTGCTCCTGCCGCTGATCGCCATGCAGTTCACCCGCGAGGTGACGTGGGACGCAGCGGACTTTGCCTTTGCGGGCCTTCTGTTGCTCGGGGCAGGCCTTGTTTTCGAACTGGCCGCCTGGCGGAGCAGGGCCTTGGTCTGGCGGCTGTCGATCGGCTGCGCACTGGTCCTGGCTGTGCTGCTGATCTGGGCCGACGCCGCCGTCGGCGTTTTCTGAAGCCACGCGACAATCCAGCCATAGAAAAGGCCCGCTCCGGTTTCCCGGAGCGGGCCTTGATCTTTCAGCCTGGGCTGGGGCCGTATTAACGGCCGCCCGGAACCCGGGGCTTCGGAGCCGGCAGAAGGCCTTCGCGCTGGGCGCGCTTGCGGGCCAGCTTGCGGGCGCGACGAACAGCTTCAGCCTTTTGACGGGCGCGCTTTTCCGAAGGCTTTTCGAAGTGCACGTGGCGCTTCATTTCACGGAAGCTGCCTTCGCGTTGCATCTTCTTTTTCAGGGCCTTGAGCGCCTGATCGACATTGTTGTCGCGAACGAAAATCTGAACCAGGGTTATCTCTCCTTTGGCCGCCCGCCGCGTCCTTTCGAAGGGAGACGGGCAGACAAAATAAAAATCTCTACCGACAGACAGGGCTCTCGGATGAAGGCGCGCTGATACACGACCCGTCGGGGCCTGTCCAGATCGCCACAGGTAATCGTGATGGGTCGAAATGCCGGACGGACAGGACTATTCTGGGGATATGACCGAGACCGCCGCCGACGCCATTCCCAAAACCGATTGGGCCTCTCGCATGGAGCAGGCCGTGCTGGACGCGGCCCTGGCGCGCGCGCCGGCCTTGGGCTGGAATAGCCGTCTCGTGCGCGCGGCGTGCGAGGCCAATGGCCTGTCGCTGGGGGACGAGGAGCTGTTGTTGCCCAACGGCGCGCGCGACCTGGCGGTCCTGCTGTCGCGGCGTCACGATTCGCGCGCCCTCAAGGCGCTGGAGGCGACGCCGCCGGAGACGATGAAGATTCGCGCGAGAATCGCCGCCGCCGTCTCGGCGCGGATGGAGGCGGGCGCCGAGGACATCGAGGCGGCCAAGCGCTGCGCCGGCTTCCTCAGCCTGCCGACCAATATGGATCTCGGCTTCAAGCTGGCCTGGGAAAGCGCCGACCACCTGTGGCGCTGGGCGGGGGACACGGCGACCGACCAGAACCACTATTCCAAGCGCGCCATCCTGGGCGGCATCCTGATCCCGGCCCTGACCATGCGCTGGTTCGACGGGCGAGAAGCGGCAGAGGCCTTCGTCGCTCGCCGCATCGAGAACGTCATGGCCTTCGAGAAGTGGAAGGCCGGCAAGGATTTCGACGCGCCGCTGAGGGCGGTGACGGACGCCCTGGGGCGGTTGCGGTACGGGGCGAAGGAAGTCTGAGCCTCCCTCTCCCGATGGGAGAGGGCTTGAGCGCGCGGCGGCGAAGGCGCCGCTCTTGCGCGAAAGGGTGAGGGGCGACTGTCAGCCTTGAAGACGCCCAGCGTGCCGCCTGACAGCGTCGATCAATGCTTCCGGCGCGCTGAAAATCTGATCATTGGTCATTCGGATCACTGTCCAGCCGAGGGTCTCAAGCGCCTGTTGTCGCTTGCGATCACGCGCCATGACTTCATCCAGCTGATGCACGGCGCCGTCGATCTCGATGATGAGCCGTGAACGGTCGCAGGCGAAGTCGACGACGTAAGGCCCGATGGGATGCTGGCGGCGAAACTTGTGGCCGTCGATCCGACCGCCACGCAGGGCAGACCAGACGCGTTCCTCGGCACGGCCGGAGGATTGGCGCAACTTGCGTGCGCGGTCGGTTCGCAGGGGTGTCATGAGAAAAGAGTGTGCGAGCGTCGCGCAGGCACGGCAAGCGGCGAACCCTCACCCTTTCGCGCAAGGACGATCGCCGACGCGCTCGTGCGCTCAAGCCCTCTCCCATTGGGAGAGGGTCAGAGAATCCGGTTCACGTGCGCCATCTTGCGACCTGCGCGGGCCTCGTGCTTGCCGTAGAGGTGCAGGCGGGCGTTCGGTTCGCCTGAAAGTGCGCGCCATTGATTGATCTCGTCGCCCAGCAGGTTGGTCATCTCGATGCGGGCGTGGGCCTCGGTCGGGCCCAGGGCCCAGCCGACGATGGCGCGGATGTGCTGCTCGAACTGGTCGCAGACGCAGCCGTCCTGGGTCCAGTGGCCGGTGTTGTGGACGCGCGGCGCGACCTCGTTCACCAGCAGGGTCCCATTGCCCATGTCGAACAGTTCGATGCCCATGACGCCGACGTAGTCGAGGCCGTCAAGGACAGCGGCGGCGATCTCGTGGGCGCGGGCCTGGGTGGCTGCATCGACGGCGGCGGGGGCGAGCGTGGTCTTCAGCACCCCGTGGGCGTGGATGTTCTCGCCCAGGGGATAGACGGCGACGGCGCCGTCATGGCCGCGCGCGGCGATCACCGATAGCTCCCGGTTAAACACGGCGGCGGCTTCCAGAACGGCGGGTCGGCGGCCGATGGCGTCGAAGGCGGCCTCAGCGTCGGCGGCGTCCCTGATCCAGACCTGGCCCTTGCCGTCATAGCCTTCGCGGCGCGTCTTCAGCAGGGCGGGCAGGCCAAGGGCGTCGATGGCCGCGGTCAGGTCGTCCAGCGTCTTCACGGCGGCGAAGTCGACTGTGGGGGCGCCGACGGCGTTCAGATAGGTCTTCTCGTCCACCCGGTCCTGAGCCACGGCCAGGGCGGTCGGGCCCGGCGCAACCAGGGCGCCGGCTTCGGCCAGTTGCTCGACCGACAGGGCGGGGACGTTCTCGAACTCGAACGTGACGACGTCGCAAAGGCGGCCGAGGGCCTGCAACGCGTCGGGGTCGTCATAGGGGGCGGTGATCTGGGCGCGCGAGACGCGGGCCGCCGGGCAGTCGGGCTCGGGGTCGAGGATCACCACGTCAAAGCCCAGGCGCGAGGCGGCCTGGCTCAGCATCCGGCCCAACTGGCCCCCGCCGAGAATGCCGAGGGTCGATCCGGGGCTCAGGGGCAGTTGGGGCAAGTCAGTCCTCGACGGTTTCGGCGACGGAAGCGGTCTGGGCGGCGCGGAAGGCGCTCAGGCGCGCGGCCAAGGCGGGATCTGACAGGGCCAGGATCTGCGCCGCCAGAATGCCGGCGTTGGCGGCGCCCGCCTCGCCGATGGCCAGAGTGGCGACCGGGACGCCGCCGGGCATCTGGACGATGGAGAGCAGGCTATCTAGCCCCTTCAGGGCCTTGGACTGGACCGGCACGCCCAGCACGGGCAGGTCGGTCATCGAGGCGGCCATGCCGGGCAGGTGGGCCGCGCCGCCAGCGCCGGCGATGATGACCTTGTGCCCGGCCGCCTTGGCGTTCGTCGCGAAGTCATAGAGGCGCTGGGGGGTGCGGTGGGCGCTGACGACCTTGGCTTCCCAGGCGACGCCCAGCTGATCCAGGCGTTCGGCGGCCAGCTTCATGGTCGGCCAGTCGGACCGGCTGCCCATGATGATGGCGACGGGTGGCGTCGAGGCGGTCATGCGAAGGCTCCCCACACGGAAAGCGGCCCGTTACAGCACGCGCGTTGCGCCCGCAACCAAGGTCGTTAGAATCGTCTGCGTCGCGAGGCCCTGAGTCGGTCTTGATTCGCGATACCGGAGCCTGACTTGACCGACGTGGCCGAACCGACTGCAGAGACCGATCTGCACGCCGAGATCGAACGGCTGCGCGCCGAAGTCGCCGCCCTGACCGCTCGCGCCGAAACCGCGGAGGCTCTGGCGGATCATGACGTCCTGACGCGGGCGCTTAACCGGCGCGGCTTCATGACTGTGCTGAGCCGCAACATGGCCTACTGCCGCCGTCACGGCGTCGAGGCGGCGTTGCTCTATCTCGACATGGATGGCTTCAAGGGCGTCAACGACCGTTTGGGCCATGCGGCGGGCGACGCCGCCCTGACGGCTGTCGCGGAACTGCTGCTAGCCAATGTCCGTGAATCCGACGCGGTCGGCCGTCTGGGCGGCGACGAGTTTGCGCTCCTGCTGATGAATGCGGGGGCGGACGAGGGGCGTGAGAAGGCGAAGCGCCTGACGACGGCGCTGGAAACCGAAGGCTTCGTCTGGGGCGGGACGACCGTGGCGCTGGGCGGGTCGTTCGGCGTCCGGGCCTATGCAGGACAGACCAATCCCGAAGTCTGGCTGTCGGAAGCCGACGCGGCCATGTGGCTCGGGAAGAAGGCCCGTTGATCGGGTTGGATCCTACCTGATCCATCCGTGGGTCGGGCAGATGATGTCGTGAGCCAAGGCGCCCGCGTCGACAAGCAGGTTGATGCTTGTCGTCAGAACAAGCGCAGCGATGGACAGGACTATAGCCGTCACCAGAACCGGGACGCGGGTCGAAGCTGAACGGGCTTTCATCGTTCCTCCTCGTTTCGGACCGGATCGGCTCAGGCGATGATGTCGGGCAGGATGCGGTCCTCGACCTTAACGATCTCGTCGCGCAGGGCCAGTTTCTTGCGCTTCAGGCGCGCGATCAGCAGTTGATCCTTGGCCGGCATAAGGTTCAGCGCCTCGATCGAGGCGTCGAGGTCGGCATGCTCCTGCTGAAGGGTTTTCAGTTCGGCCCGCAGCCGATTGTCCTCGTCGGACAGGAAAGGTTGATCGTCGTTCATGGTTCGCCCCGGAAGCCCTTCCTTATAACCGACCCGCCATCAGGCGGGAAGGCGATCCGCCAGGACGGTCAGCGCCGGGCGAGGAACGACGCGGGACCAGAGGCGGGCGGTTTCGGCCAGGCCGTCGATAGCGCGGCGCGGGGCGCCGGAGGGTGGGGGAGCCAGGCCTTCCAGTTCCAGCATGAGGCGACGCTCGGCGTCCAGCTCCAGCGCCTTGACCTGCTGGCGCAGGGCCTCGCGGTGGTCGTGGTCAATGTCGGGGACAGGCGCCTTCAGCGTGCGGCGCACGGCGCGAAGCTGGCCGACGATGACCGTGTCATAGGCGCGAGCGGCGTCACAGGCGGCCTCGATGGTTTCCTCATCCGGACGGCGACCGGTGCGCGCGATCCAGGCAGCCCACAGCAGCAGGGGGACATTCTGTTCGTTGTGGTCCTGAAGGCCGAGGCATGCCTCGGCCACGCCAGGCGCGTCATAGGCCGCGACGGCCCAGGACCAGAGGTCGCTCACGCTTGGGCTATCCCGGCCTTCAGGCCTTCCCAGCGGCGCACCGCCGACCAGTCCAGGCCGAACAGGTCCAGCGCCCGGCCGACCGACTGATCGACCATGTCGTCTATGCTGGCGGGCCTGGCGTAGAAGGCGGGGAGGGGCGGGGCGATGACCGCGCCCATTTCGGCCAGCGACGTCATGGTCCGCAGGTGGCCCAGGTGCAGCGGCGTCTCACGCACCATCAGAACCAGGGGGCGGCGCTCCTTCAGCACCACATCGGCGGCGCGGGTCAGCAGGGTCGAGGTCACGCCGGTGGCGATTTCGCTCATGGTCCGCACCGAGCAGGGGGCGACGATCATGCCAAGCGTCCGGAATGAGCCGGAAGCGATGGCGGCGCCGACGTCGGCCAGCTTGTAGGTCACGTCCGCCTTTGACATCAGGTCGTCGGGGCTGAGATCCGTCTCCTGCGACAACGTGAGCAGGGCGGCCTTTGTGACCACCAGATGGCTCTCGACGCCCAGTTCGCGCAGGGCGTCCAGCACCCGTGCGCCATAGATGACGCCGGAAGCGCCAGAGATTCCAACGACCAATCGCGAGGGGGTCGGGTTCCGTATGGTCGAGTTCACATCATCGGCCATTTTGACTTCCACAGTGTCCGTGTTCGGAGCGGCCAGGGGTCACCGCAATGTGATTCCACAGGCCGCCGTTCCGAGCGTTCTGTGTAGTGGTCCCTTAGACATGGAGGCGCAAGCCATGACCATCGAGGCTCGTATTCGCGAACTGGGAAACCGGCACCGTTCGCTGGATGAGATGATCCAGCAGGAGGGGCGGAGACCAACCGCGGACCCGATGCAGATCAGGGAACTCAAGCAAAGAAAGCTCAGGCTGAAGGAAGAGATCACTAGCCTGGAGGCCCGGATCCACTAATTTCGGCCTCCAGAAACAGGAATGGCCCCGAAGATCGCTCTTCGGGGCCATTTTGGTATTCAAGACGAAATGATCAGTCGTTCTTGCCAAAGACCGACTCGGCCGTCGGCTCGGCGCCGGGGCGCACGCGCTCTTCTGGCACGAACTCGGGCTCTTCGGGTTCGGTCTGGATGGATTGCAGGGCGGCGCCGCCGTTCTTGGCGTCGTCCTTGGCCTTCTTGTCGGCCGCCTTCTTGACGATCTCATCGAGTTGCAACTGGCCGATCAGACCCAGGGTCACGGGATCGACAGGCTTGATGTTGGCGGAGTTCCAGTGGGTGCGGTTGCGCACGCTCTCGATGGTCGATTTGGTGGTGCCCAGCAACTTGGCGATCTGGGCGTCGGTCACCTCGGGGTGGTTGCGCACGAACCAGGAGATGGCGTCCGGCCGGTCTTGGCGACGCGAAACGGGGGTATACTTCGGCCCGGTCTTGGATGGCTTCAGCAACTCGGCGTGGCGGCTGACGACGGCCTTCATGCGATAGTCGGGATTGTCCTGAGCCTTTTCCAGCTCTTCGCGGGTCAGTTGGCCGCCGGTGACCGGGTCAACGCCGCGAATGTCACGAGCCACGTCGCCGTCGGCGATGCCGCGCACTTCAAGCGGGTGCAGGCCGCAGAAATCAGCGATCTGCTCGAACGAGAGCGAGGTGTTGTCCACCAGCCAGACCGCAGTGGCCTTGGGCATAAGGATGTCGGTCATGGGGCGTGCGTCCCGGCGTTTGCGGCCCGAAACTCGGGCGTTTGAATCGACGGCGCCCGACCTTTCGGCCGGGCGCTGAGAACGTCTGTATAGGCCCATTCGTAACAAAAGAAAACGGCGTCTGGCCTTGTCGTACAGCCAAGGTTCATCTGAAGTGTTGAACTGTGTGGCTTAGGGCGCGTTGTGCGCCGTGGGAGCAGCGGAGGAGACCGTCCCATGAGAAGGTTCTTGATTGCAGCCGCAGGCGTGGTCGCGGCGACGGGGGGGCTGTCGGCTGTCCACGTCACCTCTGCTGAAGCCCAGGCGCGGGGCGCCCCGCGCGGGAGCTATGCCCAGAGCTGCACGGGGTCCTACGTGAATCAGGGACGCCTCTACGCCGACTGCCGCGACACCCGGGGGCGGATGCGCGAGACGTCTATTGAACTGGCCCGTTGCTCCAGCAGCGATATCGGCAATGACAACGGGCTCCTGGTTTGCCAGGGACATCGCGGTGATTACGAGGGCGCCGGTCGTCCGGGCGGAGGCAACGGGAACAACCCTGGCGGGCCGGGCGGCGGCAACGGCGGACCGGGCTGGGGCGAGACGACCATTACCGTCTATCAGGATGCGAATTACCGGGGGCGGTCGATGACCTTCCGGGAAGCTATCCCGAACTTGCGCAATAGCGGGCTTAACGACGCCATCAGTTCCCTGCGCCTGGGTCGTGGCAGCTGGGAAGTCTGCGAGGACGCCAACTATCGCGGCCGTTGTCAGGTCATCAACGGCGATGTCCGTGATCTTGGCCGGTCGGGTATGAACGACCGGATTTCATCGCTTCGGCCCGCGCGTCGCGGCGGCAACTGGTAGGGCGGGTAACGGGAGGCTGCGGCCTCCCGTTTTTCTGACCTCTAGGGCGTGAGCACGATCTTGCCAACATGGGCGCCGGCCTCCAGTCGCTGATGGGCGGCGGCCGCGTCCGGAAGAGGGAAGGTCGCCTCCACCTTGGCCTGGACCATGCCGCTCGCAATCCAAGGCCAGACGATCTGCTCCACAGCGACGGCGAGCCGCGCCTTCTCGTCCGGAGCGCGGCTGCGCAGGGTCGAGCCCGTCAAGACGACGCGTTTCAGCATCACCCTCATCAGGTCGATCTGGGCCAGGGCGCCGGTCAGGGTGGCTATGACGACCCATCGTCCGCCGGGCTTCAAGGCATTCAGGTTCAGCTCGGCATAGGCCGCGCCCACCATGTCCAGCACGACGTCGGCGCCGCCTTCGGCCTTGATCGCGGCGGTCAGGTCGGTGCTCGTGGCGTCCAGGCTCACGTCTGCGCCCAGGGCGAGCGCCGCCTCGGCCTTGGCCGCGCCGCGTGAAGTGGCGATGACGCGCGCGCCCGCCGCCTTGGCCATCTGGATCGCCATGACGCCGATGCCGCTGGTGGCCCCATGGATCAGCAGAGTCTCGCCCGCCTTGAGGCCGCCGCCTTCGAAGATGTTGGCGAAGACGGTGAAGGCGGTCTCAGGCAGGGCGGCCGCCTGAACGAAGTCCAGACCGTCGGGAATGGGCAGGGCGTGGCGCGCATCGACCACGGCGTAGTCGGCGTAGCCGCCGCCGCCCAGCAGGGCGCAGACCCGGTCGCCGACGACCCAGCGTGCGGCGCCCTCGCCGACGGCGTCGACCTCGCCGGCTGCTTCCAGGCCCAGAATCTCCGAAGCGCCGGGCGGCGGGGGGTAAAGGCCTTCGCGCTGGACGATGTCGGGGCGATTGACGCCTGCGGCGCGGATGCGGATGCGGATTTCGCCGGGGCCGGGCGTCGGCTGGGGGCGTTCGGCCAGCCGCAGGGCCTCGGCTGGTCCCTTGCCGCCTTCGATCTCGATAACCCGCATGATGTCTCCGCCGCTTGCAATCATCGTCATAGGGGCGTTTTCATACGGGTTCGTGTGGTTCCTGGCCACGGAGGCGGTGATGACGTTCGAAGACCTGGAGCCCCGACCCCGGGGCGGCGAGGCGCTGAAGGCGCTGGGGCGCGAGGATCTGGACCTCTATGCGGTGGACGAACTGCACGAGCGGATCGTTGCTCTGGAGGCCGAGATCGTGAGATCCAGGGCCGCCATAGAAGGCAAGTCCTCGACGCGCAGCGCGGCCGACGCCCTGTTCAATTTCCGCTGACAAGCCTCTCCCGCGATCTCGTAATCCGTGGCATGACGATTGCAGTTCCGGTCCGTGCGGAGTCGTTCTGACCCGCGAGTTGACGGACGCGCGTGACGTTTCATGGGTAACACCGAGTTGACTGCCATCGACGCTGACATGGTCGGATTGCGTTCGCGCAGCGCTGAGGTGCTGGATTTCGCGCGCTCGGAGCTGTTTGACCGCACCTTCCGCGAAGGCATGGAACTGGTCGAAGAGACCGCCGCCTATCTGGACGGCGACGGGCGCCAGGATTCGCGCCTGCTGTCGCGTGCGGCCGCGCTTGCCTATGCAGGCGAGAGCATGAAGCTGACCACCCGGCTGATGCAGATCGCCTCCTGGCTTCTGGTTCAGCGCGCCGTGCGGGAGGATGACATGAGCGCCGCCACCGCCTGCGAACCACGCTATCGCCTGGCTGACCGGAAGATCGAGAAAGAACCCAGTCACCGGGAACTGCCCATCGCCCTGATCGAATACGCCGTCCGGGCCGAGAAACTGTACGACCGCGTCCTGCACCTGGATCAGCGGATGTACCTGGGCGGTGACGAAGAGCAACCGGTCAATCCGGTCCAGAGCCAGCTGGATCGCTTGCAGGCGGCCTTCGGGGGCTAAAGCCCCCACAACCCTGGAGCTTGCTTACGGCCCGACGTCGTTGGCGTCGCTGGGGCCGTCGGCGATGACACGTGGCAGGCTGACGGCGATGCCGAGGGCCTGGGCCAGCTTCTCATCCCGGCGATAGACGTCCTCGCGGAAGGCCACCCGGCCCTGACCATCGACGAAGGCGGTCCAGTAGAGCAGGCGAACGGCGATTTCACGCCCGGTGGTGACGCGAGTGGTTTCGCGGCTGTCCTGGGCCGTGTCGAACTCGGCCAGCTTGGCGGGGTCGGGCTGGAGCAGCAGTCGGGCGAATTCAACGGCGTTCTGAACCCGGACGCAGCCGTGACTGCGTTGACGCACCGACAGGTTGAAGGCGCCCTTGGACGGGGTGTCGTGCAGGAAGATGGCGTAGCTGTCGCGCAGCTCGAACTTTACATAGCCCAGCGAGGACTGCGGACCGGCGCGCTGCACCACCCAGCCGTCCTTGTTGATGTACATGTCGTGGGCGGCCAGGTAGCCGGGGCCCTTGGGCAGGATCTCGCGGCGGGCGATGCCCATGGGCACGGTCCAGGGCGGGTTGGCCACGACCGAGGCGAAGGGTTTTTCCAGGCTGGGCGTCTGGTTTTCGTTCGAGCCGACCACGACGCGGTTGGAGTGAACCGGCTTGCCGTCCTTCCAATAGACCATGATGGCGGCGGCGGTGTTGACCTCGATCCGCTCGGGATTGAGGTCGCGCTTGAGCCAGCGGCGGCGCTCCAGGTTCAGGGCGATCTGACGGGCGCGGTCTTCCGCCGAGGCGCCGAGCGAGCGCTGGGTGCCGGCGCCGATACGGCCGTCTGCGCCCAGGCCGTGGCGGGTCTGGAAGCTGCGGACCGCCTGCTCAAGTTCCGAGCCGTAGGTCAGGTTGCCCTTCAGACGTTCGCCGGCGGCCGCGCTGAGGTCGCCTTCGGCCACCAGGCGGGCGATCAGGGCGGGGATGCGGTTGTCGCTGGTCCCCGGCTCGATGGTGCCGCCCTGGCGGAAGGCGGGCCAGCCGCCGGCGCGGGTGATGCGGCGATAGCGGGCGTAGCCAGCCGACAGGTTGGTGTAGCCGATGTCGGTGGGGGCCAGACCGTCGAACCACTGGCTCAGCTGGTTGGCGGTGACTGCCTGGGTCAGCCCGCGCGGGATGTCGACGCTGTTCTTTTGCATCTCCCACAGGTCCTCGACCGTCTCGGGACGGACGCGGCCCTCGGCCAGAACACGGGCGTAGGTGACGGCGGCGGCGGTGGTGCGGATCTCGGCCGAGGCGGGATCGGCGGCCAGGCCGACGAAGTCGAAGAAGTCCCCGGCGGGCAGGGCGTGGCGCTCGGCCCCGGCGGCGACTTCCTGCAGCACGCGCAGGCGGTCGGCGGTCCAGATCGGCTTGCCGCCGGTCAGTTGATACACAGCGCGGACATCGGCCTGAACGGCTTCCGGCAGGCGAGCCGCCTGGGCGTCGAAGCCGGCGATGAAGACCTGGGGATCGATCGGCCGGTTCTGCGCCATGGCGGTGGAGGCCGCACCAAGGGTCAAGGTCGTCGTTGCGACGCCAAAGCCCAATTCCCGTCGGTTCATTCTCAAGCTCTTAGTCCGGTCCGGCGCCAGACCCGTCGCCTGCGCCCCGAAGGATCGAACGCCCCCATGTTATCGACGTTCCGGGCAAACAAAAAGCGCCGGCCCATCGGACCGGCGCTTCTGTGGCGACTATGTCGCAGCCTGTAGGGCCTACTTCTTGATGAAGCCGCCGAACTTGTTGTTGAAGCGCGACACGCGGCCGCCGCGGTCCAGCATCTGGGCGTTGCCGCCGGTCCAGGCGGGGTGCGTGGACGGGTCGATGTCGAGGGCCAGCGAAGCGCCTTCCTTGCCGTAGGTCGAACGGGTCTGGAAGGTGCTGCCGTCAGTCATCACAACCGTGATGAAGTGGTAGTCGGGGTGCGTGTCCGCTTTCATCGATCTGATCCGTCTCTGCGCTTCGACGATGCCGACCGTCAGTGCGCGTAAATAGAGAAACCCGCCGAGGCTGCGGCGGGAATGAGGGGCGGCGTTTACACCGGGGGGCGTTCCGGGGCAAGAGCGCGGTCATGACCCAAGTTTCTTCGCCTTCCGCCGCCCAAGAAGCCCGGGGCCGTCCCGGCGCCGGCGCCCTGCTGGCTGAACAGATGGACGAGGCGGGCGGCAAGCGCGCCAAGACCCGCAACATCAGGCCGCTGGGGCGGCTGCTGCCCTTCATGATGCGTCATCGGATGGATGCGGGCATCGCCGGCCTTTGGCTGCTGTTCTCGACCGCCGCGTCGCTGGGGCTGACTGCGACGGCGCGGGGGGCCATCGACAACGGCTTCGAGAACGGCGGGCGGGACATCAACACCTGGTTCCTGATTCTGGGCGCCAACGCCCTGATTCTGGGGCTGGCGACCGCCCTGCGCTATTTCTACGTCACCAAGACCGGCGAGCGGGTCATCGCCGACCTGCGCACGGCCCTGTTCCAGCGCATCCTGACGCTGGACCCGGTCTTCTTCGCCCATATGCGGACCGGCGAGGTGCTGTCGCGCCTGACGACCGACATCCAGTTGGTCGACACCCTGCTGACCACCTCGGTCAGCTATGCCCTGCGCAACTTCTTCACCCTGATCGGCGGCGTGATTCTGCTCTTCTTCGTCAGCCCCAAGCTGACCGGCTTCGTGCTGCTGATCGTGCCGATCCTGATCGTGCCGCTGTTCGTCTTTGGCCGTCAGGTGCGCAAGCTGACGGTCAAGTCGCAGGACACCTTCGCCAACGCTGTCGGTTTCGCCGGAGAGAGCGTGGACGCCATCGAGACGGTTCAGGCCTTTGGCCGTGAAAAGAGCGCCATCGGCCGCTTTGGCGCGGCGGTGGAGGAGGCGTTCGGCGTCTCACTGATCCGCATGCGGGCGCGGGCGGTGATGACGGCCATGATCATCACCGTCATGTTCGGGGGCGTGACCCTGGTGCTGTGGCTGGGGGCGCAGGACGTGATCGCCGGGACCATGACGCCGGGGGCGCTGTTGCAGTTTGTCCTGCTGTCGGTGTTCGCCGCAGGGGCTGTCGGCGCTCTGGGCGAAAGCTGGGGCGACGTGCAGAAGGCCGCCGGGGCCATGGAGCGGATTGACGAACTGATGCGGGCCGTGCCCGCCATCGCGCCGCCCGCCAAGCCCGTCGCCCTGCCGCAGCCGCCGCTGGGCGAGGTGTCGATGTCGGCGGTGGACTTCGCCTATCCCGGTCGTCCCGACCTGCCGGCGCTGAAGGGCTTCAGCCTGACCGTGCGGCCGGGCCAGACGGTGGCGCTTGTCGGGCCGTCGGGCGCGGGCAAGTCGACGGTCTTCCGCCTTTTGCTGCGTTTCTATGATCCGGAATCCGGCCTGGTGTCGGTGGACGGCGTGGACGTGCGTTCGGCCGATCCGGTCGAGGTGCGCAGCCGCTTCGCCTGGGTGTCGCAGGAGGCGCCCCTTTTCTCGGGTTCGGCCCTGGAGAACATCCGCTTCGGCCGTGAAGCTGCGACGCTGGAGGAGGCTCGCACCGTGGCCGACGAGGCGCAGGCTCTGGGCTTCATCGAGGCCCTGCCGCAGGGCTTCGACACGCCGCTGGGCGAACGCGGCAAGAGCCTGTCGGGCGGGCAGCGCCAGCGTCTGGCCATTGCGCGTGCCCTGGTCCGTGAGGCCCCGATCCTTTTGCTGGACGAAGCCACCAGCGCCCTGGACGCCGAGAACGAGCGCCTGGTGCAGGCGGCGCTGGATCAGGCCATGGAGAACCGCACGACCCTGGTCATCGCCCACCGTCTGGCGACGGTTCTTCGCGCCGACCGCATCGCCGTCATGGACGGCGGCAAGGTGGTCGAGGAAGGCACTCATGCGGAGCTGACGGCGCGCGGCGGGCTGTATGCGCGACTGGCGGCCTTGCAGTTTCAGGGAACCTGATTTTCCGTCATCCCGGCCGAAGCGAAGCGGAGAGCCGGGACCGCCCAAGGCTCGACGGTTGGCGCTTCCTGCGGTCCCGGATAGCGGCTGCACCGCTTCCGGGATGACGTTGACGGTGGCTAGCGCGCCGCGACCGCCGCGCCCGGAAAGTCGCTGAACACGGCGTCGAGGCCGAGGGCGTAGAAGGCCTTCAGATAACCGTCCAGATCGCCATGGTCTGCGGGCGCGTCGCCGTGGCGGCGTTCCAGCGGCAGGAAGGCGTTCTCGGCGCGGAAGGTCCAGGCCACGACCTTGAGCCCCGCTGTATGGGCGTCCGCGACCAGAGAGGTGGCGGGCAGGCTGCGGGCCATGTCGTCGCGGGGGAGGATCAGTCCGGTCTCGACCCCGATGGCGTCGGCATAGGCGGCGATGTCGCGCAGGCCCTCGGGCGCGCGCATGGAGGCGTAGGTCAGGCCGGGGCGATCGGCGGGGCCGCCGGAAAGGCTCATCAACTGCAAAAGGGGGGCGTCGATGCGGTCGTTCAGGCTTTGTAGGGGGCCAACCTCGAAGCACTGAATCAGAATGGGGGCGTCGGCGCCGGTCAGACCGTGGCGTTCCAGGGCGCCGACGAAGGCCTCTTCCATCGGCAGGCCGATCCCGGCGAAATAGGACGGATGCTTCAGTTCCGGCGCGACGCCGATGACCCGTCCGGTGCGGGCGGTCGCCTCGCGGGCGAGGGCGATGACCTCGTCGAAGGTCAGGATAGGCTCCTGGCCGTCCCAGGCGGTGTTGGCGGGGCGGAGCAGGGGCAGGCGTTCGCGGGCGCGCAGGGTTTTCAGTTCGGCCACCGTGAAGTCTTCGGTGAACCAGCCGGAGGTTTCGACGCCGTCGATGGTCTTGGTGGCGTGGCGGGCGACGAACTCGGGATGGTCGGCCACGTTTGTCGTGCCGCCGATCTCGTTCTCGTGGCGGACGACGAATTGGCCGTCGCGGGTCATGACCAGATCGGGCTCGATGAAGTCCGCGCCCTGTTCGATGGACAGCAGATAGGCCGACGCCGTGTGCTCGGGGCGTTCGCCAGAGGCGCCGCGATGGGCGATGACCTGGGGAGGCGCAGACATGGCCGGGGTTCCGCTGAGGAGGAGGACGGCGGTCAGGATGAGACGGATCATGCCTTGAGGGTAGGGGCATGACGTGACGCGCGTGTGATTTCAGCGATCCTCCCCTGCGTAGCGGGGGAGGGGGACCATGCGCAGCATGGTGGAGGGGGCGAGATCGAGGTCGTCCCGGATATATGAGAGAGCAG
>NZ_JBMOSL010000012.1:0-76683 GCF_049315965.1 Brevundimonas sp. NPDC058933
GCCCCCTCCACCGCCTGCGGCGGTCCCCCTCCCCCGTGAACGGGGGAGGATCAGACGAACTACGGTTGCCAGCCGCCCGGCGTCTCGGGGATGGTGTCGGCGCCCTCGACGGTGATCTCGCCGCGGGTCTTTCGCACCTCGGTCCAGGCGGCGCGCAGCAGCTCGGTCACGCCCTCGCCGGACACCCCGGACACGAGGTAGGGCCGCTTGCCGGAAGCGGCTTGGAGCTCGGCGATCTTCTCTTCCCGTTCTTCAGGCGACAGGGCGTCGATCTTGTTCAGGGCCAGCAGTTCGACCTTGTCGGCCAGGCCCTCGCCATAGGCGTCCAGCTCGCCGCGAATGATGCGATAGGCCTCGGCCACGTCTTCCTGCGTGCCGTCGACCAGGTGAATCAGGCTGGCCGAACGCTCGACATGGCCGAGGAAGCGGGTGCCCAGACCTGCCCCCTCATGCGCGCCCTCGATCAGGCCGGGAATGTCGGCGATGACGAAGCGCTCGGACGGGCTCAGGTCCACCATGCCCAGGTTGGGCACCAGGGTGGTGAAGGGATAGTCCGCCACCTTGGGCTTGGCCGCCGAGACGGCCGCCAGGAAGGTCGACTTGCCGGCGTTGGGTAGGCCGGCCAGGCCGATGTCGGCGATCAGTTTCAGCCGCAGCCAGATCCAGCGTTCCTGGAACTCCTGGCCGGGGTTGGCGTGATCGGGCGCCTGGTTGGTCGGGCCCTTGAACCGGGTGTTGCCCCAGCCGCCGTTGCCGCCGGACAGCAGTTTGACCCGCTGGCCCGCCTTGTCCATGTCGACCAGGACGGTTTCCTTTTCCTCGTCCAGGACCTGGGTGCCGACGGGGACGCGCAGGACCACGTCCTCGCCCTTGCCGCCGTGCATCTGGCGGCCCTGGCCGTGGTGGCCGGTCTGGGCCTTGAAATGCTGCTGGTAGCGGAAGTCGATCAGGGTGTTCAGCCCGTCAGCCGCCTCGATCCAGACGTCGCCGCCCTTGCCGCCGTCGCCGCCGTCAGGCCCGCCGTTGGGAATGAATTTTTCGCGTCGGAACGAGACGGCGCCGGCGCCGCCGGCGCCCGAACGAATATAGATCTTGGCCTGGTCGAGGAACTTCATTGCGGCCTTATGACCGAAGAGAGCGGCGAATTACAGGCCACCCCCTCGATCAGCGAATTTCAAAGGCGAAGCTGAAGGTGCGACGGCCGTTTGTGTTCGCTTCTGCTCGGGCCGTTCGCATGGCGCGCAGGGCTTCCATGCCGAAGCCATAGCCGGCGGGGGCTTCCGCTAGGATGACGCAATTCGTCGGGGCGCCGGCGGCGAAGTCGCAGCGCAGGGTGGCGCTGCCGCTCACATTGGCCTGAAGCGCCCTGCCGGGCGTTTCGAGGCCCGGGGATCGGGTCCAACGGATCGGCGCTTCTTCTGCCGGCTGAGGAGCGGGCGTCGCATGAACCCCGACCTCTTGCGCGGCCAGGGCTGCCATGAGGGCGATCAGAAGCATCTGGAATCCTGTCGAGACTAACCCGGCGGACGGTCCGGGATTCGCCCGTTCAGAGCAAGCGGCCTTTTATCCCCGCGCCCAGACGTCGAAGGGATCGCTCCACGGCAGGCCGAGCGCTTCCGCCACGGCTGGATAGGTGATCTCGCCCTTCAGCACGTTCAGGCCGCGCGCCAGATGCGGGTCCTGCTTCAGGGCCGCCAGCCCTTGATCCGCCAGGGCCAGGCCGAAGGGCAGGGTGGCGTTGTTCAGGGCTTCGGAACTGGTTCGGGGCGCGGCGCCGGGCATGTTGGCGACGCAGTAGTGGACCACGCCGTCCACGACATAGGTGGGGTCCTCGTGGGTGGTCGGCTTGGAGGTCTCGAAACAGCCGCCCTGGTCGATGGCCACGTCGATCAGAACGCTGCCGGGCTTCATGGATTTCAGCTGGTCGCGGCGGACCAGGGTGGGGGCCTCGGCGCCGGGGACCAGGACGGCTCCGATGACCACGTCGGCCTTGACCAGTTCCTCCTCGATGGCGCCGATGGAGGAATAGCGGGTGATGACCCGACCGCCGGTCAGTTCGTCGATCTCGCGCATCCGGGGGATGGATCGCTCCAGCACCACCACCTCGGCCCCCAGACCCATTGCCATGCGCGCGGCGTTCAGCCCCACGACCCCGCCGCCCAGCACCAGCACCCGCGCCGGCGCCACGCCTGGCACGCCGCAGAACAGCAGGCCCATGCCGCCATTGTGCTTCAACAGGGTCTCGGCGGCGGAAAAGACAGCGATGCGCCCGGCCACCTCCGACATGGGGGCCAGCAGCGGCAGGCCGCCGTTCCGGTCGGTCACGGTCTCATAGGCGATGGCGGCGCATTTCGAGGCCAGCAGCCCCTTCGTCTGCTCGGGGTCGGGGGCCAGATGCAGATAGGTGAACAGGATGTGGTCGGGCCGCAGCCGCGCCCATTCGACGGCTTGCGGCTCCTTGACCTTCACGATCATGTCGCTGTCGGCGAAGACGGTTTCGGCGTCGGCGACGATGGCCGCGCCCGCCTTCTGGTATTCCGCGTCGGTGAAGCCCGCGCCCAGGCCGGCGCCGGTCTCGATCCGCACCTCATGGCCGTGGGCGACGTATTCGCGGACGGCGGTGGGGGTCAGGCCGACCCGATGTTCGTTGGTCTTGATCTCGCGGGGCACGCCGACACGCATGGATTCCGTCCCTGAGTTCGCGCCCCAGTGAGCGGGGCCTGAGCGGACGCTAAACCTGACCTTGGGGAACGGCTAGGCCGCAACGTTGGAATTCGAACTTGTGCGCGGATGCGGCGGCGCCCACCTCCACAGCCAAGGTTGAGGAGGCATCATGTCGGACGATCATGCGGGAAGGCTGTGGTTCGGGTGGGCGCTGGCGGCGGGACTGGTCGCTGCGCCAGGGGTGCTGGCCGGGGGCTTTCCCCTGATCCCGATCTTCCTCGCCGTCGTCGGGCTGGCGTGCGCGGCGCATCGGCCCAGTCGCCTTTTCGTGACGGCGAAGATCGGTCAAGCTTTCAGTGGCAGCCGGGTCAGATCGCTGATCATCGTCTTCGGCGCAATTCTGATGATCCAGATTCTGCCGATGGAGCTGGCCCTGCTGATGGCCGGCGACGTTATGGCCTATGTCGAGGTGGTCGCGGCGGTCAGCCTGATTTCTGGCCGGGCGCGATGGCCCCTGCTCAAGGCGCGTCTGGAACAGGCGGGGGGCAGGGTCGCGGCGGTCATCCGGCGCCAGCCTGTCGCTCGAACCCCAGGCCCGGCTCGGCGTCGGCGCCCGGCGCGTCCAGCCTCCGGCGACGATGATTCAGCGGGTGCGCCTGGCTGGGCGTTCGCCTGAGAGGACTGGCGGCAGGCATGAAAAATCCCCGCCGCCTGTGAGGGCGACGGGGACTGATCGGTCGTCGAAGTCCTAGTTCCTGGCGTCGCGGGCGGCGCCTTCGACGGCAGAGCCGGCGGCCTGGGTGTCCTTGCCGACGCCGGCCACGGTGTTGCAGGCGGCGGTGGTCAGCAGGGCGGCGGCGGCGGCGAGTACGAACAGTTTGCGCATGGTCGGCTCCAGTGAAAAGGGCAGGGGCCGAAAGACGCCCCTCGCATCATCAACGCGACGGCGTGCGCCGGGTTCCTGTCAAGCTGACGGATAGGCGCCGGTTTTCGGCGCCTCTGGCGTAGCGAAGGTCAGGCGGGCGATGGACCCGCCTCCGGGCGCCTCGACCATTTCGGCCTGGCCGCGCAACTGCTTGGCGAAGGCGTTCATCAGGGTGCGGCCGACGCCGGCCGTGTCGATGTCGGCCGCGCCGGGGCCATCGTCCTGGACCTCGAGCACGCTGGTCTCGCCCAGGACTCGGAAACGCACCTTGAGGTCGCCGCCGCGCCCGGCGAAGGCGTGCTTCTGGGCGTTGGATACGGCCTCGACCAGCCACAGGGCCACGGGCGCCAGTCTGTCCGGGTCGATGATCAGGTAGTCTGCATCGACGGAGCTGGTGACCAGCGGCCCCCGCATGGCTTCGCCGGCAATCAGCTGCCCCACCAGTTCGGTCAGGAAGGTGCGCGAGTCCGCCTCGCGAATATCCTCGCTCTGGTAGAGGGTGCGATAGATCAGGGCCAGGGCCGTGATGCGCTGGCGGGTGTCGCCCAGGGCCGAACGGGCGGCCGGATCGGTCACCGCCCTCTGCTGCATCGATAGCAGCGACGAGATGATCTGCAGGTTGTTCTTCACCCGGTGGTGGATCTCGCGCATCAGCGCGTCCTTCTCGTCCAGCGAGTCGAGCAGGGCCTTGTCGCGGGTCGTGATGCTGTCGCCGAGCGAGCCGAGGGTGCGGGCCAGGGTGCGAATCTCGGCCGGGGCGTGCTCGGCCTGAACCGGGCGCACCGAGAAACGGCCGCGCGCATAGATGGCGGCCACCCGCTCCAGATAGACCAGCCAGCGAATGACGATCCGTTCGGACAGCAACATGACCGCGAGGAAGGCGACCAGCCAAGCGGACAGAGGCAGCAAGAAGGAGCCGATCGGATTCAGCCGCGCCCAGGACAGCAGACCCGAGGCCGGCGCCGACAGCAGGACGAACAGGTCGCGGCCGGCCAGGGACGCGCCGGCATAGACATGCCTGCGCCCATGCGTGTCCCGCGCCTCGAACAGGGCGGCCTCGCCCTTCTGGGCGCGCTGGGCCCAGGCGGCGATCGCGCCTTCGTCCTGAACGGCGAAGGTCGAGGGCTCGGTTGAAACCAGAATCCGGCCCTGCGCATCGATCAGCGAGGATTGGGAGCCGGACGGCAGGGCCGGATCCTGGATGTCGGGTTGCAGGGCGGTCAGCGGGATCACGGCCGCCATGGCGCCCTGGAAGGCTCCCATCGGTCGTTCCGAACGGACAGCGACGATCAGGGCGCCCGGAGCGCCGGGCGCCCTGGCCATGACCACGTCTTCGCCCTGTCTCAGCCTTTGATACCATTCCTGGCCGCGCACGTCGGCGGCGGCGCCGATCAGGGCTGGCCCGGTCGCGGCGTCGGAACGGGAGGCGCAGACCGGCTCCCCGGTCGCGCTGTAGCGCTGCAGCGCGGAAAGGGCGTCCAATCTGGACACCAGAGCCGTCAGGCGCGGCTCGCAATAGAAGCCGGCCCCCTCGGGCGCCAGGGCCTGAAGCAGCACCACCGTGCTGTCGATCCGGGCCTTGGCCTCGGCGGCGCTGCGTTCGGCCGCCAGTTGCAGGTCGATACGACGATCCTCGGCCTGACGCCGGAACTCCGCCTGCGTCTGGGCCGCGCTGAGCAGAAGGATGGGCAGCAGGGCCGCAGCCATGGCCCAGCCCATGCGGAAGCGAATGCCCTGTACGCTCGGACGGCCCAACTTGCGGCCCCATGCGCGGCCGAAACGCACCATCGGGTCAGCCCTGCCTGGCGCCGCTCAACCTGTCGGCGTCGGCCAGGATCGAGCGCATGGCGTCGCCCGCAGCCTTGCCGTCACGTCCGTAGCCGCCCCGTTCCAGCGTGGCCGCCAGCGCCTTGCGTGCGCGCGACACGCGGCTTTTCACCGTGCCCACGGCGCACTGGCAGATTTCGGCGGCCTCTTCGTAGGCGAAGCCGCCGGCGCCGACCAGGATCAGGGCTTCGCGCTGTTCCTCGGGCAGGGTCTTCAGCGCCTGACGCAGTTCGTCCAGGGCGACGGGCGCCTCGGGGTCATCGACGGCCACCAGGGTCCGCTCGGCGGCCTCCTGGTCCAACTGGGTCTGGCGCCATGAGCGGCGCTTTTCCGAATAGAACTGGTTGCGCAGGATCATGAAGGTCCAGGCCTTCATATTGGTGCCCATCTGATAGCTGGCCCGGGCGTCCCAGGCCTTCATCATGGCTTCCTGGGCCAGGTCGTCGGCGGCCGTGGGATCCCCCGTCAGGGTGCGGGCGAAGGCGCGCAGATGCGGAATCAGCGTCACCAGCTCCTTCTTGAAGCCGGCGTCGTCGGCGGAGGGCGGCTTGGGCGGAGCGCTGGAACTGCTCATTGGCCGTCCTTGGTCGACGACCGGTCATCGGCCCGCCGCAGGATGTCCAGGAATTCGTCCGGAACCGGCTCGTTCACCACCTGGTCGAACATGTGGCGCAGTTTGACGCCTATGGCCTGCTGGCGCAGACGCACTTCTTCCAGCCCGTTGTCCCCGGACGCAGCTGCGTCAGGACGCGGGGTGGTTTCCTTAGAATTGATCATGGAGTTTCCGGCCGCCACCCAAGCCTGTAGGGAGAGTTCATGGAAGCGGAAAACGCGGCTTCTCTCCAAGAGTTCCTAAGCCTGGGCGATTTAATGCTCAAGCTTGCGAACGAGGATGGAACCGTTGCGACCCGGACACGTTCTGGCAGACTGGCGCGTCACCAGATCGGGGACGCCGACTGTCGGGGAACTTGTATGAGTCTATTGGCGAGGCTTGCGCCGCATCTGCCCTATGTCCGTCGCTACGCGCGGGCGCTGACCGGCGATCAACTTACAGGCGACAACTACGTGCGGGTCGCGCTTGAGGCGCTGGCCGCCGGCGAGCGGCAGCTGCCGTCCGAGATGACGCCGAGGGTGGCCCTTTACCACGTCTTCCACGCCATCTGGTCGTCGACGGGCGCCCAGCTTGAGGACAGCAGCGGGATCGAGAGCGGCGAGGATGACGCGTCGCGTCGTCTGATGCGGATTTCTCCCCGGTCGCGTCAGGCCTTCCTGCTGACGGCGCTCGAAGGTTTTACGCCTTCGGAAGCAGCCCAGATCCTGGCGGTTGATCCCCGGTCGGTTGAACGCCTGATCGCCGAGGCCCAGTCCGACATCGACGCCGAGCTGGCCACCGACGTCCTGATCATCGAGGACGAAGCCATCATCTCCGCCGACATCGAAAGCCTGGTGAAGGAGCTGGGCCATCGCGTCACCGGCACCGCCACCACCCATGATGAAGCGGTGGACGCCGTGACGCGTCACCGGCCGGGCCTGGTGCTCGCCGACATTCAACTGGCCGACGGCTCGTCCGGCATTGATGCGGTCAAGGACATCCTGAAACGCTTTGACGTGCCGGTGATCTTCATCACGGCCTTCCCGGAGCGTCTTCTCACGGGCGAACGGCCTGAGCCGACCTTCCTGATCACCAAGCCCTTCCAGCCGGAAACGGTGAAGGCGGCGATCAGCCAGGCGCTCTTCTTCCATCCTTCGCGTCAGAAACAGGCCGCCTGACCTTCTGAGGCCTGACGCTGCATCGGCCCCGATGGTTCGCCATCGGGGCCTTTTGCCGGGCGCTACCGGTTCTGGGCCTCGGTCGTAGCAGGGGCCGATGCGGGCGCGGCCGGTGAATCGAAGGGGGCGACGTCCTCGCGCGTCCCGCCCGCATCCGGATTGACGCTCTGGAAACCGCCATTGCTGAGCAGCCACATGCCGAGCAGCAGGATGGCGGTCGCGCCGCCAGAGACGATCAGCAACCACAGAATGCGTACGCCGCCGCGACCCTGGCGGACATATTGCGCCTCGATCGGCACGTGGTGTTCGACCGCGTCGGCGGAATGGGAATGGGGGTCCTGATGGGTCATGGGCGTCTGCTGCGGCCGTGTCGGTCGGCCTCTCCTATGGTCTAGCAACGCGACGCCGCGCGTCCTCGTTCCGGTGGATCGGCGCGCGACCCGAGCGTGGGACAATTATCGCGTCGGGTGGAACTGGCCTCACACGCCGTCGTTATGGAAGTGCGGAGGCGACAGAGTCCCCTCGCCTGGCCGGTTCGCCCGCCAGCCGTCTTCGCTCCTCATTCTCGATGATGCCACCTCAAGCGGACTGGAAACGGTCCGCTTTTTCTTTGGAAGGCCCTCGACAGGACGGGAGCATCCGCCACTATGGGTCTTCAAAGAAAACGCATTGGAGCTGCGCCATGAGCCTTCGCAATCGTCAGTGGGTCCTTCGTCAACGTCCGAAAGGCCTGATCCAGGACGGCGATCTGGAGCTGGTGGAAACACCGGTGCCGGACCTGAAGGAGGCCGAGGTTCTGGTTCGCACCCTTTACCTGTCGCTGGACCCGACCAACCGCACCTGGATGAATGACTCCGAGGGTTATTTGCCGCCGGTGGGTCTGGGCGAGGTCATGCGCGGCCTGACCCTGGGCGTGGTCGAGCAGTCGAAGTCGGACCGGTTCAAGGCGGGCGACATCGTCACGCCGCTGTCGGGCGGCTGGGCGGACTACGCCGTGGTGCATGAGCAGGGCTTGCGTCCGGTTCACCGCGCGCCAGGCCTGCCGTTGACCGCCAACCTGTCGGTCCTCGGCATGACCGGGCTGACCGCCTATTTCGGCGTCACCGACGTGCTGAAGGCCAAGCCGGGAGAAACTCTGGTGATCTCGGCGGCGGCGGGGGCCGTGGGCTCCATCGCCGGCCAGGTGGCCAAGCAGCGCGGCGCCCACGTCATCGGCATCGCCGGCGGGGCCGAGAAGTGCCGCTGGCTGACCGACGAGCTCGGCTTCGACGCCGCCATCGACTACAAGAACGAGGATGTGGGCGAGGCGCTGGATCGTCTCGCGCCCAACGGCGTCGACCTGAACTTCGAGAACGTCGGCGGCGACATCATGATCGCCGTATGGAACCGGCTGAACGTTCATGCCCGCATGGCCGTCTGCGGCCTCATCTCCTCCTACAACGCCACGCGTATGCCGCCGTCGCCCAACTTCAGCCGCATCATCACCCATCGTCTCAACGTCCAGGGCTTCCTGGTGCTCGATTATGCGCCGCGCGCGCGTGAGATGGTCGAGGAGATGGGCCCCTGGCTCGCAGACGGGCGGGTCAAGTGGAAGGTCCATGTCGATGACGGCCTGGAAGGCGCGGTGACGTCGCTCAATCGCTTGTTCACCGGCGATCATGACGGCAAGCTGCTGGTCCGGGTGTCGGAAGAACCCGCCGCCTGAGGAGACCTGACGGGATGACCGAACCGCTGCACGTCCATTTCGAGGATATCGAGATCGGCCAGGTCATCCCCCTGGGGGCCTGTGCGGTGGACGAGGGGGCGATGGAGGTCTTCGTCGAACGGTTCGCTCCGGGCTGGGATGTGGCCTACGGCGCCCCGGACGCCCTGGTCTACGCCCTGTGGAGCCGGCTGTCGGCCGAGAAGGCCGGGAGCTGGGCCGGAACCAAGACCCTGGCGATCGACGGTCTTCGCTTCCTGCGCAACCCGCCTCCCGGCGAGCTGTTGCGCGGCCGCCTGACGGTCATGGGCAAGGATCCGGTCGGTGACGAGAAGGGCATAGTCATCGCCCAGCAGGACCTGCTGGATGAGGCGGGGCGGCTGGTCTTCTCCTGCCTGACCCGGGCCCTGGTCGCGCGGCGGTAGGGCGCGGCCTTCTCCCACAAGGGAAGAAGGGCAGAACGGAAAACGCCCCGCCAGTTTCCTGACGGGGCGTTTCATTTTCAATCTTCTAGCGGCCTCAAGTAGCGCGCAAGCGCGATAGGCCCCTAGAAAAAAGCCTGTCAGGCGTTGGCGGCGACGGGCGTTTCGGCGGCGGCGCGGGCGAAGGCCATGGCGATCAGACGGTCCCAGCCCAGCAGCGACACCAGATGGGCGTAGATCTGGCCCAGGGCGCCGTTGTCGCGCAGCTCGACCAGCTTGTCGGCCGGCAGGGCCTTCAGCTTGTCTTCCGAGACGGCGAAGTATTCAGCCAGCTTCTGCACCTGGCCGGCCGAGCCGTCCGGGTTGCGCGGGGTGAAGGAGGCTTCGCGCGTTTCGAACAGGTCCAGGTCGATCAGCAGTTTGACGAAGGATTCCGTGCGCAGGCGCTCCTGCTCGAAGTTGTTGCAGAACTCCATCGCGTTGTTGACATACTCGCTGGGCTGGCCGTTCTCGAACAGCGGGATCTCGCCCGCTTCGCTGACGAAGCCCGCGGCGCGGTCGATGCACAGGATCATGCGGTTCTGCGTGTCGTCATTGGCGAAGACGAAGGGATAGCGCCGGATATAGGCCGGGATATAGGCGTCCGCGCGGAAATCGCCGTTGTCGATGAACAGGTTGTCGTTCTGGCGCAGGCCCATGGCCACGACCGGCTGTTTCAGGTCGCCGACGAAGACGATCGGATAGGACAGGGCGGCTGGCGCGAACTCGGTCACGGTCAGCGGCACGATGTTCGTCTGGGCGACGAAGGCGTAGGGCTTGTCGGCCGGCGTCACGCCCAGCTTGCCGTGGGCCTCGATCGAAATCGGCTCCGGCTGGGTGTAGAAGAGGACGTTGCCGGACAAGCCGGACGCTTGGGACGTGGTGTCGGTCATGATGTGTCGGATCGGTTCTGAACAGAAAGGTCGGGCCTTCTAGCCCATGGGCGGCCGGGCGGCAAACGCGACCGTTCGACGAACGGCAAGCTTTTCCGCAGCAGCGGCGACGCCGCCACGGTTGCGGTCGGACCGCCGACCCCTTAGCTGTGAGGCATGGGCGTCACCTGCGATCACGATCATGCCGACAGCCGACCCGGCCACGCCGAGGTCGAGCGGGCGCTTGTCGCCGTCGAGACGCGCTGCGCCGCCGAGGGCGAGCGCATGACCGCGCCGCGGCGGCGGGTGCTGGAACTGCTGCTGGCGGCGGGCGAGCCGGTCAAGGCCTATGATCTGATCGCCCGCTATGGCCTCGACGGTCAGGCCGCCAAGCCCCCGACCGTCTATCGCGCCCTGGAATTTCTGGAACGTCGGGGCGTGGTGCACCGGATCGCCTCGATCAGCGCCTATGTGGCCTGCACCGCCGCAGCAACCGACGCCCCGGTGCACGCCGCCGCCTTCCTGATCTGCGATTGTTGCGGCGCGACCGAAGAAGTCGCCGTGGCCGGGGGCGACGCCTTCGCCGAGGCCGCCTCCTCTGCGGGATACGCCATCGAGCGCACCACGATAGAGGGGCACGGCCGTTGCCCCGCCTGCCGCGTGGCGGCCTGATCAGCATGGACGCCCTGGCCCTGTCGGCGCCGCGGCGCCTGACCATTCCCATCGACAACCGCTGGGGCGGCGGCGAGATGGCGGTCCTGGATTTCGGGGATCCCGCCCGGCCTGTCGATCTGATCTTCGCCCACGCCAACGGCTTCAACGCCTACGCCTACCGGTCGCTGCTCCAGCCCCTGTCGGGCGCGCTGCGCATCTGGGCGCCGGACCTGCGCGGCCATGGCCGCACGCGCCTTCCCGCCCGGCCCGAGGGTCGTCGCAGCTGGAAGGACCATCGCGACGACCTGATCGCCCTGCTGGACGCCGTCGATGGTCCGCCGGTGGCTCTGGCCGGCCACTCGATTGGCGGGACCAGCGGCCTGCTGGCGGCGGCGGAACGGCCGGACCGGGTATCGCGTCTGCTGCTGCTGGATCCGGTCATCTGGCGCCGCCCCATGGTGCTGGCCATGAACCTGCCGCTGGTCGGGCGGCTGTCGCACCGTATTCCCATCGTCGCCAGCACCTTGAAGCGGCGCGCCCTGTTCGACAGCCGCGAACAGGCGCTGGCCGCCTATCGCGGACGCGGCGCCTTCAAGGGCTGGTCGGACATGATGCTGGCTGACTACCTGGTCGATGGTCTGGCGGAGACGGATCGCGGCTTCGAGCTGACCTGCACCCCCGCCTGGGAGGCGTCGAACTATGCCGCCCAGGCGCACAATCCGTGGCCCGCCCTGCGACGGTTTCCGGAGGCCGTCCGTGTGCTGAAGGCCGAGAGCGGCAGCCTGTGCGCCGTGCCGACGGGAACTTCGCCGCATCAGGTGGAAACCGTGGCGGGCGGCGGGCATCTGTTTCCAATGACCCATCCCGACATCGTGCGCGACGCCCTGCTGGACGCCGCCGTCTGAGGCGACGGCCGGGGTGGTCGGGCGCAGGCGTTCGATGTTAGGCCTTGGCGTCATGAGTTCGCGCATCGCCAGTGATCTGAACCGTATCCTGCTGGGCTCGGCCATCGGCGCCGCGATCGGCCTGGTCCTGCTGGCGCTGGGCGTGGCCATCCTGTGGAACGCGGCGGACCAGAGGCTGGCGGAGGCGCCGCAGGGTGCCGATACCGCGCTCGCGTCGGCCGTTCCCGCCAGGCCCGATCCGCCGAGCGATGCGGCGGCTTCCCCGAGGCCCTATCCGACCGTGGCGCCTGCGCCTTCGGCGGAGCCTGTTCCCGTTCCGGTCGAGGAGCCCCGGCGCCCGGCGGCGAAGTCGATCTGGCGGTCGATCTTCGACGACGAACCTGAGGTGCAGCCGGAGGCTGTCCCGTCGCCGCCCGCTGTCACGCGCGCGGCGCCGCCCGCGCCGCGTCCTGCGCCGCGACCGGCCACGCCCCGACGCCCGCCCGAGGCGCAGCGGCAGGACGACAGCCTGTTCTTCTGACGACCTAGGTCAGTCGGGCGCAGGCGTGGATCAGCCGCTCCACGTCCTCTTCGGACTGATAGAGGCCGAAGCCGAAGCGGATCACGTCGTCGCGGACGTCGGTGACCACGTTCATGTGCTGCAGGTCCGCCTTCCAGCGCGCGGCTTCGTCGGAGCGCAGGGCCAGGAAGCGGGCGCGCGCGGCGTCGCCTTCGACCGGATTGAGGATTTCGGCCTGGGACAGGGGACCGGCCTCGCCGTTCTGAACCGCCGCCTGGAACCGGGCCTGCAGCTTGCGCGCATGGGCGGCCACGTCGGCGGTGGTCAGGCCTTCTTCATCCAGCATCCGGCGCACGGCGTTGAGGCGATACAGCGCGCTGACGTCGAAGGTGGCGCCCCAGAAGCGGCCGCCGTCGGTGCGGTACTGGACCCCGCCAGGCGGGCCCTCCAGATGGCCGAACTCGGCGAACCAGCCGGTGATGACCGGACGCGGACAGAAGCCGGGCGGGGAATGCAGGAAGCAGGCGCCTTCGCCCGCCATGGCGTATTTGTACCCGCCCGCCAGATAGAAGACCTTGTCCGCCACCGCCGACAGGTCGGTCGGCATGGCCATGAAGCCGTGATAGCCGTCGATCACCACCCACGGCCCGGCCGGATCGGCCAGGGCCGCCAGTTCGGCCACGGCGTCGAACACCTGGCCGGTGCGGAAGAAGACCTGGCTGACCAGGATCAGGTCATGCCCGCCCGCCCTGGCCGCCGCCACGAAGCGCTCGGCGAAGGTGGCGAAGGGGTGCAGGGGCACCCGCGTGACCACGGCCTCGCCCGCCTCTTCCCAGCGTTCCGACTGGCGGCGGAAGGAGTGGAACTCGCCGTCGGTGGACAGGATGCGGACCGGCTTCTTCTCGAAGCCCGAGACGATGCGCAGCAGGATGTCGTGGGTGTTGGGCGCAAAGATCAGGCTGTCGGGCGAGGGCAGGCCGAGCTCCTTCGCCACATGATTCTGCGCCTCGGGAATGACCTCGCCGAAGATCAGGTCCCACTTGCGGTCGGCGAAGCGGTTGGCCTCGGCCCAGGCCTGAACCTGGGCGTCGAAGCTGGCGTCGGGCCACAGGTGATGGCTGTGGGCGGCGAAGTGCAGCCGCTCGGGATCGAGACCGAGGGCGCGCGAGAAGAGGGGCTTGTAGCTCATGGGGGCGAAGCTAGCGGGCGGAGGGGGCGGCGTCACCTGTCGTTCCTCCGTCATCCCGGGGCCGCGTAGCGGAACCCGGGACCCAGGCGTGAGCGACTACACAGGTGGCGGATCGTTCAGGCGTCTGGGTCCCGGATCGACCTTGCAGGTCGTCCGGGATGACGGCGGTGGAGGAGAGAGCAAAGAAAAAGGCGGGCCGCTTTCGCGAACCCGCCTCATTATTTCTAGATCAAACTGCCGTGGCAGTGCTTGAACTTCCTGCCCGAGTGGCAGGGGCAGTCGGCGTTGCGGCTGGTGCGTTCCCAACCGATCGGCAGGGCCTCGACCGGCAGCTTGGAGCGGTCGTCGCCGGTCAGCATGCCTTCCGGGTTCTGGGCCGACGGATTGACCATTTCGTTCTCGCCGGTGCCCGGGTTCAGGTGGATTTCCTGGAACTCGGGCAGTTCCATCGCCGGCGGGGCCTCGAAGCGGAACTCGACCGTCATCAGCCAGCGGGTGACGTTGTGGCGCAGGTCGTGCAGCAGGGTCTCGAACAGGTTGAAGGCTTCGGTCTTGTATTCGTTCAGCGGGTCGCGCTGGCCATAGCCGCGCAGGCCGATGACGCCGCGCAGGTGGTCCAGGTGGACCAGGTGCTCACGCCACTGCATGTCGATCATCTGCAGCATGAACTGCTTTTCCAGACCGCGGGTCTGGTCCTGGCCGATCATTTCGAGACGTTCGGCGGCGCGGGCCTCGGCGGCGGCCATCAGCCGCTCCTCGAACTCCTCGTTGGAGACGCCTTCCTCGGCGGCCCACTCGCGCAGCGGCAGTTCCAGGCCCAAGGTCGAGCGGACCTTCTCGTCCAGACCCTCGATGTCCCACTGTTCGGCGTAGGCCTTGGGCGGCACATAACGTTCGACCAGGTCGTTGATCACGTCGCTGCGGAAGTCCGCGACCAGTTCCGACAGGTCGGTGGAGTCCATGAACTCCTGGCGCTGTTCGAACACGGCCTTGCGCTGGTCGTTCACGACGTCGTCGTATTTCAGCACGTTCTTGCGCATGTCGTAGTTGCGGGCCTCGACGCGCTTCTGGGCGGTTTCGACGGCGCGGTTCAGCCAGGGGTGGCTGATGGCCTCGCCCTCGGCCACGCCGAAGCTGCGCATGATCGAGTCCAGGCGGTCGCCGGCGAAGATGCGCAGCAGGTCGTCTTCGCACGACAGGTAGAATTTCGAGGTGCCGGGGTCGCCCTGACGGCCGGTGCGGCCGCGCAGCTGGTTGTCGATGCGGCGGCTCTCGTGGCGCTCGGTGCCGAGCACGAACAGGCCGCCGGCGGCCAGGGCGGTTTCGCGGTGGACGGCGATCTCGGCCTTGTACTCGGCTTCCTTGGCGGCCAGCGCCTCGGGCGTGACCTCGATCGCCATGTTGCGCTGTTCCTGGGTCCAGCGCTGGATACGCATCTCCAGGTTGCCGCCCAGCTGGATGTCGGTGCCGCGACCGGCCATGTTGGTGGCGATGGTGACGGCGCCGGGCAGACCGGCGTCGGCGACGATATAGGCTTCCTGCTCGTGCTGACGCGCGTTCAGGACGTTGTGCGGAATGCCGCGGCCGGTGGCGTAGGTGATGTCATAGGCGTCGTCGCCGACCTTCTGCGCTTCCTTCTCGCGGCCGGCGTATTCGGCCTTGAGGGTGCGGCCGGTCTCGACCTTGTATTCATAGGTGTCGAGGACGGCGGACAGTTCCTCGGACTTCTCGATCGAGACGGTGCCGACCAGGATCGGCTGACCCTTGACGTGGCATTCGGCGATCTGGGCGGCGATGGCCACGTTCTTCTCGGCGAAGGTGCGATAGACCTCGTCGTCATAGTCCTTGCGCAGGACGGGACGGTTGGTCGGCACTTCCAGGACGTCCATCTTGTAGATGTCGAGGAATTCCTGGGCCTCGGTGGCGGCCGTGCCGGTCATGCCGGACAGCTTTTCGTAGAGGCGGAAATAGTTCTGGATGGTGACCGAGGCCAGGGTCTGGTTCTCGGGCATGATCTTGACGTCTTCCTTGGCCTCGATGGCCTGGTGAAGACCTTCGGACAGGCGACGGCCGGTCATCATGCGACCCGTGTACTCATCGATCAGGACGATCTCGCCGCCCTTGATGATGTAGTCCTTGTCGCGCGTGTACAGGGTATTGGCGCGCAGGGCCTGGTTGACGTGGTGGACCAGGCTGACGTTGGCCGGGTCGTAGAGGTCGGTGGTGTCCTCGGCGAAGTGACCGCCGGCCTCCAGCATTTCCTCGATCCGCTCCGAGCCCAGCTCGGTCAGCAGGGCCTGGCGTTGCTTCTCGTCCAGATCATAGGTGGCCTTGTCCTTGACCAGTTCCTTCACGATCGTATCGACGATCTTGTAGAGGTCCGAACGGTCCTCGGTCGGACCGGAGATGATCAGAGGCGTGCGCGCCTCGTCGATCAGGATGGAGTCGACCTCATCGACGATGGCGAAATGGTGGGTCCGCTGCACCATCTCGCGCCGGTCATAGACCAGGTTGTCGCGCAGATAGTCGAAGCCGAATTCGTTGTTGGTGCCATAGGTGATGTCGGCGTTGTAGGCCGCCTGGCGCTGGCCCTGCGACAGGCCGTTGACGATGACGCCGACCTCGAGGCCGAGGAAGCGATAGACCTTGCCCATGGTCTCGGCGTCACGGCGCGCCAGATAGTCGTTGACGGTGATGACGTGGACGCCCTTGCCCGCCAGCGCGTTCAGGTAGACCGGGGCCACGGCCACCAGGGTCTTGCCCTCGCCGGTCCGCATTTCTGCGATGCCGCCTTCATGCAGGATCATGCCGCCGGCCAGCTGCACGTCGTACTGGCGCTGACCCAGAACCCGCTTGGACGCTTCGCGCACCACGGCGAAGGCCTCGCTCTGGATCTTGTCCAGGCTGTCGCCGGCCTCGATCCGATCCTTGAAGGTCTGCGTCATCATGCGCAGTTCGTCGTCCGAGAAGGCCTCGAACCGGGATTCCAGGGCGTTGATCTTTTGCGCCTGGGCCTGGAAGGCCTTGACCTTGCGGTCGTTGGAGGAGCCGAGGATTTTCTTGGCGAAGCCGAGCATGGGCGATCCGGTAAAGGCGGTCGAGCGGCTGAAGGCTCTGAAACAGGAAGCGTCGCGATCGCGGAGCCCCGGATCGACGCCGGTCCCGGCGACCCTCGAAATACGAGGCGTGCGCAGGGGCGGCGCAGACGATCGAAAACCCCTCGACTTGGGCGCAGCCGGGACTTAAGCACCGCCCTAACCCCTGTCAACGCGAGGGGCTTTCGACGGCTTGCCGCGACGGGCCTCCCGGTTTCTGTTTTTCGCCCTCAATCGTCTTCTGGCCGGAGCGCCCGATGCGTCTTTCGCGCCCCCCCTTCCGAACCTTGCGGCCCCTGCTGGCTTCGGCCTTGCTCGCCGCAGTGCTGATGGCCGCCTGCGGGCGCGGCGATGCGGAAGGTCCGCCGGAAAAGGGCGATTTGGTCGTGGCGCGGGTGCTGGACCGCTCGGTCTGGGCCTCCGACGTGCGCCGGGAAGCCGTGGCGCAGGGCCTGGTCGGGGAGGGCGAGCCCCTGGACGTCAAGTCCGAGCTGTTCCGCCGCGTGCTGGACGAGGTGGTCGACCAGAAGCTGCTGGCGGCCGAGGCGCGCCGTCGCGGACTGGACAAGAACGCCGCCGCCCAGCGCCGGCTGGAGGCGGTGCACGAACGCATCCTTGGCGACATGCTGGTGGAATCCGTCGTCAGCGGGGCCGTATCCGATCAGGCGGTCGAGCGCCTCTATCAGGAACAGCAGCGCCGGGCCCAGACGACCGAGGAGGTCCGGGTCCGCCTGATCCTGTCGCACACGAAGGAACAGGCCGACGCCGTTGTGGGCGTCCTGGGGCAGGGGGCCGCCTTCGAAGCTGTGGCCGCCCAGCGCTCGGTGGACGACGCCACCCGCTATTCCGGCGGCGATCTGGGCTATTCGACGCTCGACGTCCTGCCAGACGCCTACGCCGCCGCCGTGCGCGGCCAGGCCCCCGGAGTTGTGGTCGGTCCGGTTCAGGGGCAGGAAGGCTGGGCCGTGCTGCGCATCGAGGATCGCCGTCTGGAAGCTCCGCCGACCCTGGATCAGGCCCGCCCGCTGATCGTCCGCTACCTGACCTATGAAGGCGTCCGCCAGCTGCTGGAGCAGTTGCGCGGCAAGGCCCAGGTCGAAGTCTTCCTCAATCCCGCCAAACCGGCGACGCAACCGGCCACACGGCCAGCACCCGCCTCTCCCGCCGCCGCCTCTCCCGCCGGAACCGTCGCTTCATGAACCGTCCGCCCGCCTCCAAGTCCGGCTCGACCGGCCAGATGATCGAATCCGCCATCGAAAAGGCGCTGGACCCGCTGGCCTCGGCCCTGAAGCGCGCCACCCAGCCGGCGGCCGCCAAGGCGGCCTCGCCCGGCAAGCCCGGCCTGATGATCTCGCCCCTGGCGGTGCCCTTCCCGATCATTCCGCCCATCGGCGGGGTCGAGATCGCCACCGCCCGCGCCGGCTTCTACAAGCATGAGCGCGACGACCTGGTGGTCTTCCACTTCCCCGAAGGCGCCTCTTGCGCCGGCGTCTTCACCCGCCACAAGGTCGGCTCGGCCCCGGTCGACTGGTGCAAGCGTCAACTGGACGCCGATCGGGGCGGCGGCGAAGGGGTCAAGGCCCTGGTCGTCAACGCCGGCTGCGCCAACGCCTTCACCGGCAAGGCCGGGGCGGACGCCGCCCGCCGCACCGCCTCCGAGGTCGCCAAGCGCTTCGACTGCCGTCAACGCGACGTCATGCTGGCCTCGACCGGCGTGATCGGCGTGGTGCTGGACGAGAAGAAGATCATTGCGCGCCTGCCGGACGTCGAAGCGCGTATGAAGGCCGATGCCCATCCCACTGAACAATGGGCCCAGGCCGGTCTCGGCATCATGACCACGGACACCTTCCCCAAGGGCTCCTACGCCGAGTGCGAGATCGAGGGCGTCAAGGTCAGGATCGCCGGCATCGCCAAGGGCTCGGGCATGATCGCGCCCGACATGGCGACCATGCTGGCCTTCATCGTCACCGACGCCGCCATCGCCCCGCCGGTGCTGAAGGCCCTGCTGAATCTGCACGTCCGCACCACCTTCAACAGCGTGACCGTGGACGGCGACACCTCGACCAACGACACGGCCCTGCTGTTCGCCACCGGCGCCTCGGGCGCGCCGCGCATCGGCCGGGTCGGCGACCGCCGTCTGAAGGACTTCTCGGCGGCCCTGGACAAGGTCATGCTCGATCTGGCCCACCAGCTGGTCCGGGACGGCGAGGGCGCGACCAAGTTCGTCCGCATCACCGTGGACGGCGCAGCCAGCCCCGCCTCGGCCCGCAAGCTGGCCAAGTCGATCGCCGACAGCCCCCTGGTGAAGACCGCCATCGCCGGCGAGGACGCCAACTGGGGCCGCATCGTCATGGCCGTGGGCAAGACGGAAGAAGCCGTGGACCGCGACCGTCTGGCCATCCATTTCGGCCCCCACGTCGCCGCCGTCGACGGCGCCCCTTCGCCGACCTACGACGAGGCGCAGATGAGCGCCTATATGAAGAACGCCGAGATCGACATCACCGTCCACGTCGGCTCGGGGCGGGCGTCAGCCACCGTCTGGACCTGCGATCTGACCAAACGCTACATCGAGATCAACGGGGACTATCGTTCGTGAGCGAGGCTGCGGTTCCCACCGTCCTCGTCGTCGCCGTCGCCCTGATCGATCCGGACGGCCGGGTCCTGATCGCCAAGCGGCCCGAGGGCAAGCAACTGGCCGGCCTGTGGGAGTTTCCCGGCGGCAAGGTCGAACCGGGCGAGCGGCCCGAGCAGGCCCTGATCCGTGAACTGAACGAAGAGCTGGGCATCGACGTGAACGAGGCCTGCCTGGCCCCCTTCGTGTTTACCAGTCACGCTTACGAATCCTTTCATCTCTTGATGCCACTGTATCTGTGCCGGCGCTGGTCCGGCGTGGTCACGGCGCGTGAGCACGCGGGTCTGGCCTGGGTGAAGCCGAACAAGCTGTCGGACTATCCCATGCCCCCGGCCGACGAACCCCTGGTCGCCTGGTTGCGCGACCTGCTCTGATCAGCCGCCGCAGGAGGGGGCCAGGATGCGACGTTTCATCAGCCGCTTCGGCCGCGACGACAGCGGCGCCACCGCCATCGAGTACGGCCTGATCTGCGCCCTGATCTTTCTGGTCATCATCGGTTCGATGCGTCTGGCTGGCGAAAAGGCCGCCGGCGTGTTCAACGCCGCGTTGACGGCCCTGACCCAGGCGGTCAGCTAGGCTCCTCGCCCGTCCGCTCGCGCACGCTCAGGGCGTCCGCCAGACGGGTCCTGGCCGACCCGCGCCGGGCCGGCTTCTGTTGGCTGTCGTGCGGCGCCCAGCCGGCCAGATGCACCATCTCGAACGTCGCTGGAATGCGCCCATCCGCCTCGGCGTGGCGTTCGGCGTAGAGCTGGGCCGCGCGCGCCAGGACAGCGCGGCTCAGCGGCCGGATCGGTCCGGCCAGCACATTGGTCTCGCCCATGGCCCGCAGGTCGCGCATCAGGGCGAAGGGATCGGCATAGCGCACGGTCACCCGGTCGACGTCGCTGACAGGCAGGGCGAAGCCCGCGCGCTGCAGCAGGCCTGCGCCGTCGAAACCGTCGGCGAAGGGCGAGACCCGGGCCTGGGCTCCGCCGTTCACTTCCAGTTCCGCCTCGGTCAGCACGCCGCGAAGCTCCTTCAGCGTCGCCGCTCCGAACAGGCTGGCGATGAACAGACCGTCGGGCTTCAGCGCCCTGCGGATCTGGGCCAGGGCGCCGGGCAGGTCGTTGGCCCAGTGCAGCCCCAGCAGGTTGACGATCAGGTCGGCCGACTGATCCTCCAACTCCAGAGGCCAGGCCCCCGGCGCAGCCCGTTCAGCGGTGGAGCCTGCGGCGCGCACCTCGGCCACTTGCGCGTGAGCCGGGCTGTCGGCCAGGGCGCGGGCGAAGACGCCGGGATGGGGCGACAGGTCGACGGGCGTGTGAAACTCGCGCAGGATCACCTCCAGACTGTTCACCGCATTGTCGGCGGCGCGAACGTGCAGGAAGTCGGCGTCGGGGAAACGTCGGGCGGCGCGGTTCAGGCGCGCGGCGCGGCGGGCGGCGTCGAAGATGATCGGGGGACCGGAGGAGGGGGCGCTCATGGCCGTTCAGGATGGGGGTTGGCGGGCCGGATTGAAAGACGGGTCGGCGCGTATATCGCTGGGCGCGCGTGGAATGGCGCGCGGTCTGCTCGACCTGCTGCTGCCCCCCATGGCCCACGACAGCCGCGAGGCCACCGCCTCGGCCGGCCTGTCGCCCGACGCCTGGAGCCGGGTGGTGTTTCTGGAGGCGCCCGTCTGCGACGGCTGCGGCGCGGCGTTTGAATACGATGGCGGCGATTTCGCCTCGGATCGTTGCCTGGCCTGTCAGGTCCAGCCCTACGCCTTCGCCCGCGCCCGGGCCGCCTGCGTCTATGACGAGGCCTCGCGCGGCCTGATCCTCAAGTTCAAGCACGGCGACCAGCAGCAGTTCGCCCCCCTGTTCGCGCGCTGGATCGCCCGGTCGGGCGCCGACGTGGTGGCCGAGGCTGACGCTGTGGTTCCGGTCCCCCTGCATCGCGGCCGTCTGCTGGCCCGGCGCTTCAATCAGGCGGCCGAGATCGCGCGGCCTCTGGCCCGCAACGCGGGGCTCGACTACCTGCCCGACGCCCTGATCCGGGCGGCGCCCACCGCCAGCCAGGGCGGCAAGTCGGCGCGCGGGCGGCGGCTGAACGTCAAATCCGCCTTCGCCGTCACCGAGGCCGGGCGTCGTCGAATCAAGGGCCGGCGCATCCTTCTGGTCGACGATGTCCTGACCACGGGGGCCACGGCCGAGGCCTGCGCCCGGGTCCTTTTGTCCGCCGGAGCGCGCGCTGTGGACCTGGCCGTCATCGCGAGGGTGCGAACTGCGCGCGAACCGCCTAAGTAGGGCGCTAGTCTGAATTCAGGAGAGTCCTCAGTGGCCGAAGTCGTCATCTACACCAAGCCCGGTTGCCCCTATTGCACCGCCGCCATGGGCCTGCTGAAGCGCAAGGGCGTCGCGTTCACCGAGATCGTCGCCTCGAACAACCCGGAAAAGAAGGCCGAGATGGTCGAGCGGTCGGGCGGCAAGTCCACCTTCCCGCAGATCTTCGTCGGCGAGAAACATGTCGGCGGCTCGGATGACATCCACGCCCTGGATGCGCGCGGCGGCCTCGACCCGCTGCTGGCGGCCTGATGGACGAGCGGCTCAATGTGGCGCTGGTCCAGACGCGGACGCCGGCGACGGCGGACGCAGGGCTGGCCCATGTCGAGCCCTTGATCCGCGAGGCGGCGGCGGGCGGCGCGAAACTGATCCTGACGCCCGAGGGGACCAACTTCCTCGAACAGCGCCGAAGTCTGCGCGACGCCGCACTGTCGAGCGAGGAGGCGGACGCCGCCGTCCTCGGCCTGCGCGCCCTGGCGAATGAGCTGGGCGTCTGGCTGCTGATCGGCTCGGCCATTGTGCGCTCGGGCGTGGATGGCGATGCGCGCGCCGCCAACCGCTCCCTGCTGGTTGATCCGACCGGGGCGATCACGGCCCGATACGACAAGCTGCACGTCTTTGACGTGGACCTGCCGAATGGCGAGACCTACCGCGAAAGCGCCTCGGTGCGCCCCGGCGAAGCCGCCAGCGTGGCCGACGCCCCCTGGGGAGGGCTGGGCCTGACCATCTGTTACGATGTGCGTTTCCCGTATCTGCACCGTCAACTGGCCCAGGCCGGGGCGGCCATGATCGCCGTGCCCGCCGCCTTCACCCGTCCGACCGGCGAGGCGCATTGGGAGACCCTGCTGCGCGCCCGCGCGATCGAAACCGGCGCCTTCGTCCTGGCTCCCGCCCAGGGCGGAACGCATGAGGACGGCCGCCAGACCTGGGGCCGCTCCACCATCGTTGGCCCCTGGGGCGAGATTATCGCCAAGGCCGACCATGACGAGCCTTGCGTCGTGTCTGCGACACTCGACCTCAGCGCCGTTCAGCGCGCGCGACAGGCTGTGCCTTCGCTGAAGCACGACCGCGATTTCGACTGGCCGCAATGATCCGCTACGCCCTGTCCTGCGACCACGACCACGGCTTCGAGGCCTGGTTCGCCTCCTCCTCCGACTACGACGATCAGGCCGAGCGCGGTCTGGTCGAATGCCCCTTCTGCGGCTCGACCGGCGTGCGCAAACAGGTGATGGCCCCGGCTGTCTCTGGCACGAAAACGGCTGGGCCAGCGCCGGACACGATGAAGCAGATGCAGGCCATGATGATGCAGGCGGCGCGCGAGGTGCGCGAGCACGTCGAGCAGAATTTCGACTACGTCGGCGACGCCTTCGCTCGCGAGGCCCGCGATATCCACGAAGGGCGCTCCGAGAAGCGCGAAATCTACGGCGAGGCCACCCCCGCTGACGTCAAGAAGCTGAAGGACGACGGCGTCCCCTGCGCCGCCCTGCCCAGCCTGCCGCCGGACCCGAAGAAGGC
The DNA here is from genome assembly GCF_049315965.1 of Brevundimonas sp. NPDC058933. Classification (NCBI taxonomy): domain Bacteria; kingdom Pseudomonadati; phylum Pseudomonadota; class Alphaproteobacteria; order Caulobacterales; family Caulobacteraceae; genus Brevundimonas; species Brevundimonas sp. NPDC058933. The sequence continues at coordinate 23,014 of NZ_JBMOSL010000012.1, forward strand.
CAACTAAACGGATGGGGCAGGGGGAGAGATACGAGGAGTTCGCGCCGCCGCCTGCGTTGCGTCCCTTCATCCGCACCCTGTGGACCTACGCCGCGCCGGAACCCTCGGGCGCGGTGCAGCGCATCGCCCCCGACGGCTGCGCCGAACTGGTGATCGACCTGGCCGCGCCCTATGAGGAGCAGGGCGAGGACGGCGTCTTCCGCCCCCAACCGCCGGTCATCTTCGCCGGCCAGATGACCCGGCCCATGGCCATCCGCCCCGTCGGCCCGATCGAGATCGTCGCCGCCCGGTTCGAGCCGGATGGCGCGCGCGACTTCCTCGGTCTTCCGCTTGTTGAGGCAACCGACCGGCGACTGGATTTGGTCGCGCGGCTCACGGGCTTTTCCGCGCCCGCCGGCGATCCGGCGGGGCAGGCGGCGGCTCTGTCCGACTGGCTGGAGGGTCAGCGTCTTGCCGGCGACTGGCGCATCGACCCCGCCGTCCGCGCCGAGGTCGCCGCCGCTGAACGCGAGGGCGAGGCGCCGTCCCTGTCGCCCGCCGACCGCCGCGCCCTGCAACGTCGCTTTCGCGACCGGGTCGGCGTGGCCCCGCGCACCCTGCGGTCGGTCTTTCGTTTCCGCCGCGTCTTCGACCACGCGACGGGCCAGGACGCCGACGCCGCCTCCTGGCTGGAGGCCGGGCTGGCTGCCGGCTATTTCGATCAGCCGCAGATGGCGCGCGACTTCCGTCGCTTCCTCGGCTGCACCGCCAGCGAATGGGCGCGTGAGCAGATGGAGCTGGCCCGTCAGTTGGCGTCGCAAACCTACAAGCGAGACGGGCTGGACTGATCTAGGCTGCTTTCCGAACCGAGGAGGGAGACCTTGATGTCGCTGCTGAGCACCCTGATGGCCGCCACTCTGCTGCAGGCGCCTGCGCCCGACCTGTCGTGGCTGGCCGGCTACTGGCTGGACTGTTCCGGCGGGCGTGAGGCGTCCGAGACCTGGAGCGACCCGCGCCTGGGGCTGGTCGTCGGTTCCGCCGTGACCGTGCGCAATGGCCGCAGCGGCTTCGAAAGCGCCCATATCGGCCCGGCTCCCGATGGCGGCCTGGCCTATTTCGCCCGGCCCGAAGGCGCACCGGCGACCCCTTTCCGCCTGATCGAGAGCGGGCCGCAACGCGTGGTTTTCGCCAACCCTGACAACGACTTTCCGCATCGTATCCTCTATCAGCGCGAGGGGGATGTGCTGACCGCCCGCATCGAGGGGGCGGATGATGATGAGACCCGGAGTGTGGAATGGACATTCAACAAGGCGCCGCTGAACGCGCGCTGCCCCAGCTAGAGTGGCGGCCCATGACGCCTGCCGACATCGACGGCGTCGTCGCGGTCGCCCGCCTGTCCTTCCCCGACCATTTCGAGGCGCGCGAATGCTTCGCCGAACGTCAGGCCCTGGCCCCCGAGGGCTGCTTCGTCCTGTCTGACGAAGCCGGAAGCGTCAGGGGCTATCTGATGGCCTATCCCTGGCGCCGGAACAGCGCCCCGCCGCTGGACAGCCTGATCGGCGCCATCCCCGAGGAGGCTGACGTCGTCTATCTGCATGATCTGGCCCTACACCCCGAGACGCGCGGCGGCGGCTATACCCGGCTGATTGTCGAGCGTCTGGCCGAACAGGCGAAGGCGGCGGGTTGGCGTGAGATCGCCCTGGTGGCCGTCAATGAGGCGACCGCCTTCTGGGAGCGTAACGGCTTTGGGGTGCAAACCCCGCCCGGCATGGCCGAGAAGCTGGCCAGCTATGGCGCCGACGCCCGCTACATGATCCGGGCGCTCTGACGGAACCGGGTCGCCGGTTCGGCGCTTTCAGACGCCATGACCGTCAAACGCCTTCTCCCCCTCGTGCTCCTCGTCGGGGCCGCCGCTGCTCTCGGCGCCTGCGCCACCCTGCAACGGGGGCCGGTCGGCAACGCCGCCGTGCCGCAGCCCGCCAAGCCGGTGGAGCTGAACCGATACCTCGGCCGCTGGTACGAACTGGCCCGCTACGAGGCCGGCTTCCAGAAGGACTGCGAGGCGGTGACCGCCGACTACAGCCTGCTGGAGAATGGGCCGGTCCGCGTCCTGAACCGCTGCCGACAGGGCGCCATCGACGGGCCGGTCAAGCAATCCGAAGGCAAGGCCAAGGTGGTCGAGGGCAGTGAGAACGCCAAGCTGAAGGTCTCCTTCTTCGGCCCCTTCTATGTCGGCGACTACTGGGTTCTGGACCATGCCGACGACTACAGCTGGTCGATCGTCGGCGAGCCGTCGGGCCGCTACCTCTGGATCCTCAGCCGCGAGGCCCGCCCCGGAACGGAAACGCGTCAGGCCCTGCGCAGCCGGGTTCAGGCCCTAGGCTACGAGCTGTCGCTGCTGCGCGAGACTCAGCAGCCGGGCTAGGCGAGGCGCGACGCGACGAAGGCGACCCGCTCGGCGACGGGCGCCTTCGGCAGCTCGATCAGGTCGTAGCCGAAGCGCGGATAGACCTCGGCCATGGCGTCGAAGGTGCGCTGCGCCTCGTCCAGATCCTGCCGTCGCTCGGCGTCCCGCGCGAAGATCTCGGGCCAGACCGGGGCGATGAAGACGCGACGGTCATAGCGGATTTCCCGCGCCGCCCGCTCGACGTGGGCCGGGACCGGCAGGCCGCACAGGCTCAGGTAGCCGACCACGTCGGGCGTTCCCCGGTCGAAGAAGATCGGTCCCTCAATGTCCGCGAACCGGGCGTGGGCCGCCAGCTCACGATCCAGCATCAGCTCGGCGAACAGGGCGCGATCACGCCAGGGCAGGGCCTGACCGTCGATGGCCTGCTGGCGGCGGATGATTGCCCGCCCGGCCTCCGGCGAGGTCGCGTGACCCGCCGCCGCCAGAGCCTCGATCAGGCTGGTCTTGCCGGAGCCGGGGCCGCCGGTGATGACGATGCGCGGATTGGCGATCACGGCATCCCTGATCCGGGCCGCGTCGCCATCATCATGTAGTTGATGCCCACGTCGTCGCCCTCGCTCCAGCGGTCGTTGAGCGGGTCATACGCAAGCCCGTAAGGGCCGGTGACGGTCAGGGGCTCGCCGTCCAGCATGGCGCGCAGTTCGTCGGGCTTGAGGAACTGGCGCCAGTCGTGGGTGCCGGCCGGGACCCAGCGCAGCAGGTATTCGGCCGCCACCTTGCCGAGCAGCAGGCCCTTCAGCGTACGGTTCAGGGTGGCGACGATCATCATCCCGCCGGGCTTGATCAGCTTGGAGCAGGCGCGGACGAAGCCTTCCGGATCGGCGACGTGCTCGATCACCTCCATGGTCAGGACCACGTCGAAGGGACCGGCGCCCGCTTCCACCATCTGCTCGACGGTGGCGGCGCGATAGGCGATGTCGAGGCCCATCTGTTCGGCGTGGGCGCGGGCCGTGCCGATGTTCTCGGACGAGGCGTCCAGGGCCGCGACCTCGAACCCCATGCGCCGCATCGGCTCGGCGATCAGGCCGCCGCCGCAGCCGATGTCGATCAGGCTGAGACCGTTAAAGGGCGCGCGGGTCCGCACGTCGCGCCCGAAATGCTCGGCGGCGCGGTCGCGGACGAATTTCAGCCGCGCCGGATTGAAGCGGTGCAGGGGCGCGAACGGCCCCTTCGGGTCCCACCACTCGGCCGCCTGGGCCGAGAAACGGGCCACATCGGCAGGATCGATGCTCGGCCCCTCGGCACGATCGGTTGCAAAGGGTGAAAAACCCTCTTCGCTTTGGGGTTTGCGCGGCTCAAGGCTGTCGTTAGAAGCGGACATGGCCGCAGGCATGAACCGCCTTGGCCGCCCATGCAAGCAGGGGACGAAACGCCACGATGACGCGGCCCGAAACGACACGACTGGTGATGAAGTTCGGGGGGACCTCCATGGGGGACCTCGAGCGTATTCGTCGTGCGGCGCGAATAATCGCCGCCGAGGCCGCCAAGGGCAAACAGATCGCCGTGGTGGTGTCCGCCATGGCCGGCAAGACCAATGAGCTGGTGGCCTGGACCGACGGCGCCGGACAGGCGGCGGCAGGCCTGCCCCTGTCGGACGACGAATACGACGTGGTGGTCGCCTCGGGCGAGCAGGTGACGTCGGGGCTTCTGGCCCTGACCCTGCGCAACATGGGCCTGAACGCGCGCAGCTGGATGGGATGGCAGATTCCGATCCTGACCGACGACGCCCACGGCCGCGCCCGCATCGAGGATGTGCCGGGCGACGTTCTGGGCGCCGCCGTCGACGGCGGTCAGATCGCTGTGGTGCCCGGCTTCCAGGGCGTGACCCGCGACGGCCGCATCACCACTTTGGGACGCGGCGGTTCCGACACCTCGGCGGTGGCGGTGGCGGCGGCGCTGGGCGCGCCTTGCGACATCTACACCGACGTGGACGGCGTCTATACGACCGACCCCCGCATCGAGAGCCGCGCGCGGCGCCTGGAAAAGGTCTCCTACGAGGAGATGCTGGAAATGGCTTCCCTGGGGGCCAAGGTGCTGCAAACCCGCTCGGTCGAACTGGCCATGGCGAAACAGGTCCCGGTTCGGGTCCTGTCCAGCTTCATCGAGCCGGATGAAAATGGAAATCTGCCGGAAAACGCCGGCACCCTGATTTGTGACGAGGATGAGATCGTGGAAAAGCGCATCGTTTCCGGCGTGACCATGAGCCGGGACGAAGCCCGGATCACGCTGCTGGGTCTGGCGGACCGCACCGACGCCCCCGCCGACGTCTTCACGCGTCTGGCCGAGGCCAACGTCAACGTGGACATGATCGTGCAGAGCCAGGCCCGCACCGAGGGGGCGGTCAACCTGACCTTCACCACGGGACGCCGCGACGCCCAGCGCGCCGCCGAGATGATGACCGCCGCCAAGGCCGAGATCGGCTTTGAAGAGCTGCGCATCGACGCGGACGTGGCCAAGATCTCGGTCATCGGCGTGGGCATGCGCAGCCACGCCGGCGTGGCCCAGACCATGTTCCGGGCCCTGGCCGACAAGGGCGTCAAGTTCCAGGCCATCTCGACCTCGGAGATCAAGATCAGCGTGCTGATCGAGGACGCCTATTCCGAACTGGCCGTGCGGGCGCTGCATGCGGCCTACGGGCTCGACGCGCTATAGGATGAACAGAAACGCCGCCCTATCTGATCAGCGGGCGGCAAGGCGGGAGCGACCATGGTGAAGGGCGGATTGACGACGAGGGGGCCTCGCAACCTCCTGCGCCAGATCCGCGAAGCCATGGCCGGCGGCGGCCCGGCGCAGGAGCGGCTGGACATGGTGGTGCGCACCATCGCCCAGTCCATGGTGGCCGAGGTCTGCTCCATCTATCTGCGCCGCGCCTCGGGCGAGCTGGAGCTGTTCGCGACGCAAGGGTTGAACCCCGAAGCTGTCCACAATACGCGACTGCGTCCCGGCGAGGGCCTGGTCGGCGAGGTGGCCCGGCTGGCCCAGCCGATCAGCCTGTCGGACGCCCCCTCCCACCCCAGCTTCTCCTATCGCCCGGAAACCGGCGAAGATCCCTTCCACGCCTTCCTCGGCGCGCCGCTTCTGCGCGGCGGCCGGGCCATCGGCGTCCTGGTCGTCCAGAATCGCGTCGCCCGTCGCTACGACGAGGAAGAGGTCGAGGACATCCAGACCATCGCCATGGTCCTGGCCGAGACGGTCGCCTCGGGCGAACTGCTGGCCCAGGACGAACTGCGCGACGTCGAGGTGGCCCCTCATCGCCCCGAACGGTTGAAGGGTCAGAAGTTCGCCGAAGGCCTGGCCTATGGCGTGGTCGTCCAGCACGAGGCGCCTCTGGCCCCCGAGCAACTTCTCTCTGACGATCCGGTCGCCGAGGAAAAACGGCTGGCGGAAGCGCTGTCGGCGCTCAAGGCCGGCATCGACGTCATGCTGGAAGGCGGGCAGGGCAAGCTGGGCGGCACCTCGTTCGAGGTGCTGGAAACCTATCGCATGTTCGCCGACGACCGGGGCTGGAACCGCTCGCTGGAAGAGGCTGTGCGTTCCGGCCTGACCGCCGAGGCCGCCGTTGACCGGGTCCGCAACGAACACCGCGCCCGCTTCGCCAAGGCCCGCGACCCCTATATCCGCGAACGCCTGCACGACTTCGAAGACCTGGCCAACCGTCTGCTGCGGGTGCTGGCGGGCGACAATCCCGGTCACCGCGACCTGCCCGACGACGCCATTCTGGTGGCCAGAAACCTCGGCCCCGCCGACCTGCTGGAATATCCACGCCACAAGCTGCGGGGCCTTCTGCTGGAAGAGGGCTCGGCCGCCAGCCACGCCGCCATCGTGGCGCGGGCGCTTCAGATCCCTTGCGTCGGCCGTCTGCAAGGCCTGCGCGACCGCCTGTCCGAGGGCGATCAGGTCATCGTCGACGGCGAGACGGGCGAGGCCTACCTGCGCCCCCGTCCCGACATGCTGGCGGCGGTCCAGACCCGCATGGCCGTGCGCGCGCAGCGCCGGGCCGAGTTCGACCTGCTGCGGGACATCCCCGCCGTCACCAAGGACGGCACGCGGATCACCGTCCTGACCAACGCCGGTCTGGCCGTGGATCTGGAAAATCTCGACGCCACGGGGGCCGAGGGCATCGGCCTGTTCCGCACCGAGTTCCAGTTCATGGTCTCGGACGAACTGCCGCGTCTGGACGCCCAGACGGCGCTCTACAAGCTGGTGCTGGATGCGGCGGGCGACCGGCCCGTAACCTTCCGCACCCTGGACATCGGCGGCGACAAGGTCCTGCCCTATCTCGACAATGAGCGGGAAGAGAATCCGGCCTTGGGCCGTCGCGCCATTCGTCTGGGGCTGGACCGTCCGGCCCTGCTGCGGATGCAGGTGCGCGCCCTTCTGGCCGCCGCCGCCGGGCGCGAGCTGCGCGTCATGTTCCCCATGATCGCCACGGTGGACGAGTTCCGCGCCGCGCGTGAACTGGTCGATGTCGAGTGCGACTGGGCGCGACGTCGCGGCCGACCCCTGCCGTCCCTGCTGCGTGTCGGGGCCATGGTCGAATGCCCCAGCCTGCTGTGGCATCTGGACGCCCTGCTGCCGCTGACCGACTTCGTCTCGATCGGCACCAACGACCTGTTGCAGTATATGTTCGCCGCCGACCGGACCAATCCCCTGGTCTCGGACCGCTATGATCCCCTGTCGCCCCCTGCCCTGCGCGCCCTGGCCGAAATCCAGCAGAAGTGCGCCGACAGCGCCACGCCGGTCTCGGTCTGCGGCGAACTGGCAGGGCGTCCGCTGGAAGCCTTCGCCCTGATCACCCTCGGCTACACCCGTCTGTCCGCCCCGGCGGGCGGGGTGGGGCCGGTCAAGCGGATGATCCTGTCGGCCGACCTGCCCGCCGCCCGTCGCGGGATGAACGTCCTGCTCGGCTCCTCGGCCGGATCGGTGCGCGGCGAGATCGAGTCCCTGGCGCGCAAGCTGAATATCGCCGTCTGAAGCGGAGCCGCTTTTCCCGCGTTGCCCGCTTGGATCGCGTCGTCTAAGCGAGGGGGAGGGCGTGTTTGCGCCCCCACTGACGGAACCCCGCATGGATCAGGATCGGCACGACGCGCCGTCCCTCGAGGACGCCGAGACGCTGGGCGAGGCCCTGCGTGCGGCTCGCCTCGCCTCGGGCCGTTCCATGGCTCAGCTGTCGACCATGACCCGGGTGCATCCCCGCTATCTGACGGCTCTGGAGCAGAACGAGTTTTCGGTCCTGCCGTCACGCATCTTCTCCATGGGCTATGTCCGCGCCTATGCCGGGGCGCTCGGCCTGGATGAACTGACGGCGGTCGAGCGGTTCAAGCGCGAGTTTCCTGAGGCCGCGGTGCCGCTGCAGGCACCGACCGGCGCCGCCCTGCAGCAGATGCGCCGCACCTCGCCCAGGATTCTGGCGGCGCTCGGCGTGCTGATTCTGGCCGTGGTCGGCTGGAACGTCTTCCAGCGCGTGGTTCGTATCGAGCCGCCGCATCCGTCCGACCTGGTCGCCGTGCCCAAGGACTGGGCGAAGGAGGCCGACGCCGAGGTCGAGCGTGCCCTCTACCTGGGCGCGCCGCGCGCCGCCCCGCCGGACCAGACCACGCCCGCCCTCTACATCACGCCAGGCCTCGAGGCCCAGCTGACGGGCGTCGACCCGGACGATCCCAACGCCGTCGTCCCGCCGGCCCCCCCGGTCCAGGCCGCCTTCAATCCTCGCGGTCCCGTATACGGCTCGTCGGCCATCGCCTCCCAGGTCATCCTGCAAGCCAGCAAGCCCGCCAGTCTGGTCATCCGTCAAGGCGACGGCCGCATCCTTTTCGCGCGCCAACTGGCCGCAGGCGAGGCCTGGCGGGCGCCGCCCAATGTCTCGGCCACGGTCGATGTCTCGGATCCGACGGCCTTCGACGTCTATCTGAATGGCGAGCACAGCGGCGTCCTGCCGGGCCCCCAGTCGCCCCTGGGGCAGTTGAACAGCCGCGCCCAGACCGCCGCCCGCCAGTCCGAGGCCCGCGCCGCCGCCGCTGCGGAAGCCTTGACCCGCGCCCGCGCGGCCCAGGCCGCCGCCGCCCTGGCCGCAGCGCCCGCTCCGGCAGGGGTCCCGCCGGCCGCCCCCGCGCGTCCGGCGGGCTGAATCGCGCGGATCACGGCTGATGTCGTGGTTTTGCCGTCGTTCCTCGCCTATGTTCCGCGCGACATGAGCAGTTCCGAACTCGGCCACATCCGTCCCTGGCGCCATATCGAGCGCCGCAAGAGCCGCCAGATCATGGTCGGCTCGGTCCCGGTCGGCGGCGACGCCCCGATCAGCGTCCAGTCTATGACCAATACGCCGACGACCGATGCAGCGGCGACGCTGGATCAGATCCGTCAGCTGGAGGAGGCTGGCGCCGACATCGTCCGCGTCTCCTGCCCCGACGAGGAGTCGACGGCGGCCTTCAGGACCATCGCCCGCGAGGCCCGCGTGCCGCTCGTGGCCGACATCCACTTCCACTACAAGCGTGGGATCGAGGCGGCCCAGGCGGGCGCCGCCTGCCTGCGCATCAATCCGGGCAACATCGGCTCGATCGACCGGGTCAGGGAGGTCGTCCAGGCCGCCCGCGACCACGGCTGCTCCATGCGCATCGGCGTCAACGCCGGCTCGCTGGAAAAGGAACTGCTGGAGAAGTACGGCGAGCCCTGTCCCGACGCCATGGTCGAGAGCGCGCTGAACCACGCCCGCATCCTTCAGGACCTCGACTTCCACGAGTTCAAGATCTCGGTGAAGGCGTCCGACCCCTTCCTGACGGTCGCCGCCTATCAGCAGCTGGCCGAGGCCATCGACTGCCCCCTGCACCTGGGCGTCACCGAGGCGGGACCCTTGCGCACCGGCACCATCAAGTCGGCCATCGGCATGGGGAACATGTTGTGGGCCGGCATCGGCGACACCATTCGCGTCTCCCTGGCCGCCGACCCGGTGGAAGAGATCAAGGTCGGCTTCGACATCCTGAAATCCTTGGGCCTGCGTCACCGGGGGGTGAACATCATCGCCTGTCCGTCGTGCGCGCGCCAGGGATTCAACGTCATCGAGACGGTGGCCATTCTCGAAGAGAAGCTGGCCCACGTCTCGACGGCCATGTCGCTGTCGATCATCGGCTGCGTCGTCAACGGCCCGGGCGAGGCCCTCTATACCGACGTCGGCTTCACCGGCGGCGGCAAGGGCGCCGGCATGGTCTATCTGAACGGCAAGATCGCCGGCAAACAGGCCAATGACGGCATGATCGACCACATCGTCGAACTGGTCGAGGCCAAGGCCGCCGAACTGGACGCCGCCCGCGCGGCCGCCGAATAAGCCGCCGAGTGAACATGAAGCTCTACATCACCACCCCCTCGCCCTTCGCGCGCAAGGTCCGCATCGTCGCTCGTGAGAAGGGCCTTTCCGGGCGGATCGAGGAGGTCGCGGTCGACCCTTACGCCAATGCGCCGGAACTGCTGGCCACCAATCCGGTGGTGCAGGTGCCGACCCTGATCGCCGATGACGGCCTGCCGCTGACCGACAGCCCGGTGATCGCCGAGTATCTGGACATGATCGGTTCCGGCCCGCGCCTGCTGCCCGCCGACGGCGCCGAGCGTCTGCGCGTCAAGCGTCTGGAGACCCTGGCCAACGCCACGCTGGAGATGGGCGTCAAGCTGGTGCTGGAGAAGCGCCGGCCTGAGCACGAGCGCTCGCCGTCGTGGATTTCCCGCTGGACCTTCAACATGGGCCGGTCGCTGGACGCGCTGGAAGCCGCCGCGCCGTCGGCTGATGATTTCAACATGGGCGTGCTGAGCGCCGGGATCGCCGTCAGCTGGGTCAGCTTCCGCCACCCTGACTATGACTGGCAGACGGGCAGGCTCAACCTCGTGGCCCTGCAGGCCGCATTGGAACAGCGCCCGAGTTTCCAGGCCACCGTTCCGGCCTGACGACGCCGAACCTAGAGGAAATGAAGGGGCGGGATCGGCGCAGGCCGGGCCCGCCCTTTTCCGATCAGCCGAACAGACCGGCCAGTTGCGCGCCCTGGAAGGCGGCGAGGAAGACCAGCAGGAAACCGACCGAATAGGTCAGGATCTTGCGCGGGATCTTCTTGACGATCAGGCCCGCGAACGGGGCGGCGATCAGGCCGCCGACCACCAGCCCGCCGACGGCGGCGGCGTGGTTCTCCAGCGCCCCGGCCTCTTCCCAATGGCCTGTCACCAGGGCCCAGACGAAGGTGGCCGACACCGCGACGGTCAGAAAGAACTCGGCGGTGTTGACGGTGCCGATGGCCTTGCGCGGATCATGGCCGGCGCCGACCATGGTCGAGGAGACCGTCGGCCCCCAGCCTCCCCCGCCGACCGCGTCCAGGAAGCCGCCGACCAGGCCCAGAGGCCCGGCGACCCAGGTGGGCAGGTGTCGCAGGGTGGTCTCATGGCCCGCCCGCCACAGGATCCACACCCCGATCACGGCCAGGTAGGCGATGATGAAGGGCTTGATAATCTGACCGTCGATGCCCGTCAGGACATAGGCGCCCAGAACCCCGCCGATCACCCCTGCGATCGCCAGCGGCAGAAACAGCCGCCAGTCGACGTTCTTGTGCCCGACGTGGCTGCCGGCCGAGGCGGCGGTGGTGAAGACCTCGGCGGCGTGGACGCTGGCCGAGGCCATGGCGGGCGGCACCCCCAACGCCAGCAGCACCGAGGACGAGATCACGCCATAGGCCATGCCCAGGGCGCCATCGACCGCCTGGGCCAGGACGCCCACCAGCAGGAACAGGAAAAAGGTGTCCATTCAGCCCTCTGGCCGCGTCGCGCGCGCTGGCTGCATCAGGAGCACCGCGCGCCCGGCTTGGCAATGGCCGACGCGTTGCGGGCCGAGGAAGACAACAGGATCAGCCGCGCGGCTCCAGTCGCGCCAGGGCGTCCAGCACGTCGCGGCCGGTATAGGGCTTGATGACCATGGCGGCGGCCAGTTCGGCGTTGGCGGCGGCGGCGCTGACGTCGCCCGACAGGAAGACCACCGGCACGCCCCAGCGCGTCTTCAGGCTGCGGGCCAGATCGACGCCCGTGGCCTCGCCGGACAGGTTGATGTCCAGCAGGGCCGCGTCGATGGGGTGAAGCGCGGTCGCGGCCTCGGCGGCCTCGGCGCTGTGGAAGGGGCCGACAACGCGATGTCCGGCGGCGTCCAGCGTCTCGGTCAGGGCCGCGGCGGCCTCGGCGTCGTCCTCGACCAGAAGGATGGTGAGGGGCTCGAGCGGCTGCGGCGCGTCAGGCGTTTCCGCCGGCGCCTGACGCACGAGGACGGCGCGCAGGGCCGGCCACAGGGCAGCGGCGGGACGGTCTGCGTCCAGGTCGAAAATCTTGGCGAGCGCCTTCAACTCGGTTTCCGCGTCTTGGGAAACCGCCGCGTCCGGGCGCTCCAGCAGCCCGTCGTAGAGGGCGCAGAGTCGCGCCACGTTTTCGTCGGCGCCCACGGCGGAACCTGCGTTGCCATCGAACATGCCCGTCTCCTGTCTTGCTTCAGCCCCGGTGGAGCTAGGGGGTTTGCAGATGCGAAGAAACCGCTCTGACGGCCTTGTGACGGTTGTTCACAATCGCTCCATCTGCGCGTGTTCGGGCCTTTTCATCGACAGGAAGCGGTCCGGCGAGTATGGCTCCGCCCTCGAATTTTTGTTCAGAGGACGCTCCCTTGCGACTGCCCCAGGCCCGGCTTGATCAGGTGCTCGACCGTTTCCACCAGGTGGAGGCGCGCATGGGCGCGGCTTCGGACGGCGCCGAGATCGTGCGTCTGTCCAAGGAATACGCCGAGATGAAGCCGGTGGCCGACGCGGTCCAGGCTCTCGCCCGCGCTCGCGCCGAGGTCGAAGACCTGCAATCCATGGCCGCCGACCCGGAAATGGCCGCCATGGTCGCTGACGAGCTGGACGTCCTGAACGCGCGCCTGCCGGAGCTGGAGCGCGAGGTCGCCCTGCTGCTGGCCCCGCGCGACGCCGACGAAAACGCCTCGGCCGTGCTGGAAGTGCGCGCCGGCACCGGCGGCGACGAGGCCGCCATCTTCGCCGGCGACCTGTTCCGCATGTATTCGCGCTACGCCTCCACGCGCGGCTGGCGGGTCGAGATCGACAGCACCACCGAAGGCGACGCCGGCGGCTACAAGGAAATCATCGCCACCGTCACCGGCGAAGGCGTGTTCGGGCGGCTGAAGTTCGAGAGCGGCGTCCATCGTGTCCAGCGCGTGCCCGCGACCGAGTCGCAGGGTCGCATCCACACCTCGGCGGCCACGGTGGCGGTCCTGCCCGAGGTCGAGGACGTGGAGATCGAAATCCACGACAAGGACATCCGCATCGACACCTACCGCGCCTCGGGCAGCGGGGGGCAGCACGTCAACACGACTGATTCCGCCGTGCGCATCACCCACCTGCCCACCGGCATCATGGTGACGTCGTCGGAGAAATCCCAGCACGTGAACCGCGACAAGGCCATGAAGAACCTGCGTGTCCGCCTGTACGACATGCAGCGTCAGGCCAAGGATCTGGCGCGGTCCGACACCCGCAAGTCGCAGGTCGGCTCGGGCGACCGGTCAGAGCGCATCCGCACCTACAACTATCCGCAAGGCCGGGTCAGCGATCACCGCATCAACCTGACCCTGCACAGCCTGCCGCAGATCATGGAGGGGGACATCGACCCCTTGCTCAACGCCCTGATCGCCGAGGATCAGGCGGCGCGCCTGGCGGATCTGGAAGCCGAGTTCAACTAGGCTTTCAGCGGCTCCTGATGCGCCGCTTCAGCACCTTGTCTCCCAAGGCTTCGGCGTATTTCAGGGTAAAGGCCAGGGCCGCCGGGTTGCCCCGGCGCGGGCCGACGGAATCCGCCATGACCGCGCCCCGCTCGCCGATCGGCAACGGCGCGCCGGTGGTCGTGTCCAGCGCCGTCTGATGTTCGATCTCGGCGTTCAGCCGGGCTCCCATCAGGATCACCTGCACCGAAATCCAGGTCCACAGCAGGAAGCCCATGGCCGCCGCCAGCGGGCCGTAGGAGTCGGTGCGAACGAAGTTGCTCAGGAACCAGCTGAACAGGAAGGACACCAGCAGGCTGAGGGCGGCCGCGAACAGGGCCCCCGGGGTCAGCCAGCGCCAGCGCGCCCGCGCCCGGCACGGCCCCATCCGATAGATCAGGGCCAGGGCGCCGACGTAGCCAAAGAAAAGCAGCGGCCAGCGCAGCGGCGCCAGATGGGCCCATTCTTCTTCCAGCCCGAAGACCGACAGAACCACCGGCACCCCGACCACCAGCCCTGCGCTGATCAGCACGGCCAGCAGGGCCGAGACCGTGAACCCCATGCACATCAGGTTGTAGGTGATGATGTTACGCCGCTCGACCTCGTGATAGGCGAGGTTCAGGCCGTAGAAGAGGGTCTTTACGCCACCGTTGGCCGCGAACAGCGACAGGGCCAGGGTCCAGGCCAGGGTGAAGGTCAACTGGCCGGTCGAGTTGCCGGCCAGCCGCGACATCTCGGCGCCCAGGAACTGGGCCACGTTCGACGGCAGCACGGAATAGAGGAAGCTCAATCTTCCCCAGGCGTCGGCCGGATCAGCGAACAGGCCGTAGATGGTGACGAAGGCGCCCAGGGTCGGGAACAGGGCCAGCAGCATGAAGAAGGTCACGCCGCCGGCGACGAACCCCACGCGGTCGCCGAAATAGCCCATGCCGGTGCGCCAGGCGATGTCGACCCAGCCCTTGCGCGGGATATGGACCGGATGCTCGGCCAGTCGGCCTCGCCCGGGTTCCTTCAGGTCGAAGTCTTCCGGCGAGGGATCGCGCTGCGGCAGGGGCTCGGGACGCCTGGGACGCAGTTCGACGCCGAACCTGTGACCCTGCGTATAGAGCAGGTGCGCAGCCGTAGCGCCGGCCGCCAGACCGCCCGCCGCGGCGCCGACAAAGCGCCATATCGCGCTGCCCGATCGCCTGTCGGAGTTTCGCCTTGAAAGATTCTGCATCCCCATCCGCTCCAGAACGGTCACGCTGTCTCTGCGTTCCGTCTTGAAATCGCCCGCAGCAAGCGCCAATCACCAGACATGTCCGAAAACGCCCCCGCCGCCCCGACCCTGCTCTCCGCCTGGAAGGGCGCGCAAGCCCAGTTGAAAGCCGCCGGCATCGACAGCCCGTCGATCGACGCCCGCCTGCTGCTGGAGGCCTCGACCGGCGTGGGCCGCGTCGACATCCTGAATGACCCCTATCGCGTTCTCGACGCCGACAGGTTCGCCGCCTTCGAGGCCATGGTCGCACGCCGGCTGAAGCGCGAACCCGTGTCGCGCATCCTGGGCAAGAAGGGCTTCTGGAAGATCATGCTGAACGTCACGCCCGACGTGCTCAGCCCCCGTCCGGACACCGAGACCCTGCTGGACGTCGTCGTTCGCGCTTTTCCGCCCCATCGCGCCTTCGACATGATCGACCTGGGCGCGGGCTCCGGCGCCATCCTTCTGGCCGCCCTGGTCGAGCGGGCCGGCGCACGCGGCGTCGGCACCGACATCTCGACCGAGGCCATCGCCGTGGCGCGCGAGAACGCGGCCAACCTGGATCTGGACGGTCGCTGCACCTTTGTTCGCACCGAATGGGCCGCGGGCTTCGCCGACGCCAGCTTCGACCTGGTGGTGTCCAACCCGCCCTATATTCCGACCGGGGACATCGCTGGCCTGGATCCCGAGGTGCGCGATCACGATCCGCACCTGGCGCTGGACGGCGGCCCTGACGGCCTGCAGCCCTATCGCGACCTGGCCCCCGAGATCGCCCGCATCCTGCGCCCGCAAGGGGTCTTCGCCGTCGAGATCGGCTGGGACCAGGGACCGGCGGTCAAGGCCCTGTTCGAAGCGGCGGGCTTCGCCGGGGTCAAGGTGGTCAAGGATCTGGGCGACCGCGATCGCGTGGTTACGAACGGACCGGACCCGCGCGTGGATCCCATCCCCGAGGCCTGACGCGGGTGGCGCGGGCGACGCAATAAAAGCCTTGGAAACGACGCCATCGCGCGCTAAGTCCTTATCTGTCTCCCACTCATACGCATCCTTTTCGGGCAGGTTTGCTCGCTCAAGCGCGTCTGGGCCAGTGACGGCCGGGCTGGTCAGCTTGGCGGACCACAGGGCGACGAACGGTTTTCCGAGCACATCGATACGGGGATTGGCCCCGACCGAACGGAACGACGAACTGGGTCCTGCCCGTCCTTAACCGACGGCGGCCCGCACCAGCACGGTAAGCTCCGATGAGAGATTTCAAGGGCATGAAGCGTCAGCGCGGACGCAACCGGAAGCCCGGCAGCGGCGGCGGCAACAACGCCAACGCCACCAATCCGAACCGGTCGTGGGACTCGCAGGGCCCTGAGAACATCAAGGTCCGCGGCAACGCCCAGACGGTCTATGAGCGCTACATGCAGCTGGCGCGCGACGCCTCGGCTGCCGGCGACCGGGTGCTGGCCGAGAACTACACCCAGCACGCCGAACACTATTTCCGCGTCCTGCGCGCCCTGCAGCCCCAGCGTCCGGTCAGCGAGATCGCCCAGCGCGAACTGGCCGGTCAGGGCTTCGACATCGACTTCGAAGACGAGTCGGGCGCCCAGGCCGCCGCCATCATCGCCGCCGCCCAGGCCGAGCAACAGAAGATCGACGACGACGCCCGCCGCCAGGCCGAGCGCGCCGAACGCGAAGCCAACCGCGACCGCGACTTCAACAACCGCGACCGCGACAATTATCGGGATCGCGACAACAACCGCGACCGGGATCGTGAACCCCGCGAGCCCCGCGCCGAGCGCGAACCGCGCGAACCGCGTGAGCAACAACAGGGCGAACCCCGCGCCGAGGGCGAGACCCGCGAGGGCGGGCGTCGCGAGACCCGCCGCGAGCGCTGGGAACGGCGACGCGAGGAACGCAACCGCCGCTTCGAGAACGGCGAGGCCACGCCTGAAGACGAGGCGCGCGCCCTGTCCGAGGCTGAATATGTTCCTGAGGCGGGGGCGGAGGACGCGCCGGTCAGTACGCCAGCCGTCGAGGTCGAGGACACCGATGCTCGTCCCGCCCGCGCCCCGCGCCGTCCACGCGCCGACCGCTCGCCGGTCGCCGACGTTCCGGCCGAAGGAGAAGTCAGCGACGGCATGGGCCTGCCGGGCTTCCTGACCCGCCCCTCGGCGTCGTCTTCGGACGAGGCTGTGGAAGAGGCTCCGGCGCCCAAGCGTCGCGCCCCGCGTCGCAAGGCCGAGCCCGCCGCCGACGAGGGATGATCGGTCGCGTGCAACTCTAGCGCGCATATTTACATAACCGCAATCTATAGTCGTCACTCTCGAGGCATCGGGAGGACGTGCGATGGAACTCGTTCTGGTGGTGGTTGCCCTGGCCCTGTCCGGCTGTGGGGCGGGGTTGCGGCTTGCGATAAGGGCAAGGCGCGAGGGGGCGATCCTGCGGCGGTTGAACGCCACGCTCGAGGCGCGCGCCGAGCAGCGCGCCCGGGAGTTGCAAGCGGCCCTGACCGCCGCCGAAGGTCAGGCCGCCCATGTCGAGGCGGCGCACCGGGCCAAGTCCGAATTCCTGGCCAGTATGAGCCATGAACTCCGCACCCCGCTGAACGCCGTCATCGGCTTTGCCGATCTGATGCGGATGAATGAAGCTCACGAGCCGCTCACTCATCGCCAGCATCAGGCGGTCGAGCAGATCCGCGTCGCCGGCGCTCGACTGCTGACCCTGGTCGACGAGGTGCTGAACCTTGCCGACATCGAGGGCGGGCGTCTGGCGCTGACGGTCGAGCGGGTCGATCCGCTGTTGATTGCGCGGCAGGTCTGCGAGGGCATTCGGCCCATGGCCGAGGCGGCTGGAATCGAACTGCGGGAACCCCCGTCCGTGGCGGGTCTGGCCGCCCGCGCCGACCGCGAGCGCCTGCGTCAGGTGCTGACCGCGCTGGTCGCCAACGCCGTCAAGTACAACCGTCCCGGCGGCGCGGTGCTGATCGAGGCGGGGCAGTCGACCGAGGGCGTCAGCCTTCGCGTTCAGGACACGGGGCCGGGTCTGCCCGCCGACCGTCTTGAAGGCCTGTTCCAACCCTTCAATCGTCTGGGTCGGGAGGCCTCCGACGTGCCGGGCGCGGGTCTGGGGCTGGCGGTGGCGCGGCGTCTGATCGAGGCCATGGGCGGACAACTGGACGCCGAAAGCGGGGAGGGGGAAGGCGCTGTCTTCACCGTCCGGTTGCCGAACGCTTCGGAAACGCCGCGCACCCTGACGGCCTCGCCGGTTCCCGCGACCAGCCTGCCTTCGGCGACCCTGCTCTATGTCGAGGACAATCCTTCGAACATCACCCTGATGCGTCATGTGATCACGGCCCTGGGGCGCATTCAGCTGCATGTGGCCGAGACCGGAGCGGAGGGGCTGACCCTGGCGCGCGACCTGAAGCCCGACGTGATCATCCTCGATGTCAACCTGCCCGGCATGGACGGGTTCGAGGTCAGGGCTCGGCTGGCCGAGGATCCGCTGACGCGCGGCGTGCCGGTGCTGGCCCTGTCGGCCCGCGCCGCCCTGGCTGATATTCGGCGCGGACGTGAGGCTGGCTTCGTCGAATACCTGACCAAGCCGCTGCAGATTCCGGCCCTGGTCGAGGCCCTGTCACGCGCGTTGACGCCGGGCCCGGATGTCGCGGTCCTCGGCCTCGACGCCGCTCGCCGTCGTTTGGACGAACGACGTGCGATCTAGTCGGGGTTGACGCGGGGCGTCGAGAGAGCTTCCTAAAGAAGTGGGGCTTTTCGACCCTGTGCTAGGGAGAGCCCATGTCACGTTCGTCGGCCGGCGTTTCGTCTTTCAGGGCGAGGGTTGCTCGGGGTCTGATCCCGGGCCTTCTGGCGACGCTGCTGCTGGCGGGCTGCGCCACGACGCCCCCGCCGCCGCCGCCTCCACCCCCCGCTGTGACGCCCGACGCCCCGACCGCGGGCGTGCTCAGCGACTGGCGCGGCGTCATCACCGCCGCCGATCGCGATCGCTATCAGCGTCTTGACGCCGCATGGACCCTGGCGCTGCAACAGGCCAGGCGACAGCCGGGGTCTGGCAGTCTGGCCAGCCTGGGCGAGCTGATCGACCCGGACGCCGCCCGCCCGTCGGTGACGCCGCCGGTCGGGACCTACCGCTGCCGCACAGTCAAGCTGGGCTCGCAGGGCGGGGACGAGGGCTTGGGCTATGTGGTCTACGGCTGGTTCGCCTGCCGTATCGAGCAGACCGCGGCGGGACTGAAATTCTCCAAGCTTACCGGCTCGCAAAGGCCCAGCGGCCTGTTGTTCCCCGAGAATGATCGCCACATGATCTTCCTCGGCTCGATGGCCCTGGCCTCTGAACCCGCCGCCCGCTCCTATGGCCAACGGCCGGATCGCGACATGGTGGCCGTGGTCGAGCGCATTGGCGAGCGCCGCTGGCGTCTGGCCATCCCCTGGCCGGCCAATGAATCCAACCTCGATCTGATTGAACTGGTCCCGGCGCCGCCAACGTCCGCGCGGCGCTGATCCGCCGTGCGGCCTTGACCGGCCGCATGGCCGGCGTCCACCCTGACGCCTGTTCAGATTTCAGGGGAGGCGCTCGTGCGCGGCATCGGGTTCACTATCGGGTCGGTCATCGCTGTCGGCGTTCTGATCGCCGCCGTCCTGGTCGGTTTCCCGACCTACAACGTCTATTCCAAGCAGATGGCGGGAAAGGCGGCCTATGAGGAGGCGGTGCAGAACCGTCGCATCCGCGTGCTGGAGGCCCAGGCTGCGCTGGACTCGGCCAAGCTGACCGCCGCCGCCGAGATCGAACGCGCCAAGGGCGCCAACGAGGCCAACCGCATCATGGCCCAGGCCCTGGGCGGCCCCGAGGCCTATCTGCGCTGGTCCTACATCAATATGTTGCAGGAAACCGCCGGCAAGGAAGGCCGCCAGACCATCTACATTCCCACCGAAGCCGGCATGCCCATCCTCGAGGCCGGCCAGCGTCCCCCAGCGCGCTAAACCGCTAGACCGGCTCTGCGTGCAGCCTGAGATAGGTGGGGTCGAACTCGGCGATCTGGGCCAGGCGCGGCCAGTCCAGAATATCCACGCGAGGGTTGGTCCAGCGGACCAGGCCCTCGCGGCGAAGCTCGGAGATCAGCCGGTTCACATGGACCGTCGACAGGCCCAGGGCGTCGCCCAGAACCGTCTGGGTCAAGGGCATGTCGAAGCTCTGGCCGTGGGTCAGGCCGACTGCGCTGAGCCGGGTGAACAGTTCGCAGACCAGATGCGAAAGATGCCCCAGTCCGCTGCGCCGCCCCATGGCCACCAGCCACTGACGGTGGATGGCCGCGTCGATGATGGTGTCGAGCCAGAGCAGCCGCGTCAGATGCCCGTGCTCCTCGGTCAGCTTGCGCAGACGGTTGTGCGGGGCATGCGAGATGACACAGGGGGTCAGCGTGACCACGCCGTGATCCATCTGCTTCATCAGCAGGCTGTGCAGATCGACGAAGTCGCCGGCGACGTTGATCTCGGTGATCTGCCGCCGTCCGTCGGACAGGGTGGAGTATCGGGCCGTGAAGCCGGCCAGCAACAGGATGCTGTGCTCGGTGACGGCGTGCTCCAGCACGATATCGACATTGGCCTCGACCCGGCGCGGGGGATCAAGCACCTCCGCCAGGGCGGTGATCTCGTCGGGCGAGACCGTGTCCCGCCGCGACAGTTTTTCGATAAGGGCGTTGGTCATGGTGTGGGCCCGGAGATTCAGCGAAGGAGGCAATGCCTGAAGCGTGCAAGCGTTGCCGTATCCATTGGCGGACTTTGACGCCTCACGAACTTACATATGTGAATGCGACGGATTTTGAACGGCTTAGGTTGTCGAGGCGCGGCTTCCGCGCACGGATGCCGCATGCATGACCACCTATCTTTGCCTGATCACTGTACGCGAAGGCCAGGTGCCGCAGATCAGGCATGTCGATTGTCCGCGTGATGACGAGATTTCGGCCTGTCTGACGCCGGTTCTGGCCGAATGGCCGCAGGTGCATCGCGTCGAGGTGCTGGACGGCGACCGACTGGTCTTTCTCCTGGAAACGTCCGGCATGACCAAGGCCTAGGTCGCGGACGGGCTGGCGCAGGTGGTCAGTCTGACGACCTCGGCCTGATTGTCGTCCGTAACGATGACGCGGAACTGTCGGGTCTTCCAGAAGGCGCGCCCCTGATAGCGCAGAATTTCGCCCATGGTGTCCAGGGCGACGGCGTGGGCGGCGTCCAGACTGGCCAGCTCCTGGCCCTGGTCGTCAGGGATCAGATGGCCGTTTTCGGTGTGAAAGAAGTAGCGCGGCAAGCGGGGGCTCCTGTGTGGCCTGCCATCTAAGAGCCCCGCGCCGGGTTTTGTTCACTCGTGTCGCAAAAGGTCAGACCCGCGTCAGCCGCAGGTCCTGATAGTCGTAGGAGAAGTCGATGTCGGGCGAGACGCCCTTCAGCGTCGCCGTCGCCGGCTTGGTCGTCAGAATGCTGAAGGTGATGAAGGCGTCCTCTTCGCGCTTGTCAGGGAATCGCGTGCGGAAGGTCTCGCCGTCATAGGGCTCCAGCCAGCCCTGCAGCGCCGGGGTGTGGGTGAAGCGCAGCCACAGGCCGGACTTGCGGTTGCGGCCGCGCCCCTCGGTCTTCTGCTCGATGACGATGTCGCCGTACCAGGGGTCGCGCCAGGTCCCGACATAGGCGTCCAGCGGCATGGACGGCGGGGCGCCCGCCGCCTGTTTGGCGTCGATCTCGACGGCTGCCTTCAGAGACTTCTCGGTCCCCTCGGCCTCGCGCTTCTTCGAATCAGCGATCCAGTCGACGTCGACCTGGTTCATGACGATGTCCGACAGGCCCGAGCGCAGGGCGCGCAGCAGGAAGCTCTCCTCGGCGTTGGTGAAGACGCTAAAGCCGATCTTGCGGCCGGGGATCAGCACCGTGGCCGAGATGCCGCCGGGCGAGCCGCCGCCGTGGGTGGCCAGACGCTCGCCGCGATAGTCCTGCACCTGCAAGCCCATGGCGTAGGTCGAGGCCACGGCCCGGTTGGGCAGTTCCGCCGTCGGCCCGGCCGAGGAGGAGACGATGATGTTGGGCTTGTACATCTCGCGCGCGGCGGCTTCGGAGAACAGGCGCGTTCCATCGGCCAGCTTGCCGTCGTTCAGGCGCACGGCGATCCACTTGGCCCAGTCGTGGGCGCTGGCGCAGATGCCGCCCGCCGCCGCCGCCGAATCCCAGTTCCACACCTCGACGATGGACTCCGCGATCTGGGCCATCGGTCCCTGATAGCGCAGCGGCGGGCCGACGCGACCGTGGGGCAGGGCGCTCTTCTTCGGGTCGGCCAGACGGGCCAGAGGCACGCTCTCGCTCATGCCGACCTTGTCGAAGATGCGGGTCTGGACGAAGTCCTCCCACGACAGGCCGGACACCTTCTCGATCACCGCGCCCGCCACCACGAACATCAGGTTGCAGTAGTGGTAGTCTTCGCGGAACCCGTCCGCGATGGGCACGAAGGCGGCCTGGGCCAGGACCTCGGCGCGGGTCCGGTCGCTGTTGGGCCAGAACAGCAGGTCCCCGGCGCCCAGGCCGAACCCGGCGCGGTGGCTCAGGGTGTCGCGCACCGTGATGCGCTCGCCCACCATCGGGTCCGACAGGGTGAAGCCCGGCAGATAGGTCCTGATCGGCTCGTCCCACTTCACCTTGCCCTCGTCGACCAGGATGGCCAGGCAGGCGGCGGTGACGTTCTTGGAGTTGGAGGCGATGGCGAACAGGGTGTGTTCGTCGGCGGGCTCGGCCTTGCCCTGACGGCGCACGCCATAGCCCTTGGCCAGGACCGTCTTGCCCTCACGCACCAGGGCCAGGGACACGGCGGGCTGCTCGGGCCAGGCGGCCATGCAGCGCTGCACCCAGGCGTCGGCGGCGGCGGCGATCTCCTCGTCGGTGCGCGTGTCGGCGCGGGTCTGGGCCCATCCGGCGGTCGGCAGGGCCGCGCCCGTGGCGGCGACGGCGGAGGAAATCAGCGCCGCACGACGCGACAGGCGGATGGACATGGGCAAACTCCGGAACACAGAACCGCGACGCTAGCGTCCTGCGTCCCTGGGGCCAAGGGGCGATCCCTCCACAACCACTCAGCCCGGCGGACGCCGGGATCCAAAGCTTTGGCTTCAAGCTCCGTGACGAGAGGCCATGGCGCCGAAGCCGCTCTCACTGGACCCCGGCGTCGGGGAGCAGAAATTTGGGGTTACGCCGCCTGCCGCCACCTTTGCAGATGCTCCAGCACGTCGGCGACAATCTGGGTGCGGGTGAAGCCGGTCAGGTCGCGGGCGCGCGTGCCGTCGCCCGTCTGGGCCGTCATGCGCCATTCCAGCGCGCGGCGGCCCTCAGGCGCCTCCAGCGCGGTCAGGGCCGGCAGGGGCCGCGAGCGGGCGCCGATGCGATATAGGAAGTCGCGGCCGTTGGCGTGTTCCACCACCAGCCAGACGCCGGTCTCGTCCATCTCGACCCGGCTGTTCTCCAGCCCGCCCTCGACCAGGGCGTCGCGCACCTCGACCAGGGCGGGGGCACCCTGACGCTCGATCTGGCGGGCGATGTCCTTGCGGCTGGCGGGGGCGAAGATGCGTTTCAGGCGTTCGCCGATGGGCGGGGCCTCGGTCTCGACCGCCTCGCCCTTCAGGTCGGCGTCCATCTGTCGCGCCAGTCCGAAGGCCAGCAGGATCATGATGACGGCGAACGGCAGGGCCGCCACAAGGGTCGCGGCCTGAAGCGCGCCCAGACCCCCCGCCAGCAGCAGCAGGGCCGCCGTCAGTCCCAGAAGCCCGCACCAGTAGACCCTCTGCCAGCGCGGCGTCTCCTCGGCCCCGCCCGAGGCCAGGGTGTCGATCACCAGAGAGCCGGAATCCGCCGAGGTGACGAAGAAGACCGCGACCAGGGCCACCGCCAGGGTCGCGGTGACGGCCGTGCCCGGCAGATACTCCAGGAAGTGGAACAGGGCCGTCGACAGGTCGGCCTGCACCGCGTCCGAAATCGCGCCGCCCGCCACGCCCAGGTCCAGGGCCATGGCCGAGTTGCCGAAGACCGTCATCCACAGGAAGGTGAAGGCGGTCGGCACCAGCAAGACGCCGATGATGAACTCGCGCACCGTCCGCCCGCGCGAGATGCGGGCGATGAACATGCCGACAAACGGCGACCAGGCGATCCACCAGGCCCAGTAGAACAGGGTCCAGTCGGCCATCCAGGCCCGCGGCTCATAGGCGTAGAGGGTGAAGGTGCGGACGAAGAAGTGGTCCAGATAGAGGCCGAAATTCTGCACATAGGCCTGCAGCAGGAAGAGGGTGGGTCCTACCGCCAGCACGAACAGCATCAGGCAGACGGCCAGGACCAGGTTCAGCTCGGACAGACGTCGCACCCCCTTGTCCACGCCGGTGAGCACCGAGATCGTCGCCGCGCCCATGACCACGACGATCAGGCCGATCTGCACCGTCACCGTGTTCGGCAGGCCCGTCACATAGTTCAGTCCCGAGGTGATCTGCGCCACGCCCAGCCCCAGGGAGGTGGCGATGCCGAACAGGGTGCCGCAGATGGCGAAGATGTCGACCGCGTCGCCGATCGGCCCGTTGATGCGCCTGCCCAGCAGGGGGTAGAGCCCCGACCGCATGGTCAGCGGCAGGCCCTTGCGGTGGGCGAAATAGGCCAGGCTCAGCCCCACCACGGCATAGATGGCCCAGGCGTGGACGCCCCAGTGGGTATAGGTGATGACCATGGCCTCGCGCGCGGCGTCGACCGTGCCGGGCGCCGCCTCAGGCGGGGCGATATAGTGCTGCACCGGCTCGGCCACGGCGAAATACATCAGGCCGATGCCCATGCCCGCCGCGAACAGCATGGCCAGCCAGGAGACATAGGGGAAGTCCGGCTCGGCGTCGTCCGGCCCCAGCTTCAGGCGCCCGGTCGGTCCGACCGCCAGAACGGTGACGAACAGCAGGAAGCCCGCCACCACGGCCACATAGAACCAGCCGAAGGTCTCGATCACCCAGGCCTGGGCCGCGCCGAAAATCAGGTCGGAGGTCGAGGGCGCGATCAGGGCGAGCGACAGCAGGGCGCCCGCGATGGCGCTGGCCCCCCAGAAGACACGGGGGTTCATCTTGGTCGTCAGCATGGGCCCCAAGCGCACGGCGACGCTTAAGGTTCCACCAGGCGGCCACAGACCGGTCACCCGCATGAAGAAGATGTAACTGGGGTCTGTCACGGCGCGCTGATAGTCGCCGCAGCTGAAGGGCGTTGAGGGACGTCCGCGCCGGGGACCAGACCATGTCGAAACACAAGTTCGCACCGCTTCTCGGCGTTGTTCTGGCCCTGCCGACCGGGGCCGCTCTCGCCCAGGCGGCGTCCTCCGCGCCTCCGGCGACGGCTCAACAGGTCCAGACCTCGCCAGTCCAGACGGCGCCTGTCCAGCCGACGCCGCAGGCTGTCGAGGACAAGGATCAGCCGGCGACCGTGGGCGACGTCGTCGTCACCGCCCGCGCCAACGACGTGCGGACCTCCATCGATTCCATCAGCTACAGCCTGGCCGACGATCTTCAGGCGACGACCGGCAGTCTGGCCGAGGCCCTGCGCAATGTTCCCTCGGTCGATGTCGATCCCCAGGGCAATGTCTCCCTGCGCGGCGACGGCAATGTCACCATCCTGGTCGACGGGCGTCCTTCGGCCATCCTGTCCGGGCCCAACCGGGCCGACGCCATCCTGCAACTGCCCGCCGACCGTTATGCGCGGATCGAGGTCATGACCAATCCTTCCGCCGCCTACAGCCCCGAAGGCTCCGGCGGCGTGATCAACCTGATCACCAAGCCGATTCCGGCCGCTGCGCGCGGCGCCGCGGCCGCGTCCCCGGATGCGACCGTCACCACCGGTTCCTTGCGGGTCAACGTCGGCGACAATGGTCGGTGGAACGCGGGGGTCAGCGGCTCGCGCCAGCGTGGCAAGCTGACCCTGACCGGCGACCTGAGCTATCGCTATGACGATCAGAATTTCGCCTTCGACAGGCTGCGGGAACAGCTCAACCCGCTCACCGGCGCGGTCACCTCCACGACCACCACGGTCCAGCAGAATGACATGATCCAGAAGGGCGCTTTCGGGCGGCTTTCGGCCGAATATCGCCTGACCGACAAGACCATGCTGACCGGCGAACTGCGCGGCAACCGTTTCGAAGCCGACGCCGAGGCCGGGGGATTGTTCGAAACCCGCAACGCGGCCGGCGTCCTGACCAGCGCCTATACCCGTGACGGCGTCGGCGGGTTCAGCATGGACGGCTGGGGCGCCACCGCCCGCGTGCTGCACCAGTTCGATACGTCGGGTCATGAATGGTCCAACGAACTGCGCTACGACCGCAATGACAACGAGAACGCCTCGCTGAACGTCAACGTCTTCTCGATCCCCGTCTCGCCGAGCGTGTACGAAGACCAGACGCAGCAGAACGCCCAGGAAACGATCGGCTTCACCAGCGCCTACACCCGCCCCATGGAGGACGGGTCCAAGCTGCGCGCCGGCTATGAGATGAACATCAACCGCCCGGATCAGGAGGTCGCCCTGTACCGGGGCCCGTCCGAAAGCGACCTGGTTCTGGCGCCTGGCCTCAGCAACCGGTTCGAGGCCGAGCAGACGGTCCACGCCCTCTACGCCACCTATGAACGCCCTTTCGGCGAGAAGCTGTCGGCCCAGTTCGGCCTGCGTCTGGAACAGGCCGAGATCGAGGTCGAGGACGTGACCAACGCCGTGCGCGCCTCGCAGGACTATTTCCGCGCCTATCCGACCGGCCACCTTCAGTACAAGCTGACGGATACGCAGACGCTGCGGGCCAGCTATTCGCGCCGCATCCAGCGGCCGCAACCGACCCAGCTCAACCCCTTCATCTCCTATAGCGATCCCCTGAACCTTCGCTCGGGCAACCCGAATCTGGAGCCTCAGGAGACGGACAGCTTCGAGGCCATGTGGCAGATGCGGCGCGGCCAGAGCTTCTATCAGGCCACCGCCTACTACCGCGACACCACCAAGGCCTTCACCGAGGTCGCCACCGATATCGCCGGCGGAGTCCTGCTGACCCGCCCCGAGAACCTCGGCGCGCGGCGCGACCTTGGCGTCGAGCTGACCGCCAGCGGCCGCCTGCACCCGACGCTGCGCTACAACGCCAGCATCAACGCCTTCCGTCAGGAGATCGCCGCGTCGGGCATCGTGGGCGGGCGCGACCGCGAGGGCGACATGCTTACCGGACGCGTCAGCCTCAACTGGCAGGCGACGCCGAAGGACTTCGTCCAGATCTCCGGCTTCTGGCAGGGCGACCAACTGCTGGCCCAGGGGACGCGCGAGAGCGGCGGCATGTTGAACCTCGGCTATCGTCGCAAACTGAATGATACGCTGTCGCTGCAGTTCACGGCCCGGGACATTCTCAACTCGTTCGGCGGCGCGACCACCTATGACGCGCCCCTGTTCCGGGAAAGGGTCGAGCAGGACATCAACCTGCGCGCCTTCTACCTGGGCCTGACCTGGTCCTTCGGCGGCGGTCCGCGCAAGCCGGAGCCCCAGTTCGACTTCTCGACCGGCCCGACCGGGGGCTGACCTTCAGGCCTCCGACCCCCAGGCTAGGCCCGGACGGCGGGCCTCATCAATCGCGGGTCTCATCAATCACGGGTCTGGGGCTTGCGTGTCCCATCGGCCACACCCACCTCGTTTGACACAAGGCAGGGCGTCGCTTCGCAGAAGGGCGTCTTGATGGAATTCCGCCTTCCGAGGGGACTGCACCGTGAATCTCGACCTCTATTCCGACCGCGCCAAACAGGCCGTCCAATCCGCCCAGTCGCTGGCGCTCGCCCGGCGGCACCAGCAGTTCGCGCCCGAGCACCTGCTGAAGGTGCTGCTGGAGGAACGCGACGGTCTGGCCCGCAAGCTGATCGATCAGGCCGGCGGCGATCCCTCCGCCGTCGAACTGGTCACCGAGGGTCTGCTGAAGAAGCGGGCTCAGGTCGAGGGCGGCTCGGGCCAGCTCTATCTGGACGGCGACACCGCCCGCGTCTTCAGCGCCGCCGAGGAGGCCTCGAAAAAGGGCGGGGACGCCTTCGTCACCACCGAACGCCTGCTGGCCGCCATCGCCAAGGAGGGCGGGGCCGCCGCCGAGGCGCTGAAATCCGCCGGCGTCACGCCCAAGAAGCTGGATGAAGCCGTCGCCGAAATGCGCAAGGGCAAGACCGCCGACAGCGCCGGGGCCGAGGACTCTTACGACGCCCTGAAACGCTACGCCCGCGACCTGACCGAGGCCGCGCGCGACGGCAAGGTCGACCCCGTCATCGGCCGCGACGAGGAGATCCGCCGCACCATCCAGGTCCTGGCCCGTCGCACCAAGAACAACCCCGTCCTGATCGGCGAACCCGGCGTCGGCAAGACCGCCATCGTCGAAGGCCTCGCATTGAGGATCGTCAACGGCGACGTGCCTGAAAGCCTGAAGGACAAGAAGGTCCTGTCGCTCGACATGGGCAGCCTGATCGCGGGCGCCAAATACCGCGGCGAGTTCGAGGAGCGGCTGAAAGCCGTGCTGAACGAGGTGGCCCAGGCCGAGGGCGGCATCGTCCTCTTCATCGACGAAATGCACACCCTGGTCGGCGCCGGCAAGGGCGACGGGGCTATGGACGCCTCCAACCTGCTGAAGCCGGCTCTGGCGCGCGGCGAGCTGCACTGCGTCGGCGCCACCACGCTGGACGAGTACCGCAAACACGTCGAGAAGGACGCGGCCCTGGCCCGTCGCTTCCAGCCGGTCTTCGTCGCCGAACCCACCGTCGAGGACACGGTGTCGATCCTGCGCGGCCTGAAAGAGAAGTACGAGGTCCACCACGGGGTGCGCATCTCGGACAGCGCCATCGTCGCCGCCGCCACCCTGTCGAACCGCTACATCACCGACCGCTTCCTGCCCGACAAGGCCATCGACCTGATCGACGAGGCCGCCAGCCGCGTCCGCATGGCCGTGGATTCCAAGCCCGAGGCTTTGGACGAAATCGACCGCCGCCTGGTCCAGCTGAAGATCGAGCGCGAGGCTCTGAAGAAGGAGACCGACAACGCCTCGGTCCTGCGTCTGGAGAAGCTGGAAGACGAGATCGACGACCTGCAAGGCCAGTCCGACGACATGACCGCCCGCTGGAAGTCGGAAAAGGCCAAGGTCGGCCAGGGGGCGCAACTGCGCGAGACCCTGGACCGCCTGCGCGCTGAACTGGCCGCCGCCCAACGCGCCGGGGACCTCGGCCGCGCCTCAGAGATCGCCTACGGCCAGATCCCGCAGCTGGAACGCCAGCTGGCCGACGCCGAAGCCGCCGAAAAACCCGCCGAAGGCCCCCTGACCCCCGAGGTCGTCGACGCGGAGCAGATCGCCGCCGTCGTCAGCCGCTGGACCGGCGTCCCCGTCGACAAGATGCTGGAAGGCGAGCGCGAGAAGCTGCTCAAGATGGAGGACGAACTGGGCCGCCGCGTGGTCGGTCAGGACGAGGCGCTGGAAGCCGTGTCCGACGCCGTGCGCCGCGCCCGCGCCGGGCTGAACGACCCCAATAAGCCGCTGGGCAGCTTCCTCTTCCTCGGCCCGACGGGCGTGGGCAAGACCGAGCTGACCAAGGCCCTGGCCGGCTATCTGTTCGACGACGACAACGCCATCACCCGCATCGACATGTCCGAATACATGGAGAAGCACTCGGTCAGCCGCCTGATCGGCGCCCCTCCCGGCTATGTCGGCTATGACGAGGGCGGCGCCCTGACCGAGGCCGTGCGCCGTCGCCCCTATCAGGTCATCCTGTTCGACGAGGTCGAAAAGGCCCACCCCGACGTCTTCAACGTGCTGTTGCAGGTGCTGGACGACGGTCGCCTGACCGATGGGCAAGGCCGCACCATCGACTTCAAGAACACCCTGATCATCATGACCTCCAACCTGGGCAGCCAGTACTTGGCCGACCAGCCCGAGGGCGAGGATGTCGAGGCCGTCCGCCCCCTGGTCATGGAACAGGTCCGCGCCCACTTCCGGCCCGAGTTCCTGAACCGCATCGACGAGATCATCCTGTTCCACCGCCTTGGCCGCGAACAGATGGGCGGCATCGTCCGCATCCAGCTGGCCCGCCTCGAAAAGCTGATGGCCGACCGTCGCCTGACCCTGGCCCTGGACGACAGCGCCCTCAACTGGCTCGCCGACAAGGGCTACGACCCCGTCTACGGCGCCCGCCCCCTGAAACGCGTCATCCAGAAAGAACTGGTCGACCCCATGGCCAAGAAACTCCTGGCCGGCGAGATCGAGGACGGCAGCGTGGTGGCCGTGTCAGCGGGGACGGATGGGCTGGAGATCGGGAAGGCGCGGGTGCATTAGGGCGTTAATGCCATCCCGGGGCGCACTAGCGCTCCGGGATCGGGGCCTACGGCGTTTGATCTCTCCAAAACAACGTTCTATCGGTTGCGCCGCACTCACTATACAGCCTAGGTTAGGCAAAAATTGGGGGGCCAATGGCTAGGAAAGTTGCACGGCGCGTTTACGAATATGCGCTTCACAGTCACAAGGCTCCGGCAGGGTACCGTGACCTATTCGAGGCGCTTAAAGCCGTCGATGAAACCAAGCTATTGGTGGAGGTTGGTGCCAAGAGAATTTTTGTTTCGTATCCGAAGAATTTGGAGGGTGGACTCTTCTTTCGCGTCCTGTGGGTGAAAGACGATCGCGATTTTTTGCGCTTCAATGAAGCTAACCTAGAAGAACACGAGGATCGGCTGGGCAGGAATGATCGCTTCGCAGTCGCCTCCCACGGTGCCGTTCTCCCAGAGGCGCGAAAGTTGTTGTTCGAGTACGTTCGAGGTGGTCCAAAGGCAGATGAGTTCATTGCTGCTGTACAGGCAGTCCTCCGCGACAATGTCGAAGGCTATAAGCAACTTAACCTGACCGCTGCGCCGGAATATGCTGGATCATTCGCGGCAGAGGTTTCGGAGCTCGAACGTATCAAGTCGGTAAGGCTCGATCTGGTTCGCCCGAACATTGACTGGTCGGACGAAGCGGACCGGCTTCACGAGTTTGCGGCTGATTCAAATGCGAAACGAATATCTGTAGAGGCTGTCGCTCCCCGCAGTGAAAGCTTACGCCGTGACGATGGCATCGTAGCTGTCGTCACAAGTCAGGTCGACGGCGAGATGTCACACGTCGAGCGGGCGGTGGTGGAGGGGCAAAGACCCGGAGAAGCTGGGACCACCACAATCCGTTCGGATGATCATGTCAAATTTGAACGAGGATCGGTGGATACTGATACAAGCGGGAGCGCCAATATACTGTCCGCTCTTGCCATGCTTGGGGCTATGATTCGCAGACGTCCCAGGAGAGGTTAATGGTAGCTGGAACTGATCTCTATTTTTCTCGGTATGTGCGGCCGCATGCAAGAGCAATATTGAAGTCTCCGCATCTATGGCTTGCGATGCTTTGTGGCCTGATTATTGTAACTCATGGCCGAGCATACAGAGGATTTATTGCGCCTGATATAATGGAAGTATTTGTAAACTATAATTTTATGGTTTTCGGCTTCACTATAGCTGCTCTTACCATTGTGTTTGCTGTTCCGACCCAGAAATTTGTCTCTTTTTTGGCTGAGGCAGGGTCGGCGATTCCGGATAAAGTGACTGGTCCTTGGGAAAAGGCGCTGTTCATTATGTCGTGGAATGGATTTGTCCATTTTTGTGCCCTTATTGCTTCTCTTTCCGTGCTTATTTTTTCCTTCCTAGAAGGGTCGGATTCAAAAAAACTTGCTTATGATATCGCTGATCCAGTTACGGCGACGGTGTTTTTTGTTTTTGTCTCACTGCAAATTTACGCTCTCCTTCAATTTTTAGCTTCTTTGCTTTCGGTTTATTTTTTCTGCGCCGTTTTTATTGAACATGCCAAGGGAGCTCGTTAAATTTGATGCCCTGATAGTTCCGTTCTCTAGCAACTCTTACATTTCGATCCCCAGCACCGGCATCACCTCCACCCCGTCGCAGACGAAGATGCTCATGTGCGGGTGGCCCTCGAACAGGCGGGTCGCCGCCTCGTGGCTGTCGGCGCGCACCACCATGAAGACGGTCAGCAGGTTGACCATGTCCGTCACTTCGCCGTCGTCGCCGATGCGCCTGGTCGGGCCCAGCGGGCCGCCCTGATAGACGATGACCTCGCGGTGCGCCGCCTCCCACTCGGCGACGGCTGCGACGCCGAGGCGGGCCGTCTCGGCCTGCTGGGCCTCGCTCATGGCGCGCCAGGCCCGCCATTTGGGGCCGGTCTTGTCGCTGGTGAAGACGGCCAGGTAATGGGTCTCGGCGCTCATCAAAGCCTCCCGTTTGCGGGAGGGTCGGACTTTCGTCGGCGTCGGGCAAGCGAGGCAGTTCCTTCTCCCCTTGAGGAAGAAGGTGGGCGCCGGAGGCGCTCGGATGAGGGGTGTCAGCGCCGGTCTTAGAGAATTCAAGAACATCGGCGGCGCCTGAGCGATCAAGCGGCGCCGTCGTCACCCCTCATCCGTCATGCTCCGCACGACACCTTCTCCCACAAGGGGAGAAGGGAGGAGGCTTAGATATGAATGGCGTGCCCTAGCGCACGCAACGACGCCTCGTGGAAGGCTTCGCCCAGGGTCGGGTGGACGTGGATCACGCCCGCCACGTCTTCCAGCACCGCGCCCATTTCCAGCATCTGGGCGAAGCTGTTGGACATCTCGGACACGTGCTGGCCGACGGCCTGGATGCCCAGGATGCGGTGGTCGGTCTTGGACGCGATGACGCGAACGAAGCCGCCGTCCTCGCCGGCCTCGATGGCCAGGGCGCGGCCGATGGCGGCGAAGGGGAAGACGGCCTGGATCACGTCGTCGCGGCCCTCGACGTCCTGCGGACCCAGGCCCGCCGAGACGATTTCCGGCTCGGTGAAGCAGACGGCGGCGATGGTCACGGGATCGAATACGCGGTCATGGCCCGCGATGATTTCCGCCACGACCTCGCCCTGGGCCGAGCCCTTGTGCGCCAGCATGGGTTCGCCGGTCAGGTCGCCGACGGCCCAGACGTTCTTCATGCTGGTGGCGCAGCGCTTGTCGATCTTGACGAAGGGGCCGTCCATGGCGACGCCCATGGTCTCCAGACCCCAGCCCTGGGTGCGCGGACGACGGCCGACGGTGACCAGCACCTTGTCGGCGTCCAGCTGCATCGGGTTTCCGTCCTTGTCGGTGACGTTCAGCCTGCCGTCGCCGAAACCGCCGGCGCGGGCGCCGAGGAACAGCGCGACGCCGTGCTTCTCGAGCCACTTCTGCACCGGGTCGGTCAGGGCCTTGTCGTAGAGCGGCAGCAGGCGGTCGGCCATTTCGACGATGGCCACTTCGGCGCCCAGCTTGCGGAAGGCGATGCCCAGTTCCAGGCCGATATAGCCGCCGCCGACGACGACCAGCTTCTTGGGCACCTCCGGCAGGCTCAGGGCTTCGGTCGAGGAGATGACGTCGCCGCCGAAGGGCAGGAAGGACAGTTCGACCGGCTCCGACCCCGTGGCCAGGATGACGTGTTCGGCGGTGATCAGGATGGGGCCGTCGGCGGTCTCGACGCGGCAGGTCTTGGCGTCGGTGAACTCGGCCCAGCCCTTGATGACCTTGACCTTGGCCTTCTTCAGCAGGGCGGCGACGCCGGCGTTCAGCTTCCTGACGATGCCGTCCTTCCATTCGACCGTCTTGGACAGGTCGATGGCCGGGGCCGACGCGGTGATGCCCAGGGCGCCGTCGCCGGCGGCCTTCAGCACCGTTTCATACTTGCCCGCGGCGTGGATGATGGCCTTGGACGGAATGCAGCCGACGTTCAGGCAGGTGCCGCCCAGGCCGTCGCCGCCGTCCACCAGCACGGTGTCCAGCCCCAACTGGCCGCAACGGATGCCCGCGACATAGCCGCCGGTGCCAGCGCCGATGATCAGGACTTTGGTTTTGAGGGTCTGCATGATCCGAACAACTTCCGCTCATCCCCGCGGAGGCGGGGACCCAGGTTTTTGGCTATGCGCTCAGCGTCTCGACGAGATCGCGCCAGCCGGGGTTCATTTCTTCAACTAGCCGCAGTTTCCACTGGCGGTTCCATTTCTTGATCTGCCGCTCCCGTCGAAACGCCGCCTCGCGGGTTTCGTGGGTCTCGAACCAGACCAGCCTTTCGACGTCGTGCTCGGCGGTGAACTTAGACCCCGCCCGTTCCTTGTGCTGACAGGCGCGCAGACCAATGTCGTCTGTCGAGCCCGTATAGAGCGTCCCATTCCGTCGGCTGGCCATGATGTAGGTGAAAAAGGCCAAGGGCGGGGTCCGAAGCTAAAGCCTGGGTCCCCGCCTCCGCGGGGATGAGCGGAAGGAAGGTGCTGGGTCTCTTAGTTCATCCAGAGCGTGGCCGGGTGCTCCAGCAGGCCCTTGATGCGCTGCACGAAGACCGCCGCGTCGTGGCCGTCGACGATGCGGTGATCGAAGCTGGAGCTGAGGTTCATCATCTTCCTCACGACCATCTGGCCGTCCTTGACCACCACGCGTTCGGCGATCTTGTTCGGGCCGACGATGGCGACCTCGGGGTGGTTGATGATGGGGGTGTGAACCACCCCGCCCAGCGTCCCCAGCGAGGTGATGGTGATGGTCGAGCCGGACAGCTCCTCGCGCTTGGCCGAGCCGTCCTTGGCGGCGCCCGAGACGCGGGCGATTTCCAGGGCGGTGGCGTAGGGGTCCAGCGCCTCGGCGTGGCGGACGACCGGCACCATCAGGCCGTTCGCCGTCTGGGCGGCGATGCCCAGGTGGACCGGGGCGTGCGTCGTCAGGACGCCGGCCTCGTCGTCGTAATGGCTGTTGATCGTCGGCTGGTCGCGCAGGGCCACGACGATGGCGCGGGCGATGAAGGGCAGGACGTTCAGCTTGGGCTGGTCCTTGGCCTTGGTGGCGTTCAGGTGGGCGCGCAGTTCCTCCACCGCCGTCATGTCGATTTCCTCGACATAGGTGATGTGCGGGATGCGACGCACGCTCTCGGCCATCTTCTCCGCGATCTTGCGGCGCAGGCCGATGATCTTGGTCTCGGTGGCGCCTTCGGCGCGGGCGTAGGTCGAGGAGGGCGTTCCGGCGGCGGCGGCGGGCAGCGAACCGCCGCGCGAGACGAAGGCGTCCAGGTCTTCATGCTGGATGCGGCCGGCGGGACCCGAGCCCGGCACAAAGGCCAGGTCGATGCCCAGATCGCGAGCGCGATTGCGCACGGCGGGCGAGGCCAGGGCGCGCTCACCCGGCTGGCGGCCGGTCATGGCCGGGACGGGCTTGGCGTCAGCCTTGGGTGCGGCTGCGGCAGGCTTGGCGACCGGCGCGGGCGCGGCCTTCTCGGCCTTGGCGGCGGGGGCCGCCGCGGCAGCCGGAGCCGCGGCGACATTGCCCTTGCCCTCGACCTTGAAGCTGACCAGAGGCCCGCCGACGGGGACCTGATGGCCCGCGTCGCCGTGCAGGGCGACGACCACGCCGTTGATCGGGCTGGTGATCTCGACCGTGGCCTTGTCGGTCATGATGTCGGCGAGGATCTGGTCTTCCTCGACCGCGTCGCCGACCTTGACGTGCCAGCCGACCAGCTCGGCCTCGGCCGTGCCTTCACCCACGTCGGGCAGCTTGAAGACATAGTTGGCGCCGGCGGCGGCCGGAGTGGACTCTTGCGAGCCCTCCCCCTTGATGTGGGAGGGTTGGGTGGGGGTGATTTCGGCAGAAGCGGTGACGACAGCAGCGGCTTCACCCCCATCCCCAGCCCTTCCCCCATCAAGGGGGAAGGGGGCTTCTTCGGCATTGCCGGCGCCCTCGACCTCGAACTCGACCAGGGGGCCGCGCACGGGGATCATCTGGCCGGGCTCGCCGTGGATGGCGAGGACCTTGCCGCTGACCGGGGCAGTGATTTCCACCGTGGCCTTGTCGGTCATGATGTCGGCGACGATCTGGTCTTCCTCGACCCTGTCGCCGACCGCCACGTGCCAGGCGACCAGTTCGGCCTCGGCGGTGCCTTCGCCCACGTCGGGCAGCTTGAAGACGAAGCGACCCATATCAACGGCCTCCCGACATGACGGCTTTCAGGGCGTCGGCCACGCGTTGCGGGCCGGGGAAGTATTCCCACTCGAAGGCGTGCGGGTAGGGGGTGTCCCAGCCCGTGACGCGCGCGATGGGGGCTTCCAGATGATAGAAGCAGCGCTCCTGAACCAGGGCCGACAGCTCGCCCCCGAAGCCCGAGGTCTTGGGCGCCTCGTGCACGATGACGCAGCGGCCGGTCTTCTTGACGCTGGCTTCGATGGTCTCGATGTCCAGCGGCACCAGGCTGCGCAGGTCGATGACCTCGGCGTCCACGCCCGCGTGCTCGGCGCCGGCCAGCGCCACCCAGACCATGGTGCCATAGGCCAGGATGGTGACGTCCGAACCTTCGCGCATGACGCGGGCCTTGCCGATCGGCAGGGCGTATTTCTCGGTCGGAACCTGGGCCAGCTCCTGGGTCTTCCACGGCGAAACCGGCTTCTCGTGCCAGCCGTCGAAGGGGCCGTTGTAGAGGCGCTTGGGCTCGAAGAAGACGACCGGATCGTCGTCCTCGATGGCGGCGGTCAGCAGGCCCTTGGCGTCATAGGGGTTGGACGGAATGACAACCTTCAGACCCGCGATGTGGGTGAACAGGGCTTCCGGCGACTGGCTGTGCGTCTGGCCGCCGAAGATGCCGCCGCCGTAGGGGCTGCGGATCGTGATCGGCGAGGTGAACTGACCGCCCGAGCGGTAGCGCATCTTGGCCGCTTCGGAGACGATCTGGTCATAGGCCGGATAGATGTAGTCGGCGAACTGGATCTCGACGACCGGGCGCAGGCCATAGGCGCCCATGCCGATCGCGGCGGCGACGATGCCGCACTCCGAAATCGGGGCGTCGAAGCTGCGGGTCAGGCCGTGCTTCTGCTGCAGCTGGTCGGTGACGCGGAAGACGCCGCCGAAATAGCCCGCGTCCTCGCCGAACGACAGGACGTTCGGGTCCTCGGCCATCTTGACGTCGATGGCCGAGTTCAGGGCCTGGATCATGTTCATCGGCACGACGCCAGCCTTGGGCGCCGGCTTCGGCGCCTCCGACTTGGGGGCATTGTTCTGATCGACCATGTCGGGTTCGAGGCCGTCGTTGCGGTCGGCGTCGGTGAAGGTTTGCTGGGTCATGGTCAGACTCCGACCTCGCGGCGCTGTTCGATCAGGCGCCAGTCCTCGGTCGCATAGACCTCCTCGAACATGGTCTTCACGCTGGGGCGCGATTGGCCGAGCGTGCCGATGGCTTCGGATTCCTTGCCGGCGGCGCGGACCTGCTCGACGGCGTCCTTTTCAGCCGCGACCTGCTGCTCGTCCGACCATTCGCCCAGCACGATCAGGTGCTGTTTCAGGCGCGCGATCGGGTCGCCCAGCGGCCACTTCTCGGCCTCGTCGCCGGGGCGATAGCGGCTGGGGTCGTCTGACGTCGAGTGCGGGGCGCCGCGATAGGTGAACAGCTCGATCACGGTCGCGCCCTGGTTGGTGCGCGCGCGCTC
The DNA here is from genome assembly GCF_049315965.1 of Brevundimonas sp. NPDC058933. Lineage (NCBI taxonomy): Bacteria > Pseudomonadati > Pseudomonadota > Alphaproteobacteria > Caulobacterales > Caulobacteraceae > Brevundimonas > Brevundimonas sp. NPDC058933. The sequence continues at coordinate 59,995 of NZ_JBMOSL010000012.1, forward strand.
CTCGGCCCACTGGGTCGCAGCCCAGACGGCCAGGAAGTCGTTGCCGTCCACGCGCAGGGCCGGCAGGCCATAACCGATGGCCTTGGCCGCGAAGGTCGTGTCCAGACCCCCGGCGATGCCCATGAAGGACGAGATGGCCCACTGGTTGTTGACCACGTTCAGGATGACCGGGGCGCGATAGACCGAGGCGAAGGTCAGGGCGTTGTGGAAGTCGCCTTCCGCCGTGGCGCCGTCGCCGATCCAGCTGATGGCGATCTTGTCGTCGCCCTTGTAGGCGCTAGCCATGGCCCAGCCCACGGCTTGCGGGACCTGGGTGCCCAGGTTGCCGGAGATGGTGAAGAAGCCATAGTCCTTGGCCGAATACATGATCGGCAGCTGTCGGCCCTTGATCGGGTCTTCGGCGTTGGAATAGATCTGGTTCATCATGGTCGCCAGCGGATAGCCGCGCGCGATCAGAAGCCCCTGCTGACGATAGGTGGGAAAGCCCATGTCCTCGCGGCTCAGGATCATGCCCTGGGCGACCGCGATGGCCTCCTCGCCGGTGCACTTCATATAGAAGCTGGTCTTGCCCTGGCGGTGGGCGCGGTGCATCCGCTCGTCAAAGGCGCGCGTCAGGATCATGGCCTTGAGGCCGCGACGCATAGTCTCGGGGTCCAGTTTCGGGTCCCAGGGCCCGACGGCCTGACCTTCGTCGTCCAGCACGCGGACCAGCCGGAAGGCATGGTCGCGCATGTCATAGGGGGCGGTCGACACCTCCGGCCGGCTTACCGCGCCGGCGGGATCGAACTGCAAGTGGCTGAAATCAGGCGCATCGCCGGGCCGGCCCGAAGGCTCCGGCACGCGCAGCGACAGCGTGGGCGTGTTCTTCATCATGCGTCCCGTCCGGTTAATCCGACCGCGTTTCCTCTATGAAGAGGGCATAGCATGGCGCGTCTCTGTTGGCCTTCCTAAAAATACCCTTGCCAAAAGCTAATTTGGGGTATTTTATTGCGTGAAATCCCCTTTTGGAGAAACGCCTTTGGCTGATGAACTTGATCCTATCGACGCCCGCATCCTCGACATCCTGCAACAGGACGCGGGACTGTCGGTCGCCGAGGTCGCCGATCGCGTCGGCCTCTCGGCCTCGCCCTGCTGGCGCCGGATCAAGAGACTGGAGGACTCTGGCCTGATACGCAAGCGGGTCACGCTTCTGGACGCCGGCCTGCTGGGTTTGGACTTCGAAGTCTACGCCATCGTCAAGCTGAGCCTGCCCTCGCGCGAGAACCTGGACATCTTCGAATCCGCCGTCGCCAACTGGCCGGAAGTGGTCCAGTGCGCCACCATCACGGGCCGCGAGGACTACGTCCTGCGCATCATCACTTCCGACATGCACGCCTTCGACCAGTTCCTGCGTGACAAGCTGCTGACGCTCGGCATCGTCTCCGACTGCGCCAGCCATATCGTCACGCGCGGCGTGAAGAACGTCACCACCCTGCCGCTGGGCATCATAACGCCCCACGTCAGCTAACCCTGTTTTCCTCCCCACGCAGTGGGGAGGGGGACCACGCAGTGGTGGAGGGGCCGCTGCGGGACGCCAAGAAGCCCCTCCGCCACGGACGCTCCGCGTCCGCGCCACCTCCCCATGAAATGGGGAGGAGAGGGAGGCCGACATGATCGAACTGGTGATCGACGCGCGCAGGAAAGACCTCGGCGGGTTCGAGGTCGGGCGCGTCCTGCCCTTCCATTCGCACCGGATGGTCGGCCCCTTCATCTTCCTGGACCAGATGGGACCGGCCGAGTTCGCGCCGGGCGCCGACGCCATCAATGTGCGGCCGCACCCGCACATCGGCCTGTCGACCCTGACCTATCTGTTCGAGGGCGAGATCATGCACCGGGACAACCTGGGCTACACCCAGCCCATCCGTCCCGGCGAGGTGAACTGGATGACCGCCGGTTCCGGCATCGTCCATTCCGAACGCACCGACCCGCTGAAAAAGGCGCAAGGGGGGGCCATGCACGGGATGCAGGCCTGGGTCGCCCTGCCGACCGAGAAGGAAGAGATCGCCCCCTCCTTCACCCACCTGGGCGAGGACGCCCAGCCGACCTATGAGAACAAGGGCCTGTTCGCGCGTCTGGTGGCGGGCGAGGCCTTCGGCGAGAAGGCCGGCACCCCGGTCCAGTCGCCGCTCTTCTACGTCCACTGGGAGATGGCCGAGGGCGTTCGCGCCGCCCCGCCGCCGCCGAAGTCCAAGGGCGGCTACAGCGAACGCGCCCTGTTCGTGGCCAAGGGTCGGATCGAGGTCGACGGCCGCGCCTTCCACGAAGGTCAGATGGTCGTCCTGTCGGCCAGCGCCGAGCCGACCGTCACCGCTCTGGCCCCCTCCAGCGTCATGGTCCTGGGCGGCGAGCCGGTTGGCGAGCGCCTGATCTGGTGGAACTTCGTCTCCTCGTCCCAGACCCGTCTGGATCAGGCCAAGGCCGACTGGAAGGCGGGCCGCATGAGCCTGCCCGCCGAGGACGCGCTGGAGTTCATCCCCCTGCCGGACGAACCGGCCCAGGCGACGCGCGCGCCGGAACCGGTCGAACCCAAGCCGACCGAACCGGTCTAGTCCGCCGCGTCCACGTCGAAGCCTCGGCGACGGTAGATGTAGACGGCGACCCCGCCGAAGGCGACGCCGAGCGCGATCATGGCCCAGTGGATCGGGGCCGGAAAGGGCTCCAGCGGCGATGCGTCGTCACGCGGCAGGGGCTCGCCCAAGCTGGCCGATGTGGAGCGGTCGTCGATCGGGGCCTTGGCGCTGGCTGCCAGCGGCGTCAGAATGATCGCCGTCGCCAGCACGGCGATCCGCAAACGTCTCGTCATGATCGTCCCTGTGGCGCCGAACGCGCTGGATGTGCGCTGCCAAACGCGCCGCGTCTGGATAGGGTCCGGATTACGGGCTGTGAATGTCTGGAAATCTCTGAATCTGGGACGCTCAGGCAAGAGCGGGGCCGCCCCCTGAAATGGATTTTCCCCAGGTCGTGAATTTCGGCTAGGCTTGCGGGTGTGTTGACCCGCCCGAGGATACGGCGTCATGACCTCGCGTTCCATTGCCTGGGAGGTTTCGACCTCGACCGTGCCTGACGCCTTCGAGCGCTATGTCTATGGTATGGCTGACTTTTACGAGATCTCCGGGGTCAGCGACCATGACCGGCGGCGCTTCTACAACAACACTCGCACGACCCTGACCGAAGGCGGAGCCATAGGGCAGGGCCAGTCCGTTCGTCAGACCCTGTCGCGAAGCGCTGCGACATTGCGCCGCTCGGATGTGGACGGCTTGAATCTATTGATCAATCGGGCCGCGGTGGTCGGCGACGCGGACGGACGGTCGATCCGCGCGGCCCCCGGCGCCGTCCAGTTGCGCGATCTTTCGCGCCCGGCGGCGTCCCGGCTCGAGTTGATCGACGTCACCACCCTGATCGCGCCGCGAACCGCCGTTCCCGCCTGTCTGTTCGCCAGGGAGGCCCACGGCACGGTCATCCCGCCCGAGGCGCCGGGGGCGCGGTTGCTGACCGCCCACCTCACCAGTCTGGATCAGCTGGCCGCCAGCCTGACGGGTGAAGAGGTCGAAGCGGCCATTCAGGCTGCTCTGCTGGTCGCGGCGCGCGTCACCGGCCTTGATGCGCGCCTCGCGCCCTCGGACGTCGCGGCGCTGCAACGCTCGGTGCGACGGGTCGCCAAGGCCTTCATAGAAGAGCGACTGACGGCAGGCGACGCAGCGGTCGCCAGCGACGCCGTCGCCAGGGCGGCGGGCGTATCGCGCACCTCCCTCTATCGCGCCTTTGACGAGGAGGGCGGGGTCAACCGCTACATTCAGGATCGACGGCTGCACCACGCCCGTCGCGCCCTGAGGCAGAGAAGCGGGCCGACCCCGACCATCGCCGACATCGCCTATGCCTATGGTTTCGCCTCGCCCTCCCATTTCAGCCGTCAGTTCCGCGCGCGCTTCGGCTATTCCCCCTCCGAGGTCGAGCCCCTGTCGACGCCGCGCGACGTCTCGATGACCGACGGCCCCATCCGCCACGACATTCTGGTGCAGTGGCTCAAGGCGCTGCAGGATATTCCCGACGTGGGCTAGGGGCCGGGCTCAGTCCAGGTCACGCAGGAAGCGGATCAGCGCCGCGCTGACGTCCTCCGCCCGTTCCTGCTGCAGCCAGTGCCCCGCGCCGGGCAGGACGATCTGGCCGCGCAGGTCGCCGAGCCAGTCCTTCTGCGCCGCCTCGTGGGGACCGGCGTAGTGGCGGACGGGATCGCGGTCGCCGACCATGAAGAGGGCGGGCTGGGCGATCTTCTGGCCTTGCAGGAAGGCGGCCAGGGCCCAGTTGCGGTCGAGGCAGCGATACCAGTCCAGCGGCCCCTTGAATCCGGAGGCGGCGAAGGCGGCGACGTACTCGGCGAAATGGGCTTCGCTCATCCACGGCGGCAGGGTCGCTTGGTCCGCGATGCTGTCGAGCAGGCTGACACCCTCGGGCAGGAAGCCGGTCGACTGGTCCGCGTCGGCGGTGGCGCCGTCATAGGCCCAGAACATCTTTCTCAGCGCCGTCGCCGGATCGGCGTCCAGTTCGACATGGGCCTCCGGCGACTGGAAGCGGTTGATGTAGAGGTCGCCCAGACCGGCCCGCCTGGCGATCGCCGCCATGGCTGCGGTCGGCGGTCCCTTTGGGCGGCGCGGCTGAAAGGGCACCGACAGACCGGCTACAGCGCGGAACAGGTCGGGCCGCATCAGGGCGCAGTGCCAGGCCACCGCCGAGCCCCAGTCGTGACCGACGACCACGGCCTGATCCTCCCCCAGCGCCCGGACCAGATCGACCATGTCCCCGACCAGATGCAGGATCGTATGGTCCTCCACGTCGGCCGGTTTGTCGGTCCCGCCATAGCCGCGCATATCGGGGGCGACGGCGTGGAAACCGGCCTCGGCCAGGGCCTCAACCTGGGCCCGCCAACTGATCCCCAGTTCGGGAAAGCCATGCAGCAGCAGGACCAGGGGGCCTTCGCCCGCTTCGATCACCTGTTGCGTCAGGCCGTCGGTGGCGATGCGGCGGGTCTGCATGGGCGGTCCTCCGTTTGCAGCCAGCCTATCGCCTTTTCAGTCTCTGGCGAGAGGGGCCAACGTTCCCGTTCCGTTTCGCGGCGCGGGGCGCTATGGATCGGGTGTGACCGACGTCTCCGCCCCTTTCATCGTCCAGTCTGCGGCTCCAGTCTGGGCCGAGCTGCCGCCTGCCCTGGCCACCCCGCCGGGCGCGGGCGCGGTATGCGACGCGTCTGGGGCGAGGAAGATCGGGCGCGGCGCGGCCGAGGGCGTCTTCACCGGCGGCCCCGTCATGATCGCCCACGCCAGCCTGACCGCCCGTCGTCTGGGCCTAAGCCCCCCGCCGCGCTCCACCGACATGCTGGACGTGCTGGAGCTTTACGCCTTCGTGCGCCCCGCCAGGTTCTGCGCGCCCTCGCCGTCGGGGCTGGCGCTGGCGCTCGGCCGATCCGAGCCCAAGGGGGCCGAGGCTCAGGCCCAGGCTCTGCGCGACGCCGCCGCCGACCTGCTCAATGAACTGACCGACCCGGCCTATCCGGGACGCGAGGACGCCTTCACCCTGGCCGGGACGCTGGACCGGGCGGGCTGGTCCTGGGGCGCGCGCGTGCTGGCCGCGCTTCAGGCGGGTCCCTTACGCGACCGGCGCGAGCGCGGCACGGGGTTGGACGTCTGGTCCCGCCTTCAGGAGTGGGAGGACGAGGCCCCGCGCGGCGAGGCCGGCTCGGCCCCCGTCGATTCCGAGAGCGCCCGCATCCGTCTGGACAAGCTGCTTCAGGCCTCGGGTCTGGATGAGACCCGCCCCGCCCAGTCCGACTACGCCGCCGAGGCCGCCTACGCCTTTTCGCCGCGCAACGAGGAGGGCCGCCCGCGCGTCCTTCTGGCCGAGGCGGGCACCGGCACCGGCAAGACCCTGGGCTATCTGGCCCCCGCCAGCCTGTGGGCCGAGCGCAATTCGGGCGCGGCCTGGGTCTCGACCTATACCCGCGCCCTGCAACGCCAGATCGACCGCGAAAGCCGCGCCCTGTGGCCCGACGAGGCCGAGCGCCGCAAGAAGACGGTGGTGCGCAAGGGCCGCGAAAACTACCTCTGCCTGCTGAACCTTCAGGACATGATGCAGGCGGCCCAGCTGGGGAACGGCGACCTGATCGGCATGGGGCTGGCCGCCCGCTGGGCAGCGCACAGCCGCGACGGCGACATGACCGGCGGCGACTATCCCGGCTGGCTGCCCGGCCTGTTCGCCGCCGCCCCCAGCCATCAGGCCAGCCCGGCCAATCTGGTCGACCGGCGCGGCGAATGCGTCCACGCCGCCTGTCCGCATTACCGCCTCTGTTTCGTCGAGAAGACCATCCGCGCCAGCCGCCGCGCCGATCTGGTCGTGGCCAACCACGCCCTGGTCATGACCCAGGCCGCCTTCGACGGCGCCCGCTCGGCGCGCGGCCAGAAGCAGGACGGCGAGACGGCGGCGCTGAAACGCATCGTCTTCGACGAGGGCCACCACCTGTTCGACGCCGCCGACAGCGCCTTCTCCGCCGCCCTGTCGGGTCAGGAAGCCGCCGAACTGCGCCGCTGGATCCGCGGCCCCGAGGGACGCGGTCGTCGCGGGCGCGGGCTGGAACAGCGTCTGGGCGACCTGTGCGCCGACAACGAGGCCGCGGCCAAGGCCCTGAAGGACGCCATGATCGCCGCCGCCGCCCTGCCGGGCGAGGGCGTCTCGGGCCGCATCGCCCCGGCCTCTGGCGAGATCAACCCCATCGGCCCGATCGAGGCCTTCCTGGTCGCCGCCCTGGAACAACTGCGCGCCCGCAGTCAGGAAAGCGGCGGGACCGAGTTCGGCATGGAGTGCGCCCTGCGCCCCGCCACCGAGCCGGTGTTGGAGGCCGCCCGCGCCGCCGCCCGCGCCATCGCCGCCGTCGAGGCGCCGCTTCTGGCCCTGTCGCGCCACCTCGAGGACATCCTCGACGAGGAGGCCGCCGAGCTGGACGGCGCCGCCCGCGCCCGCATCGAGGGGGCGCTGCGCGGCATGGACCGGCGCGCGCGCATGACCCTGCCCGGCTGGCGCTCCATGCTGGCGGCGCTGGAGGAGGGCGGCGACGAACCCGATCCCGACTTTGTGGACTGGCTGAGCGCCGAGGCCGCCTTCGGCCGCATTCACGACGTGGCCCTGCGTCGCCACTGGATCGACCCGACCGTGCCGCTGGAAGCGGCCGTCATCATGCCGGCCCACGGCGTGCTGATCACCTCGGCCACCCTGTCGGACCCGGCGGCCGAGGATCCGTTTTCTCTGGCCCGGATGCGCAGCGGCGCGGCTCGCCTGATCGAACCGGCGCGGACGCTGAAGGTGGACAGCCCCTTCGACTACGCCGCCAACAGCCGCATCATCGTCGTCAACGACCTGATGAAGGACGACCCGCGCCAGATCGCGGCGGCCATGCGCGAACTGTTCCTGGCGGCGGGCGGCGGGGGGCTGGGCCTGTTCACCGCCATCCGCCGGCTGAAGACCGTCTATGAGCGGCTGGGGCCTGATCTCGCCAAGGCCGGTATTCCTCTCTACGCCCAGCACGTCGATCCGCTGGAAGTCGGGGCGCTGGTGGACGTGTTCCGCGCCGAACAGGATAGCTGCCTGCTCGGCACGGATGCGGTGCGCGACGGGGTGGACGTGCCGGGGCGGTCCCTGCGCGTGCTGGCCTTCGACCGCGTGCCCTGGCCGCGTCCCGACCTGCTGCATAAAGCGCGGCGTGAACGCTTCGGCGGCAAGGGCTACGACGACGCCCTGGCGCGCGGCCGCATCGCTCAGGCCTTCGGCCGTCTGATCCGCCGGGCCGACGACAAGGGGGTCTTCCTGATGCTGGACGCCGCCTGTCCGACGCGGCTGTTTGCGGGGTTGCCGCCTGGAACCGAGGTCCAGCGCATGGGCCTGGCCGAGGCGGTGGAGCTGACCAAGAGCTTTCTCGATCCCGAAGCGGGCTAAAGCCTCCGCTCCCCTCCCTTTCGTCATCCTCCGGCGAGCGAAGCGAGACCGGGGGACCCAGCGGCGCCGAAGGCGATCTCGAATGCGAGCGCGGTGCGCGGCCTTTTCGCCCTTTGGGCGCCGCTGGGTCCCCCGGTCAGCGCCGCTGCGCGGCTTGCCGGAGGATGACGAAAGAGAAGGGCGGGGCTATGCATCCAAGCATGTCCAAGACCACCCCCGCCACCCTCGCCCTGACCCAGGCGGGCGTCGCCTTCGACCTCTTCCCCTACGCCTACGATCCCGACGCGCCGCGCGTGGGCTTGCAGGCGGCCGAGGCCCTCGGCTGGGCGCCCGAGCAGGTGTTCAAGACCCTGATGACCCTGGCGGACGCCAGGCCCGCCTGCGTCATCGTCCCGTCCGACTGCGAGGTCAGCATGAAGAAGCTGGCGGCGGCCCTCGGGGCCAAGTCGGCGCAGATGATGAAGCCCGCCGACGCCGAACGCCTGACGGGCTACAAGGTCGGCGGCGTCAGCCCCTTCGGCCAGAGGAAGGCCGTGCCGACCGTGATGGACGAGACGGCCATCCTGTTCGACCGCATCCTGATCAACGGGGGCCAGCGCGGCCTGCTGCTGGGCCTGACGCCGGACGAGGCGGCGCGGGCGGCGGGGGCGAAACTGGCCGACCTGACGGCCTGAGTCCTAGCCGTCGAAGGTCACCACCACGCTGTCGGCGGAGCGTTCGGCCTCGCCGTGGAAGACGGCCTCGATGTTGTTGCCGTCCGGGTCCAGCAGGAAGGCGGCGTAGTAGCCGGGGTGATAGGGCCGCTCGCCCGGCGCCCCGTTGTCGGTCCCGCCCGCCGCCAGTCCCGCCTTGTGGAAGGCCTCGACCATGGCCCGGTCCCGGGCCTGGAAGGCCAGATGGCAGCGCCCGGTCGGTCGTCCCGCTGCAGCAATGCTGTCCACCGCCGAGACGAACAGTTCGTCGGCCCAGAAGAAGCGTTCAGCCTCGCCGCCGATCGGCACGCCCAGGGCTTCCAGCACCGCGCCGTAGAAGCGGCGGCTGGCCTCCAGGTCGGGCGTCACCAGTTGCAGATGGTCGATCAGCCGACCGCGATGAAGTTGTTGCGTCTCCATGGTCCTCGTCTCCTGTCAGGCTGCGATTCGAACGGACGACAGATTGGCTCGTTCCTGCCGCCAGGGCGTGTCAGCAGTCGCGCGGCCTGCTAAAGCCCGACCATGACCGACGCTCCCGCCGCCCGCCACGACGCCCCTGTCCGCCACAGCCGCAAGGGGCTGATCATCCCCTTCGCCATCGTCTTCATCGGCCTGGCCCTGTGGACGGGCTGGTGGTTCGTCCTGACCCAGCAGATCGAGAAGAAGCTGGAGGGCCGCATCGCCCGGCTGGAGCAGTCGGGCTGGACCGTGAAGCACGCAGGGCTCTCCACGACCGGCTGGCCGCTGCGGGCGCGGGTGGCGATGAAGCACGTCGACGTCGTCGCCCCCTCGGGTCACGCCGTCGCCGCGCCCGAGATCGTGGCCGAGGCCAACGCCTACAACCCGACCAAATGGGTCATCGCCGCGCCCGACGGCATGGTCCTGACGCGCGGGGCCAAGGGCAAGGTGGCGGTCCGCGCCGACATGATCCGCATGAGCCTGCACGGCCTGACCCAGCGCTGGCCCAATGTGGTGGTGGAACTGGCCAAGCCGGTCTTCACCGCCCTGCCGGACGCCGAGCCCTTCCCCCTGGCCAAGGCCGGGCTGATCCAGTTCTACATGCGGCCCCACATGGCCGGCTCGAACGCGCCGACCGACGACGTCGACGTCCTGTTCCGTCTGGTGGACGGCGAGGGCCGAACGAACGGTCCCATCGAGGGCCTGACCCAGTCGGGCAGGCTGAACGCCCAGGTCGAGGCCGTGATCGAAAAGGCCAGCGCGCTCAAGGGCGCCGACGCGCAGGGCCTGCTGTCGGCCTGGACCGCTTCGGGTGGTCGCTTCATCGACATCAAGGGCCAGCTGGAGGCAGGCGAGAGCAAGACCTTCCTGTCCAGTCCGGCGCTCTTCGCCGACGACAAGGGCCGTCTGGAAGGCGAGGTCTCCCTGCGCGCCGAAAAGCCCCTGGCCGCCATCGTCGGTCTGGCCGGGGCTAGTCAGGGCGGGGCGATGGACCGCGCCGCCGCCGCCCGCGCCGCCGCCGCCACGCCCCAGGGCGGAACGGGCGAGCAGGGTCAGGCCGTCGATCTGGTGCTGAACTTCAAGGGCGGGCGCGCCTACCTCGGCCCCTTCGCCCTGGCTCCGGCGCCCCAGCTGTTCTGATGCTGGTCGAGCCGCCCGAGGATGCTGAGCGTCTGGCCCTGGACCGCGCCCTGATCGCGGCGGCCCGGGCCCGAATCAGCGCCGGAGCGCGCGGTTCTGCGGACGCCGACGCCATCGCCCTGCGCGAGATTCTGCGTGATGTCCCCCCGTCCGAGCGTCCGGCCCTGCGCGCCGTCCTCGGCCGCATCGAGGCCGCGACCGGCCCGGCGCTGTCGACCTGCGGACCGCTGTCCCAGGCCCTGGCCGCCGACCGCTGGGGCCTGATCGGTCGTCCGGTCGCCGAGCCGGACCAGGCGCTGGCGACGGCGCGTCAGGGCGGCCGCGCCCTGATCGACCTCGGCGCCCGCCCCTGGTGGGGCAGGCTGCTGGCCCTGCCCATGCTCAGGGTCGTCGCCGCCCTGCCGGACGATGCGGCCGGTTCGCCGCGCGCCCTGCTGGTCTCGACCGAGGCCCCCGGCCCGACCGGCGACGACCGCACCTTCTGGGTTACCGACAGCCCGGCCTCCGACGCCCGCATCATCGCGGCTTTGGGCGAGGCGGGTCTGATCGCCGCGCCCCTGGCGACGGGCGGCGGCTTGAAGCTGTTCGTCCTGACAGGCTATGTGCAGGCCGAGGACGGGCGGTTGATCGACGCCCCCGGCCAGATGAGCGGCGTCATCGGCGCCGCCCCCGTTTACTGACCACGCTTTTTCCGAGGATGACGCCCATGACCGACGCGACGAACGCCGCGCCCGCCCCCAAGCCCGGCATCCTCGACATCGCCCCCTATGTCGGCGGCAAGGGCTCGATCGCCGGCTTCGCCGAGCCGATGAAGCTGTCGTCGAACGAAAACGCCCTGGGCGCCGGCGAAAAGGCGCGCGAGGCCTATGCCGCCGCGCTGAAGAACATCCACGTCTATCCCGACGGCCGCGCGGGCAAGCTGCGCGACGCCGTGGCCGCCTATCACGGTCTGGAGGGCGAACGTCTGATCTTCGGAAACGGCTCGGACGAGGTCTTCGCCCTGCTGAACCAGACCTATCTGCAGCCCGGCGACAACATCGTCACCGGCCAGTACGGCTTCCTCGCCTACCGCATCTCGGCCATGGCCTGCAGCGCCGAGGTCAAGCTGGCGCCCGAGCCGAACATGAAGGCCGAGGTCGAGGCCATCCTCGAACAGGTCGATGAGCGGACCCGCATCGTCTACGTCTCCAACCCGTCGAACCCGACCGGCAGCTGGAACTCGGGCGAGGAAATCCGCCGCCTGCACGCCGCCCTGCCGTCGCACATCATCCTGGTGGTGGACGAGGCCTATGCCGAGTTCGTGGTCGAGCCGGAGTGGGAGACCGCCTTCGGTCTGGCTCGCGACGCGTCCAACATCGTCGTCACCCGTACCTTCTCCAAGATCCACGGCCTGGGCGGCCTGCGCATCGGCTTCGGCTATGCCCCGCTGGCGGTGGCCGAGGCCATCGACCGCATCCGCCTGCCCTTCAACGTCTCGGTGCCGGGCCTCGACGCCGCCACCGCGGCTCTCGGCGACGAGGCGCACCAGAAGGCTTCCCGCGATCTGGTGCTGGACTGGCGTCCGCGCCTGACCCAGGCCATCCGCGGCTTCGGCTTCGAGGTCTTTCCCTCGGCCGGCAACTTCGTCCTGATCCGCTTCCCGGACGACAAGCGCAACGCGCTCGCCGCCAACGACTACCTGAACTCGAAAGGCATCATCGTGCGTCCGGTCGGCGGCTACGGTCTGCCCGACTGCCTGCGCATCACCATCGGCACGGAAGATCAGAATCGCGCCGTGATCGACGCCCTCAGCGAGTTCGCCGCCAGCTGATCCGGCGGCGCCTTGGCGCCGGGCCTCAGCGGCTCGGCGTCAGCAGGGCGTTGGACGCCGTCTCGATGCGGCTTTCCAGCTCGGCCATGAACTCGGCGCGCTTCAGGCCCGCCGGGATGGGCGGCAGGAATTCGAAGACGATGGTGCCGGGATAGCGGCGGAAGCCGTGCGCCGGCCAATAGGCGCCGGAGTTGGTGGCGATGGGCCAGCAGGGGCTGTTCAGGTCGCGGTACAGGGCGGCGATGCCGGGCTTGTAGTCGGGCGCGGCGCCGATCTCGCCGCGCGTGCCCTCGGGGAAGATCAGGATCTGCCGACCCTCGGCGTGACGGGCGCGCGCCTGACGCACCATGTCCTTCAGCGCCTTGGAATGGGCCGAACGGTCGACGGCGATCATCTTGGTCTTCCAGGCGAACCAGCCGAAGAAGGGCAGGATCATCAGCTCCTTCTTCATGATGAAGCAGGTGTCGTCCAGGAAGGAGAAGGGGGCGATGACGTCCAGCATTCCCTGATGCTTGCAGGCCAGCAGGGCCGAGCCGGTGGGGCGATGCTCCAGCCCCCGCACCTCGACCTTGATCCCGGCGATCCAGCGCAGGCCGAACAGGACGAATTTCGACCAGGACTTGATGACCCAGACGGCGGCGCCGTGCGGCATCAGCAGGGCGGGCGACAGGCCGACGGCGAAGATCACCATCGACAGATAGAGCCAGGCGACGAAGATCAGCGAACGGATGGTGGTCATTCAGCCGGCCTCGGGCGGGGGCGGCGCTGCGCGTTCGGGGTGGTCGCCGGTCAGCCGGTGCATCCCCTCGCGGCCCAGCACGGCCAGGTATTTCATGTATTCCAGCGTCATCCGCCGGGCGGTGACGGCGGCCCGCCACCAGCGGGTGTTGTCCAGAGACGGCGTCGAGACGGCATAGGGCGTCAGCCTGACCCCCGGCGCGGCGCCGCGGATCTCCAGCAGGCTGCGCGGCATGTGGTAGTCGGAGGTGACGACGATCAGGCTGTCATAGTTCTTGGAGCGGGCCCAGGCGGCGATCTCCTGGGCGTTGCCGACCGTGTTCTCGGCCTCGAAGCCCAGGTCGACGCAGCAGTTGAAAAGCTTGGAAGAGCCGGGCGTCAGGGCGCGAAGTTCCTGGCGGCGCACGTCGCGATTGACGCCCGAGATCAGCACGCGGCGACCCTTGTCCAGTTCCAGCAGACGAATGGCCGCGTTGACGCGCTCGGCCGAGGGACCGGTCAGGGCGACGATGGCGTCGGCGCGCGCAGGCTCGGGCGCCGGCGTCAGGCCGCGCACGCGCTCGGCGAAGGCGAACAGCCCCACCAGCCACATCAGCGCCACCACGGCGATCAGCGTCATGAACTTCATCACGCTTAACTAGCTATGCGCGCCCAGCTTCGCCAGCGCCGTGAAGCGGGCGGCGAGCAGGGCGACGCCGAAGGCCAGCAGAGGACAGGCGATCAGGATCAGCAGGTCGCTGAACGCCAGCGGCAGGGCGGAAGTCAGGCCGCCCTCGCCGCCGATCAGCCGCAGCAGGGCCAGCAACAGGGCGGCCGCGCCCGCGCCCATGGCGCCAGCGGCCGCCGCCAGCCCGCCGAAGCGCCGCTGGAACAGGCCGGCGACATAGCCGTCCGAGGCGCCGTTCAGACTCAGGGTCTCGATCACCGAGGCCTGCGCCGCCATGCCGGCCCGCGTGGCGTAGGCTATGGCCGCCGCCGTCGCGGTGGCGATCAGCAGGAAGGCGGCGCCCGCCAGAGCTGTGATGACGCCCGCCGAGCGCTCGACCTCGCCACGCCACAGGCTGTGGTCGTCGACCGTGGCGTCCAGTCCGGCCTCGGCCAGGGCGCGGCTCAGGGTCGGAGCGCTGGCCGGGTTCTTCGGGTCCAGCCGCACGGTGACCAGATAGGGCAGGGGCAGGTCGGGCAGGGCCGCTTCGCCGACCCAGGGCCGCAGCAGGGCCTCGGCGGCCTTCCTGTCCATGGCCTCGGCCTCGGCCACGCCCGCAACCCCGGCCAGGGTCTCGGCGGCGCGGGCCGCGGCGGTGGGGCCGGTCTCGTCCACGCGGGGGCGCACCTGGACCGTGGCCTCGGCCCGCAGCTGACGCGCCCAGCCATGGGCGGCCCGGTCGGCGGCCAGAGCCCCGACTGCGGCGATGGAGGCCAGGAAGCACAGGACCGCGATGACCACGATCAGCCAGCGCTCGCCGCCCGCTTCGCGCGACAGCAGGCCGGGGCCTCTGGAGAAGAGGGCGCGGATCATGCGGCCTCTCCCGCCGCTTCCATCTGTCTCAGCCGCCCGTTCTCCAGCCGCAGCACCGTGGCGCCGACACGTTCGGCCAGAGCCTCGTCGTGGCTGGCGATCAGGACGGTGGCGCCCAGCCTGTTCAGCGACTGGAACAGCCGCATCAGCTTTTCGCCCATGGCCCGGTCGACGCTGCCGGTCGGCTCGTCGGCCAGGATCAGGCGGGGGCGGGTGATGACGGCGCGGGCGATGGCCAGCCTCTGTTTCTCGCCGCCCGACAGGGCCGGGGGCAGGGCGTCCATGCGATCACCCAGGCCGACCCAGCGCAGCATCTCGGCCACGTCGGCGGCGTGGTCTGCGGTCCTGCCGCCCGCCAGGGTCAGGGGCAGGGCCGCGTTTTCAAACGCGGTCAGGTGGTCCAGCAGGCGGAAATCCTGAAACACCACGCCCATCCGACGTCGAAAGGCGGGCACGCCGCCGCGCGGCAGGTCGGCGACCTCGCGGCCGAACAGACTGATTCGCCCCGTCTGTGGCCGTTCGGCCAGGGTCATCAGCCGCAAAAGCGAAGACTTTCCCGCGCCGGACGGCCCGGTAAGGAAGTGGAAAGAGCCCTGCGTCAGACTAAGGTTAATGTCGCGCAGAACGTCGGGTCTGTCCGCATAGCCGAAACCCACGCCCCGCAGGCGGACGGTGTCGGGCGCGGGATCAGGGTCGGCGGCGCGTCGGGTCGAGTTTGGCATTCAGGTTTCGTATTGGACCGGGGCGTTGCGGGCGCCTCGACAGGAGGGGGCGTCGAGCCTCGCAGTCAGCCGACATGATACTGACCTGCCCCGCCTGCGCCACCAGCTATTTTGTTCCCGATGACGCGATCGGCGCGACTGGCCGTCGCGTGCGCTGCAAATCCTGCGGTCACGACTGGCGTGCGACCCTGGAGGATGAGCCCCTCGAACTGTCCTCGACAGAGGAAGCCGTCGCCGAGTCCGGCTTCGGCAAGCGGGAGGACGCGCCCGACAGCCTGGCCGAGACCCCGGCGCCTGAACTGCCCCGCGCGTTCCGCGCCAAGGCCGAACAGCAGCGCAGGATGCGCCGCGCGGCCACGCAGGGCGCGATCTGGGCCGGCCTGACCGTGGTCTTCCTGGCTCTGCTGGGTTCTGCCTATGTCTTCCGCCTGTCCATCGTCCAGGCCTGGCCCCAGGCCGCCGCCGTCTACAAGTTGGTTGGCGCCCCTGTGAACCTGGCCGGGTTGGAGTTCGAAGCGGTCGGGGCGCGGACAGCGCCCCATGATCCTGGCAAGGTGGTTGTCTCCGGGGCCCTGCGGAATATTCGCGACAGCGAGGTCGTCGCCCCCCCGGTTCGCGTGGCTCTGCTGAACGCCGCCGGCGCCGAGGTCGCGCACCGCATCGTGCGCCTGCAGACCGCCCCGGTGCTGCCGGGCAAGGTTCAGGGTTTCGCCGTCGTCATCCCTGACCCGGGAGGCAAGGCGTCCGGCGTCGGCGTCGATTTCGTGATGGAGCCGAGGAAGAAGCAGGCCGCTGTCCCGGCCGCGCCCCGCATTGAGCAGGCCGCCGTTCGTCCGGCGCGTCGGGCCCCGCCGCCCGCCCCGGAAGAGGGCCTGCGACGCGCCACCGCCTATGATCTGGCGCCTGTGGACGCACAGCCCCTCGACAGCAGGCCCGCCTAGGGTCTATCCGCCGGTTATGGCTGATCACGACCCGGCGCCCGCCCCCACGGTTCTCCTGCCGCAATCCGAGATCGAGGCGATCGTCGCCGATCTTGCGCGGCGCATCGCCCCTGTCATCGACGATGAAACGGTCGCGGCCGTCCTGCTGACCGGCGGCCTGTGGTTCGCCGCCGACCTGACCCGCGCCCTATCGCGTGAAGGCCGTAATGTCCGCTTCGACGCCCTGTGGCTGGCCTCCTACGGCGACGAGACCACCAGCCGGGGCAAGATCGACGTCTACGCCCCCTTCCAGCGACCCATCGCGGGCAAGCGGGTGCTGATCCTCGACGACGTCTTCGACACCGGCCTGTCGCTGGCCGAGGCGGTTCGCATCACGAAGGAAGCGGGCGCGTCCGAAGTCCTGACCTGCGTCTTCGCCCGCAAGCCCTGGCCCGAGGCCCGGGCCCCCGAACCGGACTTCGTCGGCTGGGAGGCCCCCAACCGCTTCCTCGTCGGCTACGGCCTGGACCACAAGGGCGGCCTGCGCGGCCTGCCCGACATCTGCGCGCTGGATTAGGTCGCGGCGCTGACCGTTCCTGATCCTCCCTTGCGAAGCGGGGGAGGGGGACCATGCGGAGCATGGTGGAGGGGGCGAAGTTCGCCTCCTGAGTGT
>NZ_JBMOSL010000013.1:0-72797 GCF_049315965.1 Brevundimonas sp. NPDC058933
TGCTTTGTTGGGGCTGGGTGGTTATGTCCCGCTGTGGGTGTGGGGGGTGGGGCTGGTGGCGGGGGGCGGGGGGGGCGCCCCCACCACAGACGCCCCGCTTGGGATTTGATGCATGGACGGCGCAGAGAGGGCAAAGGACGCGGGCGCAGCCGCCCCCTCCACCGCTTTGCGGTCCCCCTCCCCCGTAAACGGGGGAGGATCAGAAGGCTACGACCACTCTCCCCATGAAGGGGAGGGAGAGAAGTGAAACTGCCTTCCCTCTTTCGGCGGACGCCGTTTCGGCTGACGCTGCTGTTTCTGGCGCTGTTCGTGGCGACGGCGAGCGCGGTGCTGGCCTATGTCTATGTCGCCTCGGCGTCGGAGGCGCGGGCGCGGGCCGAGGCGGGGGTCAGGAGCGAGGTCGAGGCGCTGACGGCGGTCTATCGCACGCGCGGGGTGGACGCGCTGAACCAGGCCCTGGTGGACCGGACGCTGCGGGGCGGGTCCTATCTCTATCTGCTGATGGACAAGGACCGGAAGACGATCACCGGCAATATCTCGACCTCGCCGCTGGAGGCGGGCGAGGTGGTGCAGGGCGGTCGCTGGGACGATTTCCGCCTGACCGACACCGACGAGGCGGGCAAGGTGCGGCGGCGGCAGGCGATCGGGGTGGAGATGCCCCTTTCGGGCGGCGAGCAGTTGTTCGTCGGTGAGGACATCGGCGACATCGAAGCCTATCTGGCGCGGCTGACCCAGGCCCTGTGGGGGGCCATGGTCATGGTCCTGGTGCTGGGCGTCGGCGGCGGTCTGTGGATCAGCCGCGGCGTCGAGCGGGCCATGGGCGGGCTGAACCAGGTGGTCACGGCGGTGCAGGAAGGCGACCTGAAGGCGCGGGCGCCGATCCGTCATTCCGGCGACGAACTGGACGAATTGGGCCAGGGGCTGAACACCATGCTGGACCGGCTGGAGGCGTCCATGGCCTCGATCCGCCATGCCGGGGACGCCATCGCCCACGACCTGCGCTCGCCCCTGACCCGGATGCGGGCCAAGCTGGAGGTGGCGCTGATCGACGCCGAGGCGGGCAAGGTGTCGGGCGTGGACGCCCTGGGCGTCGCCCTGGACGAGGCGGACCTGTTGCTGAAGACCTTCAATACGGTTCTGGCCATCGCACGGTTGCAGGCCGGCGGGGCGCCTGATCCCAAGGTGTTCGACGCCGCCGATCTGGCGACCGACATGGCCGAGCTGTACGAGCCGGCCAGCGAGGACAAGGGGCTGGAGTTCTCGGCCGAGATCGAACGCGGCCTGATGATCGAGGGCAACCAGCCCTTCCTGGCCCAGGCCCTGGCCAACATCATCGACAACGCCGTCAAATATACGCCGTCGGGCGGGGCGGTGAAGCTGCGGGCGCGCAGGCGGTCGTCGGGCGAGATCGAGTTTTCGGTCACCGACACTGGGCCAGGCGTGCCGGACGAGGACCGCGACCGGGTGCTGCAACGCTTCGTTCGCCTGGACAACAGCCGCACCGAGCCGGGCTCGGGCCTGGGCCTGTCCCTGGTGACGGCGGTGGCCGAGGCGCACGGCGGACGGGTGCAACTGGACGAGGGACCGGGCGCCTATGGGGGGCAGGGGCCGGGCCTGCGGGTGGCGCTGGTCCTGCCGCCGGCCAGCGGGACGGTGACCTGATGAGCGATAAGCTGGGGGCAAGGCTGAAGCCGTGCGGGCCGGTGCGCGACGCGATGGCGGCGGGACGCATCCACGAACGGCTGGTCGAGGCGGCGGAGGCGAACGGCTGGCGCGCGACGCTGGACGGGGCCTGGGGCGCGCTGGAGCCGGTGTTCGCGGCCTCGCCCTACCTGGCGGGACTGGCGCGGCGCTGGCCCGAGCGGCTGCGGCAAATTCTCGAGACGGCGCCCGAGACGCGCCTGGCTGAAATCCTGGCGGCGACTGACGCCCTGGACGGTCCAGCGGACGAGGCCAAGGCGCCGCTGCGCTGGCTTAAGGCGGACCTGCATCTGCTGACGGCCCTGGCCGACCTGGGCGGGGTCTGGGATCTGGACGCGGTGACGGGCGCGCTGTCGCGGTTCGCCGACGCCACGGCGCAGGCGGCGCTGCGCTGTCTGGCCCACGATCAACGACGGCGCGGCAAGCTGACCTCGGCGGCGGATGATCCGCGCGGGCCTGTGCCCGGCCTGTTCGTCCTGGCCATGGGCAAGGGCGGGGCGTTCGAGCTGAACTATTCCTCGGACATCGACCTGTCGCTCTTCTTCGAGCCGGAGGCGCTGGAAAGCGCACTGGGCGAGGGCGTGGAGGCGCAGGGCCTGGTCAACCGGCTGGCCCAGGGTCTGGCGAGCCTGCTGAGCGAGCGGACGGCGGACGGCTATGTCTTCCGCGTCGATCTGCGGTTGCGGCCCGATCCGTCCTCGACCCCGCCGGTGGTCGCGGCGCCCATGGCCCTGGCCTACTACGAATCCGTCGGCCAGAACTGGGAGCGGGCGGCCTTCATCAAGGCGCGGGTCTGCGCCGGGGATGCGGGCGAGGGCGCAGAGTTCCTGAAGGCGCTAGTCCCCTTCGTCTGGCGGCGCAGTCTGGACTATCAGGCGGTGCTGGACATCCAGTCGATCAAGAAGCAGATCCACGTCCACAAGACGGGCGAGGGACTGGACGCGGCGGGCGCCAATCTGAAGCTGGGACGCGGCGGCATCCGCGAGATCGAGTTCTACGTCCAGACGCAGCAACTGATCCTGGGCGGACGCGATCCGGGACTGCGGTCGTCGCGGACCCTGGAGGCGCTGGACGCCTTGACCGAGCGGGGTCATGTGGCGGTCGAGGCGCGCGACGAACTGGCGGCGGCCTATGTCGAGCTGCGCGGGCTGGAGCACCGGGTGCAGATGCTGGCCGACGAGCAGAGCCACGTCCTGCCGGTCGATCCCGAGCGCCGGGCCGACGTGGCGGCGCTGGCGGGCGAGGGCGACCTGGGCCTGTTCGACGCCGGGGTCGAAAGCCTGCTGATGGGGGTTAATCAGCGCTACGGCGAGCTGTTCGAAGGCGGCGAGGAGTTGTCGTCCCCCTATGGCAGTCTGGTCTTCACCGGGGTCGAGAACGATCCGGGCACGCTGGAGACGCTGAAGCGGATGGGGTTTTCCGAGCCCGCGACCGTTTCGGACACCATCCGCAGCTGGCACCACGGGCGCATTCAGGCGACGCGGACGGCGCGGGGGCGCGAGCTGTTCACACGCCTGGCCCCGCAACTGCTGACAGCGGTGGCCAAGACCGGGGCGCCGGATGCGGCGTTTCGGCGGTTCGCGGTCTTCTTTTCAGGCTTGAGCGCCGGGGTGCAGGTGCAGGCCCTGTTCCTGAACCAGCCCCGGCTGTTCGACCTGGTGGTCGGGGTCATGGCTTTCGCCCCCAGACTGGCGCGGGCCCTGGGGCGCCAGCCGCAGGCGCTGGACGGCATTCTGGACGCCCGTTTCCTGATCGCCCTCGGCACGGACACCGGTCTGGCCGATCAGGTGGTGCGCGAGGCGCACGAGGCCGGCGATTTCGAAGGGGCGATGAACGCCGTGCGCCGCCTGCATCGCGAACAGACCTTCCGCATCGGCATGCATGTGATCACCGGCCGGACCACGGCCGAGCAGGCCGGGCTGACCAATACCTCGCTGGCCGACGCCTGTATGCGGGCCCTGGCTCCGGCCGCTCTGGCCGAGGCCGAGCGGATGGGCGGGACGTTCGAGGGGGCGGTCGCCGTCGTGGCCCTGGGCAAGGCCGGGTCGCGCGAGATGACGGCGGGATCGGACCTGGACCTGATGACGGTCTATGCGGCGGCGCCCGAGACGACGTCGGCGGGCAAGGGGTGGAGCGCGGACCTGTTCTACGGTCGCTTCACCCAGAGGCTGATCGCCGCCCTGTCGGCGCACACGGCCGAGGGCGGCCTGTACGAAGTGGACATGCGGCTGCGGCCGACCGGGTCCAAGGGACCGGTGTCGGTGCGGCTGGAGGCGCTGGACGACTACTACGCGCAGGAAGCCGAGACCTGGGAGTTCATGGCCCTGACGCGCGGGCGGCTGGTCTGGGCCAGTGATCCGGCGTTTGGCGCGCGGGTCGAGGCGACGCTGGAGGCGGCGCTGCGGCGGCCGCGTCCGGGCGTGGACGTGGCCGGGGATGTGCGCGCCATGCGTGACCTGATGGATCGCGAGCGGCGGCCCAAGGGTTTCTGGGACCTGAAGCTGTCGGCGGGCGCCCAGGTCGACGCCGAGTTTGTGGCCCAGTACCGTCAGCTGTGCGCGGCGGCGGCGGGCGAGGCGCTGACCGTCTCGACGCTGGAAGCGCTGAAGGATGATCCGATCCTGGCCGAGACCTGGCGGGCGCACCAGCAGTTGGGTCAGTTGATGGCCTGCGCCTTTGATGGACGCGGCGACCCGGACGCGGAGCCGTCGGGCTTCCAGAAGCGGTTGGCGGCGGCGGCGGGGGCCCCGGACTATGAGGCGCTGAAGGCGCAGTTGATCGCCCTGCGCGCGCGGGCGCGGCGCGCGTTCGAAGCGGCCCTGCCCGCTGTGGCCGATACGAGTCGCGACGGAAACTGATCCGGGCGACGTTTGATTTCTCGACAGGGATGTTTTCGGGCTTAGGCCCGCGGAGACCATCGAGATGAACAAGACCCTTGGCGGCGTCGCCGCTATCGCCTTTCTGACCGTTTTCGGCGGCGTGGCCGTCGCGCAAACCGCAGCGCCGCAGCGGCCTGCGCGCGCCATGGCTCAGCCGGTTTCACAAGCTGATTTCGTCCAGCGCCGCGTGGAGCGCCTGCGCGCCGCCGACGCCGACCGCGACGGCACGGTCACGGCCGAGGAGATGCGCGCCGCCGGCCAGGCCAAGCGCGTTGAACGCAGGACGGCGATGTTCGACCGTCTGGACGCCAACAAGGACGGCTCGATCAGCCGGGCCGAGTTCGAGGCGCCGCGCGCCGATGGCCAGAGGGCTGGTCGCGGCCAGCGCGCCGAACGCGCCGGTCGCGGTCATCGCGGCATGCACGGCGGCGCACAGCGCATGGGCCGGGGCGGCGAGGGCCGGTTCCCCATCGTGATCGCCGAGGCCGAGCAGAAGGCGACGGCGGCCTTTGCCCGACTGGACGCCAACCGCGACGGGACGTTGACGGGCGAGGAGCGTCGCGCGGGCATGCAGGCGCGCCGAGCCGAGATGCGCGAAAAGCGCCAGGAGCGTCGTCAGGCGGTTCCGGCGGCGTCGCCTTCGACGCCCGCTTCGGAGTAGGGTGGATGTCGGGGAAGGCGGTGCAGCCGTCGGCCCGTTTCGTGAACGGCGAAAGAGGCTGGATTGGCGAAGACCGCCGACCCCGACGAGGATCTGGTGCGGCGCGTGGGTCAGGGCGACCCCGCGGCGATCCAGGCCATGGTCGCTCGCAAGCTGCCGCGCATGCTGATGCTGGCGCAGCGGATGCTGGGCGATGCGACGGAGGCTGAGGACGTGGCCCAGGAAGCGATGCTGAGAGCCTGGCGACAGGCGCCGCGCTGGGCGCCGGGTCAGGCCAGGTTCGACACATGGCTGCACCGGGTCGGGCTGAACCTCTGCTACGACCGGCTGCGGCGTCGGCGCGAGATCGCCACGGACGCGCCGCCGGATCGGCCCGACGACGGGCCTGCGCCGGATCGGGGGCTGTTGGCGATGGAGACGGGGCTGCGGGTCGAGGCGGCGCTGGCGAAACTGCCCGAGCGGCAGCGCGAGGCCATCGTCCTGTGCCACTATCAGGAACTGGGAAATATCGAGGCGGCGGGGCTGATGAACGTCAGCGTCGAGGCCCTGGAAAGCCTGCTGTCGCGTGGACGGCGGGCGTTGCGGACGGCGCTGGCTGACATGGCGCCGAATGCGGTGATGACGGCGAATGGGTAAGGCGGGGGCTGGAACCATGACGATGACCTACGAGCGTTTCGAGTATCTGACCGACGCCTATGGCGGCGACCTTCGGCGCTGGCCGGAGGGCGAGCGTGAGGCGGCGCGCGCCCTGATGGCGGCGGACCCGCATGCGGCGGCCCTGCTGCGCGAGGCCGACGGGCTGGACGCCCTGCTGGACGCCGCGCCGCGACCGGCGCCGTCGCACGCCCTGCGCGAGGCGGTGATCGCCAGCGCAGCGGGGGCGGGCCTGCGGGCGCGTCGGCGCGGCGCCATTGGGCCGCTGGCCTGGCTTTCGGGCGCCGGATGGGCGGCGGCGGCCTGCGCCGGAGTGATGTTCGGGATCAATCTGACCAGCCACATGACCGCCGATGTCCAGGCGGACGCCGTGCTCTATCAAGCCAGTCTGATCAGCGCAGACGACACGGAGGTTCTGGGCGGATGACGTCGCGGAGTTTGAAGATCGCCCTGGCCGTCTCGGTCGCCCTCAACGTCTTCGCGCTGGCCGCCGGGGGCGCCGTCTGGGTGGCGCGCGAGAAGGTCGAGCAAAGGGTCGCCGAGGCGCAGAAACCGGGGCGCAGCGAGCCGGTCTGGGACGTCATCGAGCGGATGGATCCGGCTGTGCGGGATCAGGTCAAGCAGCGCCTGCGGGCCTCGGCCATGCAGGCGCGACCCGACTTCGAGGAAGCGCGAGCCGCGCGGCGCGAGGCCATCGCCCTGACCGGGGCGGAGACCTTTGATCCGGTGGCGGTCGCGGCCCTGCTGGAACGCTCGCGGGCGTCGGAGGCGCGCGGTCGCTCGCGGCTGGAGACCGGGGCGGTCGAGACCTTGAACCAGTTGAGCCCGGCCGACCGCAAGGCCCTGGCCCCCATCCTGTCGCGCCACAAGGCGAAGCGGGATGCGCGCAAGCCCGAGAAGGCCGAGAAGCCGATCGCGCCTGCGCCGCCGGCTGCGGCTGAAGCATCGACACGCCCTTAACCCCCTCAGACGGTTGGTTTCGGTCCGGCGCCCAGGCGTCGGCTTCGGCTACGGCCGAGCCCCGGGTACGACGATTCCGCCTCTCCACGCCGGGCGCCGCAAGCGGACACGCTGGGTATCGTCGAAGGGTGAGAAGCCGAGGCTCGGACCCAAGCCCAGCCTTACTTGACCGACCTAGTTTCCTTGCCTGTTCGCGACCGAGGCCATGACGCCAGACACGATGTCGTTGATGTCGAGCGCCCCGGATTTTTGCCGCTGCGGGAAGTCCTTGAAGGTCGCCAGATGCTGCTGAACCATTGCCGCCATCGGCAGTACCGTCCAAAGCTTGTCGACCGCATAGTTGGGATAGGCTGGCGCAGTCATGTGCTGCTCGAAAGGGTCCGCGCGCAGATTGACCGGTTGGGGCACCGTGGGCGCGTAGCTGATGCCGCCAAACCAGTCGTTCTTGATCTCGAAGTGGGCTTTCCAGTTTCGGTACCGGATCGCATAGAGCGCGGACTCTCCGTAGTAGAAGAACTCGTTGCGCGGTGACGCTTCTTCGTCGCCGGAGAGGTAGGATAGCTGGCTGTAGCCGTCGAGATGGACTTTGAAGGTCTTGTCCCCGGCATCGTGACCCTTGAGCAGCTTGTCCTTGATGTCCGGCGCGCCCGCCGCCGCCAGGACGGTCGGCAGCACGTCCTCGTGCGAGGTGATGCCATTGAGAACTCTGCCGGCCGGTATATGTCCCGGCCAGCGGATTACGAACGGCACCCGAAAACCGCCTTCCCAGCCGAGCCCTTTTTCGCCGCGGAACGGGGTGGTGCCGCCGTCCGGCCAGGTGAATTTCTCGGCGCCGTTGTCGGTTGTGAAGATCACCAGGGTGTCATCGGCGATGCCGAGGTCGTCCAGCTTTTTCAGCAGCTCGCCGACAACCCAGTCGAGCTCCTGCATGCCGTCGCTGTAGAGGCCGAGGCCGGTCTTGCCGTCCCAGCGCTCTGACAGGTGCGTCCACACATGCATCCGCGTGGTGTTGTGCCAGAGCATGAAGGGTTCGCCGGCAGCGTTGGCGCGGTCGATGAAGTCCAGCGAGTGGCTGAGCAGCTCGTCCTCGATGGTTTCCATCTTCTTGCGCGTCAGCGGCCCGAGGTCCTCGATCGTCTGCTTGCCGACCCGGCCGAACCGCTTGTCTTCCGTGGCGTCGTCCTTGTCCGTCGCCTTGCACGACAGGACGCCGCGTGGACCAAACAGGTTCTTGAACACCTCGCTTCCCTTGGGATAGTCCGCCTGCTCCGGCTCCTCCTCGGCGTTCAGATGGTAGAGGTTGCCGTAGAACTCGTCGAACCCGTGCACCGTGGGCAGGAACTCGTTGCGATCGCCCAGATGGTTCTTACCGATCTGGGCGGTCCTGTAGCCCAGGGGCTTCAGCAGGTCGGCGATGGTTGGATCCTCAAACCGAAGGCCCTGCGGCGCGCCGGGCATTCCGACGGTGCTGAGCCCTGTCCGCATCGGTATCTGACCGGTGATGAAGGCTGCCCTCCCCGCAGTGCAACTCGCCTGTCCATAATGGTCGGTCAGGAGCGCGCCCTCATTGGCGATGCGATCAATATTGGGGGTCGGTCCGCCCATGATCCCGCGATTGTAGGCGCCAACATCGAACCAGCCGATGTCGTCAGCCATGATAAGGAGGATGTTGGGACGACCGTTGGGCATGGGGTAGCTCCAGAGCGGAATGCTACCCGGGAGCGTGCCAGCACAGCCGTTCGAGGTGTATCAGGTCTTCACCTGAGCGACGGCGGGGGCAAACCCGGTCGGAAGGTCTGCTCCGCATTTTGGTCGGTCGGTATTCCTCTCGAAACGAGATCCAGACCTGTCTGCACGAAGGCGGCGTTGTCAGGCCGCTTGCGCCTGAACCCGCTGGGGAGCGGCGCCGGCGGGGGCCATGGCGCCTTCGGGGGCGCGGATGGGCAGGTCGAACCAGACGGTGGTGCCGTGGCCGGGCTCGCTTTCAATGGTCATGCGGCCGCGGTGAAGCTCGATCAGGGACTTGGTCAGGGCCAGACCCAGGCCGGTGCCTTGCGTGGTCTTGGAGTGCTGGCCCTCGACCTGCTCGAAGGGCTGGGCCAGGCGGTCGAGGTCGGCGGGGGCGATGCCGATGCCGGTGTCGGTGACGGAGAGGCGCACATGGTCCGCGCCCTGGGCTGCAATGGTCACGGTGACGGCGCCGCCCTCGGGCGTGAACTTCACGGCGTTGGAGATCAGGTTCAGCATGACCTGTTTCAGGCCGCGATGATCGGCCTCGATCTGCACCGCGTCCGGGGCGACCAGGCCTAGGGTCAGGCCGGACTCCATCGCCTTGCCGCGCATCAGGCGAATGGCGTCGTTGCACAGGCTATTCAGCGACACCGGTTCGTAGTGCAGGGTCAGCTTGCCGGCCTCGATCTTGGCCATGTCGAGGATGTCGTTGATCAGGCTGAGCAGGTGCTGGCCGGACTGGTGGATGTCGGCGGCGTAGCCCTTGTAGCGGCGGTCGCCCAGGGGGCCGAACATCTCGCCCGCCATGATCTCGGAGAAGCCGTTGATGGCGTTCAGCGGGGTGCGCAGCTCATGGCTCATATTGGCCAGGAACTCGGACTTGGCCTGGTTGGCGGCCTCGGCCCGGGTCATGGCGACCTCGTACTTGCGGGCCAGCAGCGACAGCTTGGCCTCGCGGTCTTCCAGTTCGACGACCATGGCGCGCAGTTCGTCGGCGGCGCGGCGGCGCTCGGCCTCCTGGCGTCGGATGACGGTGATGTCGGCGGCGATGACGACCGTGCCGCCGTCGCCGGTGAAGCGTTCGGCCATCTGCAGCCAGCGACCGTCCTTCAGCTCGACCTCGCGCACCCCGGCGCGGCCGCTGGCGGAAGGGTGCTCGGCCTTGACGGCCTCGGCGGCGATGAGGTTCAGGGCGTCTTTCTGAGCCCCGCGCACGACAACGCCTGCGGGGAAGGCGAAGGCGTCCTGGAAGGCCTGGTTCCACAGGATCAGGCGGCCCTGGCGGTCGAACAGGACAAAGGCGTCGGACACGCTCTCGATGCCGTCGCGCAGACGGTTCTCGGCGGCCTGGGCCTGGGCCTTGGAGCGGCGGGCCTCGGTGATGTCGAGCGCCACGCCCAGCAGGCTGGTGAAGCCGGCGTCACGACGCGGCTGGCGCGACTGGCCGCGGGCGTCGATCCAGCGGATGCCGCCTGACTTCAGCGGCACCGGAAAGGTGACGTCGAAGGCGCCGTCCGCCGCGGCTCTGTCGAGGGCGTCGACCAGGGTCTCGCGGTAGCGCGGATGAACCTTCTCGATCAGGCTCTGGGTGGTCAGGGCCTGGCCGGGTTCGACCTCCAGCATGGCGGCCATGTAGTCGGACAGGACCACCTCGCCGCGCGCCAGATCCCATTCCCAGACGCCGCAGCGGGCGGCCTCTACCGCGACGCGGAAGCGACGTTCGGTGTCGGCCCACTGGCGGCCGGCGCGCGTCTGACGCCAGTTCTGCACCGCCAGAACGGCCAGCATCAGCAGGACCAGCAACAGGGGGCCGGCCACCATCCAGGCGTCGTCCAGCCAGGCGGACAGGCCGCCGACGGCGGGCATGGAGGCGACGACGGCGTGACCGGAGGCGTCGATGGGCGCCGAGGCCGTCAGGCGCAACCGGCCCTCGGCATCCCGCGCCGGCCGGCCGGCGTCGGCGGGGACCAGACCGGCGGCGACCACGCTCAGGCTGCTCCCGGCGAGCCCGGCCTCGAGCGGCGGCAGGGGGGTGCGGGCGGACAGGGCGCGACCGTCCCCCAGCGGGCGACGGGTCAGCAGGGCGTTGTCCTGCAGCGCATAGCCGGATGCGGCGCGTGTCGGGGCGTCCGCCTTGCCGCCCGCAGCGGCCAGAACCCGCCCGGCGGCGTCACTGACCACGAACCCGGCGTCGGGGGCGACGATGCGCGCGCGGTCCAGAGCCTCGACCGCCTGCGCAGGCTGCTCGGCCAGATCGCGAGCGACGAGATCGAGGGCGCGGTCGGTCAGGGCGAGGCGGGCGCTGATCTGGCCGGCGGCGCGCTGGGCTTCCAGCCTCAAGGCCTCGACGCGGACAGCCTGGGCCTCACGGCGCGGGCGCCCGTCGTCCCGGATGACCAGCAGGGCGTAGGCGGTGATGACCAGGGCGACGGCGAGCAGCAGGACGCGCACCCACGGCAGGCTTCCGCGCGTGGTCTGATCCGAAGCCCGGCGGCCCGGCTGATAGCTGCGGCGCTCCTTGCCCTGCAAGCCGATCCTCTCATCCTCAACAGCAGAGGGGAATCTAGGCTGCGTCGCGGATTCCTGTCGAGGCCCGGCGTGGCGGGCTTTTCACCTTGCGGGCGAACAGATGCAGGAATGACTCAGGCGGCTTCCTCGCCGCCAGTGGTCGCGACGCGCGGGCTTTCGCCCGGCGCAGCCAGGACATCGGTGATCTGGCGCAGGATGTCGCGCGCGCGGCGCGCCATTCGGACGGCCTCCGGCGGCGCATCCTCGGGCGATTCCGACACGGTCTCGATCAGTTCGCGCGCCAGCTCCATCAGATCGGGCGCGGCGGCGATCAGGCGGGACTGGAACTCGATACGTTCGGGGTCGCGGTCGTATTCCGCGCCCGGCACCCGCCAGCCGCCCCAGTCGGCCTTGTCTGTGACGACCACGGGATAGCTGCCGGGGAAGGGATGATGGGCGCAGTCGGCCGGCTCCTGCCACTTGTTCCGGGCGCGCAGGATGCGCCAGTCGCCCAGGGCGGTGGCGGCGGCGTCTTCGGCCGGCGTCTGAAGTTCGGCGGCGGTGAATTCACGGCCCAGGCCGACATCGTAGGTGATGCGCACGGGCTCGTCGAAGCCCTTGGCCCAAACGGGTTGGACCTTCTCGATCTGAGCCCAGGCGCCGACGCTCTCGACCCAGACCTTCTGACCCTTCTGGAACTGCGCGCGCGCCATGCGGATTCTCCCCTGCAAGGGGGCAGCATGGCGCGCGAGCCGTTATCGTCGGGTTCCGCGACGTAGTTAGCGAGTCGTGAACGCGGTCGCGCGGGTCAGGAGGGGCGGGAAATCTCTTCCAGCGCCTCGCCGGCATAGCGTTCCTTGACCCGGGTCGACAGGTCGCCCAGCGAGACGACGCCGACCAGGCGGCCGTCCTTGTCCACGACGGGCAGACGGCGAACCTGACGCGAGCTCATCAGGTCGAGCGCGGCCTTCAGGTCGTCGTCGGCGCGCACCACCAGGGCGTCGCGGCTAAGGAATTCGACCACCCGGGCGGTGGGGGCGGCGCCCGAGGCCACGGCGCGGACCGTGATGTCCCGGTCAGTGATGGCGCCCACCAGATTGTCGCCGTCGGCCACGGGAATGAAGCCGAAATCGCCCGACGCCATGCGGGCGGCGACCTCCTGGATGGTGTCGTTGGGACGGGCCACCTGCACGTCCCTGCTCATCACGTCGCGGATTTTCATGCGTCTCTCCCTTGCCGACGGTGTGTCAGGCTTGACGGGAGGAACCCGCGCGGGCGGACCCGGTTCCGGCGGCCATCGACGCGGAACGGCGGTTGACGCCTGTCGTTTGGGTCTGGACCCGATCGTCCGGAGACCCGCCATGACCGACGCCGTGAAGACGCCCGAACCGCGCAAGGGCATGCCATCGCCCGAACTGACCCGGGAGGTCTTCGTCAAACGTTTTCTCAGCCGGTATCAGGACCCCGCCTTCGACAGGATGCGCGAGGCGCTGGATCAGGTCGCCGCTGCGGCCTGGGATGGCTATATCGAGGGTCGCAAGAGCCCCCTGACGCAGAAGGCCGGCGCCGGCTACGCCGATCCCGACTACGACCTGTCGATCGACTGGATCCATGCTCATGAGGCGATCAAGGCGGCGCAGGCGCGACACGACGACGCCGGGGGCCCTCTGCGCGCCCTGCTTGTCAACGGCTCGTCACGGTCAGAACACACCTGTCCCGGCGAGATGTCCAAGAGCTGGCGGTTGACGATGATCGCCGAAGCGACGCTGAAGGCGGCGGGCATCGAGACGACGGTGCTGGACCTGTCGCGGCTGGCCTCGGAATACGGACGCGAAATTCATCCCTGCAAGGCCTGTTTTTCGACTGCGGCGGCGCTGTGTCACTGGCCGTGCAGCTGCTATCCCAACTATTCGCTAGGCCAGGTTCATGACTGGATGAACGACATCTATCCCCTGTGGGTAGAGGCGCATGGCGTCTTCATCGTCACCCCGGTCAACTGGTACCAGACCTCCAGCTCGCTGAAGCTGATGATCGACCGGCTGGTCTGCGCCGACGGCGGCAATCCGGATCCGACCCTGACCCACGGCAAGGACGCCCGAAAGGCCAAGGCGGTCGAGCTGGCGGGCTGGGACTACCCGCGGCATCTGGCAGGACGCACGTTCGCCGTCGTGGCTCACGGCGATGTCGAGGGCGCCGAGAACGTGCGCCGTTCGGTGGCGGACTGGCTCAAGTCGATCAAGCTGATTCCGGCCGGGCCTGATGCGGAAATCGACCGCTACATCGGCTATTTCGAACCCTACGCCACCAGCCATGACGCTCTCGACAAGGACCAGGACGTCCAGGACGAGGTGAGGATCGCCGCCGAGGAACTGGCGCGGTCGATGCGGGCCCGACGCGAGGGCCGGCTGGTCTCTACCGACGAGGGGCTGGAGGGGCCGCGTCAGAAGTAGGTCAGGGCGTGCGTCGCTCTGGCAGGGTCTGGGCGGCGCGGACCAGTTGCACGAACTCGGCGCGGTCGCCGTAGGGGTCGTCGCCGCGTGCGCCCTGCGCCTGTTCGAGAATCCGGGTCCAGCCGTCGTCGCTGCTCATCCACGGATCGCCGCGCAGCTTCTGCGCAAAGGCGGCGACGGCGATGGCCCAGCGGGTGGCTTCGGGGGGCTGGGCGCTGACGGGGGAGGCGGAGGGGTTGGCGAGGACTTGCTGGATCATTTCGGAGCGGGCGGCGCCGGGCTGCTTGTAGCGCACCTGGATGAAGCCGATCTCGCCATTGGGATCGCCGCCGCCGGTCGTGATGCGGTTGTCGGGGTAGCGGCGCTCTGAGATCTGGGTCGGGCCGCCGACGGGGGTGATTTCATAGAGGGCGGTGACGGATGCGCCCGAGCCGACCTCGCCCGCATCCACGGCGTCGTTGTTGAAGTCTTCCTCGTTCAGCAGGCGGGTTTCGTAGCCGATCAGGCGCCACTCGGCGACGCGGGCGGGGTTGAACTCGACCTGGATTTTCACGTCGTCGGCGATGGGGAAGGCGCCCTTGTCGAACTGTGCGCCGAACAGACGGCGGGCCTCATTGAGGTCGTCGACATAGGCGGCGGTTCCGTTGCCGGCCTGGGCGATGGCCTGCATCCGGGCGTCCTGATAATTGCCGCGACCGAAGCCATAGACCGACAGGTAGACGCCCGTCTTGCGCTTGTCGGCGACATAGTCTTCCAGCCGCTTGTCGTCTGTGACGCCGACGTTGAAGTCGCCGTCGGTGAACATCAGGATGCGGTTGACCTTGTCGCGGCCGAAGCTGGCCTGGGCCTGATCATAGGCGTTGGTCATGCCGGTGGCGCCCGCCGTGCCGCCGGACGCCCGCAGCGAGGCGACGGCGCAGCGCAGCCTGAGCTTCTCGGCGCCAGAGGTGGGGGCCAGGGTCGTGCCCGCGCCCTCGGCGTAATAGGCGACGGCGACGCGGTCCTGAGGCCGCAGGCGGTCGATGATCAGGTTCATCGACTGCTTGGCCAGGGCCAGCTTGTCCGGGCTGTTCATGGAGCCGGAGACATCGACCAGGAAGGTCAGGTTCAGCGGGCGGCGCTGGCCCTCCGGCAGCTCATAGCCCTGAAGCCCGACATGGACGATCTGGCGCCCCGGCGCCCAGGGCGAGGCGGTGACGGCGGTGGTCACGGCGAAGGGCCGCGCCGCCGAGGTTGGGCGGGCGTAGCCATAGTCGAAATAGTTGATCATCTCCTCGACCCGGACGGCGTCGCGCGGCGGGGCGCGTCCGTTGTCGATGAAGCGGCGGACGTTGGCGTAGGCGGCGGTGTCCACGTCGATGGAGAAGGTCGAGACGGGCTGCTCGGCCGTGCGCTTGACCGGGTTGGGCGTGGCGTCGGGGTAGCGCTCGGTGGTGGCGGGCGCGGACGGGATCGGGCCGCCGGGCGTCTGCGGACCGATGCGAGAGCCGCTGACGACCACGCCATCCACCGTGGTGCGGCCGTCCGGCGTCGTTGCGATGACGGCGGGGCGCATCGGGGCCGGGGGCGCAGGCGGGGGTGGCGGAGGCGGAGGGGGCGGCGCTGGCCGGGGCGGCGGTCCGGGGAGGATGACCGGCGGGCCGCCGTATTCGACCCGGTCCTGCTTCTGGGCCGGGCTGATCGGCACGGCGACGGGCGGCGGAGGGGGGCGCACCACGGGCGGTCGCGGCGGCGCGGGCGGGGTCAGAGTGAATCCGAACTCACGGCAGGCGGCGTCGGTTGGAGCTCCGTCCCCCTGAGGTTGGGGGAAGGGCGCGGCCATGACCGGGGCAGGGGCTGCGGTCATCAGGGCGGCGACGGCGGCGAGCGTCAGGCTCGACCTGCTGCGCCTCGGCGGATTGCGGTTGGGCATCGTACGATCTCCTCCATCCCTGTCCGGCCTACTAACATGACGATGTTCGGCGGAACTGTGGCGAAGATGGAGCGCCGACATTCAACCTGACAAGGTGTGGCGCGGACGCCTCTGCGCATGGCCCCTCGCAATCGCGACGTTTCATCCCCACAATGGAGGCTCAAGCATCAGGGTGAGCCATGGCCGACGCGGCGACGGGACTGGATCTGGGCCATGTGGCGGCTCTGCTGGCGGCGGGGGTCGTGGCGGTGCCGGTCTTCCGCAAGCTCGGGCTCGGCTCGGTGCTGGGCTATCTGGCGGCGGGGGCGGCCATCGGGCCGTTCGGCCTGGCCCTGTTCCGCGAGCCCGAGGTCATCCTGCACGTCGCCGAGTTCGGCGTGGTCATCTTCCTGTTCATCATCGGGCTGGAGATGCGGCCCAAGCGCCTGTGGGGGATGCGGAACGAGATCTTCGGCCTGGGCGCGGCCCAGGTCGGGCTGGCGGGGCTGGCCCTAACCCTGACAGCCATGGCGGCGGGGGTGTCGGCGCCGGTGGCCTTTGTGGGGGCCATGGGCTTCGTCATGTCCTCGACCGCCGTCATCATGCAGATGCTGGAAGAACGCGGCGACCTGCCGACGCCGCAGGGGCAGAGGGCTGTCTCGATCCTGCTGTTCGAGGACCTAGCCATCGTGCCGCTGCTGGCTATCGTCGCCGTGCTGGCCGCCTCGATCGGGACGGCGGGCGAGAGCGCTACGCCGCTGTGGCAGACCATCGGCCTGGCGGTCGCGGCGGTGGCCGGGGTGCTGGTCGTCGGGCGCTATGGGATCAATCCTGTCTTCCGTTTCCTGGCCCAGAACGGCGGGCGCGAGGTGATGACGGCGGCGGCCCTGCTGGTGGTGGCGGGCGCGGCCTGGATCATGAACGAGGTCGGCCTGTCGATGGCCATGGGCGCTTTCCTGGCCGGGGTGCTGCTGTCGGACTCGACCTTCCGGCATCAGCTGGAGGCCGACGTCGAGCCGTTTCGCGCCATCCTGCTGGGGCTCTTCTTCCTGTCGGTCGGCATGGCGCTGGACATCGGGGTGGTCATCAATGACTGGCGCATCGTGGTGGCGGGGCTGCTGGCCTTCATGCTGATCAAGGCCCTGGTCATCTATGTCGTGGCGCGGCTGTTCAAGGCGCGGCATCACGAAGCCATCGAGCGCGCAGCCTTGTTTGCGCAGGGGGGCGAGTTCGCCTTTGTCCTCTATGGCGCGGCGGCGGCGGGCGGGGTGATCGACGGTCAGGCCAGCGCAGCCCTGACGGCCATCGTCATCCTGTCCATGGCCCTGACGCCGCTGACGACCCTGGCGATGAAGCGCTGGCTGCCCAAGGAGGCGGGCCTGTCGCCCGAGGACGCCGAGGGGGTGGATTCGGCCGAGGGCCTGGGCGGCCAGGTGCTGATCATCGGCTTCGGCCGCTTCGCCCAGGTGGTGTCGCAGCCCCTGCTGGCGCGCGACGTGGACGTGTCGATCATCGAGAACGACGTGGAGATGATCCAGGCCGCCGGCAATTTCGGCTTCAAGGTCTATTACGGCGACGGCACCCGTCTGGACACGCTGCGGGCCTCGGGCGCGGGCAAGGCCGAGGCGGTGCTGGTCTGCGTCGACAAGCCTGAGGCCGCCGACAAGATCGTGCAGCTGGTGAAGTCGGAATTCCCGGGCGTGAAGCTGTTCGTGCGCGCCTTTGACCGGGGGCATTCGCTGCGCCTGATTGAGGCGCGGGTCGATTATCACATCCGCGAAACCTTCGAATCGGCGCTGAAGTTCGGCGAGGCGGTGCTGGTCGATCTGGGCGTGGCCGAAGACGAGGCGGCCGAAACCATCGCCGACGTGCGCCGTCGCGACGCAGCGCGACTGGATCTGCAGGTCACGGGCGGGCTGACGGCGGGGCGGTCGCTGATGCGCGGCAACGCCGTGACGCCCCAGCCTGAACCCTACATCAAGCCGACGCGTGAGGGGCGGCTGGTCAACGAGAGCGAGGCCCCGCCCGAGGCTGTGATCGAGCAAGAGGCGGACTGACCGGGCATGGCGAGCGTCGATCTGGCCAAGCGGGCCTATGACCACGGCTGGCGGCTGGACCCCATCGTCCGCAGTCTGCTGGACACCGACTTCTACAAGCTGCTGATGTTGCAGCTCATCTGGCGCAGGTATCGCGACGTCCCGGTGACGTTCAGCGTCATCAACCGCACGACCACGGTGCGGCTGGCCGAGGAGGTGGACGAGGCGGAACTGCGGGCGCAGCTGGATCATGCGCGGACGTTGCGATTCTCCAACCGCGAGCTGATCTGGCTGGGCGGCAACACCTTCTATGGGGTGAAGTCGATCTTCAGGCCCGACTTCCTGGCCTGGCTGGCCGACTATCGCCTGCCGGAATACGACCTGTCGCGCGAGGCGGACGGGCAGTTCCGGCTGGAGTTCGCAGGCCCCTGGGCCGAGGTGACGCTGTGGGAAATCCCGGCCCTGGCCATCCTCAACGAGCTGCGCAGCCGGCGCGCGCTGCGGCGCCTGGGCCGGTTCGAGCTGGACGTGCTGTATGCGCGGGCCAAGACCCGACTGTGGGGCAAGGTCGAGCGGTTGAGGGTGCTGGAGCCGCTGTCGATCTCGGACTTCGGCACGCGGCGCAGGCACGGCTTCCTGTGGCAGGGCTGGTGCGTCGAGGCGCTGAAGGAGGGGCTGGGGCGCGCCTTCATCGGCACGTCGAATGTCCTGCTGGCCATGAACAACGACCTGGAGGCGGTCGGCACCAACGGGCACGAGTTGCCCATGGTGCTGGCGGCGCTGGCGGGGGACGACGACGCGGCGCTGCGGGCCTCGCCCTATCAGGTGTTGGAGGACTGGCGGGCGACCTATGACGGCAACCTGCTGGTAGCCTTGCCGGACGCCTTCGGAACGCGGGCGTTTCTGGCCGATGCGCCGGTCTGGCTGGCCGACTGGAAGGGGTTCCGGCCCGATTCCGCGCCGCCGATCGAGGGCGGGGAGGAGATCATGGCCTGGTGGAAGGCGCAGGGGCGCGATCCGCGCGAGCGGCTGCTGGTCTTCGCCGACGGCATGGACGTGGATACGATCGAGACGACCCACGCCCACTTCAAGGGCCGGGTGCGGACCAGTTTCGGCTGGGGCACCAATCTGACCAACGACTTCCGCGGCTGCGCCCCGGCTCCCATGCCGGAGCTGACGCCCATCTCCCTGGTCTGCAAGGTGACGCGGGCGGACGGGCGTTCGGCGGTCAAGCTGTCGGACAATGTCGAGAAGGCGACCGGCGACCGGGCCGAGATCGAGCGCCATCTGCGGGTCTTCGGCGAGGCGGGGCGGGGGCGGCAGGCGGTAAGGGTCTGAAGCGGAACCGCCAAGCTTGCTGAGGCATTTCGCCAGAGGCGGCGGACGGCGTCGTCTCAATCCAGCGGGATGCGCGTCATGACCACCTATAACGTCGGCTATATCGTCGGCAGCCTGGCCAAGGGTTCGATCAACCGCAAGCTGGCCAAGGCCTTGATCAAACTGGCGCCCGAGAAGCTGAAATTCCACGAGATTTCGTTCGCGGACCTGCCCCTCTATTCCTACGACTACGACGCCGACTACCCGGCTGTGGCCAATGACTTCAAGGCGGCGATCAAGGGCTCGGACGCCATCCTGTTCGTGACGCCGGAGTACAACCGCTCCATCCCCGGCGTGCTGAAGAACGCCATCGACTGGGCCAGCCGGCCCTATGGAACCAACAGCTTCGCCAACAAGCCGACCGCGGTGATCGGGACCTCGCCGGGCGCCATCGGCACGGCGGTGGGCCAGCAGGTGCTGCGGCCCATCCTGGGCTTCTTGCAAGCGCCCCAGATGAACGCGCCCGAGGCCTATATCCAGTTCAAGAAGGACCTGATCGACGACGACGGCAATGTCAGCGTGCCCGAGACCGAGCAGTTCCTGCGCGACTATATGGAGGCCTTCCACCAGTTCATGGCGCGGGTTCTGACGGTCCTGCCGCGCGACGCTTGAGGCTGGTCAGGCGGGGTCGAGCGACCAGACGCGCGAACGTTTGACCTCCTGATCCTCCAGTTCGCGCGTCGTCGGGACGGTGTATTCGGCCAGCAGGGTCAGGCCCGACTTGGGGAAGTAGGTGCGGCCGGGGTCGCCGACGATGACGCGGGTTCCGTTGGCTTGCGCCTGTTTCAGCCAGGCCAGGACCGCCTCGGCCATCGGCTTTTCATAGAAGACGTCGCCGGCGCAGATCAGGTCGGCGGGCGGGGGCGGGGCGTCGAGCAGGTTGGCGTCGGTGAAGGCGATCTCGACCCCGTTGGAAGGGGCGTTGGCGGCCACGGCGGCGGCGCAGAAGGGGTCGATGTCGGCGGCCAGGACGGAGGCTGCGCCCGCCTTCATGGCGGCGACGGCGACGAGGCCCGAGCCGGTGGCGAGGTCAATG
This sequence comes from Brevundimonas sp. NPDC058933, assembly GCF_049315965.1. Classification (NCBI taxonomy): domain Bacteria; kingdom Pseudomonadati; phylum Pseudomonadota; class Alphaproteobacteria; order Caulobacterales; family Caulobacteraceae; genus Brevundimonas; species Brevundimonas sp. NPDC058933. The sequence continues at coordinate 19,885 of NZ_JBMOSL010000013.1, forward strand.
ACGCGTTTGCCCGCGACTTCGGCGGGGTGGTCCAGCAGCCAGCGCGCCAGGGCCTGACCGCCGGCCCAGGCGAAGGCCCAGAAGGGCGGGGGCAGGCCCATTTCGCCCAGCTCTTCCTCGGTCAGACGCCACAGGGGCGTGATCTCGTCCGCCAGCCACAGCGAAATTTCCGGCGCATGCGGCACGGCCTGCAGCCGGGTGTTGGCGGCGATGAAGTCGGGGGCGTTGGCGGGGGTCAGGCGCATGGCGGGTGTCTAGGGCAGACGGGCTGGCGGCGCGAGTGCTCGGAAGAAAATCATGCTGGCCTGCCAAAAAGTCAGGTTGACATGACACGCGCGTTGAGTAAGGTCAGCCTTACATTCAGTCAGGAGCGCCTTCCATGTTGACCCTGTCCAAACAGAATACGCCCGCCGGTCGCCGCTATGTGCTCCGCACCATGGCCTTCATGGGCGGCTATGTCGCCGTCATGCTGGCGACCATCGGCGGCGCTTTTGATACGATCCAGAACACGCCCGCCGCCTGGGGACTGGCGCTGGCTGTATCGGCCCCCATCGCCGGTCAGATCTGGGCCACGCTCAGCTTCATGCGCGACTCCGACGAGTTCGTGCGCGCCGTGACGGCCAAGCAGTTCATCATCGCCGCCGGGGTCGCCATGGCCCTGTTCAGCGCCTGGGGTTTCGGTGAGAGCTTCGCCGGGGCGCCGCACGCCGAGGGCTGGCTGATCTACCCGCTGTTCTGGGCCATCTTCGGCTGCGTCGCGCCTCTGGTCCGGTCGTCGAACTGATGAAGAACAAGCTGAAACTGCTGCGCGTCGAGCGCAACTGGACCCAGGAGCAGCTGGGCCAGGCGCTGGGGGTCTCGCGTCAGGCCGTGAACGCCCTGGAGACCGAGAAGCACGACCCCTCGCTGGACCTCGCCTACCGCATCGCCGCCCTGTTCGCGCGGCCGGTGGAAGAGGTGTTCGAGAACCCGCACGGCTGACGCGTATGTCAGCCTAACCTGACTTTCCATGCTTCCTTTCCGCCGTCCTCCTCGGGGCTCGACCCGAGGACCGAGCCCGGCTGCGCGCTGGGCATGGACGGCGGGGGAGGGGCTTTTCTGAACCTGAAAGGAAATCCCATGTCCAAGATCTCTGCACCCGCCAAGACCCTTCGCGCCTTCATGCTGGCCGCCGCCATTGGCTGGACCGCCGGGACTGTCTCCTCGCCCGCCCAAGCCGAGCCGGTTCGGGTCGAGGCCCCCGCCTTAGCCTCTGACCGCCTGTCGGTCGAGGTGATGGGCCAGGGCCCCGACGTCATCCTGATCCCCGGTTTCGCCTCCTCGCGCGAGGTGTGGCGACCGATGGCCGAGCGGCTGGCGGCGACGCATCGGGTGCATCTGGTGCAGTTGGCGGGGTTTGCAGGCGAGCCGTGGAGCCATGGGGACGGGGCCTTCGTCCAGCCGGCCGTCGATGAGTTGGCCCGCTATGCCGCGACGTTGAACCGGCCCGCCGTCATCGGTCACTCCATGGGCGGCTTGAGCGGGGTGATGCTGGCGCAGCAGCACCCGGAGGCGGTGGGGCGGGTGATGAGCGTCGACAGCCTGCCCTTCTTCAGCGCCATGTTCGGGCCGACCGCGACGGTCGAAGGGGCCAGACCCTTCGCCGATCAGGCGGCGGCGGCGATCCTGGGCGCGGACGAGGCGGGCTTTCGCCAGCAGCAGGAACAGACGGCGGTCGGGATGATGCGAAACGAAGCGGGGCGCGACGCCATGGTCGAGTGGTCGATGGCCTCGGATCGCCAAGCCATGGCCTCGGCCATTCGCGAGGTGATGACGACGGATGTGCGGCCGGGTCTGGCGGCGATGACCACGCCGGTCTGGGCTGTCTATGCCTCGGATGCGAACGGCGGGGCGCCGGCGGCGATGGCTGACGCGGTGTGGGGGCGGGAGTATGCGGCCCTGCCGGGGGTGAAGCTGGTGCGGGTGGACGACAGCCGTCACTTCATCATGACCGATCAGCCCGAGCGGCTGGGTGCGCTGGTGGATGAGTTCCTGGCGGATTGAGGTTTGAGCGATCCTCCCCTGCGTAGCGGGGGAGGGGGACCGCCGCAGGCGGGGGCGAGCCGCAGGCGCTGCGCCCCAATCCTATGAGCGCCAGTGTGCAGCCGCCCCCTCCACCATGCTGCGCATGGTCCCCCTCCCCCGTGAACGGGGGAGGATTTACGGCGCGGCTCTTACTTGGGCCGCAGGTCGTTGGTGACGTCGCCCGCCTTGAGCGGCTGGCCGCCGAACTCGGCGGCATAGGCCGGGGCGAGCAGGCCCTGGAAGGCCGAGGCGGGCAGGGTGATGTAGTAGGCGCCCTCGGCGTAGGGGCCGACGGCGTAGGCGTCGAGCAGGAAGGTCAGGCCGCCGGCCTTGCCCGCTGTCGCGCCGGGGGCGAGGACCATGGCCACGTCCTTCAGCCTGGGGCAGGACCAGGTGTCGGCCTTGGTGCTGAGCGGCTGGGCGCCGGGGCGGGCCTTCTTGGCGGTGTTGACGGCGGCGCACAGGCTGCGTTCCAGCGCCGTCGTGTCCGCGCCCTTGGCGAAGAGGTCGGCGGGGGTGATGCGGCGGCGCTCGGTCTTGTCCCACAGCAGGGCCGTGGCCACCGTGTTCGGATGCGCCCCGCCGGAATAGTCGAAGTCCGTGCGCATGGCGCTGAACAGGCGGCCGGTCTGGACCGGATCGCCATAGACGATGGTCTTCTCATACGGGCCCATGGCGCTGTCGCCGCCGGCCTCGGTGCGGTCGGCCTGGGCGCCCTCGGCGTATTTGGCCAGGTCGGCCACTTCCTGACGATAGAGGCTGGCGTAGAGCTCGGGCTGGGTCTTGATCGTTTCGGGCAGGGTCAGGCTGACCTTGGCCCAGGGCGTGGCGCTTTCGTAGGTCAGCGGTCCTTCGGCGGCGACTGCGACGGCGGCCTCGGAGGCTTCGGGCGCCTTCTTCTCATTGCGCTGGCAGGCGGCGAGCGAGGCCGCGACGGCGACGGTGACGAGAAGGATGCGAGCGGTACGCGAGGGGATCATGCCGGACTCCTAAGGCGAGATCAGAAAGCTAGACCGTTGAACGCGATGGCGGCCAGAAGGATCAATCCGGCCTCGCGGTTGGACTTGAACAGGCGCAGGGCCAGGACGCCGTCCTCGGGTCTCAGGGCCTTGACCTGCCAGGCCAGGTGCAGGGCGTAGGCGGCGAGGCCGAGGTAGAAGACGGGGCCGAGACCGGCGGCGAACCCTGCCGCGCCGGCCAGCAGAACGGCCAGGACGTAGAAGACCGCCACCCCCGGCTTGACCTGTGAGCCCAGACGCCGGGCCGAGGATTTCACCCCGGCCATGACGTCGTCCTCGATGTCCTGAAGCGCGTAGATGGTGTCGTAGCCGAGGGTCCAGAAGACGCCGCCGGCGTAGAGCAGCAGGGCCGAAAGGGCGAGGTGGCCCATCTGGTCCAGGCCCTCGGCCATCCAGTAGGCGTCCCCGCTGGCGCGAACCTCCAGCACATAGAGCCAACCCAGCGCGAACAGGCCGCCGGTCGCAGCGGCAAAGCCCAGCAGGGCGCCCCAGTTGAAGGTCAGGCCCAGCCAGGCCTGGGGCCACCAGGTGATGCGCTTCATGAAGGGGTAGGCCGCCACCAGACCCAGCGACAGGGCGCCGAGGATGACCGCTGTCAGGTTCATGGTCAGCAGGATGCACAGGCTGATCAGGCACAGGCCGGCGACGAAGGCCCAGGCCTGCTTGACGCTGATCTGGCCCGCCGGAATGGGGCGCAGGGCGGTGCGGGCCACCTGGGCGTCGAAGTCGCGGTCGACGATGTCATTCACGGCGCAGCCCGCCCCGCGCATCAGCGAGGCGCCGATGGCGAAGCCCGCGATCAGCCACAGCTCATAGCCGCCGAAGGGCCGGTCGTAGTGGTTCAGGGCCAGCATGATCCCCTGCCAGCCGGGCAGCAGCAGCAGCCAGATGCCTATGGGGCGGTCGAAGCGGCCCAGCTTCAGCCACGGCTTCAGCCCCTCGGGGGCGTAGCGGTCCACCCAGTTCTGGCGGGTGGCGTCGGGAAGCGGGGCTGTGCTCATGAGAGGGGTCTTAGACCCTCATGCGGGCGCGGGTGAAGACCTTGCGTCCGATCCGCGTGATGCGAGGACGCTTGCGGGCTGGGGTCAGGCTGCGCTTAGTGTGGGCGCAACTGGAGGGAGCCGCCGATGACTCACGAGCCGATCAAGGGCCCTGCGTCCTATTTCCCCTCCATCGAAAAGAAGTACGGACGGCCCATCGCCGAGTGGAAGGCCGAGGTCCGCGCCCGCTATCCCGCCAAGCACATGGAACTGGTGACCCTGCTCAAGGACGAGCACGACATGGGCCATGGCCATGCCAACGCCATTGTCGCGCATACGCTGGCGGAAGACGGGCTGAAGTAGCCCTCGCCTCGTCGCGAAAAGCCGCCCGGCGGAAGACCTCCAGGCGGCGTCGACCAGCGACCGCTGATGCGCCTCAGAAGGTCTTGCGAAGACGCAGCGAGTAGAAGGTCCTTGGGTCTATGTTGCGGGTCTCGACATAGGCGACGGGGCGGGTCGTGCGGTCGGCATAGGCGATCCGCGTCTGGTGGTATTCGTCCCAGAGGTTGACCTGGGCGCGGATGGCCAGAGTGGGCGAGGGCTTGTACTCGACCCAGCCCTCCAGGAAGTCGCGGCCGCGCCACGAGAACTGGACGTCCGGGTCGTAACTGGTTCGCCCCAGCAGCGGGACCCAGGCGAGGTTCCATTGCAGGTTCCACGACTTGACGTCCTGGGCCAGGACGATGACCGCGTGGGATTTCGGGACGTTGGAGATCGGGCGCGTCCTGCCGCTGGTCGGGTCCGTGACCTCGGTGTGATTCCAGGTGTTGCGCGCGCTGATCCGGCCGCCGCTGAAGCCGAAGCGGTCCAGCGGCGCCTGGATGTTCACGGCCAGCCGGTCCAGCGTGCCGTCGCCGATATTGCCGGTGGCCGACAGGCCGTCCTCCAGCGGGATGACGTCTATGGCGTCGGTGATCTGATCGTGCCGCAGGGTGAGGCTGATGACGCCGTCGCCCCAGAAGCGGCGTTCATAGGCCAGTTCGCTGATCCAGCGTTGTTCGGGCTCCAGGTCGATGTTGCCGCCCAGGACGTTGTCGTTCTGCAACTCGGCCGAGGCGGCGAAGGCGTTGAAGTCCAGTTGGCCCACTTCGCGCTCGAAGCGCACGCGGAACTGGTTGGCGGCGCCGGGCGTCCAGGTCGCCAGCAGGCGCGGCTTGATGAAGGTGAAGGTCTTTTCGCTCTCGGCGTCGCCCGACTGGCTGATGGTTGAACCCTCCAGGCGCAGGCCGCTTTCGACAGAGAAATTGTCGCGTATCCGCCAGGCGCCCTTGCCGAAGAGCTCCCCTCGCGTCTCCTCCACCTTCACCGAGGCTGACGGCAGGGGAACCGGGATCCCGCCGACGCTGAAAGCCTGATCGGTTTCCAGCATGTTGTAGGCGACCTCGCCGCCGGACTCCCATGTCAGATTGGCCGACTGCTCGAAGCGGACCAGACCGCGCAGGATGGTCTCGGAGGCCTTGCTGTCGGAGGCGAAACCCTGCTCCGGGCTGCCGACGCCAGACAGGGTGGTGCGACTGAGCGAAACGCCGTTGTTGTCGCTGAACTCGTGGATGAAGCGCGTCTCGGAGGTCAGGCGACTGCCGAGCGGGCGGGTGAAGACCGCGCCGAACTCGCCGCTGGAGCCCTCCTCCTGATAACGGGATTCGCGCCGCACGGTCGGCGAGGTTTGCAGGGTCAGGTTTTCGTAGTCGTTGACGCCGTAGCGGGCGGTCAGGTCGATGAGCCCGCCCAGGAAGGGGCTGGCGTAGTTCATTCGCAGGCCATGGCCGCCGCTTCTCTGGTCGTTGGAAAACTCTTCGCTGCGCAGCAATACGCCCGCGCCGTCGCGGCGTAAGACGGGGCCGACGCCATTGGAATCGTTGACGTCAAATCCATCGCTCAGCGTGAAGCCCCAGGTGCGGTCGCCGTCCCTGGCGGTAAACTGCCATGTGCCGCCGTAGGTGTCGTTGCCGGCCTCATACAGGACGGCGTTGCCGGTGAAGATCGACTGGCCGCTGGACTGGTCGCGGGTGATGACATTGGCGACGACCGAGAAGCCCTGCATGTCGATGCCAGGGGCGCCGCCGCGAACCAGCTCTATGCGCTCGACCTGTGCGACCAGGGTGCGCGACAGCACGCCAGAGCCGGTATCGTTCTTCGAGGCCGGGCGCGCGCCATTGATCAGGACGTTGCCGACCGAGCCCTGAAAACCCCGGCTGCCATCGCCGTCGACGACGCTGAAGCCCGGGACACGGCTGACCATGTCCAGGGCCGTCACCGGCTGCTGGCTGGCGAAGAAGTCCGGCATAAAGACGAGCACGCCCTGCTGGCCGGCCTCGACCTGTGGCGCGGAAGGCGCCGGCGCAGTCTGCGCCAGCGCCGGGGCGGAGAGCGCCAGCGACAGAGGGGTCAATAGGAGCAGGCGGGCGTCGAGGGTGCGCATCGGAGTCTCTTCAAGGTGGCTGGTAATGTCCGCGGCGATAGAAGAGATTGGCGTTCTGGGAGCGAGGGCGGGGGCCCGATCTTGAACCGATGATTTTCCGATGAACGACCTGTCAGCTCTGCTTCTCAGGCCGATCGACCTGGTGTCCGAACCTTCTTTCGCCCTCGGGTCGGGCGTGGTTCATCCCGCCTCTCTCGAGGTGGTCTGGTCCGATGAAAGCTGCAAACTGGAACCCCGCGTCATGCAGGTTCTGGTCGCGCTCAACCGTGGACGCGGCAGTCCGCTTAGCCGGGAAGAACTGTCCCGGCTCTGCTGGGACGGGCGGGTCGTCGGCGACGACGCCCTGGTGCGATGCATCGGCAGGTTGAGGAAGGTCTTCCAGCGCGATCCCGCTGTGGAGATCGCCAGCATTCCCAAGGTCGGCTATCGGCTGCGACTTCTCTCTGTCGCGTCGGAGACGACCGAAACGACGTCCTCCAAGCTGTCGCCTGGACCCCTTCACCGGCCTCGGCGCTGGCTGCTGGCGAGCGGCGTCGCCGCCATCGCCGCGCTGGGCGTCGGCGCTTTTCTCCTGATGAAACCGCCGGGCGCGCTCGCAACCGAGGCGGTGCGCCCCCTGACCTCGGACCTCGGCGTCGAAACCCATCCCGCTCTTTCGCCGGACGGCCGCATGATCGCCTATGCCGGCGGCGCCGGGTTCGGGACACAGAGAGACATCTTCCTGCGCGGCGTGGCCGACGGCACGCCGATCCGACTGACCCGCACGGCGCAAGACGAAATGGCGCCCGCCTGGTCGCCCGACGGGCGGCGCATCGCCTTCGTGCGCCGCATTCCCGGCGCGCCCTGTGAGATCCTGGTCGCGCCTGCGCCCCAGGGCGAACCGCGTGTCGTGGGGCGTTGCTCGGTGGAAGCCATGACGCGTCTGGCCTGGACCCGGGGCGGCGAAATCCTGCTGTCCGACCGGCCGACGCGCGAGGCCGTACGCCGCATCCGGGCCCTGAGCCCCGACACCGGACGCATGCGCGAGGTCACCGCGCCGCCCGCCACCAGTCTGGGCGACCTCGATCCTGTCGTCACCCATCGCGGCGATCACGTGGTCTTCCGGCGGGCCTTCTCCTACGGCGTCGCTGACCTCTACGCCGCCGAAGTGTCCGGCGCCGGACTGAGGCCGCTGACCCGCGACGGCTGGAAGGCCGTGGGCTACGCCTTCGCCGCAGACGACCGGACCCTGGTCTTCTCCAGCAATCGGGGCGGCGACTCCGGCCTGTGGTCGGTGGACTTCAAGCGGCCGGGGGCGCCCGTTCGCCTGAGTTTGGGCCTGCTCGAGTTCGGCCGCCTGTCCTCCGACAAGACGGGCCTGCTGGCGGCCGAGGCCGGCGATTACCGATCAAACCTGTTCGCCTGGCGCGCCGGGGCAGAACCCGTCGCCCTGACTGACGGCAACACCAGCGACTGGGACCCGGATCTGTCCCGGACGGGGCAGCTGACCTTCGTTTCCGATCAGAACGGCGGGTCGGAAATCTGGAGCAAGGCGCGTGACGGGCAACCCACACGCCTGACCGATCTGAAGGCCAGCAGCGTCTTCTCGCCCCGATGGTCGCCCGATGGCCTGACCATAGCCTTCGTCGCGTCGCGCGACGGCCGCACCGACGTCTATCTGATCAACGCCGGAGGCTCCGGCCTTCGCAACCTCACGTCGGACGGCGCCGTGCGCGACGAACTGGCCTGGGATCGCAACGGCGACCTCCTTGTTCCCACCCTGAGGGAGGGCGGCTGGCGGATCGAACGGATCAATGCTCAGGGGCGGGTCAAGGCGGTCCCGAGCAGCGCCGGAGCCCTGACCGTCAAGAGCGACGGCGTCGACGGGCTGTACGCGGTGAAGAAGGACGATGATCGGCTCTGGCGCCTGGATACGGGCGGCATGGGTCTGACCTCGCCCCTGATCCGCATCGATCCCGAGGCGGCCTGGACGCCGACCGTTGGCGGCGTCTATCACCTGACGGGCGCTCCCGGCGGCGAGGCCGTGCTGCGCCTGACGGCATGGTCTGGCGAAAGTCGCGAGGTGCAGTCCCTGGGAAGCTTTGGCCTGAAGCACAGCCTGGCGGTCTCGCCGACGCAGGACATCGTCGCCGCGAGGGTGGTTCGCGATGAAGCAGACCTGCGGGCCATTCGCCTGACGCGTCGGTGACGCCTGCCGCTTTCTCTTGCGTGGAAACCAGATCAGACAGAGGGCAGGGCGCGGCCGTCGATCCAGGTCTCCGCTGCGTTCAGGTCCTGATCCAGCCTGACCAGGTCGGCGGCGTAGCCGGGCGCGATCCGGCCGCGATCGCGGTCCAGCCCTAGAAAGGCCGCAGGCGCGCTGGAGGCCATCATGACGGCGTCGGGCAGGGCAAGGCCCAGCATGTCGCATGCGTTGCGGACCGCGGCGGCCATGTCGAGGTCGGATCCGGCCAGCACCCCGCGTTCATCCAGGCAGGCCCCGTCCCTGACCGAGATGCGGCGACCCTGAAGATAGAAGTGATCGCCCTCGGCGTTGACGCTGGGCATGGCGTCGGTGACCAGCATGAAGCGGTCGGCCGGCCGGCAACGCAGGGCGAGTTTCAGCACCACCGGATCGACATGGTGGCCGTCGACGATGATCCCGCACCAGGCGCTGGTGTTTTCCAGCGCCGCCCCGACCACGCCGGGGGCGCGGCTCTTTAGCGGCGACATGGCGTTGAAGAGGTGGGTGAAGCCGGTCACGCCCGCGTCCAGCGCCGAACGGATCGTGGGATAGTCGGCGTCCGAATGGCCCGCCGCCACCACGGCGCCGCCCTCGACCAGGGCCGCGATCATGTCGGGCGTGGTCATCTCGGGCGCGAGGGTGATCAGGGTTCGGCCCGTCTTCATCCGCGTCAGCAGGCGCACGGCCTCGCGGTTCAGCACGCGGAACTTGGCGGGGTCGTGGATGCCCTTGCGTGCAACGTTGAGGAAGGGGCCCTCAATGTGGATGCCCAGCACGCCCGGCACGCCGTCACTCATGGCCTGTTCGACGGCGTCGATGGCCCGGTCGATGACCGAAAGGTCGTCGCTGATCAGGGTCGGCAGGAAGCCCGTGGTGCCGAAACGGCGATGGGCGGCGCCGATGCGAGCTATGGTTTCGACCGTGGGGGCGTCATTGAACAGGACGCCGCCGCCGCCGTTGACCTGGGTGTCGATATAGCCCGGGACCAGGCGGTCGCCGTTCAGATCGAGGCCCGCCGCCTCGGGAAAGGTCTCGCGTATCGCGGCCAGTGGTCCGACCGCTGCAATCCTGGCGTCATCGACGACCACGGCGAAATCGTCCTGGAATCCGGCGCCCGTCAGGATCGGTCCGTTGTGCAGCAGGAAGGGCATCAAACCGTCTCGGTCACCTTGTTGAGATAGGGCGGTCGGTCGGGATCGAAGCCGCGAGCCGTCGAAAGCGTCGCGGCCAGACGATAGAAGCTCTGGATCAGCAGGATCGGCTCTACCGCAGGATGGGCGGCCACGGTCGGCAAGGAGACGACGCCCGGCGCGGTGGTGGTTCCGGCGAAGAAGACCTGGGCCCCGCGACGGGCGAAATCGGCCGCCAGATCTTCGGCGTCGTCGCGTGTCGCGTCGGACTGGGGCAGCAGCAGGACGGGGAAGCCGGTCTTGACCAGGGCCATGGGACCGTGGCGGACTTCGGCGGTCGAGAAGGCCTCGGCGTGCAGGCCGCAGGTCTCCTTCAGCTTCAGCGCCGCCTCGCGGGCCACGCCGAAGCCCACGCCGCGCCCCACGACATAGAGGCTTGTCGCCGGGATCAAGGCGGGCAGGGCGGCGGACCAGTCCTGGGCCCAGGCGGCCTCGAGTTGTTGGGGGAGCGGCTTCAGGGCGGCCGAAAGTTCGACGTCGCCGCTCCATTCCGCCACCAGATGAGCGATGGCGCTCAGGCTGGCGATGAAGCTCTTGGTGGCCGCGACCGAAAGTTCTGGGCCAGCGTGCAGGGGAATAGTCAGGTCCGCGACCTGGCTCAGCGGTGAACCTTCGACATTGACCAGGGCGATGACAAAGGCGCCGCCGGCCTTCGCGGCGGCGGCGGCGGCGACCAGGTCGGGGCTCTTGCCCGACTGCGACACGGCCAGACACAGGCCCCCGGGAATGTTCGGGGTTCGGCCATAGACGGAGCTGACGGCGAGCGGCATGGGGCTGGTCAGCACCCCGACCTCGGTCTCGATCAGGTAGCGGGCGCAGACGCCCGCATTGTCGGAACTGCCCCGGCCGCAGATCAGGGCGGCGGTCGGCGGCTGCATGCGCAGGCGCTTGGCGGCGCGGGCGACCACGCCGACGTTGGAGGCCAGCTGGGCGGCGACAATACGGCCCGAAGCGGCGGCTTCGGCGAACATCATCGTGTCTTCGGCACGCATCAGGCAGGTCCGTCGTTCAGTTCTGCGACGAAGTCGTAGGCGTCGCCCCGATAATAGGACTGGGTGACCTCCACCGGCTCGCCGTTATGAAAGGCGCGGCGCTCGATCAGCAGGCCCGGCGCGCCGGGCGCAATGCCCAGGAGCTGGCATTGTTCGGTGTTGAACAATACTGCGCGAAGGCGTTGCAGCGCGCGGTTGGGCCGGTGGCCGCTGACGGCCAGCGCCTGGTAGAGCGAGGTGGTCACCGCCTCGACGCCCGACAGGCAGGAGGCCGGCACCGTCGAATATTCCAGCGCCATCGGCGCTCCGTCGGCATAGCGGATGCGGTGGAAACGATAGACCGGCGCGCCGGGGCTGAGCCCAAGGGTCAGGGATTCCTCGGGCGTGACGGTCCCCTCGCTACGGCTCAGCCAGGAACTGGTGGCCTTGCGTCCGCGCGCCGCCATGTCCTCGGAAAATGAGGTCAGCTTGGAAAAGCTCTTCTCGACGCGGGCGGCGACGAAGGTGCCTGCCCCCTGGCGACGGGTCAGCAGGCCTTCAGCCACCAGACCGTCGAAGGCCTTTCGAATCGTGATGCGCGAGACCGACAGTTCATGGGCCAGATCCCGTTCGGGCGGCAGGGCGTCGTCGGGCTTCAGCGCGCGTCGCTCGATGGCCTGCCGCACGGCCTGCTGCAGCTGTTGATACAGCGGTGCGGGACGTTGGGCGTCCAGCGATCCGATGGCTTCAAGAAACGGCATGACGTCCTCCCCCCGAGTGCATCCCCGATGGCTCATCTGACCTCATGTTATGCAACCAATCAAGGACCAATAAGAAGAAAGTTTAGGCCCAATGTGAAATTTGGTCTTGCAGGATGCGACGCTTTGGTGAAACTCTGCCTCCAATTCCCATGTTCTCTCGATCAAAGCGAAAGAGAGTTGGGCCGAATTGGTCTTGAATTGGGTAGGTCGGACCTGCGGGGGCAGGTCTCTGGAGGGGAGTCCAGCGCTATGAATATCCGTCACGCCCTGCTTGCCGGCTCTGTCAGCGCCCTGGCGCTGATCGCCGGCGCCGCCGCCGCCCAGGACGCCGGCCCGGTCACGACTGTGGACGAGGTCGTCGTCACCGGCATCCGGGCTTCGCTGCAGCAGTCCATCACGACCAAGCGTAACGCCAACGCCATCGTCGATGTCGTCACCGCCGAGGACGTGGGCAAGTTTCCCAGTTCAAACGTGGCCGAAGCCATCACCGTCATCCCGGGCGTCACCGTCGACCGCGCCTTCGGTCAGGGTGAAAAAGTCTCGATCCTGGGCACCGACCCGGCGTTGAACCGGACGCTGCTGAATGGTCAGACGGTCGCCTCTGCCGACTGGTTCATCCTCGATCAGCCTGGACGGACCTTCAACTACGCTCTGCTGGCCCCGCAGATCGTCGGCAAGGTCGAGGTCTACAAGTCGCCCGAAGCCCGGATTGACGAGGGAAGCATCGGCGGCACCGTGGATGTCTCGACCCGCCGTCCGCTGGACCTGGGCCAGTATACCCTGTCGGGCGCCGTGACCTACCTCTACAATGACCGATCCGAGAGCGGCGACGCGCAGTTGTCTGTCCTCGGCGGCTGGCGCAACGAGGATCGCACCTTCGGCGTTCTGGTTTCGGCCCAACGCGCCAGCGACGAACTGCGGCGCGACGGGCTGGAGGCCTATGGCACCATTCCAGCCAGCTACTACGCCGGCGGCAATGCCGAGAACCCAGGCGGCAATTCGATCGCCAACGGCAACTGTGTCGGGGCTTGCGCCACGACCCTGACGGCCAATCCCAACGCCAAGGGGCTGAACTCCTTCGGCACTCACTTCTTCGAACAGCAGCGCGAGCGCAACAGCTACACCGTCGCCTTGCAATACCGTCCCAACGACAGCCTGGACCTGAACTTCGACTGGCTGCGCATCGACGCCACCTACGACAACATCAACCAGGCGCTGTTCGCCTTCCAGGGCAATACCTGGAACAGCCTGGGCGCCCTGACCGACATCCAGGTCGACGATGACGTCATCACCAGGGCCTCGTTCAAGAACGCTCTCAGCGTGCTGGATATCCAGTATCGCGAGGCGGCCATGACCTCGGACAGCTACCACCTCGACGGCAAGTACACAGGAAACGGGTGGGACCTGTCGGGCGACCTTGGCTACACCAAGGCCGACGGCGGCACTCAGCGTCAGCTGTTTGGCGAGTTCCTGAACTGGGCTGACTACACGGTCGATTTCACCGGCGCGCCGGGCTCGCCGGGCGTGCTGAGCTACGCCAACGGCAATGTCCTGAACGACGCCTCGAAATTCTCGTTCGACGGCGGCTGGGGCGGGGGCGATCCTTCGGTGGGGCCGACTGGCTATAACGCCGGCTGGGGCGGCAATATCGTTTCCAAGCCCACCATGGACGAGGAGACCTACGCCCAGGCCGACCTCGGCTTCGACCGCGATGGTTTCTTCAGCCGGTTCCAGTTCGGCTACAAATACCGCAAGCACGAGACCGACCAGAAGATGTCGGGCGTGACGGTCCAGATCTACGGCGCGCCTGACAGCGCCTCGATGTTCAACCCCAGCCCGGTGCCGGACAATTATCTGGACGGCTTCGACGGCGCCAACGACCAGATGAAGACCCGTTTCCGCATCGATGGCGCGGCGCTGGCCGACTATATCGAGAACGGCGAATATCTGCGGCCGTGGCAGGCCAAGCCGGTGCCGACCATCTTCGGCAACGCCGAGTTCACGGCCCAGAACTGGAATGTCCAGGAGACGATCAACGCTCTTTATGGCCAGACGAATTTCGAGAACGACCGGGTCCGGGGCAATATCGGCCTTCGCTATGTCCGCACCGAGTCCGAAAGCGGCGGCTATATCTGCATAAACCAGACGGCGAGCGGTTGCGGCACGACGGCCGCCGACTGGGAGTGGAACGTCCGGAGCAAGGAATACGACGACTTCCTGCCCAGCCTGAACCTCGCCATCAACGCCACGGACGACGTCATCATCCGTCTGGCGGCGGCCAAGGTCATCGCCCGTCCCAACTATGCGGACATGTCCAACTACTTCTGGCTGTCGGATCAGATCCTGACCGGCGGCGGGGGCAATCCCGACCTGGACCCCTACAAGTCGACCAATCTGAACGCGGCGGCCGAATGGTATTTCGCGCCGGACGCCATCCTGTCGGGAGAGGTCTTCTACAAGAAGATCGACAACTACATCCTGCAGGCGACCGCGCCGGAAACCCATTTCAACCAGGCCCAGAACAAGCCCACCACCTATCAGATCAGCCGTCCGACCAACGCCGGATCGGCCGAATTGAAGGGGCTGTCTGTCGCCTATCAGCAAACCTACGCCTACGGCCTTGGCCTGCTGGCCAACTACACCCTGGTCGATGGCAGCGCGGACAACGGCAGCGACCTGCCGTTCAACTCCAGGCATCAGGTCAACGTCAGCCCCTTCTTCGAGTCGGGTCCCTTCTCGGTTCGGGCGACCTACACCTGGCGGTCGAAGTACTTCACCGGCCTGGATCGTGGGGACCAGATGTACGTCCGCGCCTTTACCGGCCTGGACGCTACAGCCAGCTACGCCTTCAACGATCGGGTCAGCTTCACGGTGTCGGGCCAGAACCTGTTGGACAGCGAATACTACGCCTACGCCAACACGGTCAGCCTGCCCCGCGGCGTCTATCGTACGGGTCGCAAGCTGATGGCGACGCTGAGCGTCGACTTCTAGGACGCCGGGTTCGGAGGACGGCGTTCGTCGTCCTCTGTTCCGCCTATCGCCAAGGCCTTCTCCTGAGGCCAGACTGGCGCGGGGCGTTCACGTCCCGCGCGCTTTTTTGATGCGAGACTGCGTATGATTCAGGTCGTTCGATCGGCGAAGATGTTCGCTCCGATGCTGACGCTTGTGCTGGCCATGACGGCGGCTTCGGCCGGGATGGCCGAGGCGCAGGCGGCGTCTGTGATCCCGCGACCCGTGTCGGCGACCCCGGCCGAGGGCGTCTTCGTTCTCAATGAGGGCACGGTCCTGATTGCGCCGCCGGGCGACGCGGAAGCCATGCGTGCGGCGACGCATTTCGCCGACCTGATGCAGCGCACGCGCGGCCTGACCCTGACGGTTCGCGAGGGGGAGGCTGCGCCCGGCGCCGTCGTCTTTCGTCGTGAAACGGGGGCCGCGGCTGACGCCTATCGACTCGATGTAACCTCGCGTGGCGCGGCCATCGCCGCCAGCGATTTCGGCGGGCTCTTCTATGGCGCGATCAGCCTGTGGCAACTGGCCACCGCCGAGGCGGGGCAGGGCGCGGCGACCATTCCCGCCGTCGCCATCGCCGACGCGCCCCGCTTCGGCTGGCGCGGGGTCATGCTGGACTCCGCCCGCCACTATCAGTCGCCGGCCTTCATCAAGGGCTTCATCGACTGGATGGCCCTGCACAAGCTCAACGTCTTCCACTGGCACCTGACCGACGACCAGGCCTGGCGGCTTGAAATCAAGGCCTATCCCAGACTGACGGAGGTCGGCGGCTGGCGCGTCCATGCGGGGGCGGCGGCGCAGAAGGACATCGACCCGGCGACGGGGCGTCCGCGTCTCTACGGCGGCGTCTATACCCAGGATCAGGTTCGGGACATCGTCGCCTACGCCGCTGCCCGCAACATCGTCGTGGTGCCGGAGGTCGACGTGCCGGGGCACGCCAGCGCGGCGGTCGCGGCCTATCCCGAACTGGGGGTGACGGATGCGCCGGGCGCCGCCGTGCCGGCCGTGCCCGCCGACTGGGGCGTCTATCCGACCCTGTTCAACGTCGAGGAGCCGACCCTGGTCTTCCTCGAGAACGTCATGGACGAGGTCGTCGATCTCTTCCCCGGCGAGTACGTCCACATCGGCGGCGACGAGGCGGTCAAGGATCAGTGGAAGGCCTCGGCCCGCGTCCAGCAGCGGATGCGCGAACTGGGCCTGGCCGACGAAGAGAAGCTGCAGTCCTGGTTCGTCGCCCGTCTGGAGAAGCGGCTGAACGACCATGGCCGTCGCATGATCGGCTGGGATGAAATCCTGGAAGGCGGCATCAATCCCAACGCCAGCGTCATGTCATGGCGCGGCGTGGAGGGCGCCATAGAGGCGGCGCGGCTGGGTCACGACACGGTCATGTCGCCCGCGCCCGTCCTCTATTTCGACAACCGCCAGAGCGCTGACGACGGGGTGCCCGGACGCGGCTTCACCTCGACCCTGCGCGATGTCTACAGCTTCGATCCCACCCCGGATGTCCTGACGCCGGATCAGGCGCGGCGCGTCCTGGGGGTCCAGGGCAACCTCTTCACCGAGCACATGAGGACCGAGGAGCGGGTCGAGTACCAGGCCTTTCCACGCATCTCGGCCTTGGCCGAAATGGCCTGGACCCCGCATGAGCGGATGGACTTCGCCGACTTCCGGACGCGTCTTGAGCCGCAACTGGCGCGCTATCGCACGCTGGGCGTCGACTATGCGACCAGCGGCCTGACCGAAACGCCGGCCCCGACACCGCCGGACGGCCAGAAGCGCTACGACCATCAGATGAAACTGTGCAGCGCGGCCTTGCCGCTGTCGCTGATCGACGACGCGCCGCTGGACGGCGAACGTGCGGCGCTGCTGATGGATATCCTCAACCCCTGCTGGATCTATCAGGCGGCCGACCTCAGCCAGGGCGTGCGCCTTGAGGCGGCCGTGGGTCAGGTCCCCTTCAACTTCCAGATCGGCGCCGATCGCGAGAAGATCCGTCTGGGAACCCCCCGCACGCCTGAGGGCGAATTGGAGGTGCGCATCGACGGATGCGAGGGCGAGCCGGTCCTGGTCATTCCTTTGGCCGAGGCCGCGGGCGACGACGGGATCACCACCCTTTCCGGCCGTCTGCCTCCCCGCGCGGGTCGACATGACCTCTGTCTGCGATTCACCCAGAAGACCCTCGATCCGATGTGGGGCGTCGACTGGGTGCGCCTGTCCGATCCGATGCAGGCGGGAGGCGACAAGTGACCTCCGAACTGATTGTTCACGCGCCGGTCGACGGCTGGGTCTGTTCGCTGGACGCGGTGCCTGACGCCGCCTTCGCCGGACGCATGGTCGGCGAGGGCCTGGCCATCGACCCCGCCGGGGTGACGGTCCGCGCACCGTTCGACGGCGTGGTGTCGAGCCTGGCCCGCACCAAACACGCGGTAAGCATTCGCGCAGACGCGGGGCCGGAAATCCTGATCCATCTGGGGCTGGAAACCGTGTCTCTCGACGGCATGGGCTTTACCGCCCATGTCGCCTCAGGGACGCGCGTCAAGACCGGCGACTTGCTGCTGACGCTGGACCTCGAAGTCCTGGCGGCGGGGGCCAGGAGCTTGATCTCGCCCATCCTTCTGACCGGTGAAGGCGAAGTCCGTCTGTTGCCGCTGAACCGACTAATCGCAGCGGGCGAGCCGATCATGGCGGTGTGTCCGATCAGGGTCGCCGCGTCCTCAACCCGCGAGGCGGCGCCGACGCTGACCCGGACGGTGCGCGCGCCCCTGCCTCATGGCCTGCACGCTCGCCCGGCGGCGCGGATCGCCGCCAGCGCCAAGGGTTTTGACGCCCGCGTGCGGCTGATCCTCGGCGACCGCAGCGCCGACGCGGCCAGCCTGACGGCCATGATGACCCTGGGACTGAAGGATGGGGATGAGCTGATCCTGAGCGCCAGCGGCCCGCAGGCCGAGCCGGCGTTAGAGGCGATCCACGCCCTGATCGCTTCCGGGCTCGGCGAAGGCGGCGCCCACGCGGGGCCCGCCGAAGCGCCGACCACGGCGCCCGCTGGTCCCGCCGCGGGGGAAGAAGGCGAACTGATCTTCTCGGGCGTCATGGCGGCGCCGGGTCTGGTCATCGGCCGCGCCGTTCGACTGCGCCTGGCCGAGATCGACGCGCCCGAGCACGGACGCGGCGTCGGGCGGGAACAGGCCGCCTTGCACCAGGCCTTGAGCGCCGTGCGCGCCCGGATCGAGGCTTCGGTCGCGTCCGGCGGCGCCCATCGTCGCGCCATCCTGGCCGCCCATCTGGCCTTTCTCGACGATCCCGGCCTGATCGCCACGGCGCAGGAGGCCATTGAGGCGGGCCGCAGCGCCGGCTTCGCCTGGCGTATGGCGACGCAAGGGGGCGTGGCCCTTTTCCGTTCGCTGGGCGACGCCCGCACCGCCGAGCGCGCCGACGACCTGATGGATCTTGAGCGCCAGGTTCTGGTCGAACTGTCGGGGGAGGCCGCGCCCGCGCCAGTGGTGCTGGGGGCCGGGTCGGTCATTCTGGCCGACGACCTCCTGCCGTCGCAGTTGATCGCGCTGGATGCGGTCAAGGTGGCGGGTATTTGCACCGCGCGGGGCGGGCCGACTTCGCACGTCGCCATACTGGCCGCGGCCATGGGCGTGCCGGCCCTGGTCGCCGTGGGGCCGGGTCTGGATCGGGTTGAGGACGGAGCCCTGGTGGTGCTGGACGCCGACGGGCGACGGCTGGTCGCCAGTCCCTCCGCCTCGCGTCAGGCTTGCGCCCAGAGCGCCGCCGCCGCTCGTAATCGCCGCCGCGTCGAGGCCCGCGCCCTGGCCGCCGAGGATTGCCGCACGGCCGACGGAGTCCGCATCGAGGTCTTCGCCAACCTGGGCGACGTGGCCGAGGCTGCAGCCGCCGTGGCCGGGGGCGCCGAGGGCTGCGGGCTGCTGCGTACCGAATTCCTCTTCCTCGAACGCCAGAGCGCCCCGACCGAGGATGAGCAACTGGCCCAGTATCAGGCCATCGCCGACGCCCTGGACGGGCGGCCGCTGGTCATCCGCACGCTGGATGCGGGCGGCGACAAGCCCTTGCCCTATCTGCCCATGCCGCATGAGGACAATCCGGCTCTGGGCTTGCGCGGGGTGCGCGCCAGCCTGCACCGACCCGACCTGCTTCTGATCCAGCTGCGCGCCATCTGCCGGGTGCGCTCCAGCGGGACCGTCGCCGTGATGTTGCCGATGATCGCCTCGGCGTCTGAGGTGCGTCAGGTCCGCGCCCTGCTGGACATCGCCGCCTCCGATAGCGGCGGAACGGCGCCCCTGCTGGGGGTGATGATCGAGACCCCGGCGGCGGCCATGACGGCTGACCTGTTGGCGCCCCACATCGATTTCGTCTCGGTGGGCACCAATGATCTGACCCAGTATGCGCTGGCCATGGATCGCCAGAACGCCCAACTGGCGTCCCAGTTGGACAGCCTCCATCCCGCAGTTCTGCGCCTGATCGCCCAGGCGGCGGCCGGGGCCGCCGGCGCACGCTGGATCGGGGTGTGCGGCGGTCTGGCCTCGGATGTCGTGGCCGCACCCATCCTGATCGGTCTCGGCGTCACCGAGCTGTCTACGGCGCCGTCGATGGTGGCGGAGATCAAGGCGGCGGTGCGTGGCCTGACCCTGACCGACTGTCGCGCCCTGGCGGGCGAGGCTCTTGCGCTGGACAGCGCCGAGGCCGTGCGCGCCTTGGCGGACATGCGTCTGGCCGCCCTTCATAAATCCCATGTCGTCGGAGCGGTCGCATGAAGATCGGACTGTCCAGCCTGCAGCCGCTCGGCCGCGCGCTGATGCTGCCCATCGCCGTCCTGCCGATCGCGGGGCTGTTGCTGCGTCTGGGACAGCCGGATTTGCTCGACGTCGCCTTCATCTCGGCGGCGGGTCAGGCGGTGTTCGCCAACCTCGGCCTGCTGTTCGCGGTCGGCGTGGCGGTGGGGCTGGCCAGGGACAATAACGGCGCCGCCGGGCTGGCGGGCGTGGTCTGTTTCCTGATCTCGGTCGAGGCCTCCAAGGTGCTGCTGGCCGTCCCGCCCGAGGTGGTCGCGGGACTCAGCGGCGAGGCGGTCGGTGCAGCGTCAAAGGTGTTCAAGGATCAGGCCCTGTCGCGGCTGGGCGTGCCCATCGGCATCGTCGCCGGCCTGATCGCCGGGGCCTGCTACAACCGCTTCTCGACGTTGAAGCTGCCAGACTACCTGGCCTTCTTCGCCGGGCGCCGCTTCGTGCCGATCGTGGCGGGGGTGGCGGGGCTGGTCGTGGCCGCCGCCGTGGGACTGACGTTCGCGAGCATCGACCACGCCATCGACGTCTTCAGCCGCGCCGTCGTCGGCTCGGGCGAGTTGGGCCTGTTCGTCTATGGCGTGCTGAACCGACTGCTGATCGTCACCGGCCTGCACCATATCCTGAACAATGTCGCCTGGTTCATCGTCGGCGACTTCAACGGCGCGACGGGCGATCTGAACCGTTTCTTCGCCGGCGACCCCAGCGCGGGGGTCTTCATGAGCGGCTTCTTCCCCGTCATGATGTTCGGCCTGCCCGCCGCCTGCCTGGCCATGTATCACGCCGCTCGGCCGGATCGCCGCAAGGAGGTCGGCGGGATGCTCTTCTCCCTGGCCCTGACCGCCTTCCTGACCGGGGTGACCGAGCCGATCGAGTTCACCTTCATGTTCCTGGCGCCCGTCCTTTACGCCATTCACGCCGTGCTGACCGGCGTTTCGATGGTGGTGATGGATCTGTTGGGATCGCGGCTGGGCTTCACCTTCTCAGCGGGCCTGTTCGACTATGTGCTGAACTTCGGCAGATCGACCCGGCCATGGTTGCTGCTGCCGGTCGGTCTGATCTACGGCGGTCTCTACTACGGCCTGTTCCGCGTCGCGATCTCGGTCCTGAACCTGAAGACGCCGGGACGTGAAGATCAACCGGCCGCTGCTACGCCGACCCTAGATGTCGCAGGGGACCGAGCCGGCGGCTTCGTCGCGGCGCTGGGCGGAGCGGGCAACCTGAAGACCGTCGCGGCCTGCACCACGCGGCTGCGCCTGGAAATCCGTTCGCGGGAGGCGATTGACGAGGCGGCCTTGAAGCGGCTGGGCGCGCGGGGCGTCATCGCGCCTGGCCCCAACCAGTTGCAGGTCGTGCTGGGACCGATCGCCGACGCCGTGGCCGATGAAATCCGGCGCCGGATCGCCGCTCCCGGCGCACAGCCGGCGGCAGCCGTCGGCGGACATGAGCGCCACCCGACCCTGTCGCGCCCGCTGGCTGAGGCCTTGGGCGGTCCGGACAACGTCGCCGAGGTCAGCGCCAGGGCGGGGCGACTGTGCGTTCGACTGGCTTCATCCGATCCGATTGATCTGGCGGCCTTGCGGACCCTGGCCCCTCGCGGCTTCGTCCGTACCGGTGATCGCACCCTGCAGCTGCTGGGCTTCTAGCGCCGCACCCTGAACCTGGCGTAGCGCCGGGCGTCATGAGCGTATCCGGGAACCGCTGGGCGTCCGAACCCTTTCCAACAGGAAGCTTGAGGGGGACCGACGTGCTGAACGGAACAAGGCGATGCTGAGCCCGGCGGCGGCCTGGGCGCCCTATTGCGGGCCGGCGCCGGATTTCGGCGAGTGGCGCTGGAACCTCGACCCGGTGCTGCTTTTCGTTCTGGTCGCCGCCACCGCCGTGATCGGATCGCGGCTGGAGGGACGTCGGCGCGGCCTGGGACTGGCGGCCGTGGCGGTTCTGGCGGTGGGATTCGTCTCGCCGCTGTGCGCCCTGAGTTCGGCCCTGTTTTCCGCGCGGACCGTGCACCACGTCCTGCTGGTCGCCGTCGCCGCGCCGCTGCTGGCGGGGGCCCTGCCGGTGCGTCGCCCAGGCTTGCTGGGTCTCGCGACAGCGGTGCAGGCGATGGTGTTCTGGATCTGGCACGCCCCGGAGGCCTATTCCGCCGCCTTGTCCAATGACGGCGTCTACTGGATCATGCAGGTCAGCTTGCTGGCCAGCGCGGTCTGGTTCTGGGGAAGAGTGCGGGCGGCGTCGGCGCCGGCGGCGGTCGTCGCCCTGTTGGCGGCGATGCTGGCCATGGGGTTGCTGGGCGCGGTGCTGACCTTCGCTGGTCAGGCCGTGTATGAGCCGCACGCCTATTCGACCCTGGCCTGGGGCATGACGCCGCTGGAGGATCAGCAGGCGGCCGGCCTGATCATGTGGGCGCCGGCGGCGGCCCTCTATCTTCTGGCGGCCCTGTGGCGCCTGGGCGGCATCCTGGGTCCGGACGCCGAGGCGCGGACGGCGTGATCGAGCGGCTGTTCAGGCAACTGCTCGAATGGGCGGCGGGGCACCACGACGAGGGACACTATTCGCCCGTCGGCATCCTGTTTCACTGGAGCATGGCGGCGCTGGTGATCTTCCAGCTTGGGTGGGGCTGGTGGATGGGACGCCAGCCGGTAGGCGGCGCCATGCTGGCCGCCTACGACCTGCACTTTGCGGTCGGCCTGCTGATGCTGGTTCTGGTGATCGGACGGCTGTCGTGGCGGATGATGGCCCCGGATCTGATCAATGACGCTGACAAGCCGGGGTGGGAAAGCATGGCGGCCCATGTCACCCACTATGTCTTCTACATCTGCCTGTTTGGCCTGCCGCTGTCAGGCTGGGCCATGATTTCGGCGACCGATCGCACACGCCAGCTTGAGGTCCTGGGCTTCATCAAATGGCCGTTGCTGCCGCTGCAGGACCTGTCCAACACCCAGTTGTGGGCCATTGAGGCGGCGGCGGAATGGCTGCACTGGGGCCTGATCCTCGCCCTGCTGCTGATGATTCCGATCCACGCGGGCGCGGCGCTCAAGCACCATCTGATCGATCGGGACGACGTGTTTCACGCGATGCTGCCGGTCGTGCCGCAGCTGCCGCCGAAACGGACGCGCTGGCAGCGGCGCTGGCGGGCGCTGGAGAAGCGGGTTGCGTCGACAGCCAAAGCGCTATGGCGCGGGCTTCGGGGTCAGAAAGCGGTTTGACGGCGGCCGCCATGACGCCGCGCGGGTCGTTGCGACGCGTGCCGGACTTCCAGCGGTCGATCTGTTCCAGGGTGAAGGCGACCGGCTGACCGGCGATCGCGGGATTGCCGCCGCGACCAGAGCCCTGTCCCTCGGCGCCGTGACAGGACGCACAGGCCACGACGCCGCGCGAGGCGTCGCCATTCAGGTAGATGGCCGGGGCCGCGCCGCCGGACGTCGGCTGTCGTGGCGGCAGGGGCATGGCGGCGTAGTAGGCTGCAACCTTTCGCCGCCCGTCCTGATCCAACCCCTTGGCGATCCGGGTCATGGCGTCGTCGGGGCGGAGGCCCGAAGCGTAGTCCTCCATCTGTTTTTGCAGGTAGCCGGCTTCCATCCCCGCCAGGCGAGGCGCCGCGACGCCGTCGCCGTCGCCGTCCAGGCCGTGACAGGTGAAGCAGGCGTTGGCCGCTCCGCCGGCCCCTCCGCTCATGGCGATGACATGGCCGCTGGCCGTGAAGGCGCGATCTGTCCTGCCCGGCGAGGAATCGCAGGCGGCCAGAAGGGCCATCACGCCAAGCGCGGGCAGGAGGGGGGCTGAAGCGGTGACGCGCACCGGGGTCCAACACCTGCTTACGGCGGAGGTTCCTGACGCGTCGGCGGCGGGGCTCCATGTCGCATGGATGGAACCTCCATCCGCAGACGGGATTGGGTCTGATGGAGCTTCGGGGGGCGGATGGGATTTCGACGGACGGGCGCGACGGCGACGAAGCTGGCTATGGTCGGCTTGATCCTGCCTGCCTTGAGCGCCTGCGTGGACAAGGCCGACCTGCCGCGTCCGATGGTCCAGGCGGATTCCGCAGCGGGCCTGGCGGTCATCAAGGAGGTCGGATGCGCCGCCTGTCACGCCATACCGGGCGTCGCCTGGCCGCACGGACGGTCAGGCGGAAACCTGGCGGGGTTCGGCGCGCGTCCGCTGATCGCCGGGCGGGCGCCCAATCAGCCCGATGTCCTGATCCGATGGCTGATTGATGCGCCGTCCCTGGATCCTGGCACAGCCATGCCGCCCATGCCCCTGACGCAAGACCAAGCCCGCGATGTCGCGGCCTATCTGTATACGCTCAATGACCACTGAAGCCCCTCCCGGAACCGCCGGCTGGCCGCCCCCCGTGCTGGATCCGGCCGGGCCGTTCGCGGGACCTATCCAGACCGTCGCCTTGGTGTTGTTCATCATGGCGGCCGTGGTGATGGTGGTGGTGCTGGTCGCCCTCGGCCTTGCTCTTTTCGGACCGCGCAAGTGGAAGAAGCGAGTCGGAGGCGAGCGCCTGATCTGGGCCGCCGGCCTGGTGTTTCCCGCAGTCGTGCTGACGGGGCTGCTGATCTACGGCCTGACCACGACGGCGCGGGTTTCTGACGCGCCGAAACCCGGCGAGATGCGGGTAAGGGTGACCGGCGAGATGTGGTGGTGGCGCGTGGCCTATCTGGACGCGCAGGGCCGGGAGATCATCCAGGACGCCAACGAGGTGCACATCCCGACCGGCCAGCCCGTGGTGTTCGAGCTGGAAAGCGCTGATGTGATCCACAGCTTCTGGGTCCCGCGACTGGGCGGCAAGACCGACATGATACCCGGACGGCGCAACTTCATGCGGTTGCAGGCGGACGCGCCCGGAACCTATGGCGGCCAGTGCGCCGAATACTGCGGCGGCGCGCACGCCCTGATGGGACTGGTGGTCGTGGCCCATGCGCCGGACGCCTATGAGGCCTGGCGGGCGCGGCAGGCGCAACCGGCGGCGGCCGTGCCGTCGGTCCAGGCCTCGCCTGCGCTGATCGCCCGGGGGCGGGACGTCTTCGCCGCCTCGGGTTGCGCCGCCTGTCACACCATCCGCGGGACGGATGCGAACGGACTTGCGGGACCGGACCTGACCCACGTCGGGTCGCGCCTGTCCCTGGGCGCGGGCATTCTTCCAAACAATCAGGGCACGATGGCGGGCTGGATTTCCGATAGCCAGAGCCTGAAACCCGGCAACCGGATGCCCTCCTATCCGGTGCTGAGCGGACAGGATTTGCGCGCCACGGCGGCCTATCTGGAAAGCCTGAAATGAGTTCGGAAACCGGGTTTGATCCCGAACTCTACAAGCGTTTTCCCACACAGGAGCCGCGGCCTGAGGGCGAGCTGGAGAAGCTGGAAGAGGTCTGGTGCGGCCCACGCAAGCCGTGGGAGTGGATCACCGCGATCAACAACAACTACATCGGCGTCTACTATGTGGGCGCGGCCATGCTGTTCTTCGTGCTGGCGGGGGTGCTGGCCCTGCTGATGCGCACCCAGCTGGCGCTGCCGATGACGGGCTTCCTCGCGCAGGAGACCTACAACCAGATCTTCACCATGCACGGCACGGTGATGATGTTCCTGTTCGCGGTGCCGGCGGTGGAAGCCCTGGGCGTGCTGTTGCTGCCCCAGATGCTGGGCGCGCGCGACCTGCCGTTCCCGCGCCTGTCGGCCTACGCCTTCTGGGCCTATCTGATCGGGGGGCTGTGCTTCTTCGCCTCGCTGTTCTTCGGCCTGGCCCCCGATGGCGGCTGGTACATGTATCCGCCCCTGACCTCGACCGCCTATTCGCCGGGGATCAACGCCGACTTCTGGCTGCTGGGCATCGGCTTCATCGAGATCTCGGCCATTGCGGGCGCGATCGAGATCATCGTCGGGGTGCTGAAGACGAGGGCGCCAGGCATGACCCTGGACAAGCTGCCGATCTTCGCCTGGGCCATGCTGATCTTCGCCTGCATGATCATCATCGCCTTCCCCTCGATCATCCTGTCGACCCTTCTGCTGGAGCTGGAGCGCGCGCTGGGGTGGCCCTTCTTCGACCCCGCCAAGGGCGGCGACCCCATGCTGTGGCAGCACCTGTTCTGGTTCTTCGGCCACCCCGAGGTCTACATCATCTTCCTGCCCGCCGCCGGGGCGATGTCGACCATCATCCCGGCCATCGCCCAGACCAAGCTGGTCGGCTATCGGCTGGTCGTGCTGGCCATGCTGGCGACAGGCTTCATCAGCTTCGGCGTCTGGGCGCACCACATGTTCACGACGGGCATGCCGCAGATATCGATCAACTACTTCAGCGCCGCCTCGATGGCCGTCAGCGTCCCGGCCGGCGTGCAGGTCTTCGCCTGGATCGCCACCCTGGCGGCGGGCAGGATGCGGTTCAACACGCCCGGACTATTCGCCGTCGGCGGGCTGGTCATCTTCGTCATGGGCGGATTGACCGGGGTGATGGTGGCCATGGTGCCGTTCGACTGGCAGGCCCACGACAGCTATTTCATCGTCGCCCATCTGCATTACGTCCTGATCGGCGGCATGGTCTTCCCCCTGTTCGCCGCCATCTACTACTGGACCCCGATGTCGAGCCGGCGACCGCTCAGCGAACGGTGGGGCAAGTGGATATTCTGGCTGATGTTCGTGGGTCACAACCTGACCTTCATGCCCATGCACCTGACCGGACTGATGGGCATGCCGCGCCGGGTCTACACCTACTTGCCGGACCGGGGATGGGAGCTGCCGAACATGATTTCGACGGTGGGATCCTTCCTGTTCGGTCTGGCCGTGCTGCTGTGGATGATCGACATGATCCGCAACTTCCGCCCCTTCGGCGAAAAGGACGCGGGCAATGTCTTCGGCGGGCCGGGGCTGGAGTGGCTGCCGTCGGGCCGCTATTCGCTGCGCTCCATCCCCGTGATCCGGAGCCTCTATCCCGTCTGGGATCAGCCGAATCTGGCGCGCGACGTGCCCGCCGGCCGCTATTTCCTGCCGGGCGCGCCGCGGGGACAGCGCGAAACCATCGTCACCAGTCCGATCAACGCCGAGCCCCAGTATCTGCAGCGCATGCCCCGGCCTTCGAGCTGGTATGTCTGGGGGGCGATCTTCACCGCAGGCTTTTTCCTGATCCTGACCATCCAAGCCTACGCCGTGTCGGTCGTGAGCGGGATACTGGCCGTCTTCTGCATCTTGAAGTGGTGCTGGAGCCTGGATCGTCCCAGCGGCCCGGCCACCGTGGCGGTCGGCGGGGGGGTGAGGCTGCCCACCTATGTCTCGGGCCCCAGCAGCCACGGCTGGTGGGCCATGGTCATCACCCTGATCGTCGCGGGCATGGTCGCGATCATGGCCTGTTTCTCCTACATCTTCCTCTGGAGCCGCCGACCTGATCTTTGGCAGGCGCCGCCGGATCTGGCGTCCCTGCCTCTGACCCTTGGCCTTCTCGCTGCGGCGGGCGTCGGCGGCTGGATGGCGCAAGGCGTGCTCAAGCGGGGGCAACCGCGCAGCGCGGCCCTGTCCGCCGTCCTGATGCTGGCGGCGACGCTGGCGGCGGGCGGCGCCTTTGCCAACGAGGCGGCAGCCTGGTGGGGATCGGGGCTGCGCCCCGACGCGTCCAGCCAGGGCGCGACCGTCTATGCGTTGCTGGCCTGGCAGGGGACGTTCGTCGGCATTGCCCTTTTGATGGGGCCTTTCGCCGTGCTGCGCTGGCTCTTCGGTCATCTGTCGCCACGCCATCCCGCAACCTTCGAGCTGATCGCGCTGTTTGTCGCCTTCACGGCCGTTCAGGGAACGGCGACCAGTCTGTTGGTCCGGCTGTTCCCCGGAGCGGGCGCGTGAGGTTCTGGGTCCTGATGACGGGCGGGCTGCTGATCTGGGCCGCGCATTTCCTCGGCCTCTACCTGCTGGCCAGCGCCGCCGACGTCGCACGGGGCGATGCGGGCGCGTGGAACCTGGCGGGCCTGATCTTCAGCCTGGTCTGCCTGCTCGGCGTCGTCGTCCTGTGCTGGCGCGGCTTGGCCGGGCTGAGAATCCCGCCTGCCGATGAGACCCGCGCCTTTGGCCTGAGACTCGCGATCGCGGGCGGCGTCCTGGGCGGGATCGGGGTGGTGTTCCAGAGTCTCGTCCTGCTGACGCCCGCCTGACGCGTCGCGGCGGAAATGACGCAGCCTCCGCGCAAATAACGGTGAACCATTTCGCAAGCGGATGGTTAGCCAAAGCCAGACAGGGAGAGGGCAGGCATGGACATCCGAGGTTTAGCAGGCGCAACGGCGCGGCCGTTACACGGTATCTTGCTGGCGTTCCCCATCGCCTTGTTCACCTTCGCGCTGTTCACGGACATCGCCTATCTGAAGACCGCCGAGATTCAGTGGAGCAACTTCTCTGCCTGGCTGATCACAGGCGCTCTTGTCTTCGGCGGCGTCGCTGGCGTGTTTTCCATTGTCGATCTGGTGCTGGGCCTGCGCCGGGGGGGATCGCGCCGCGTCATCATTCACGTCGCCGCGCTCGCGCTGGCCTGGGTGCTGGGTCTGGTGAACGCCTTCAAACATAGCCAGGACGCCTGGAGTTCGGTCGGCGGCTTCGGTCTGACCCTCTCCATCCTCTGCACGCTTCTGGTTCTGGTCGCCGGCTGGACCGCCTTTTCCGCGCGGGAGATCGCTCGATGATCAAGCACCTTCTGACCGCCAGCGCCGTCGCTCTGACCGTCGCAGCCTGCGGAAACGCCAGCGATCCGAAGCTGAACCAGACCGGCGTCAATCCCGACCTGCCCAAACCGAACGAAACCCTGGCGCCGGCCATGAAGATCAGCCCCCCTGCGGGCTGGAACGGCGAAACGCCGACCGCGCCCCGGGGCTTTACGGTCACAGCCTTCGCAACCGACCTGAAGATTCCGCGCCAGATGCTGGTCCTGCCCAATGGCGACGTGCTGATCGCCGAAGGGCGAGGCGGCGGCGCACCCCCGCTTCGTCCCAAGGACGTGATCGCCGGCTCTATCAAGAAGCAGGGAAACACCCGGATCGACGGGGGTAACCGGATCACCCTGCTGCGCGATGCGAACAATGACGGCGTCCCGGAACTGCGCACCGTGCTGGTCGAGAACCTGAACGCGCCCTATGGTCTCGCCTATGTCGACGGCTATCTCTATGTCGCCGAACAGGACGCCCTGGTTCGCTTCGCCTTCCAGCCGGGCCAGACCGGGATCGCGACGCCGGCCGAGAGGG
Organism: Brevundimonas sp. NPDC058933; assembly: GCF_049315965.1. Classification (NCBI taxonomy): domain Bacteria; kingdom Pseudomonadati; phylum Pseudomonadota; class Alphaproteobacteria; order Caulobacterales; family Caulobacteraceae; genus Brevundimonas; species Brevundimonas sp. NPDC058933. Next base: position 48,602 of record NZ_JBMOSL010000013.1, read on the forward strand.
TGACCGACTTGCCCTCGCGGCTGAACCATCACTGGACCAAGGCCATGGCCGCCAGCGCGGACGGCGCCAGGCTCTATGTGGGCATCGGCTCCAACTCCAATATCGGCGAGCGCGGCATGGCGGTCGAAGAGGAGCGGGCCGTTGTCTGGGAGATTGATCGCGCAACCGGCGCGCGGCGCACCATCGCTACCGGCATCCGCAACCCGACCGCTCTCGCCATTGAGCCAGGCACGGGCCTGCTGTGGTCGGTCGTCAACGAGCGTGACGAGCTGGGTCCGCAACTGGTGCCCGACTATCTGACCCAGGTCCGCGACGGCGCCTTCTACGGCTGGCCCTACAGCTACTGGGGCCAGAATATTGATCCGCGCGTCATGCCGCAGAAGCCTGATCTGGTCGCCAAGGCCATCAAGCCGGACTACGCCCTGGGTTCCCACGTCGCAGCCCTGGGCCTGGACTTCGCCCGCGATGGCGGTTTTGGGGGGGCGTTCGCGAACGGCGCCTTCATCGGCATGCACGGCAGCTGGAACCGTCAGGATCCGTCCGGCTACAAGGTTGTCTGGGTTCCGTTCAGCAACGGCCGGCCGGCGGGGCAGCCGATCGACTTCGTGACCGGTTTCCTCAAGGATGGCGGCGCGCGCGGGCGACCCGTGGGGGTCGCCTTCGACTCTGCGAAACGGGTCCTGCTGGTGGCCGACGACCTGTCCAACACCGTCTGGCGTATCGCCCCGGCAGCCTGACGCCGCGCGGGGCATGGCGCGCTAGAACCGGAAGGTCTGGCCCTGGGCGAAGCTCTCCCAGGCCTCACGCGTCTTGAAGTCCAGGCCGCCGTCCCAGGCGGAGCCCATGTAATAGGTGAAGGGCCTGCCCGGCGTGACGCGGACCAGGATCAGATAGTTGTCGGCGTCCTCGGCGAAGCCCTCGACCAGGGCCGGATCGACGGCGATGGCGATGCCGATGGAGCCGTGCTCGGGGTTGGCGGGCTCCCAGAACATCAGGCGGCCGTTGGCGGCGTCACGGGTGACGGCGCCTGCGCCGGCGGCGTTGCGGCGCTTGGAGATGCCGATGCCGACGATCAGGGGCTCGGTCGTGTCCGAGTTGAGGGTGGAGGTCATGCGGGTGAAGTTCGAACCCAGCGGCAGGGAGAAGTCGCGCGTCTCCCACACCTTGCGGGCCACATCCACGGGCCAGGGGCGGTAGTCGACGCTGAAGCGGGCCTCGTCGCCGCCGGTTTCATCGATGCGGTAGGTCGAGAAGTTGCGGCTGGTCCACAACTTGTTCTCGAACCAGACGCCCAGACCGCCCGAGCCGCGGCCACGTCCGACGTCGTAGTAGTCCAGGCCCTCGCCGCGATCGACGTGGTAGTTGGGGAAGCGCAGCTGGCGGTCCATGTAGGGATAGCGGACGCGCTTGGCCCAGACATCGACGCCCGAGCCCGACGGCGCCTCGCGCGCCTCCAGCGCCGGGCCGTAGATGCGGTGGGCGACGCGGTCGTTCTCCCAAAGCAGGTCGTCCAGACGGTCGGGGGCGAAGCGGACGACGGCGCGCGGTTGCTGCTCGTCGGCGGGGGGCGGCGTCAGGCGCTCGACCTCGGCTGGACGGGCCAGGGCGGTCGGGTCGTAGGAGAGGGCGCGGGTGGCGTGCATTTCCTCGGCGCGGCGCTTGATCTCGGCCTCTCCGACGACGGTGACGGGGGCGGGCGGCGTCGGGGTGGTGGCGGCGATGACATCGGGCGCATCGCGCGCGGGCTCGGCCAGGGGCAGGGCCTTTTGCGCCCCGTTCAGATCGGCGACCTCCAGCCCGGCCAGCAGGTAGGTGCCGGTGGTGTAGAGGCCGACCTCGTTCGGATCGGTCGCCACCGGCATGTCGCCGGTCTTCTGCGTGGCGCCGACCAGGCCGCTGGGCAGGACGTGGCGGTTCAGGGCGGCCCAGCCCTTGAGCACGGCGGGCTCATAGACAGCGCGATCCAGCAGGCCGTGGTTGACGCCCCAGGCCATGGCGTAGACATAGAAGACCGAGCCCGAGGTCTCGGCCTGCGGATAAAGCTCGGGCGCCAGAAGGCTGGCGCGCCACAGGCCGTCGTCCTGTTGCAGTTCGCGGATGCGCCCGGCCATGGCCTGGAAGATGTCGACGTAGTCCTGACGACCTTCGAAGTCGGCGGGCATGGCCTCCAGGGTGCGGGCCAGACCGCCCATAACCCAGCCGTTGGCGCGGCTCCAGTAGATGGGCTGGCCGTTGGCCTCGGTGCGGCCCTTGAAGCGCTGGTCGCGCAGGAAGAGGCGTTGCTCGGGGACCCACAGGCGGTCGATGGTGCGGCGGAACTCCTTGTCCATGGCGCGCAGGTATTTGGGATCGCCGGTCACCGCCGACATGCGCGCCAGCACCGGCGGCGCCATGTAGAGGGCGTCGGCCCACCACCAGATCGAGGCCTCGGTCTCGGCCGTGCGGTTCAGGTGCGGCACCATATAGTCCAGCCGCTGGCGTAGCGGCATCAGCACCCCGTCCTGACCCCGGCGCGAATAGAGCTCCAGATAGAGGTCGCCTATGGTCTGGTCGTCGGCGTTCAGCATGGTCGGGCCGGAGCGGGCGCCGCGCAGGCTGTAGTTGTAGTGCTCGGCCACCGCCGTCAGGAAGCGCAGGGTCTCGGGATCGTCGGACACGCGCGCCAGCCGCGCGGCGCCGATATAGAAGGTGGCGGCGACCCAGTTGGACGACATCTGCGTCAGGTTGCTGCCGGTCGACAGGGCCAGGGGACGCTGCGCCATGTCCTTGATCTGGGATGCGGCCACGTATTCCACCGCCGCCATGGTCTGTTCGCGCGAGGGGCGGACGTCGGCGCGGAAGGTCAGGTCCGGCCGGGGCTTGCCGGCCAGCCACTCGGCCTCGACGCCGGGGTTGGACTGCGGCGCCCAGGGCTGACCGGCGGCGGACTGGGAAAGGGCGGGAGAGGTCAGGACTGTGCTGGCCAGCAGGAAGGCGGCAATCGTCGGCACGGCGCGGCGTAGCGTCACAGGCGTTCTCTCCGGTACGAACCCCGATGGGTTTGGGGTTTCACTATTTGCTTTGTCGTACCATAAAATGGTGATCGAGCAGCGCAAGTCGGAATGACACCGGTGACGCGCGACAAGACGTCGTCATTCAAGACGGCCAGTATCACGAGGAACGCCCATGCATCGCCGCTCCCTGCTACAACTCGGCCTGACCGGGGCCATCGCCACCGCCGCGCCGCCGGCTTTCGCCCAGACTGTCGGGCGCACGTTTGACGCCGCCGACTTCGGCGCGGTCGGCGACGGCGAGGCGATCAACACCCGCCCGATCCAGGCCGCCATCGACGCGGCGGCGGGCGCGGGCGGCGGGACGGTGGTGCTGAAGCCCGGCGTCTATATGTCCGGTTCGCTGTTCGTGAAGTCGAACGTGACCCTGCTGATCGGGCGCGGCGCGACGCTGAAGGGCCTGCGCGATCTGGCCGCCTATCCCATGGTTCGCACCCGCGTCGCCGGGATCGAGATGGACTGGCCGGCGGGGCTGCTGAACATCTACCAGCAGAAGAACGCCAAGATCACCGGCGAGGGTCTGGTGGATGGCGACGGCAAGGTCTTCTGGGATAGCTACTGGGCGCTGCGCCGGGAGTATGATCCCAAGGGGCTGCGCTGGGCCGCTGACTACGACTGCCGCCGTCCGCGCCTGATCCACGTCTATGACGCCGACGCCGTCGAGGTGTCGGGGCTGAACCTGGCGCGGTCGGGCTTCTGGACCGTGCACGTCTGCTATTCGCGCGACGTGAAGGTGTCGGACCTGATCATCCGCAACAACCTGGGCGGACGCGGCCCCTCGACGGACGGCATCGACATCGACTCGTCGGAACGGGTGCTGGTCGAGCGCTGCGACCTGTCGGTCAACGATGACGCCATCTGCATCAAGGCGGGTCGCGACTGGGACGGTCTGCGCGTGGCGCGGCCGTGCCGTCAGGTGAAGATCAGGGACTGCATCGTCCGCGACGCCCTGGCCGGCATGACCTTCGGCAGCGAAACCTCCGGCGGGTTCGAGGAGATCGAGGTGTCTGGCCTGCGGATCGAATATCCGGTGCCGTTGGGCATCTTCTTCAAGTCGGGCCACACGCGCGGCGGGGTGATCAACAACATCGCCCTGAAGAACATCCACCTGCAGGACGTGGCGACCCTGTTCCGGGTCAATCTGAACTGGTACCCGAACTACTCCTACGCCGAGATACCGGAGGGGATGACTGACATCCCGGACTACTGGCGGGCGCTGGCGACGCCGGTGCCGCGCGAACAGGGCATCCCCCGCATTCGCGACGTGCGCCTGTCGGACATCAAGGCGGTCGGGGGCAAGATGGGCTTCGAAGCCGCCGCCTATGAAGAAGCGCCGCTGCGCGACTTCACCTTCGACCGGCTGGACTGGGACGTGCGCGAGGCGGGCAGCATCGCCAACGCGGACAACTGGCGCTTCAGGGACTGCAAGATCGACACCCTGGACGGCACGGGGCCGAAGGTGACGGCGTCGCGGGGCGTGGTCGGCCTCTAGGCCGCTTTCCCGCTTCAGGACTTCAGAGCCCCGGCGCCCCAGGCGTCGGGGCTTTTTGCTGGGCCGCAGGTCAAAAAAAGAGGCCCGGAGCGAGATGCTCCGGGCCAAGTGATGCGCTGAAAGGTTCAGGGAGGAAGATCAGTATTTCCAGCGCAATCCGATAGCGACCTCGCGGCCGGTGTGGCGGTAGTCGGACACGCGGTCCGCCACGTCGACGTAACGATCGTTGTATTCGTCGGTCAGGTTGATGCCTTCCAGCGAGACCGTCAGGTTGTCGGTGAAGGCGTAGGACATGGACGCGTCGATGTTGGTCGTCGCGTTCATGCCTTCTTCCGAGTTCCCGTTGCTGCCCGGATAGGACATCAGGTAGCCGCTGCGATAGGCCGCCGAGACACGGGCCTGGAACGGACCGTCCTCGTAATAGAGGGTCGTGTTGAAGGTGTTTTTCGACGACCCCGTCAGGCGGTTCTTGCCGGCGGCGCCGTAGTCGACTTCGGAGTCGACATAGGTGAAGTTGCCGATGAAGCCGAAGTTGGACCAGGCGCCCGGCAGGAAGGTGAAGGGCTGCTGGTACTGGATTTCCAGTCCGTGCAGCGAACCGCCTTGGCCGTTCAGCTTGCGCGTCACCTGGAAGACGTCGGTCGGACGCGCGGCGCCCTGCAGCAGTTCGTCGGGCAGGCCCAGATCGCTCCAGACGACGGACTCCGTCACCGAGGTGATGAAGCTGTCGATGTCCTTGTAGAAGACGGCGGCGGCCAGCAGGCCCTCGTTCTGGAAGTACCACTCGACCGACAGGTCATAGTTGGTGGCGCGGAAGGGATCCAGCAGCGGGTTGCCGTAGGAGACGGTGCGCGTCGTCGGCGACACGCCGCCGCCCGGCGTCAGGTCGCCCAGCGAAGGGCGCGACATGACCTTGGCGGCGCCCAGGCGGACGACCAGGTCGTCGCGCGGCTCGATGGCCAGATTGAACGAGGGCAGGACGTCGTCATAGTCGTTGGTGGCCGTGACGTAGTTGTAGCTCGGCGCCCCACCCGGGGTGGTGACCGTCTGCCAGCCCTTGGATTCGACCTCGGTCTGGGCGTAGCGGACCCCGACATTGCCGCGCACCACCATGTTGGCGACGTCGGTATTGAAGTCGGCCTGAACGAAGAGGCCCTTGTCCGTTTCGTCGACTTCACGCTCGCTGCGGTTGGAGACCAGCGGATCGTCATAGACGCTGAGGAAGTCGTTGATCTTCGAAATATCGGGCACGATGAAGTTCATGCTCGAGCCGGCCGGGACGCCGATCTTGCCGTCGATGCTGACGATCTTGCCCAGGGCGTCCACGCCCGTGATCCGGTCGGCGCCCGTGGTGTTGGTGGCGGCCCGCGCCAGGCCCCAGGTGCTGAAACCGTAGGTGCGATATTCACCGCCGGCCTTGAACGTCAGCGACGGGGTCCAGTCGTATTCCAGCGCGCCGGCGAAGACATTGTTGTCGAAGTCGCCGCCGCTGGTGCTGCGGGTGCCCTGGACGAGCGTGAAGTTCTGGCCCGAGGTGATGTCGAAGCCGTAGTTGATCATCGGCAGACGATCATTGTTGCGGAAGTCGATGGTGTAGCCGTTCACGCCTGCCTGTTCGAAGGCATAAGTGACGTTGATCGGCGTGCGGGCTTCCGACTTGTTGGCGCCGATCTTCAGGTTGCCGCGCAGGCGGTCAGTGAAGTCGTGGCGGACGTTCAGCGAGGCCTGGGCAAAGGTGCTTTCGTTGCGGGTGAAGCCGTTTTCCGAACGCACCAGCATGTTGTCGAACACGCCATAGGACAGGGCGTTCTTCTCGGCGTCGATCGCATAGTCGCGCACGATGACGTTGTTGACGGCGGCGCGGCTGAAAGCCCAGGCCTCGACGTTGGGGCTCTCCAGCTCAGAATTCAGGCGCGACCAGAGCAGGTCCAGCACGACCTCGGTGCGGTCGCTGGGGCGCCATTGCAGGGCGCCGGTCAGGCCCAGACGGTCTTCCTGCGTGTTGCCGAAGGTGTAGCGCGGGATGCGCGGATAGAAGGCGTTCAGCAGTTCGGTGCGCTGCTCGGTGGTCGAGCAGGGGACGCAGCCGCCGAAGTTCTGGCCGACGCCGTAGGCGCGGGTCGGATCACCCTTCTGCCAGCGCGTGGTGTTGAAGCTTTCGAGGATCGGCGCGCGCTCGGAATAGGCGACCGAGCCCAGGATGCCGAAGGTCTTGTCCGCGTTCGACCAGCTCAGCAGGCCGGCGGTGCGCGGGACGGTCTTTTCCGACAGGTCGTTGTAGGAGGCCTGGACCGACAGGGCGGAGTTGAAGCCGCTGTTGGCGAAATCGAGCGGGCGGCCGGTCTGCAGATCGACGGTGGAGCCCAGCGAGCCCTCTTCGATCTCGGCCGACTGGGTCTTGCGGACCTTGATGCTGTTGAACAGCTCCGACGCGAACATCGAGAAGTCGAAGCTGCGGTTGCGGTTGCCGCCGGAGGCCGCCTGGGCCTCCAGGCCGTTGATGCGGGTGCGGGTGAAGTCGCCGCCCAGGCCGCGCACCGAGATGGTGGTGCCCTGGCCGTTGACGCGTTCGATGGTCACGCCGGGCAGGCGCTGGATGGCCTCGGCCAGGTTCTGGTCGGGGAAGTCGGCCATGTCTTCGGCGAAGATGGCGTCCACGGCGCCGGCCTCGCGGCGCTTGATGTTCAGCGCCTGTTGCAGGCTGGAACGGAAGCCGGTGACGACGATCTCGTCGACGGTGGTGGCCTCCTGCTCGTCGGCCGGAGCAGGAGCAGGGACGGCGTCCTGGGCGAAGGCGGGCGCGGCGGCCCAAAGCAGGGCGGTCGCCGAAACGCCGGCGATGCACAGAGTCCGGGCGTGGTTGAAGGGCCGTTCCATGTTTCTCTCCCCGCACCGAGGCCAGTGGCACCGGTGTCATTTGTTGGTATGGTGTTGCGCATAATCGGACTTGTCGCGTGCCACTTCTTGCAACAGCTTCCCGCCTTTTGCAACACCACGGAAAGTTCGTGCGGCTGAGCGAGGGGTCGATTTCAAGAAATCGCCCTATTAAACAATATTGTGACACAAGGTGTCGGGTCGGACCTTTGTCCGACGCCGCTGGATTGGGGCTGCGTCTCGCGGTTTGATGGGACGCGATTTCGAATGCCGGAACGATGATATCCAAGGCGAAACGAAGAAAGGCCCCGGTGCGATCCGGGGCCTCGTATCTGTCGGTGCGGCGCGACGGCTCAGGCGGCGCGCGCCACCTCGACGGCATAGACGTGGTTCTTGCCATGCATGTTGGAGACGAAGACGATCCACTGGCCATCGGGGGTGAAGGTCAGGTTGGGTTCCAGCCGGTAGTCGTGGTTGGACAGGTCCACCAGTCGTTCCGAGCGCAGGTATTCGACGCTGATCTGGTCGTCCTTGTCGCTTGACGGGTCCTCATCGACGATAGGTTCGGGGCGCAGCAGGACGATCCATTTGCCGTCCGGCGCGTGGGCCACCATGTCGCCGTCGCCGCCGTCGCCTGCGAACATCTTGCCGTCGGGCGAGACGTTGAAATGGACGGACCAGTCGTTCTGCTCGACCCGGCGATAGACGCGCTTGCCGGTCTCCAGATCCACCGAGGCGACCCAGAAGACCTGACCCCGGGGGGTTTGCAGGTCATAGAGGACCTGCTTGCCGTCGGGGCTGAACCACTCGTGGCCGAAGATCTCGAAATTCATCGTCCGCGTGTGGGTCTTGCGCAGGTCCGAACCATCGACCTTCATCGTCCACATCCGATCCACACGGTGCCAGGGGCCCTCGTGGCAGAAGATGATGCGATCGGGATCGGTCGGCGAGAACTGGGTGTGGCCGATCCATTCGTTGGTCGAGTGGATGACGCGGCGCTCGCCCGTCGCCATGTCGATGACGAAGATCTCCATCGGATAGCGGGCCGCCCAGCGTTGCAGCATCCGCACCCCCTTGGCGCGGGCGAAGTTCAGCGGCTTTCCGTCCGGTCCGTTGGCGGCGTACTCCGCCTGATCGAAGCGGCGGTTGCGGGGATCGCCCACGCCGGGCTGAAGCGGCTCGGACCCATGGGCGACGAAGCCCAGCAACATCGTCTCGTCGGCGTTGACCGAGTTGATGTTGCCGTTGGGAACGCGGGCGATCTGGCGCACGCGTCGGGTGTCCGCGTCGATGACATAGATCGTCTTGGCGCGGTCCATCAGCTGGGCTTCGCCAGGCTCCGTGACCGAATAGTAGATGTTGCGGCCCTTGCGACCGGTGAACATCAGGTCGGCGTTGTGGTCGGGGACCAGGAGGTTCAGCGCCCAGGTTTTCAGGTCCACCGTCGAGATGCCCTGCGGCGTCGAGATGACCATCAGGTCCGGCGCGCCCGCCTTCGCGGGCAGGAACATGTTCTTGTAGAAATAGGGTTTGCCGCCCCCGTCGGGCGTCAGGCGGCGGATGCGGTGGCCGGTCTTCGGATCGACCCAGTCGGTCGGCACGGGGCCGGACCAGGACGGCGGCTGGTGCGGCGTGTCCTGGGTCGAGGGCGGGGCGGTGTTGGGCGCGGGCCAGGCCGGAACCTGGCCCGCCGGGGGCAGGGCGGGCTGGCGGGCGATCGGTGAGGTCGTCTGGGCCGAGGCGGCCGTTGCGGCGGCCCCAAGGGCGGGGGCGGCCAGCAGAGCTTTCAAGGCGGAGCGGCGGGAGGTCGTCATGGGGCGGTCCTCTTTATTCATCTACTCAGAGCCGGAGCTCAGGGCGCGGGGGTCAGGCCTTCGACCCGCACCGTCCAGCCGTCCCGGGGGAAGCCGGGCGCATGGCCGGTCGAGCCGTCCCAGCCGCCGGCCATCAGACCCACGGCCATCAGCAGCGAGCCGTTGGACGGGAAATAGGTCTCGGCCGCGCGGCGATAGCCTGCGCCGTCGGGGTTGACCGACATCTCCACGCCGCCGGCCCCGGCGGACACCGGCACCAGTTCGTCGGCGTGCTCGTCCAGATGGACGCGCGGGGTCATGCCGGTGACGCCCCACTGGTTGTTCTTCAGGTCGGCGAACAGCCAGTCGACGGCCTTTTCCGGTTCGCCGACGCGGGCGGCGGTCATGGCCATCATGGGGAAGTCCCAGCCCCAGGTCTGGCGCACGTCCCAGTTCTGCTCCACCGCCTCGAAGGTGCGGCGCATGGCGGCGGGGTCGATCCGCGCGCCGGGAATGAAGCCGTAGGCCATCAGGAAGGAGGGGTGGTCGCGGTTCTTGCACTGGGCCGCCGCCGCGTGCTTGCGGCAGGCGTCGGACATGGCCGTCTCCCAGAAGTCCGGCACGCTCTCGACCGGCAGGTAGAGGCCGTCCTTCATTGCGGGCGGGGCGATCCTGGCCAAGGCCTGATCCCAGTCGGCGCGGCGGGGCTGGCCCTGACGGACGCGCCACTGCTGGGCGGTTTCCAGCGCCCAGCGGAAATACTCGACCTCGAAGGTCGGGTTCACCGTGGTCAGGGGATCATAGTTCTCCTGCGCCGGGATCAGCGGCGTGCCGAGGTTCAGGCGGCCGTTCACCTCGGTGGGCCAGGAGGCCAGTAGGTCGGCCGTGGTCTCGACCAGTTCGGCGTAGCGAGCCAGCACAGCCGGGTCCTTGTCCGCGCGCCAGACCAGTTCGGCCAGCAGGATCGGATGCGGTTGCTGCCACATGATGAAGGGGGAGACGAGGCTGGGGCTGTTGCGGCCCTCGGGCCCGACCATCTTGGGCCACCAGGCGCCCTTGACGCCGTGGCGCGCGGCCTCGGCGCGGGCGTTGTCGAGGTTGCCCAGATACCAGGGCAGGCTGCGCTCCAGCATCTCGGGACGACCCCACATGGCCTGCCAGCCGGCGTGCCAGGGATGCATCTCCAGATGGAACTTGCCGTACCAGGAGTTGGAGAACAGGCCCTCTTCCTGCGGCGGCAGTTCGCCCGCGCCGTTCACGGCGGACAGGTATTGCGACAGCACCACGCGGCGCTCGAGCTCGGCGGCGCGGGGGTCGGTCGAGCCGGTGAAGTCGACAGCGCCGCCCTGGGTCCAGAAGGCGTTCCAGTGGGTGGTCGCAGCCTGGACCCCGGCGGAGTAGGCGGGCGTCTTCGGCGCCTCGGCCTGCTGGTCGAAGCGGACCATGACGGTCAGGCGGTCGCGACCGGTCGAGACCACGCGGAAGGCGTCCGCGCCGCTCTGCTCGATCTTACCCGAGGCGGTGATGCCGGAATAATAGGTGGTGTCGTCCAGGGTGCGGCGGATGCGGACATCGCCGGTGTCGAAGGCGACGACGTCCAGGCTCTGGGCGCCTGTGGCCTCGAAGCTCGTCGGATCCGGGTTGATGGCCGGGTTCACGCCGGGGTAGCGGACCTGAACGCCGAGGCCCTGAGACGCGACCAGGGGCGAGGCGATCTCGACCATGATCATGTCCAGCGTCGGGTGGACGCGGGTGATCACTTCGACGGGCTGGCCGTCATAGGTGAAGCGGCTGGTCAGGGCGCCGTTCCACAGGTCCAGCGTCTGGCGCGTGTCCGCCACCTTGTCGAAATCGAGGGCGCGGCCGTCGTTAAAGGTCAGGCCGATGCGGCTGAGCGAGATGCGGTGCGGGTTGGCCCGCAGCCAGGTGTAGGCGGGGTTGGTCTCGGCGTCGGCCCAGGACTTCATCCAGGCATAGGGCTGCTCGCCCCGACCCGGGACGGGGACCTGGATCAGGCCGTCGGCTTCAGTATAGCCCTCAGGGTTGGGGAAGCTGTGCCAGGCCCACTGGGCCATGGTCAGCAGGGGGGCCAGTTCCGAATACTGCTCGGGGAAGGTCTGCAGACCGGTGATGTCGGCGGTGAAGCCCAGGTCGCCGTTGCCCAGCTGGATCGGCGCGTGGCGGTCGATGGCGGTCAGCGTCACATCGTGGCGCTGGGCCAGGGCCTGCCGGTCAATCGGGGCCGCCGGGGCGACCGCCGATGCCGGTTGAACCGTCTGGGCGCAGGCGGCCGTGGAGCCGGCCAGCAGGGTGAAGGCGAGCAGGGCGGAACGCAGGCGCATCAGTTCGCCTCCGTCTTCAGGCCCAGACCGGCGCCTTTCCAGCCATACCAGGCGACCACGACGAAGCAGGCGGCCGGCAGCAGGAAGGCGATATTGGCGCCGTAGAGGTCGGAAATCTTGCCCATGGGCCAGGGCAGCAGCACGCCGCCGCCGATGGCCATGACCATGAGGGACGACGCCTTCTTGGTTGCGGCGCCAAGGCCGGCGGTGCCAAGCGCGAAGATGGTGGCGAACATGGTCGACATGAAGAAGAAGACGGCGATCAGAGCGATCGGCGACACCTTGTCGATGCCGGCGGCCACGACCAGCGTCAGGATGACGTTGACGACGCCATAGGTGGTCAGCAGCGTGCGCGGCTTGACCTTGAGCAGAAGGGCGGTGGCGGCGAAGCGGCCGACCAGATAGCCGATGGCGCCCAGAGAAAGCATGAAGGCGCCGCTCTGGCTGCTCAGCCCCTGCCAGTTCTGGGTCACCAGGTTGATGAAGAAGGCGCCGATGCCGACCTGGGCGCCGATGTAGAGGGCCTGGGTGATGACGCCCGCGACGAAGTGGGGCTGCTGCGACAGCGGCTTGGCGACGGCGCCGGATTCATCGCCGCCGTGGTCGGCCAGTCCCGTCTCGGGCAGACGGGCGCGCCACACCACCAGAGCGAACAGCACGACGCCCAGGGCGATCAGGCCATAGACGATCTGGATGGAGCGGGTGGCGCCGCCCAGCGCCTCGGTCGTGGTGGGGCTGAAGAAGACCGCCCCGCCGATCAGGGGGCCGAAGAAGACGCCCAGGGCGTTGAACGACTGGGCCAGGTTCAGGCGCTGCGGCGCCCTGGCCGGATCGCCGAGCACGTTCACATAGGTGTCGGCGCTGGTCTCGAGGATGCAGAGACCCGCCGCCAGAACGAACATCGAGCCGACGAAGGGCAGGAAGGCGCCTGCGCTGGCCGCCGGAATGAAGAGCAGGGCGCCCACGGCCGCGACCATCAGGCCCGTGACGATGCCGAACTTGTACCCGCGGGCGTTCAGCAGCATCCCGGCTGGCAGGCTGAGCAGCAGATAGGCGCCGAAATAGGCGATCTGCAGCCAGGCGCTGTCGGCGTGGCTGATGCTCAGCGTGTCCTGGAAATGCTTGTTCAGCACGTCCAGCAGGCCGTAGGCCAGACCCCAGATCAGGAAGCAGGCGATGGCGAAGGCCAGCGGGCCGCGCAGGTTGCCGGCGGGCTTGGCGAGGCCGCCGGGGGTGTGGGCGGCGTCGGTTTCGATACTCATGTCGTCCTCTTGAGCTTCCTCGGGGCCGGCGCCGTCTTGATGCGGGCTTGGCGAATGATGGGGTCAGATACGGTAGATCGCCTCGGCGTTGGCGGCGAACAGGCGGTCGCGTTCGTCGGCGCTGAAGTGGCGCGTGATGTCGTCGAAGGCGGAATAGAAGGCGTCGAAGGTTCCGTGAACGCGTTCGACCGGGAAGTCGCTGGCGAACATGGCGCGTCGCGCGCCGAAGGCCTCGATGCACTCCAGCACGATCGGTTGAACGGAGTGCAGGGTCCAGGCGCGGTCGGTGATGCCCAGGCCGGAAATCTTGATCGAGACCTGCGGACGCTCGGCCAAGGCCTTCAGTCCGGCCCGCCAGACCCTCATGCCCTCGCCGTCGCGATCAGTCGGCAGACCGGCGTGGTTGATGATCAGGGGAATGTCGGGATGGGCGTCGGCCAGTTCGACCGCGCTGGCCGTCTGCGACGGATAGAGTTGCAGGTCGAAGGACAGGCCGTGCTGGGCCAGCTTGGCGAAACCCGCTCGCCACGCCGGGTCCAGCAGGGGATCGGCGGGGTTGTAGGTCTTCAGGGGATCGGCGTGCCAGCAGACGATCTGGCGCACGCCCCGAACATTGGGGCGCGCAGCGTGGGCCTCCAGCAGGGCGTCCAGATCGGGGTCGGTCAGGTCGGCCCCGGCGACGATGCCGTGAGGATAGCCGTAGTCGTCGGTCATGGCCTGCAGCCAGTCGGTCTCGGCCAGCTGTTGGCCGCGCGGCTGGCCGGCCTCGACGTGGACGATCTTGTCCACGCGCCAGCCGGCGGTGTCGGCGAGGTAGTCCTTCAGCAGATAGTCGCGGTGCGCGATCGGGGCCATGTCCCCCGCCGGATTGTTCGGCAGGGGATGGTCCTGCAGCCAGCCATAGCGGGCGCGCGACAGGTCCCACAGGTGGACGTGGCTATCGACAATGCGAAGGTCGCGGCCCACCTGAGGCTCTCCTAGTAGGTTGTGCGGCCGCCCGACGTATCGAACGTCGAGGCGGTGGTGAAGCTGCATTCTTCCGACGCCATGAAGCAGACCATGGCGGCGCTTTCGTCGACCTCGCCCAGACGCCCCATGGGGATCTTGGAGCGCATGTAGTCGACCTGGCTCTGGGGCAGTTGCGCCAGGATGGGACTTTCGAAGGTGGCGGGGGTCAGGCTGTTGGCGATGACGCCCTTGCCGGCCAGTTCCTTGCCCAGGGACTTGGTGAAGCCGATCACGCCGGCCTTGGACGCCGAATAGGCGGAGGCGTTGGGGTTGCCTTCCTTGCCCGCGACCGAGGCCACGTTGACGATGCGGCCGTAGTCGTTGGCCAGCATGTAGGGAACGATGGCGCGCGAGCAGTAGAAGACGCCGTTCAGATTGATGTCGATGACGCGCGTCCAGCTGGCGAGCGGGAAATCCTGCACCGGCACGGTGGCGCCGGTGATGCCGGCCGAGGCGACCAGGATGTCGATGCGGCCCAGGGCCTCGTGCGAGGTCCGGGCGGCGGCCTCGACGGCGGCGGCGTCGGAGACGTCGAGGGCGACGACAGCCGTCGCGCCGACTTCCTCGGCGGCGGCCTTCAGCGCATCAGCGTTGAGGTCCCAGAGGACGACCCTGCCCCCCTCGGCGACGATGCGGGCGGCCGAGGCCTTGCCCAGGCCGGAAGCCCCGCCGGTGACGACGGCCGTGCGGCCGGTGAAACGTCCCTGATAGGCGCTCATGCTGCGGCGTCCTTGGACCAGGCGACGACCGACTGGCGCTGGCTGCCGAGCTTGTCGATGCCCAGCTCCATGACGTCGCCGGCCTTGAGGTAGAAGGGCTCGGGCTTCTGGCCCAGGCCGACGCCGGGCGGGGTGCCGGTGGTGATCAGGTCGCCGGGTTCCAGGGTCATGAACTGGCTGACGTAGGCGACGATCTCGGCCACGCCGAAGATCATGGTCTTGGTGTTGCCGGTCTGCATGCGCTTGCCGTTGAGATCCAGCCACATGTCGAGGGCCTGCACGTCGCCGACCTCGTCGATGGTGACGATCCATGGACCGACCGGGCCGAAGGTGTCGCAGCCCTTGCCCTTGTCCCAGGTGCCGCCGCGTTCAGTCTGGAAAGCGCGCTCGGACACGTCGTTGATCAGGACATAGCCCGCAACGTGATCCAGGGCGTCGGCCTGCTCGACATAGGAGGCGCGCTTGCCGATGACGATGCCCAGCTCGACTTCCCAGTCGGTCTTCTCCGAGCCGCGGGGAATGACAACGGTATCATTCGGGCCCGTCAAACAGGAGACGGCCTTGGTGAAGACCACCGGCTCGGCCGGGATCGGCAGGTTGGATTCGGCGGCGTGGTCGGCGAAGTTCAGGCCGATGGCGATGAATTTGCGCACGCCGTTGACCGGCACGCCGTAGCGCGGCTGGCCCTCGACCAGGGGAAGGGTTTCGGGATCGACGGCCTTCAGCGCGGCGAGGCCTTCGCCCCACAACTGGTCCGGCGTGATGTCGGCGGCGACGCCCGACAGGTCGCGGATGCGACCCTCGGCGTCGAGCGTGCCTGGCTTTTCCTGGCCCACAGGGCCGTAACGCAGCAGTTTCATGGGGAGGCCTTCTTAGCGGGCGTAGGGGCGATGCAGGGCGATGTCGCGGTTCAGCTCGACGCCGAAGCCGGGGGTGTCGGGAACCTTCAGTTTGCCGTTCACGGGAACCGGCTCGCCGATCAGTTGCGGATGGAACATGGGCACCACCTCGTCGGCGCCGGGAGCCATCATCAGGAACTCGGCGAACGGGCTGTTATGGCGCGTCACGACGAAGTGGTAGGAATAGACGCTGGACCCGTGCGGGATCATCAGCACGCCCTTGGCGTCGGCCATGGCGGAGATCTTGATCAGTTCGGTCACGCCGCCGCACCAGCCCACGTCCGGCTGGATGATGTCGCAGCATTCCATCTCCAGCAGCATGCGGAAGCCCCAGCGGGTGGCCTCGTGCTCGCCGGTGGTGACCAGCATCCCCTTGGGCGCGTTCTTCTTCAGCGCCTGATAGCCCCAGTAGTCGTCGGGGCTGAGGGCTTCCTCGATCCATTTCAGACCCAGCTTGTGGGCTTCGTGGGCGAGGCGGGTGGCGTAGTTGAGGTCCAGCGCCATCCAGCAGTCGAACATTAGCCAGAAGTCGTCGCCGCAGGCGTTCCGCATGGCCTCAAGCTCGGCCAGGTTCTTGCGCAGGCCCTCTTCACCCTCGGCCGGGCCGTGATGCAGGGGCATCTTGCCGCCGATGAAGCCGAGTTCCTTGGCCTTATCCGGGCGCGCGCCCGTGGCGTAGAAGGTCAGTTCGTCGCGAACGGGTCCGCCCAGCATGGCGAAGACCGGCTCCTGGCGCAGGCGGCCCAGCAGGTCCCACAGGGCCAGATCGACGCCGGAGATGGCGTTCACCACCAGACCCTTGCGGCCATAATACTGGGTCGAGAAATACATCTGATCCCAGATCTTCTCGACCTCGGAAGGATCGCGCCCTTCGAGGAAGCGGGCCAGGTGTTTCTCGACGATGTAGGCGGCGGGCTCGCCGCCGGTGGTGACCGCAAAGCCGACGACGCCGTTCTCGGCCTCGATCTCCACCACCAGGGTGCCCAGCACGTTGATGCCGAAGCTGCGGCGGCTCTGACGGTACTCAGGATACCTGGCCATCGGCGTGGCGATGTGGTCGTCGATCCAGTGGCCGTCGCCCTGATCGTGATAGTCGGCGCCGCCGCCCGTCCCGTCGTTCTTCACGACAAAAGCGCGGACGTGCTTGATTTTCGGCAGGCGGCTCATTGGCAAATCACCGAGATGCGGTAATCCGCTCCCATCATGCGGGATTTCACTGGCGTTCCTCCGTGCGACCCGTCAAACTTGCCAACCATTTGAGCGGCCCGCTTGCGTGTTTTGCTACATTCTGGGAATGAGGATTACGAGATGGGACGAATGACGTCAATCAAGACCGAGCATGTCGAGGGCGAAGAGGAAGTCGGGGTCAAGGCCTCCGGCAGCCAGACCCTGCTGCGTGGACTGGATGTCATCGACGCCCTGATCGACGGCTCGCTGCCTCTGGCCGAGCTGTCCGAGAAGCTGGAACTGACGCGCAGCACGACCCACCGTCTGGCCTCGGCCCTGGTGGACCGTCGCCTGCTGTCCTTCCGCCCGCGCGAGGGATATTCGCTTGGCCCGAAGCTGCTGGAACTGGGGCACGCCGCCAGCCAGCAGATGCATCTGCCGCGCGTGGCGCGGCCCTGGCTGGAGCACCTGTCGTCGGTGACCGACGACACCGTGCACCTGGGCGTGCTGGACGGCCGTCACGCGCTTTATCTGGATAAGGTGGCCGGGCGTCGCCGCGTGAACATCGGCTCGCGTCTGGGCGAGCGCCACCCCATCGCCTCGACCGGTCTGGGCAAGGCGCTGATCCTCGACAAGTCCGAGCCGGAGTGGAGCGACTTCTACGCCCCCGAGGGCACGCCGTTCGATTCCCCCGCCCGCGCCGTCTGGATGGAGCGGATGCGCGGCTATGCGCAGAAGGGCTATGCCTTCGACCTGGAAGAGAACGAGGATCAAGTCCGCTGCGTCGCCGCGCCGATCCGTTCGGTGGACGGGCATATCGTGGCCGCGATCAGCGTCTCCTCCGCCGCTCAATATATGTCCGACGCCCGGATGACCGAACTGACCAGGACCGTCACCGACGCCGCCAACGCCATCAGCGGCGACCTGGGCTGGACCCCTAAAACCTAAACCCGCTTACCTGTACGGAGCCCCCATGCTGCTTAAAGACAAGGTCGTCCTCATCACCGGAGGATCGCGAGGCATCGGGGCGGCCGTGGCCGTGGAAATGGCCAAACAGGGCGCGGACGTCGCCATCAACAGCCACTCGGGCGGAGAGGCTGCCGCCGAAGTGATCGCCGCCGTCGAGGCCCATGGTCGCCGCTGCATCTCGGTCGAGGGCGACGTGGCCCTGCCGGAAACGGCGACGGCCTTTGTGAACGCGGCGGTCGAGGCCTTTGGCCGCGTGGACGTCTTTGTCTCCAACGCCGGCATCTGCCCCTTCCACGCCTTCCTCGACATGCCGGCGGAGACGCTGAAGCGGACGATGGAGGTCAATCTGCACGGCGCCTACTTCATGACCCAGGCGGCGGCGAACCAGATGGTGAAGCAGGGCGACGGCGGCGCGATCGTCGCCATCAGCTCGATCTCGGCCCTGGTCGGCGGCGAGTTCCAGACCCACTACACCCCGACCAAGGCGGGCGTGCACAGCCTGATGCAGTCCTGCGCCATTGCGCTTGGAAAGTACGGCATCCGCTGCAACTCGGTCCTGCCGGGCACCATCCTGACCGACATCAACAAGGACGACCTGGCCGATCCGGCCAAGCGCGAATACATGGAAGGCCGCATCCCGCTGGGGCGTCTGGGCCAGCCCGAGGACATCGGCGGCGCAGTCGCCTTCCTGGCCTCGGACATGGCGGCCTATGTCACCGGCGCGGCCCTGCTGGTCGACGGCGGCGCCTTTGTGAACCTGCAATAGGCCGCGCGGCGTGAAGGCGGCTTCCATCACCGACTATCGCGAGCTGGCGCGTCGGCGCCTGCCGCGCTTCCTGTTCGAATACATCGACGGCGGGTCATACGCCGAGACGACGCTGGGGCGGAACATCACCGACCTGCGCGACGTGGCCCTGCGCCAGCGGGTGCTGCGCGACGTATCGGACATCGACCTGTCGGCGACCCTGTTCGGTCAGAAGGTCAGCCTGCCGGTCGCCCTGGCGCCGGTCGGGCTAGCGGGGATGAATGCGCGGCGCGGCGAGGTTCAGGCCGCCCGCGCCGCTACGGCGTTTGGCGTGCCTTTCACCCTGTCCACGGTCGGGGCCTGTTCGATCGGCGAGGTGGCGGCGGGCAGTTCCGCGCCCTTCTGGTTCCAGCTCTACATGATCCGCGACCGCGCCTTCATGGCCGACCTGCTGGATCTGGCGGAGGCGGCGAAATGCCCGGCCCTGATCTTCACCGTCGACATGCCGGTGCCGGGCTCGCGCTATCGCGACTACCACTCGGGTCTGGCGGGGGCGTCGGGCTTCTTGGGCGACATGCGGCGGGCGATGCAGGCCGTGGCGCATCCGGCCTGGGCCTGGGATGTCGGGGTCAGGGGCGGTCCGCATTCGCTGGGCAATGTCGCGCCGGTGCTGAAGGGCAAGACCGGCATCGACGACTTCTTCGCCTGGATGCGCGACAACTTCGATCCGACCGTGACCTGGGACGACCTGGCCTGGGTGCGCGAGCGCTGGAAGGGGCCATTGATCATCAAGGGCGTGCTGGACGCCGATGACGCCCGGCGCGTCGCTGATCTTGGCGCGGACGGCCTGGTGGTGTCGAACCACGGGGGGCGCCAGCTGGACGGCGTCCTGTCCTCGACCCGCGCCCTGCCGCCCATCGCCGATGCGGTCGAAGGGCGGCTGACCATCCTGGCCGACGGCGGAATCCGCAGCGGTCTGGATGTCGTGCGGATGCTGGCCCTGGGCGCCGATGGCGTCCTGATCGGACGGGCCTGGGCCTATGCCCTGGCCGCGCGTGGCGAGGCGGGCGTCAGCCATGTCCTGAACCTGATGGCCGCCGAGATGAAGGTGGCCATGGCCCTGACCGGCGTGACGCGCGTGGACCAGTTGGACCGCAAGGCCCTGGCCTAGGCGGGTGGCTTGCCCGCCAGGCTGTGGCGACGGCCGTAAGCCAGATAGACGGCGATCCCGGCCAGGTTCCAGAACAGGAACCACAGGTGGGTCTTCTGCGGCAGGCTGGCCAGCAGATAGACGCAGCCGGCGATGGCTATGGGGCCGATCACCCAGGCCAGGGGCGTGCGGAAGCCGCGT
The DNA here is from genome assembly GCF_049315965.1 of Brevundimonas sp. NPDC058933. NCBI lineage: Bacteria > Pseudomonadati > Pseudomonadota > Alphaproteobacteria > Caulobacterales > Caulobacteraceae > Brevundimonas > Brevundimonas sp. NPDC058933. Next base: position 68,273 of record NZ_JBMOSL010000013.1, read on the forward strand.
GGCGCGTCGGGGGCGCGACGGCGCATGATCAACATGCAGACCGCCACCGCCGTGAAGGCGACCAGCGACCCGGCGTTGGCCAGGGCGACGATCTCGTCCAGCGGCAGGAACAGGCTGACGGCGCCGACGATGGCGACCGTGAACAGGGTGATGCGGATCGGTCGACCGCCCTTCGAGACTCTGGACAGGCCATGCGGCAGCAGGCCGTCGCGCGCCATGACGAAGAAGATCCGGCTCTGACCATAGAAGAAGGCCATGATGACGGTCGGCAGGGTGATGACCGCGGTCACGGCCAGGAAGCGGGCGGCGCCGGGCTGGTTGATCTCCCGCAGGATCAGGGCCAGCGGCTCGGGGCTGTTGGCGAAGCGCGTGAAGGGCGTGGCCCCCAGGGCGGCCAGGGCGATGATCGTATAGATGGCGGCGCAGGCGAACATGGAGCCGATGATGCCGATGGCCAGGTCGCGTCTGGGATTGCGGGTCTCCTCGGCGGCGGTGGCGATGGCGTCGAAGCCGTAGAAGGCCGAGAAGATGATGGCGGCGGCGGCCATGACGCCGCGCTCCACGCCGTCTGCGCCCATGTTGCGCGCGAAGCCGTAGGGACTGAAGGGCTCCAGATTGACGGTGTTGAAATGCGGCAGGGCGAACCAGACGAAGACGGCCAGGGCTGACAGCTTCACCGCCACCAGGATCATGGTCAGGCCGGCGCTCTTGCGCGTGCCGGCGATCAGCATGGCCGCGACCAGGGCGATGACGAAGAGGGCCGGCAGATTGGCGATCCCGCCCGCGTGCGGCGCCTGCATCAGGGCCATGGGCGCGCCCGCCCAGCCGTTCAGCAGGGGGGCGGCGTAGCCGGACCAGCTGACCGCCACGGCGCTGACCACCAGGCTGTATTCCAGGATCAGGCTCCAGCCGATGATCCAGGCGAACACCTCGCCCATGACCACATAGGAATAGGTATAGGCGCTGCCCGAGGCCGGGATCATCGAGGCCATTTCGGCATAGGCCAGGGCGGCGCAGGCGCAGACGAAACCGGCGATCAGGAAGGACAGCAGCACCGCCGGACCGGCCTTGTCGGCGCCGATGCCGATCAGGGTCAGGATGCCGGTGCCGACGATGGCGCCCACGCCCATGGCGATCAGATGCGGCCAGCTCAGGGTGCGCGGCAGGGCCTGGCCGTCATGCGACGAACGCGTGTCGGCGTCGATGCGCTTGCGTGTGTTCCAGCGGCCCATGTGCTTACCCGGGGAAATGGCGACCATTTTCGCACGGATCAGGCCAGGCGGAAAATGAACGGGGGCGGCTGCAAACGGCAACAAAGGGGCGTTTTGTGGGCGAGGGTCCTAGGCTGGTCTCTGGAGAATGGCGGCGGCCTCTTCGCACAGGGCGATGCGATGGCGTTCAAAGGCGATTCCCGCCTTCAGAACCAGATGTTGCAGGCTCTCTTCGCGTGATCGAGGCGCGACCGGGAAGTCCCGAGCCTCGATGGCCAGATAGGCGGCGAGCTTGTCGCGGTGGCGGGCGGCGACCGCTACGAGTTCCTCGGCGAGGCCGGTCGGTCCGACGACGGCTTCGGCGCGCAGGCGCACCATCAGCTCGTCGCGGATAGCGGGCGCATCCTGGCGGTCGTTGACCCACCGCTGCAATTCCTCGCGACCCGGCGGCAGGATGCGAAAGCGACGCTTGCCTCCGCGCGCGCCCTCGACCGGCGCCGCCTCGACCCAGCCGGCCGCCTCGATCCGAGCCAGTTCGCGATAGATCTGCTGATGCGTCGCCTGCCAGAAATAGCCGATGGAGCGGTCGAAGCGACCGGCCAGCTCCGACCCGGAACCGGGGCGTTCGGCCAATGACGTCAGAAGGGCGTGGGACAGGGACATGAGCCTGAATAGCCGAAGCTCAGGAGGCCTTGAAGGCGGGCAGAAGCGCGCCAAGGCGGGCGCCCATTTCGGCGGCCAGCGCCTGAACCCCGTTCATGGGGCGCATCATCACCTCGAAGTCGGTGATCAGGCCGTCCTCGTCGAAACGGATGAAGTCGATGCCCTTGACGCCCTTGTCTCCGACGCGGGCGCTGAACTCCAGCACCACGTTCAGCCCGTCGGCGGTGGCGGCTTCGCGGTGGTAGGCGAAGTCCTGAAACACGGTGATGACTGTGCCCAGCGCCAGGATCAGGGCGTCGGCGCTGTGATAGGCCTTGAACGCCACCGGCGAGCGGAAGGTCGCGTCCGGATGAACGATGGCGCGCAGGTCGGATACGTCGGCCTTGGCGACCATCTGGTGCCACTTGTCCAGCGAAGCTGCGGCGGCGGGGTGCAGGTTCAGCGTCATGATCGGTTCTCTCTTAGATGGCGGCGGCCAGGCGCACGCCCTGGTCGATGGCGCGTTTGGCGTCCAGTTCGGCGGCGACGTCGGCCCCGCCGATCAGATGAACCGAACAGCCGCGCGCGACCAGGGCGTCGTGCAGATCGCGCAAGGGGTCCTGACCGGCGCAGATGACGACGTGGTCGACCGGCAGGGTCTTTTCAGCGCCGTCGATGGTCACGTGCAGGCCGTCGTCGTCGATGCGGCGATAGGCGACGCCGCTGGCGGTGACGACGCCGTGCATCTTCAGCGCGGCGCGGTGAATCCAGCCGGTGGTGCGACCCAGGCGCTCGCCGACCTTGCCGCTCGAGCGCTGCATCAGGAAGACCTGACGCTCGGCCGGTTCGACCTGGGGCGCGGTGCGGCCTCCGGCGGTGCGATAGTCGGGATCGACGCCCCAGGTGCGGAAGAAGCGGTCGATGGACGGCGCTTCATGCCGTTCCACTAGATATTCGCTGACGTCGTGGCCGATGCCGCCGGCGCCGATGACGGCCACGGTCTTGCCGACCGGGACCTCGTCGCGCAGGACGTCGAGGTAGGACAGGGTCTTGGCGTGGTCGACGCCGTCGATCTCGGGCGTGCGCGGGCTGACGCCGGTGGCCAGGACGATCTCGTCGAAGCCTTCGTCGGCCAGGGCATCGGCCTCGGCGCGGGTGTTGAGGCGGACCTTGACCCCGGTCAGGTCCAGCTGCTTGCGGAAGTAGCGCAGGGTCTCGCCGAACTCCTCCTTGCCGGGGATCTTGCGGGCGAGGTTGAACTGGCCGCCGACTTCGCTCGCGGCCTCGATCAGGGTGACGTCGTGGCCGCGTTCGGCGGCGGTGACGGCGAAGCTGAGGCCGGCGGGACCGGCGCCGACGACGGCGATCTTGCGGGGCGTTTCGGTCGGGGCGATGACCAGTTCGGTCTCGTGACAGGCGCGCGGATTGACCAGGCAGGAGGTGATCTTGCCCGCAAACGTATGGTCGAGGCAGGCCTGGTTGCAGCCGATGCAGGTGTTGATCTCGTCGGCGCGGTTCTCGCGCGCCTTCTGCACGAAGGCGGCGTCGGCCAGCAGGGGGCGGGCCATCGACACCATGTCGCAATAGCCCTCGGCCAGAAGGCGCTCGGCCAGCTCGGGCGTATTGATGCGGTTGGTGGCGACCAGGGGGATGGAGACCTCGCCCTTGAGGCGTTTCGTCACCCAGGCGAAGGCCGCGCGCGGCACGCTGGTGGCGATGGTGGGGATGCGCGCTTCGTGCCAGCCGATGCCGGTGTTGAGGATGGTGGCGCCCGCCGCCTCGATGGCCTTGGCTAACTGCACCACTTCTTCCGCCGTCGAACCGCCCTCGACCAGGTCCAGCATCGACAGGCGGTAGATGATGATGAAGTTGGGGCCTACGCGCTCACGGGTGCGGCGCACGATCTCGAGCGGCAGGCGGATGCGGTTCTCGTACGAACCGCCCCATTCGTCGTCGCGCTGGTTGGTGCGGGCGGCGATGAACTCGTTGATCAGATAGCCCTCGGACCCCATGACCTCGACGCCGTCATAGCCGGCGGACTGGGCCAAAGCGGCGCAGTTGACGAAGTCGGCGATGGTCTGCTCGACCTCCTCGCCGGTCAGGGCGTGGGGGGCGAAGGGGGTGATCGGGGCCTGGATGGCCGAGGGCGCGACCAGATCGGGATGATAGGCGTAGCGGCCGAAATGCAGGATCTGCAAGGCGATCTTGCCGCCCTCGGCGTGGACGGCGGCGGTGACGAGGCGGTGGTGGTCGGCCTCCTCCTCGGTGGTCAGCTTGGCGCCCCAGGGCATGGGGCGGCCGCGTTCATTGGGCGAGATGCCGCCGGTGACGATCAGCCCGACCTCGCCCCGCGCCCGCTCGGCGTAGAAGGCGGCCATGCGTTCGAAGCCGTTCTCGACCTCCTCCAGGCCGACGTGCATCGAGCCCATCAGCACCCGGTTCTTCAGGGTGGTGAAGCCCAGATCGAGCGGCTGGAGCAACTGCGGATAGGACATGGCGCGGCCTGTTGTGCAATTTGTTTCAAAACTCTAACGCGACTTTCCTTTTATGCAACATGTTGCAGATGTCTTGCTCCGCCGCCTGACGATTCTGATCTGGTCGCGCGGACGGATTGGCTTTAGCTAGAGGGGAGAAGGAGGCGGGGCGGGGGGATGTTTCAGACATCCGCCGCC
>NZ_JBMOSL010000014.1:0-61904 GCF_049315965.1 Brevundimonas sp. NPDC058933
CAGTTGGAACCGCGAGTGGACGACTCGGTGTTGATGTCGTCGATGATATGGTAGCCGGCGTCGACTGCGCCGTACCAGCCGTCCGGCTCAGCCGAAGCGGCGCCTGCCGACAGGGCCAGAGCCGCCGCCGCGCTAGATGCCAGGATCAAACTCTTGACGCGCATTGATGCGGCCCTCCGAGATCAGTTGTGTGTAGACGACAGATATGTCGCCTGCCTCACTCCTATCAGCGTTGCCGTTGACGGTCGAGCGGGAAACGCCCGGTTTACCACAGGTTGCAACTCAACCGTTGCCTGCGAGCTACAAATAGCTAACGCTATTCGAGGTTTTATTAACGAAGCACGGCGCTCGGCGCCCAGGCCTCGCTGTCTACCAGCGCACTGTCCGCCAGTTGGGCAAACGCCGCAACGATATGATAGAGCGAACTCGCCGGAGATGGCTCTTCGATGAACTTGCCGCTTTCCAGCAGGGTGTCTCGCCAAAGACCGTCCGGCGTCAAGTAAAGCCACAACGCCCGAAGAGCTTCCGACGCATCCGCCATATAGGCGGCTCGATCATGCTCCGAGACGCAATGGGCCAGGATCAGCGAACTCTTCAACCACTCGGTCTGCGGCCAGAGCCGCGCTCTCGCTCTAAGAACTTCTCCGTCATCACTCAGCGCATTAACAGCCAGCTGGCGACGCTCACTCACTCCCTCCCGCCCCCGAGCATGCAACCGGTGCGCGGTAGCTAGCGCCTCGCCATCATTCCTGGCTGTCGCATATCTAGCCAAAAGACAAGCCCATTCAAACTGGTGCCCCGGCTCTACCGCATAATCCAACCCGTCAGATAGAGACGCCAAACGCTCATCGCATCCCCGCAGTCGGCCAGATTTCGTGTCGATAAGAGCCACGCAGGCTAGCCTCACAATCCGATCCGCAGCATCCCTCCATACCGGCGCGGCCGACACCTCTTCCCAAGCGAGGACAGCCGCCAGCAAGTGCATATGAAAACCAGACTGAAAAGCAGCTCCTTCTTCTAGGAGATCGCCGCCAGGGACGCCCCTTTTCAAAAGGGAGTTGAGTATTGATTCGCCGCGGGGAAGAACATCAGCGCCAGCCACCCCGGCCTTGAACGCCGCGGCTAGGGCCAGCAGACGAAACGCTTGGTCTTGACTGCCGCCGATCTGGTCCGGCCGAGCGCAGTCATCATCAATTTTTTTCAAGCCCCCCCTTACTGCGCGAGCCCAGGGCCCTCCCCACCCCATCATGCCGACCTGAGCAAACGCGTGGATCAGGTATGCTTGGGTCCGCGCCGTCCGAGCGGCATCCACCCACCTGCCGTCGAGCGTAAGCGATTCTGCAAAACAACCGTCTTCACGCTGGCCGAGAGCTGACCACAGCGGGAGGCTCCTGGTTCTCAACCAGTCCTTTAGACGTTGACTGCCGTCAGCCAAGGATTCTTCTGACGGATTGAAAAAATCAGCATGCTGCGGTGACGACAGGCGAATGCGCTCCACAATTTTTTTGACTTCTTGAGAGCGGCGTAGATCGCACACTAGGACGGCGTCCCTTTCCACTATTATGGCAAGGTCACGCACCCCTATCGCCGCCACCACCATTCCATCGGGCGCCCGGGCCAAGCAGCCCTCCGCGTCCTCAAAAATGTGACTGCCGATTTCCCCCTCGCCGCTGGCGGCGATCGCATCCCATGCTCCCAGATCCGACCAAACGAAATCCACAGCCAGCACGGAAGCAAGTTTCGTCTTCTCCATAATAGCATAGTCGATTGATACTCTCGGCGCCTCCTGAAAAGCGTCCCCGAGATTCAGAATGACATCGCCCACCCCCTGAGAAACAGCGGCTCTGGCAGCAAAATCTACAGATGCCGCTTGAGAGGACAGCTCTTTGAGCAGCACACTCGCCGAAACGATGAAATTACCACTGTTCCAAAGATAACCATTTTCAATGTACTTCTCAGCAGTACGGCGATCCGGTTTTTCAACGAATTCAGCAACCTTCGACAGCCCGGATTTTACTGGATGAATATATCCATATGCCGTCGAGGGTTTATTCGGCTTGATCCCAAGCGTAACAATACGTCCTGATTGAGCTTCTTTCGCTGCTACGATAACCGAGGATCGAAAGGCGTCGCTATCTGGAATAAAATGATCCGATGCGACGAAAACATTGATACCTTCGATATCGTGCGCCGCAGTCCAAACCGCAGCCGCAGCCATCGCTGCGGCAGAATCTCGCCCTACGGGCTCCAATAAAACCTGAGCATCAATCCCAGCCTCGTCGAGCTGGTCCAAGATCAACGCTCGATGATCTGCCGCCCCCACGACGATCAGCCGCGCCCCCTCTGAAACTAGCGGCGAAACTCGGATCACCGCCTCATAAAACAACGATCGGTTACCAGCAAGAGGAATGAACTGCTTTGGGCGCGACGGGCGAGAAGCTGGCCAGAGACGTGTACCCGCGCCGCCACACAGGATTACAGGATAGAGCTTCATATAGTTTTGGTTAGCTAGTTTCCGCGCAAAAGAAAGAGAAGTTTTGTTGCGTAAATCAACGACGCAACGAGCCGCACCCCTTTCCATCGTGACTCGCGCGCCCTTCGCCGCTATCGAGCGGCCATCATGCAAGAGACCGAACGGCAATCCGAGGAACGCAGCTGGGAGACGGCGAAGACGCTCGCCGAGGCCCTGCCCTATATCCAGGTTTACGACCGTGAAACCGTGGTCATCAAATACGGCGGCCACGCCATGGGCGAGAGCGCCGTGGCCAAGCAGTTCGCCGCCGACGTGGTGCTGCTGAAGCTGATGGGCGTCAACCCCGTGGTGGTCCACGGGGGCGGGCCGCAGATCAGCGCCATGCTGGACAAGGCGGGGGTCAAATCGGCCTTCGTCGACGGGCTGCGCGTCACCGACAAGGACACCATGCAGGTGGCCGAGATGGTGCTTTCGGGCGCGGTCAACAAGGAGATCGCTCACTGGATCACCGTCGCCGGCAAGGAAGCCGACGTGCGCGGCGTCGGTCTGTCGGGCAAGGACGCCGGCCTGCTGACCGTCGAGCGCACACGCCGCAACAAGCGCGACCCTGACAGCATGATCGAACATGAGGTCGATCTGGGCTTCGTCGGCGAACCAACCAAGGTCGATCCCAAGCTGATCAAGGGCCTGATCGCCTCCGAGACCGAGGACTGGGTGCCCGTCATCGCCCCCATCGGGGTCGCGGAAGACGGCCTGACCTATAACGTCAACGCCGACACGGTCGCGGGCGCCATCGCCGGGTCGCTGGGCGCCAAGCGGATGCTGCTTCTGACCGACGTGGCCGGCGTGAAGGGCGCGGACGGCGAGATCATCCGCCAGATGAATCTGGACGACGCGCAAGGCCTGATCGACACCGGCGTCGCCAACGGCGGCATGATCCCCAAGCTGGAGACGGCCATGGCCGCCGTCGGCGCGGGCGTCGAGGCCGTCGTCATCCTGGACGGACGCCGTCCCCACGCCATGCTGGTCGAGTTGTTCACCGAGTTCGGGGCCGGCACGCTGGTGAAGGCGAAGTGACCAGCCAGCCGCTGGCGGCGACCACAGAGATCGGCGCCGACCTGCGCCATGTCCGGTCCTGGGTTTTCGACCTCGACAACACCCTCTACCCGCCGGAAAGCCTGTTCCTGAAACAGGTGGAACAGCGCATCAACGACTATGTGGTGCGCACTTCGGGACTTGAATCCGCCGAGGCGCTGAGCGTGCAGCGCGGCTATCTGCACGACTACGGCACCTCCCTGGCCGGGCTGATGATGCACTACCAGATCGACCCGCACGACTTCCTGGCCGAGGTCCACGACGTGCCGCTGGACGTGCTGACGCCCGATCCCGGCCTGCACGCGGCGCTGGAACGGCTGGCTGGCCCGCGCCTGATCTTCACCAACGGCTCGATCGGCCACGCCCGGCGGGTGATGGAGCGGCTGGAGCTGACGCGCTTCTTCGACGGGGTCTTCGCCCTGGAAGACGCCGACCTGGTCCCCAAGCCCGATCCGCGCACCTTCGACAAGATGCTGGCCCGTTTCGGCGTCGATCCGACCACCGCCTGCTTCTTCGAGGACACCCCCAGGAACCTGGAGCCGGCGCACGCCATCGGCATGACCACGGTTCTGGTCGGTCCCAAGGCCTTCACGGCCGAGGGCGACCATATCGACCATCGGGCCGCGACCGTCGGTCCCTTCCTGACCACCGCCATGCTGGACGGAGATCCGCAATGACCGACCTGACCCATCTGGAATCCGTCATCGAGGCCGCCTGGGAGGCCCGCGCCGAGGTCTCCGCCGCCACGCGCGGCGAGGTGCGCGACGCCGTCGACACCGCCCTGGCCCTGCTCGACGCCGGCCAGGCGCGCGTCGCCACGCGCGGCGAGGACGGCGTCTGGACCACGCATCAGTGGCTGAAGAAGGCGGTGCTGCTGTCCTTCCGCCTGAACGACAACGTCATCATGCGCGCCGGCCACGCCCCCACCCTGCCGCTGTCGGCCGATCATCCGGTCGCCGTCGGCCCCTTCTGGGACAAGGTGCCCAACAAGTTCGGCGACTGGAGCGCCGCCGACTATCAGGCCGCCGGCTTCCGCGCGGTGCCGGGCGCGATCGTCCGCCGCGGCGCCCACGTGGCCAGGAACGTCGTGCTGATGCCCTCCTTCGTCAACATCGGCGCCTTCGTCGATGAGGGCTCGATGGTCGACGCCTGGGCCACGGTCGGCTCCTGCGCCCAGATCGGCAAGAACGTCCACCTTTCGGGCGGCGCCGGCATCGGCGGCGTGCTGGAGCCGCTGCAGGCCAATCCGACCATCATCGAGGACGGCTGCTTCATCGGCGCCCGCGCCGAGGTGGCTGAGGGCGTGATCGTTCGCGAGGGCGCTGTCTTGGCCATGGGCGTCTATCTGTCGGGCTCGACCAAGATCGTCGACCGCGCCACGGGCGAGATCTTCCGCGGCGAGGTCCCGGCCTATTCCGTCGTGGTCCCCGGCGCCCTGCCCGACCCGAACGGCGGTCCGTCGCTGTACTGCGCCGTCATCGTCAAGCGCGTCGACGCTCAGACCCGGGCCAAGACCGGGGTGAACGAACTGCTGCGGGACTAGGGACAGCAAACGACGATTATGCTCCGGCAACGCTCGAAAACGGGCTCGCCAAGACCGCGAACTAGGGCCTAATGGCGCCCTAGGTTCGGGGAGGCGGCGTTGGCGTTCAAGGGTTTGCGCAAAGTAGCGGTTTCGGTCGGCGTTCTCGGCCTTCTGGCCCTCCCTCTCGCTGCTTGCGGCGGGGGTGGGGGTGGAGGAGGCGGAACGGGCGGCGGGATCGTGACGCCCCCTCCTCCACCTCCACCTCCACCTCCTCCCCCGCCGCCCCCGCCACCTCCGCCTCCGCCTCCAGCCATTCCGTCCGCGAACTCGTCCGAGTATCTGCGTAACTACGGCGTCGCAAATACAGGCGCGATCGCGGCATGGCAGACCGGCGCGACAGGGCGCGGCGTCACCGTCGGCGTGGTGGACAGCGGCATCAAGCTGGACCATCAGGATCTGGCGGCGAACATCTCGCCGCGCTCGACCGACATCATCAGCGGACGCAGTCAGCCCCAGGGCGAGGACCGACACGGCACGCGCGTCTCGAGCGTCATAGCCGCGCCGTTCAACGGCTTCGGCACCGTCGGCGTGGCGTTCAACGCCACCATCCTGTCGATCCGCGCCGACATCAGCAACTGCAACGACCCTGACAATACCGTCTGCTTCCGGGGTGCGGATCTGGCCAATGCGCTGGACTACGCAGTCTCCAACGGCGCCAAGGTGATCAACCTGTCGCTGGGCGGCGAAGGCGCGCTGGGATCGACCTTCGAGGCCGCGCTGCAGCGAGCGATCAACGCCGGCGTGGTCTTCGCAATCGCATCGGGTAATGAAGCGGGCGCCAATCCCGAATGGCCCGGTCGTTACGCCAGCGACCCCCGCTTCCAGGGCGGCATCATCGTCACCGGCGCCCATGACGCCGCCAACCAGATCGCGAGCTTCTCGAACCGCGCTGGCGTTTCGCAGTCCTGGTTCCTGTCCGCGCCCGGCGTGGAGGTCATCGTCGATTGCGAGAATGACGGCTGCTGGCGTGTGAACGGCACGTCTTTCGCCTCGCCGGCCGTGGCGGGCGCACTGGCCCTGCTGCTGGAGGCCTTCCCCAATTTGACCGGGCGCCAAGCGGTCGACATCCTGCTGCGTACAGGGCGCGAAGCGGGCGACACCGGAACCGACGTTGTCTACGGGCGAGGCCTGCTGGACATCGCCAGGGCCTTCCAGCCCGTGGGCGCGACCTCCTCGCCGCAAGCAGTCGGCTCAGCCGTGAAGGTCGCCATAGAACCCGGAGCCTATGTCGGCGGACCGTTTGGCGACGCCATGGGACGGACCGGCGCGCTGAGCACCATCGGCTATGACGAGTATCAGCGCCTGTTTCGCATCGACATGGGCGCGGCCTATCGCACCGCGCCGCGGCGCAGCTATCAGCCGGAAAACCCCACGCCCATGCGCCAGTCGCAGGTGACCATGGACGGTCCCGGCGGAGCACGGCTGTCGCTGGTCGCCGCCGTCCCTGTCGAGACGCCCGAGCCGATCCTGAACCGTTACACCCCCTTCGACGCCCCCTGGCTGGGCGATGAGGTGAAGCAGGAGGCCCTGTTCGACGTCACAGCCGGACGGATGTCGTTCGCCGCCTGGCAGGGCAAGGGCGGATCGCGCTCGCCCTTCAGCACGGGTTCCGGCGACGGCTTCGCCGCCCTGGCCCAGGCCGACCACGCCGTGCGGGGCGCCATGGCCTTCGGTCCGGTGACCGTCAGCGCCGAGACCGGGGCCGGCGACCGACGCGCGCCGCTGCGCTCGGTCGAGCAGGACGTGTCGTCCTACGCGCGTGCCGCGCTGGACTGGCGGGGGGAACGCGGCGGTCTGTCCTTCAGCATGGGGGCGCTGGACGAGAAGATGGGGCCGCTGGGCGCCTATATGCCGACGCGTTCCGGCTTCGCCCTGCCATCGCGCACACGCTTCGCGGCCTTCGGCGGCGACCTGTCGCTGGGCCACGGCGTGGTGCTGAGCGGCGAGGCCGGCTTCGGCCGCACCGAGATCGAGGGGCGGTTCCTGAACCTGTCCAGCGCCGCCGTCAGCTCGACCTGGCGCATGGCCCTGCAGTCCGATTGCCCGTCCTGGGCCCTGGGGTGTAGCCGCCTGACCTGGGAAATCTCCCAGCCGCTGCGGATCGAGAGCGGCACCTTCAGCGCCTTCCTGGCCGACGTGCCGCTGGAATACTTCGACCCCGTCACCTTCTCCGAGCGCCGCTTCTCGGCCAGCCCGTCGGGGCGTCAGATGGACTTCAGCGTCCGCAGCCTGCACCCCCTGCCGGGCGGCTCCATGCTGCAACTCGAAGCCGTGGCGAGCCGAGACGAACAGCACCGCGCGGGGTCGCCGACCGGCTACGCCCTGCTGGGCAGCTGGCGGCGCGGATTCTGATCGCCTGATCCGTCATGAGAAAGGCCGGCGGATCGCTCCGCCGGCCTTTTGCTTTTCAGCCTTGGAGCGAGGGCTCAGCCGCGCTCGACGCACAGCGCCACGCCCATGCCGCCGCCGATGCACAGGGTGGCCAGACCCTTCTTGGCGCCCGAACGCTTCATCTCGTGCAGCAGGGTGGTCAGGATGCGGGCGCCCGAGGCGCCGATGGGGTGGCCGATGGCGATGGCGCCGCCGTTGACGTTTACCCTGGCCGTATCCAGTCCCAGTTCCTTGACCACGCACAGCGACTGGGCGGCGAAGGCTTCGTTCGACTCGATCAGGTCCAGGTCGGCGACGGTCCAGCCGGCCTTTTCCAGCGCCTTCTTTGAGGCCGGGATCGGGCCGGTGCCCATGATCGACGGATCGACGCCCGCCGTGGCCCAGGAGGCGATGCGGGCCAGCGGTTCAAGGCCCCGAGCCTTGGCCTCGTCGGCCGACATCAGCACCAGGGCGGCGGCTCCGTCGTTCAGGCCCGAGGCGTTGGCGGCCGTCACCGAGCCGTCCTTGACGAAGGCGGGACGCAGCTTCTCCATCGCCTCGATGGTGGCGCCGTGACGGATGTATTCGTCCTGATCCACGACCACGTCGCCCTTGCGGGTCGCGATGGTGACGGGCGCGATCTCATCGACGAACTTGCCGGCCTTCTGGGCGGCCTCGGCCTTGTTCTGCGAGGCGACGGCGAAGGCGTCCTGGGCGGCGCGGTCGATCGACCACTTGTTCGCGATGTTCTCGGCCGTCTGACCCATATGATAGCCGTGGAAGGCGTCGGTCAGACCATCCGTGATCATGGTGTCGACGAAGGCGAGGTCGCCCATCTTCTGACCGGAGCGCAGCTGCTGGGCGTGCGGCGCCTGGCTCATGCTTTCCTGACCACCGGCGACGACGATCTTCGCATCCCCCTGAACGATCTGCTGATAGGCCAGGGCCACGGCGCGCAGGCCCGAGCCGCACAACTGGTTCAGGCTCCAGGCCGGGGTTTCGACCGGCAAACCAGCCCCGATGGCGGCCTGACGCGCCGGGCCCTGCCCCGCCCCCGCCTGCAGCACCTGGCCCAGGATGACCTCGTCGACGTCGACGGGCGCCACGCCCGCACGTTCCAGCGCCGCCTTGACGGCGATCTCGCCCAGCTTGGATGCGGGCAGGCTGGACAGGGCGCCGAGGAAGGACCCCACCGGGGTCCGGGCGGCGGCGACGATCACTACATCGGTCATGATATTCACTCCGGAGGGAATTTTCTGGGTGCGGTTGTGCCGTATTCCACATCCTGCGTCACGTCTCGCAAGTGCGAAGTTCGTTTTTTGCGCCGCGGCCGATTATGGGGAAGGGAACATTCCGCCGGACAGACGCTTTCCCAAGTGATGCTGGTGCGGCTGAAATCCTTGGCGACGCGGGTCTGTACGCCCGACGAGCTCGATATGATCGAGCACTACCAGACGCGCGCCGAACGTCTGGCCGATCTTTGGGTCCATGCTGTCGGCCTGGCGCTTGCGGCGGTCGGCGGCGTGGTGCTGGCGGTGCTGGCGGCGCTCTATGTCGGCGTCGGCGCCGTGGTGGCCACGGCCATCTACGCTCTCTGCCTCGTCGCCATGCTGACGGCTTCGACGGTCTACAATCTCGCCCGCCCCTGCGCCGCTCGCCCTGTCTTGCGACGCCTGGACGAGGCCGCCATCTTCCTGATGATCGCCGGCAGCTACACCCCCTTCACCACCCAGAGGTTCGAGGGCGGCTGGGCCATCGGGTTCAGCGTCGCGGTCTGGGCCATGGCCCTCACGGGGGTGGCGGTGAAGATGTTCGCCCCCCGCATCTCGGACGCCTTCTGGAGCGCGGTCTATGTCCTGTTTGGCTGGGTGGCGATCTTCGCGCTGAAGCCGATGATCGAGACCGTCCATCCCCTGGCGCTCGGCCTGCTGGTCGCGGGCGGGTTGATCTACACGTCAGGCGTCTTCGTCTTCATCAGCCAGAAGGTGAGGTTCCGGCGGGCTATCTGGCACGGGTTCGTCGTGGCGGGCGCCGGAGTGCACTGGGCCGCAGTCCTCATCGGCGTGGTTCTGGTCGGCGCCTAGGTCGGAACGACCCGGGTCGTCTTTTCCCGCCACAGGGCGGCGCTGCTGATCATGTCCTGAAGGGTCTTGCGCGGCGCCCATCCCAAAGCCGCCAGACGGCTGATGTTCGCTACGAGCATCGGCGGATCGCCCTCGCGCCGCGCGCCTGTCACCGTCGGGATCGGTCGGCCCAAGCAGTCCTGGGCGGCCTTGAGCACTTCGCGCACCGTGACGCCCTTTCCGGCGCCTGCGTTCAGCACCAGATCGGTCTCTCCCCTGACCAGCTGATCCAGCACCAGAAGGTGGGCCGCGGCCAGATCCTCGACGTGGACATAGTCGCGGATCGGCGTGCCGTCCCGCGTTTCATAATCTTCGCCGAAGACGGTCAACGGCGGCGTCTCCGCCCGCGACGCCCGCACAATGAGCGGAATCAGATGGGTCTCAGGATCATGATCTTCTCCCAGATCGCCGTCGCTGTCGGCCCCTGCCGCATTGAAATAGCGCAAGACCGCGCAACGCCCGCCCGACGCGCGCGTCGCCCCTCGCAGCGCCTCCTCGAACGCCAGCTTGCTGGCTCCATAGGGACTGATGGGCCGGATCGGGTCGTCCTCACTGATGGAGGTCGGCCTCGCAGGATTGCCGTAAACCGCCGCGGTTGACGAAAACAGGATGTTGCTGACCCTCGCCGCCTGGAGGGCCTCCAGAAAGGCGACGCCCTTGCCGACATTTTCTCGAAAATACTTCAGCGGGTCCCGCATGGACTCGCCCACGAGGCTCTTGGCGGCAAAATGCAGCACGCCGACAACATCGTGCGCCTTCACGGTTCGCGCGACGGCGTCTGCATCAGCAATGTCGGCCCTAACCAGCGGCCCCCACTGAACCGCCCTGGCGTGACCGCTGGAAAGATCGTCGAGGGTCACCGGCAGATAGCCCTCCGCCGCAAGGGCCTTGCAGACGTGAGACCCGATATATCCAGCGCCGCCAGCGACCAATATCGCGCCACGAGCCATGGTCGCCTCCTCTGATCAGAAACCCGCAAGCCGGCCGCGCGCGGTCCGCTTCATTCCTACAATCGATCCGTCGGCTGCAAGCATGATCTTGAGGCGGATACGGTCTTCTTGCTGCGCGCGGGCTGCGGGACTCGCCTTCGCGGCCGCAACGCGTGATAGTGCGGCGCTGCAACAACGCGAGAACAAGCGTGGCCGACAAAAAATCCGAGGGCGGAAAAACCCATGACGGCGTCGTCGTCATCAAGAAATATGCAAACCGACGGCTCTATAACACCGCCACCAGCGCCTATGTGACGCTGGAAGACCTGGCGCAGATGGTGCGAGAGGGGACCGAATTCGTCGTCTATGACGCCAAGACCAATGACGAGCTGACGCGCCAGATCCTGACGCAGATCATCTTCGAGGAAGAAAGCCGCGGCGAAGCTCTGCTGCCGGTGCAGTTCCTGCGTCAATTGATCGGCTTCTACGGAAACTCGATGCAGTCCGTTCTGCCCTCCTATCTGGAGATGTCGCTGGACAGCTTCAGCCGCCAGCAGGAGCAACTGCGCAGCCAGTTCACCCGCGCCTTCACCGGGACGCCTGGCGGCGGCCTGATGGAAGAAGCGGTGCGTCAGAACATGGCCATGTTCGAGCGCGCCATGAAGATGTTCCCCGGAATGACGGTCTATGGTCGACCCGAAGGCGAAACGGACAAGACGGCCGAGCCGGAGCCTAAACCCTCTGCCGATCCGGCTCTGGACGAGATGCGTCGTCAGATGGACGAGATGCGCGCCCAGATCGAGCGCCTGGCCGGCGCGGGAAAATGACCGACGGCGTGCGCCCGATCGGCCCGCTGGAGGGACCTGCTGTGCAGGAACGCCGCGAGGGCGACCGGCGCGAACGAGACCGTCGCGCCGCCGCCAGGGCTGAACAGGCGTCGCGCGCCGTCGTCGCGGCGGGGGAGCGGGTCGATCATGCCGCCTCCCCGGCAAAGCCTGCCGTGTCGCCCCCCAATCCTGTTGTGGCCCCGCCTGCGCTGTTCGCCGCCCAGGTGCTCGGCCAGAAGGGACAGAAGCGCGGTTTGAAGGGCGGCCCGCCCGTGCTGGACGCCGCACGTTCCACCTATCTGGGCGCAGAATACTCGGGCAAGCATGACCGCCGCCCCCGCGCGGGCAAGGCGAGACAGACCGAGGTCTAGGGCCCGCCGCCTGATGGCACGCCGTTTGCGACGGCTCCGACGTCTTCGACCGGAGTTTCGCCCATGGCCGTCCTCAACCTCGCCGCCCGCCTGTTCGACGTGACCGTGGTCGCCCTTGTCTTCGTCGCCTTCAGCTAGGATTTCACCTCAGCGCGGGTTCATGTCGAAGTCGCGCCTGGAGGCGATGATGGTGACGATGAAGCCCGCCAGCACGTCCAGCAGCAC
Source organism: Brevundimonas sp. NPDC058933 (assembly GCF_049315965.1). NCBI lineage: Bacteria > Pseudomonadati > Pseudomonadota > Alphaproteobacteria > Caulobacterales > Caulobacteraceae > Brevundimonas > Brevundimonas sp. NPDC058933. Next base: position 11,999 of record NZ_JBMOSL010000014.1, read on the forward strand.
CATGGTCAGGATCAGGAAGAAGACCGATCCTGCAAACCCCGGCAGCAGCAGGAACTCGACCAGGCAGACCACGAACAGCACCATCGACAGGGCGTGATTGACGATGGCGACCCGCTGGCTGGAGGTCGACTTCAACAGCTCCACGAACAGCAGGATCAGCGACAGGAACAGGATCAGGTCGCCGACGCTGATGGTCCAGACCGCGCCCGAGGTCATAGGCACGCGAAACAGCACCTCGCTCAGCACAGCGGCAGGCCCCAGCACGGCGTCAGAGGCGCTCCCGCCGAGCAAAACCACCAGATTGTAGATCACCACTGGAACGACCAGCAGCGGTATGGCGATCAGCATGGGCGGCCCCTCCAGATCGCCCTGCTTAACCCTGTTTCCCCCGCGCCGCCATAAGCGGAGCGGTTTCAGAACTCGCTGATGGCGCCCGGACGACGCGAGCGCGTCTTCAGCCACATCACGCCCAGCAGGTCCGACAGCGAAGCCCGTAGCCGGCCCCAGTTGGTGTATTTCGACCGACCGACTTCGCGGTGGCGGTGATCGACCTCGAGGTAGCGGTTCTCATAGCCCTCGCGGATCGTAAGCGCCGGCAGGTAGCGGTGGATATGATCGAAGTAGGGCAGACGCAGGAAGACGTCGCGGCGGAAGGCCTTCAGCCCGCAGCCGGTGTCGTCGGCGTCGTCGGAGAGAAGTTTCCTGCGAATGCGGTTGGCCCAGATCGAGGCCTGTCGCTTGGCTTCCGAGTCCTGACGCTTGGCGCGAACGCCGCCGACCAGGGCGACATTGGCGGGGGCGGCGATCAGGGCGTCGGCCAGGCGCGGCGCGTCGGCGGGTGGATTTTGGCCATCGCCGTCCAGGGTGACGACGATCTCGCCGCGCGCCGCCAGCACGCCGGTGCGCACGGCCCGGCTCTGACCCGCGTTGGTGGAATGGGACAGCACCCGCAGGGCCGGCAGTTCCGCCATGGCGGCCTTCAACTCGGCCAGGGTCGAATCGCGGCTGGCGTCATCGACGAAGATCATTTCATAGGACCGACCCGCGAAGGCCTCGGCGATCTCACGCGCCAATGGCACGGCGGCTCCGGATTCGTCATGCACAGGCACGACGACAGAGATTTCAGGAGCGGAGGCAAGGCTGTCGATCATCGCCGCTCTGTAGCGCATCAGCGGGGCGGAGGAAAACAGGCGCCACGCGACAGATGCAAAGCTGAAGCTTCCGGGGGGCGGCGTCGGCGTGATACGACAGCGCCATGAACCGCCCGAACCTGGATCACCTCATCGCCGGCTGGCGCGGCCCCGTTCTGGCGGCCCTGCTGACCCTGCTCGCCGGCCTGCCCAGCCTGATGCTGCTGCCGCCGCTGGATCGCGACGAGAGCCGCTTCGCCCAGGCGACCGCGCAGATGCTGGAAAGCGGCGACTATGTCGACATCCGCTTCCAGGACGAGCCGCGCTGGAAGAAGCCCGTCGGCATCTACTGGATGCAGGCCGTCGCCGTCGGCCTGACCTCGGACGTCGAGGACCGCAACATCCAGCCCTATCGCCTGCCGTCGCTGTTCGGGGCCATGCTGGCCGCCTGGGCCGTGGCCTGGGCCGGCGCGGCCCTGTTCGGCAACCGGGCGGGTTTCCTGGCCGGCGCCATGCTGGGCGCCACCTTCCTGCTGTCATCCGAGGCGGGCATCGCCAAAACCGACGCCATGCTGTGCGGCCTGACCACATTGTCGATGGCGGCGCTGGCGCGGATCTATATGGCGACGCGCGCCAACGAACGGCCGGTGCGCTGGCACAAGCTGCTGTTCTGGCTGGGCATCGGCCTGTCCATCCTGATCAAGGGGCCGATCGGCATTCTGGTCGTCGCCCTGTCGATCATCGCCCTGTCGGTCTGGGATCGAAACATCAAATGGCTGGGCAAGCTGGGTTGGGGTTGGGGCCTGCCCCTGGTGGCCCTGCTGGTCGGGCCCTGGGCCATAGCCATCACCATCGCCACCGACGGCGGCTTCTGGCGGGAAGCCATCGGCGGCGACCTGGCCCCGAAACTGGCCGGCGCCCATGAAAGCCACGGCGGCTTCATCGGCATGTACGTCCTGCTGTCGCCCCTGCTGTTGTTCCCCGTCACCCTGATGCTGCCCGCCGCCCTGTCGGCCGGCTGGCATCGCCGGGCCGAGCCGGCCATCCGCTTCGCCGTCTGCTGGCTGATCCCCGCCTGGCTGATGTTCGAGATCGCCCCGACCAAGCTGTGGCACTACACATTGCCGACCTTCGGCGCGATCGCGCTTCTAGCCGCCGCCGCTCTGACCCAGCCGATCGGCAAGGTGTCGCGCATCTCGGGCGCCCTGCTCGGCCTGTTCGCCGCCGTCGTCATCTGCGCCATCACCGTCTATGGCCTGACCGAGTTCGGGCGTTCGACGGCTCAGACCTGGGCCACCCTGACCATCGTCTTCGCCGTGATGGCGGCGGCGGTCGGCGGCTTCCTGCTGCTCAACCGGGCGGCGATCACGGGGGTTCTGGCCGCCATTCTCTGCGGCGTCATCGCCCACGCCGGTCTGGCCGGGACCATCCGCCAGCTGCGCCCCCTGTCCATCGCCCCCCGCCTGGTGAAGACCATGGAATCGGCCGAGCTGAGCCCGGCTCAGGGCCGCTATCCGGGCCCGGTGGCCATCACCAGCTTCCATGAGCCCAGCTTCGTCTTCCTGACCGGCCGCGACACCCAGCTGACCGACGGCCCCGGCGCCGCGCGGGCCCTGGCCGAGGGCCGCCCCGCCATCGTCGAGGCCCATGATGACGAAGCCTTCCGCCGCGCCCTGGCTGATCTCGGCGCCGCCGGACGCGCCGTCGGCGTGGTCAGCGGCCACAACTACTCCTCGGGCGACGACGTGCGCCTGACCGTCTATGCCCCCGCTGGGGCGGGCGAGCGGAGCACCCGCTGATGGGTCGCTTCATCCAGATCGTCGAGGTCGGTCCCCGCGACGGCCTGCAGAACGAAAAGGCGGTGCTGGAGCCCGCCGTCCGCGCCGACTTCGTGCGCCGCCTCGAAGCGGCGGGCGCCCAGCGGATCGAGGCCGTCAGCTTCGTCCACCCCAAGTATGTGCCGCAGATGGCCGGCGCCGAAGAGGTCATGGCCGCCCTGCCCCCGGCGGCGGGCCACAGCCGCATCGGTCTGGTCCTGAACGGCAAGGGCTATGACCGCGCGCTCGGCACGGCGGTGGACGAGGTCAACGTGGCCATGTCCGCCACCGACGGCTTCGGCCTGAAGAACCAGGGGTTGAACGTCGACCAGCAGGTGCAGATGCTGTCCGACATCATGGCCGGTCGCGCCAATGCGGACGGCGCACCTGGAGCGACGCCGAAACTGTCAGCCACCCTGTCCTGCGTCTGGGGCTGCCCCTTCGACGGCGAGGTTTCGGTCGAACAGGTCGGCGATCTGGTCGCCCGCATAGCGGCGCTGGGCGTCGAGGAGATCGCCCTGGCTGACACCATCGGCGTCGGCGACCCGTGGAGCGTGACGAAAAAGGTCGAAGCCTCCCGCAAGGCCGCGCCCGACGCCACCCTGCGCCTGCATTTCCACGACACCCGCAACACCGGCCTGGCCAACGCCTATGCCGGGGTCGAGGCCGGGGTGGACATCCTCGACGCCTCGGTCGGCGGCATCGGCGGCTGCCCCTTCGCGCCCGGCGCCACCGGCAATATCGCCACCGAAGACCTGGTCTACATGCTGGAACGCGCCGGCTTCTCGACCGGCTACGACCTCGACCAACTGATCGAGAGCGCCCGCTGGATTGGCGAGAAGATCGACAAGCCCCGGCTCAGCGCGCTGAGCCGTGCGGGCGGATGGAAACCTTGAACTGCAAAGGCAGTCCTCGTAGGAGGATCGTGCAACCGTTTACCGACTTTCGGATTGTTTATAGCCACGCTGTCCGTGCTCCGACACCGGAAAGCTCAATCGAAAAGAGTTCTGTTCCTAAGTGTCGTCTCAAGATCACGTGAAGATCGCCGGAGCGAGTCAACCTGCCATCTGTGTTGATGGATTCAACCTTGCTCTTCCTAAGGGTTCTGGGATTGCTACCTATGGGAGAAACTTGGCCCATGCCATTCGCGGAAGCGGCTTTTCTCCACACGCTCTATACGGCCCGGCCAGTGCGCGCTCTAGTGACCCGCTGGCCAACCTCGCGGCGATCGCCGATGCCCCCCCCCCACGGCACAGGATCAACAAGAACCGGCGGTGGCGTCAGACGCTGACGACACGTTTCGGTAAAAGCGCCTTCCCCGTCGCCCCCAATGATCAGGTCATCTGGTCGACGGCAGGCGGTGGGCAACCGTCCGCCGACCTATTCTGGTCCTGTCCGAACCTATTCAGCCTGGCGAATCGGGCGTTCGACAAATACGGAACCCTCACCCCAGTCTCCTTCGAGAAGGGGACTGCGCCGCCGGCGGTAATGCACTGGACTTGCCCCCAGCCGATCTACGCCCGCGACATCCTTAATGTCGTCACAGTGCATGATCTGATCCCGTTGCGCCTGCCGCACACGACCGTGGATGACAGCAACGCCTATGTGACGCGGCTCCGACGGTCGCTCGACCGCGCCGATCATATCGTCGTGGTGTCCGAACAGACCAAGCGCGATTTAGTCGAGTGGATGCACATCGACGAGCGCCGGATCACTAACACCTATCAGGCCGTCAACATTCCCCCCGCCCTCACAGGACGTGACGAGAACCTAGTCATTGCCGAAATCGAAGGGGTGCTTGGCCTCGAATGGCAGGGTTATTTCCTCTATTTCGGCGCTGTCGAGCCCAAGAAGAATTTGGCCCGCATCATGGAAGCCTACCTGGCGTCCGGCGTGACCGCGCCTCTCGTCGTCGTCGGCGGACGCGGCTGGCTGGACGATGACGAAAACAACTTGTTGGCTGATCTCTCGGCTCGCGGAGATGATCGCGTACGACGGTTCGACTACATGCCTTTCAATCTGCTCATCAGCTTGATTCGAGGCGCCCGGAGCGTGCTGTTTCCCTCTCTTTACGAGGGGTTTGGTCTGCCTGTTTTGGAAGCCATGCTTCTAGGCACCCCCGTCCTCACGTCCCGCCTAGGCTCTCTTCCCGAGGTCGCCGGCGACGCCGCTCTGTTCGTCGACGCCTATGATGTGGACTCCATTAAGGCTGGCATTCAGTTGCTCGACGCGGATGAGACGCTAAGAAACGAATTGAGCGAAAAGGGAGCACAACAAGTCAGCCGCTTCGATATGGGGTCCTATCAAACTAGGGTCGCCGACCTTTACCAACGACTCGGAATCTGTTCTGCGTAGCCAGTGCCGCTACATTCCATGCCTGAACAGTTTTCTGCACTCTGGATCTTGATTTCGTGAATGCGCTGAAGAATGAACGCCGCTCCAGCCTGTCGGAACGGATCGCACGGTTTCGCAGGGCCCTGTCGGAGCCACGCTCGCCCACGGACATCGAGATTATCCGCGCAAGCGGGCTCTTCGACGCCCAATGGTATCTCCAGAAATACCCCGACGTCGCTAAGGCGGGCGTTGATCCCCTGTCACACTACATGACACACGGCGCTCGTGAAGGACGCAAGGCCAGCGCTCGCTTCGATGCGCGCTGGTATGTCAACACCTATCCTGACGCTGCCGCTTCCGACACCCACCCTCTTCTGCACTATATCCATAACCGGCAGGGCCGCGTCGGCACCCTGTCCGACGTCAAGGCCCTAACGCCCGAGCAGAAGTCGGATGCAACCCTGCTGCTTGCGAGCGCCCACTTCGATGCGGCCTGGTACGCAGAGACGAACGGCCTAGGAAAGGCCGGCCGCCAAGCCGCGCTTCATTATCTACAGTTCGGCGCCGCCAAAGGTTCGGCGCCCAGCCCGTCATTTGACGGCGATCGCTACCTCACGGCCTATCCAGACATCCGCGAGGCTGGCGCCAATCCCCTCATTCACTATATTCGCCACGGCGAGCGTGAAGGTCGGCGGGCGTTCGCTCTCGATGATCCCGGCCCCGCAGTGCTCAGCTTCGCTGCCGAAGCGTCGAACGCCCACCCGACCCATCCTGTCACTTGGACCGCTGCTTCACAACTCGTCGGCGAAACGACGTCCGCCATCCTCACACTCGGCAAGCAGCCTGCGGGCCTCATCGCCCGACACGCGGCCGGCTCTGGTCTGCCGAGACGCCTCGGTCATGCCGCGGAAATCTTCTGCCGCGTCGGCGGACGCGCTGCGGACAACCTGGCAGGGATCAAGGGCAGCCGTAAAAGGGTGAAACTCATCGCCGGCGGGGCGCCCGATCTGAATGCGCTGCACGCCCCGGTCGACGACGCCTGGTTCGTAAGCGACAATCTACTGACGCTGCGCCTCAAGGCCTTGCGAGGCGGGCAATCCGTGACCGGTCATGTGCTCCGGGCCTTCCAGTTCGTCGCCCAAGGCAACAGGCTTGCGCCTGTGGGCGAAGCCTGGGTCAGCGCGCAGGGCGGATTGGTCGCACTGGCGTTGGAGAACCCGTTCCAGCCGGTCCTTTGCGTCGTATGCAGTCGCGCGGGCGAGGTTCTGGATGGCTTTGTGCTGGCTTTTCCCTCGCTGTATCGCGGCGGCGCCCACGCCGCTGAACTGCAACTGCTTGGACGTGGATCCCAGGCCAGCAGCCGTATCCGCGACTACAGCCGCGTCCTGACACAAGAATTGCTCGGCTGGCCTGACGCGCCGCCGTCGGTCCTTTCCGAAATTCAGGTCGATCTTAGAGGCGCAACTGGCAACGAGCGAATCTTCGGCCAGAACGCGCGCACGTGGCTAGCGGAAGCGGGCGTCGCCGTCACGCCCTCGAACGCCCAGGCGCTTGACGCAAGCGTGCAGTCTTATCTCGTCGCGGCCGTGACGCTCGAACCGCGGCACTCCCGAGGGGGCCATGCCGTGCTGCGCTTCTCGGCAGACGCCCTGCCGAGCCTCTCCGTCATGATTTCGCGACGGATGACGGACGGCGCCGGGTCCTATGTCGTCTGCGCCGAAGAGGCTGCGGAACCGCGCCTGTCCGTCAGCCTTCCACCTATGAGCGAAAGCTTCGCCTCACTACAACCCGTCAACCTGAGCCAGCCCTACCCCAGCCTGAGCCTGACTGGCGAGGCCGTTCAAAAGCTGCAGACGCGATCACGACTTCTGGCGATCCGCTTCATGCAAGATTCGGCACTGTCGCCGCCCGCCCTGGCGTTTCCCGTGGATGAGTCCGTCGTCCCGCCGGTTCTGCAGATTGGCGCTCTGTCGCTCCCGTCGCGAGAGCGCATCACGGCCGTCATCCGGGTCTCGAGCCCAAACAGTCTGCGTCCTCTGCTGCGCAGCCTGGCCCGGCAAACCCTCGCCTCGCGCCTGGACGTTCTGCTAGCCATCGACAGCGACATCGAGGTTCCGGCCGATCTCGACGATGCCTTTTCCGGCACGCTCCTTCGCATCGATTGCCCGCGAGGCATGACCCCGTCCGCCGCGCTGAATTACGCGGTCGAAGAGGTGAGCACCCCGTGGATGCTGCTGCTGGATCAGCACGTCGTCCTGCATGATTTCAGAACCCTGGAAACCATGCGGACCCTCGCAACCTATCGCCGTGCAGCCACCGCGTCATGCATGCGGATTTGCCAGTCCGGCTTCCGCGACGGCGCGCCGCTGACGTTCCATTCGGCAGGGATTTTCCCCTCGCATATCGACTTGCTGGCCAGCCCCAGCCTAGCCTTCGCCACGCCCGTCACGACGGCGGCTTTCCCCTGCATGACCTATCCGGTCGTCGCCAACGGCCTTGAGTTCGCGCTGGTATCCCGAAAAGCCTGGGACGAGATCGGCGGGCTTGATGACGACGCCTATCCGTTCGACGGCTACGGCCTCGATTTCTGCCTAAAGGCGATCCGCGCCGGCTGGACCCATCTCAACACGACCGGAATCAGCGCGCTCGATACAGTTCGTCGCCCGCCGGAGCGCACGGATGTTCTGGGCGCCGACATGGTCTCCATGGAAGAATGGGGACAGATATTGGCCCGCACCGCCCAGATCAGGCGCCTGAACTGATGAGGATCGCCGTCGTCCTGCTCACGGAAGGTCACACGGCCCTGGCCGGCACGCGCATCCGCTATCAGAGGATCGCTCCGCAGCTACGGGCCTTGGGCCATTCGCTCGACCTGGTGCCGATTTCTCAATTCTCCGCAAAACTTGCGCCGGATCACGACCTCTATCTCTTCAGCAAGTGCGAAGATGCGCGAAGCCTCGTGCTAGCCCGTCAGTTGCGGCTTCTGGGCCGCCACGTCGGCATCGACGGGTTCGACGACTACTTCAGCCAACATCAGGACAGCCGCCACGTGCGTCACCGCGAGTGGCTCCGAGCCATCGCGCCGTACTGCGACTTCTTCCTGACGTCCACGCCCAGGATGCGGGAGGTGTTCCAAACATATATGCCCAGCGTTCGAGGGCACGTTCTAAACGATCCATTCGACGATTTCGATGAAGAGGCGATCGCTGAACTTGTCGACGCAAAGTTGCAGGTCGCGCGCGCCGAGCGCCGGATCACCTTCGCCTGGTTTGGCGTAGGAGACCACCCGAGCTTCACCGTTGGACTGCCCGACCTCAGCGCCCACGCTCCGGCCTTCAGAATATTGCAGCGACGAGGTTACGAGGTTCGCCTCCGCGTCCTGACCAATCGTCGCGCTCTCACGCCCGGCGGGCTAGCCCTGCTGAGGCGACTGGACATTCCGTTCACCGTCGATGAATGGAGCCTTTCGGCGGAGAGCGCGGCGTTGACGGAAAGTCTCGCGGCCTTCATCCCGGTGAGCGCCCAGCCCTTCAGCATCGCCAAATCGCTGAACCGCTCCGTCACGGCGCTGACAGCGGGCGCCCAGGTCCTGTCACCGGCCTATCCGCTGTATGAACCGCTGGGCGACTTTATCTACAACTCGGCTGACAGCTTGGCCGACGACATTCGCGACGGTCGGCTCAAGGCCAGCAGGCCGCATATGCATGTCTTGGCGAAGACGCTCGGGCGGTGGGGCAACCCCGCGCAAGAGGCCGGTCTGCTAGCCAGATTCCTCAAGGATCTCCCACCTCTGAGCCGCGACGAATCGGAGCCTTGGAACAAGGGCCGCGGCGGCATCATCCACGGCTATGTCAGTCCAAACGTCTGCTCCGACCTGGCGAAATCCATGAACCATCTGTCGGTCACCGCGCCTTTCGGCGAAAGCCGCAAGACCGACGACCTTCGCTTCATCAGAGAGCCGAATGGCCTTCAGATTCGCATCTCGCCCGCCGGCGAGGCCTGTCTGGCCGCCGGAGTGAAAGTGAAGTGCGTGCAGTTTGGGGAGCGTCTCGCGCGTGGCGGTTTTCAGGTGGCCCTTAACGACATTCTGCCAGGGAACCCTTTGGAATCCTACATCGCCGAGCATCCGCTCGCCGCAACGCCGCTCCTATCCGGCTACGCCGAAGGGATTTCCATCCTGCGTGAAGTATTGGCGCAACTGACGCCGGGCGTGGTCTTTTTCCTTTCGGAGAAGAGCGCGCCGTTCAAAGAGGCGCCGGCCCAGTGAACCGCCGAAGGATCGTATTCCTCTTCAACCTGTTGCAGGACGTCAACGTCATTCGCCCCATGGCGCTGCTGGCGCGCGAAATGAATGTCGACGTCCTTTTCCTCTGCTCCCACAAGTTCGCGCCGCGCGACAAGCAAAAGATCTGGGTGCCGGCGCTGCAAAAGCTTGCGGCCGAATGCGGGGCATCGATCACCGAGTACGAAAGCCCGTTCGCCGCCTATCGCCTGCTGCAAGACGGGTGCGGCGCCATCGTCACAGCCAGTGAATCAAACCTGCCCGCGCACACCGAAACGCACGATGTCTTCCGGGCCGCGCCCAGCGGCTACACACGCGTCACTCTGCAACACGGATATGAGTGCATTGGCTTCCTTCAGAACCGGGAGCACGACCTGGCGCACGGCAGGAACGTACGCTTCGCGGCGGACATCCTGGCCGCTTGGGCGCCCGCCGACCGCCTGACGTCGATGGCGTGGTCCGAGCGGGACAAGGTCTTCACGACCGGACCCGGCCTGCTGTTGCAGCAACCGACCGGACGCGCCCGGTCCGCGGAAGGGATGGTATGCGAAAATCTACACTCCGTCCGCCTGAGCGCCAGCGGCGATTTGCGTCAAGGCTTTATGGCTGACTTCGGGCATTTCTGCACTCATCTCGCCGCGCGCAACGAGACGGTGTATCTGCGCCCCCATCCGGGCGGACAGTTTCTCATGCGGAACGACATCGCCCCTCCGACAAACGCGCGAATGGACACGCGGCCGATCTATGAGGTCGATCTCGGCGCGTTCGCCTATGGCGTTTCGGCTCCCTCCAGCGTGCTCTTGGACATGGTGCTGGCCGGCCTGCCCACCGCAGTCTGGGCCGACCCCGAAGGCGTCATGGACATCGGCAACTACGAGGGGCTGACAGTCATCCGCCGCCCCCGCGACTGGCTTGCGTTCCATCGCGACGTGCGGCTGCGCCCCGCGATGATCTTGACGCGGCAAAGGCAGTTCACGACGCAGTTGGCGATGCCGCTCGACGCCGATCATGTCAGGCGACGTTTTGTCGAGTTGCTCATGCTCGCCTCTCATCGCTTCGATACGCCGGCGGCGCCGTCCCGGATCGGCGGCTCGACATGCTGACTGCCCGCCGTATCCTGATCCTGTGTGACGCCGTCGGCGCAACGCAGACGATCAGCTTCAGTCAACCCTTGGCCGACGATGTTGCAGCCGGACGCGTTCACCTCCAGATCCTGGCGCACGACCCCGCCTGGGTCTCAATCGCCGGAGCCCAGGCCCTGGTCGACCGCATCCGCCCCGACATTCTGGTGCTGTCCCGCTACACGTCTCCCGGCGCCTTGGGTCTGACGGCCGCGGCGAGAGCTCTGGGCGCGGCCGTCATCTTCCATCTGGACGACGACCTGCTGGCCGTCCCCGAAAGCCTCGGCCGCGCCAAGTATAACTACTACAACCAGCCTGAAAGGGTCGCCGCCCTGAGAGCCGCGCTGAACGCTAGCGATCTGGTCTACGCGTCCACGCCAGCCCTGGCCGACTGTCTCGTCGAGCATGACGTGACCGTCCCGATCACGGCTGGCGACATCTATTGTTCTGTCCAGCCTTCGACCCTGATGGAGCCGTTGCCGTCCACGGGTCCGGTCATCGGCTACATGGCCACCGGAGGTCACGGCGCGGATCTTGATCTGGTCCTGCCAGCGATCGAGCAACTCCTCGAAGACATGCCGGATCTCAGGTTCGAGACCTTCGGCACTATTCCCCCGCCCGCGAGGCTGGCTCCCTTTGGAGAGCGCGTCGCCCACTTCCGCGGAGAGCCCAATTATTCGGCCTTCCTGACGCGACTGAACGAGTTGGGTTGGTGGGTGGCCATAGCCCCGCTCGAGGACACGCCCTTCAATCGCTGCAAGGCAGATACGAAGTGGATCGAGTACGCCTTCTGCGGCATCCCCGCCGTCGTTTCCGACCTGCCCGTCTACCAAAAAGCCTGCGCCGATGGCGCCGGAGCGCTTGCCGCCACAAGCGAACAGTGGCTCAAAGCCCTGCGTCTGTTGCTAGCGGATCAGCAGGCGAGGCACGACATGCTGACCACCGCGCGACAGCGACTTGGCGCCCGCTATGGGCGAGACGTCCTCAGCCGGCAAGTCACTGATATTTTCGATCTGGCCGTCGCGCTGGCGGCCCGACAGGAATGTGAGCGGAGTTGAATTAATGGCGCCCTTGCAAGGCAAACGAATCTTTATCACCGGCGGGGCCGGCTTCATCGGCTCACGACTGACGCGCGCCCTGGCTAATGCTGGCGCCTCGGTCGTGATTTTCGACAATCTACTGGAACAGGTCCACGGTCCTCAGCCGCAACTCGACCTTGCCGGCGTGCTGATCAAAGGCGACGTTCGCGACGCCGCCGCCCTTTCGACCGCCGTTCAACAAGCCCGCCCCGATATCGTCTATCATCTGGCTGCCGAGACCGGCACCGGCCAGTCCGCCGACGAACCCTCTCGTTACGCCGCGGTGAACGTAGTCGGCTGCGCCAATCTGATCGAAGCTCTGAAAGCCCTGGAAACACCTCCGCAGCGGGTGGTTCTGGCGGCCACGCGCGCCGTCTACGGCGAGGGCGCCTATGTCGACGCCGAGGGTCGCACGGCCGCCCCCGAGCCTCGTTCGGTCGAGTCCATGGCCAACGGCGTCTTCGACCTGTTCGACGATCAGAACCGTCCCCTGACCCCCGCCCCCACACACGAGAGCCTCCCCCCGCGCCCCGGATCTGTGTACGGCTCGACGAAGCTGATGCAGGAATACCTGCTGCAGCAGACGCCCGCGCCGTGGGACGTCGTCATACTCCGCCTCCAGAACGTCTATGGTCCCGGTCAGTCCCTGCGAAACCCCTACACCGGCGTGCTGTCGATCTTCTGCCAGCAGGCGATGGCGGGCCGCACCCTTGATATCTATGAAGACGGCGAGATCTACCGCGACTTCATCTTCGTCGATGACGTGGTGGCCGCGTTCGTCGCCGCCGCCCTGCGGCTTGACGCTGGGGGGGCACTGTTCAATGTCGGCTCGGGCGAGGCCTCGTCGATCCTGGCGGCCGCAGACATGATCCTCGAAGATCTGGGGCTGAAGAGCCAGGGCCGTCGCATCAGCGGTGCCTATCGGGCCGGCGATATTCGATATGCCGTAGCTGATGTCGCCAAGGCCCGCGACGGGCTGGGCTGGTCCGCGCAGGTGCCGTTCCGTGACGGCGTGCGGCAGCTGGTGAAATGGGCCCAGACCGATCAATCCATTGCCCCAACTGGAGCGGAATCATGACAACGGCTTTTCCTCGTCACCTTCACGACGGCGTTCAATACCTCGAGTTCCTGGGACGTTTTGCACCGGCCTGCGGGGCCCGCTCCTACTTTGAAATCGGCGTGAACATCGGCAAGAGCCTGAGGCGGATCGATCTGCCGAGCATAGGCGTAGATCCGAAGTTCATGTTCCGCGAAGACATCATGAGCGCGAAGCCCGAACTTCACCTGTTCCAGACCACCAGCGACGATTTCTTCCAGACGCGCAGCCTGAAGGCTTTCTTCCCCCAGGGCGTCGATCTGGCCTTCCTGGACGGGATGCATCTTTTCGAATTCCTGCTACGCGATTTCATCAATACGGAAAAGGCGATGGGGCCCGACGGCGTCATCTTCATGCATGATTGCCTGCCCCTGAACGCGGAGATGACCGAGCGGGAGCGGCGCCCCGGCCAACGCCGCGACGTGGAACTGAAATCCTACTGGACCGGCGACGTGTGGAAACTGGTTCCAATTCTGCGGCGTTACCGGCCCGACCTGGAAGTCACCCTCATCGACTGCGCCCCGACGGGGCTGGTCATGCTTCGCAAGCTTGACCCCGCCTCGCAGGTCCTAAGCGCGAGCTATGACGAGATCATGGAACAGTGGATGGAGGTCGAGATGACCGACGCCAGCCTGGAAGACTTCTACAAGGGGCTGCCGATGTCTGCCGCCTCGGAGGTCCTGAGCCAAGTTGGTGCCTGAAGCCCCCCCGCATCGCAGCCACAAAGTCGGCGAAGCCCTCGTCGTCTTCGAGGGGATGTCGAACCTGCGGATCAAAGGCATCCTCGACGCCGCCGGCGCCATAGACCGCGATGAGGGGCCGCTTCAACACGTCGTTATCCCCGCCAGCATCTTCCCCCTGACGGCCCGGGCCGGCGGCGTTTTCACAGGGGGGGTGCGGGCGGAAGACGGCGCAGCGGTCGGCTTCGCCCAAGTCCGGCGTCACGACATCCCCATGGTTGTCACCCCCCCGGAGTCGGAGACGACAGCGCCGGCCGCGCTAGGGCTGGACGAAGCCATTTTCGGCGGCGTTCTGTTCAGCGGGTACGGCCATGTCCTGCTCGAGTCGCTCAACCGGCTCTGGTACGCCGTCGAACGGCCTGAACTCGACATCCTCTTCGCCGGGCTGCCTGGCCGTCATGTCGACGCATCCTGGAACCTGCTCAAGGCGTTCGCAGACCTTCTGCAGATCGATCAGAATCGGCTGAAGCTGGTTGTCGAACCGACCCGCATCAAGCGACTGCACGTGCCGCAGCCCGGGCTGGAACTCGGCCTGCGCACCTCAATGCCTTATGTTCGCTTTTTCCGTTCGGCCCTGCGGGCGAGGTATGGGCACATCAAGCAACTCCAGCGGGTCGCCTATATTTCCCGAGCGCGGTTGAAGGGCGCGGTGCGCCGGGCTTTCGGGGAAAGCGCGCTGGACCATGCCTTCGACGCGTCCGGCAACGCCGTCTACTGGCCGGAAACGTTGTCGTTGGATAATCAGATTCAAGCGTTCAACGCCCATTCCGTTTACGTCGGCTTTATTGGATCGCACCTCCACAACCTGATGCTGCGCTATGCAGAGGGCCACGTCGATTGCGTCTATCTTTGCAGCGAGGCGCCCAATCTGAATTTCCTGCAGATCGACATGCTGTTTCCGGGGCAGAGGATTTATTGTGCCTGCGCGCGCTACGAGCCAGTCTTCGAATTCGGCAACCGAGCACCGTTCCGCATCGATCGGGAAGCTGCGGCGCAAGCATTCCTTACCGCCGGGATCGATTTGCCCCTGCCCCCCTTAGACGGCACCGACGACACGACCTTTATCGAAGAGTGGGCATATCTTCTCTTCTTCTACAAGGTCTTCCGCCCGCTAGACCTTAGGTCGGAAACCCAAGGGGCGGAGGCGGCCGGGCGCGCCTTCCACGACGGAATCTTGGGACTGCTCAGGCGTTTGACCCAGCAGAACGCAGACCTCGACGCCCTGCGTCCCGCCTTGCTAAACGCCTACGACCGGGTCGCCTCAGCTTACCGACGCCTGGACCAAAATATCGTCCAGGTTGGCCGCGCGCTGCTCGAAGTATAGGAGCCCCAGCGCCCGGTTTGCGAGACACTCGCAGAAAAACCAAGAATTCCTAGCAATTGGGGGAGCGCTTTCATACACTCAGCCACCCTCCCGAACTTCGAGACGCCAGATGCTGAAGATCTATGTTGGCTACGACTCGCGCGAAGACATCGCTTGGGAGGTGTGCCGCTACTCGCTAATTCGCCACGCCGTCGGCGAAATCAGCATCTGTCCCCTAAAGCAGCCCCCCCTTCGCGAGTTGGGCCTGTACAGACGCCCAGAGGACAAAACTGCCTCGACCGAATTCTCGCTGACACGCTTCCTGACGCCTTTCTTGGCCGACACGGACGGCTGGTCAATGTTCGTCGATTGCGACTTCCTTTTCACGGGGGATATCACGGCCCAGATCGCCAGCCTTGACCCCTCGAAGGCAGTCTATGTCGTTCAGCATGAGTATACGCCGCAGCAGACGGTGAAGATGGACGGCAAGGCTCAGGCCCATTACCCGCGCAAGAACTGGTCCTCCATGATGCTCTTCAATGGCCGTCACCCCGATGTTCAGGCCCTGAGACCGGATGTTGTGAATACGGCTGACCCTGCGCACCTGCACCGCTTCAACTGGATCAGGAATGCCACCGATATCGGCGCGCTAGACCTAGACTGGAACTTCCTCGTCGGCGAATACGAGGCGCCCGACAAGGCGCCGACAGCCATCCACTATACCAACGGCGGCCCTTGGTTCCCGAATTGGATCGATGTCGACTATGGTCAGTTGTGGACTGAGGAACGCGACCGAATGCTGGCGGAGCATGACGCGCAGGCAGCCTGATCCCGCACGACAGAGGCGGTATCTTTTAGACGTTTAAGCCTGCCTATGCTCCCTTCTCAGCCCCTAGCATCACCGCCGACCATATTGGGTTCGGTAACGGCGGATGAGGCTCCGTTACCGGCGACGCGGTCAACGGACGAAGCCCTCATCGTGCTCGGGGAGATGGAAAGAGGCGCGCTATCGGTTCTAGCGCGAGAGGGCCTGCCCGATGTCCGTCCCGGGCCTGTACAGGCGAGATGCCCCAGAGGCGCCGTGGACCCTTTTAGCCAACCCCTCGACGGTTGAGGAGCGCTGGCAAGAGATCCTGAACCGACCGCCCGACGCCGGCTTTCACTATCTGACGCTCTCCGACGTCGCCCGCGCGGAGCGGCCGGACGTCGCAGAGGTGCAGTCCGCGGCGGCGGTTCTGGAATCGCACCATTCTGTCCGGCGACGGCTCAGCGGTCACCGGCCGCAGGCCTAAACTCCACAGCCGCGGTCAGCCAGTCGAGCGCCTCCTGCACGTCAGGTTGGCGTAGGCCGTCGAAAGGCCTCGGCGAGGGTGTGCGCCAGTGCGGATTGACCGACGGGTCTTGCTTCAGCGCCGTTCCCCAGCGTTCCACTAGCGCCGTGCGCTCGGCCTGATCCCAGGCGATCCGCGTGCGGGTAACGTCATGGCCGCGCGTGCGCGATTCAAAATGGGTGGCCTCGATATCACCTGCGTAAATGACGGCGAGGCCGCGCCGCCGCACCGCCAAGCAGTAGTCGACGTCATTGTACGCGATCGCCAAACCACGCGCGTCAAAGCCGCCCACCGCCTCAAAGACCTCGCGCCGCGTCGCGAGAAAGGCCCCCGTCACCGCCGCCGCCTCGCGGGGACGCCGCCAGCGATCCAAGGGACCGCCCTTCAGCGCCCTTTCACCCACGCCTTCGTGGCGAGGCGATCCGTCGCCTATCCCCAGCACCAGGCCCCCGTGCTGCAAAGAGCCGTCAGGATAGAGAAGACGCGCGCCCACCGCGCCGACTCCCGGCCGTTCGAGCAAGTCCAGCAAGCGGCTGTCCCACCCGTGTGTCAGGAGTTCGGTGTCGTTATTGAGGAAGAGCAGGGCCCGTTCCGTGGTTCGAGCCCCAGCAAGATTGTTGAGGCGCGACCAATTGAAAGGTTCGTCGACGGCGAAGGCTTCAAACCGTCCTTGACGAACCCCCTCGGCCAGGAAGCGAGCCGTCGAAGCCTCGACGCTGCGATTGTCGACGATCGAGATGTGAACCCGCTCGGGTCGATCGGCCCGGGACAGAAGCGAGGCGATGCAGGTCCCCAGCATACTTGCCTCGTCGCGGGTGGGAATGATCACCCGAATGGGTGTGTCGGAAGGCTCCGCCCGCCACGTCGCGGCCGGCGTCGGGGCTGCCTCCAACCACCCAGGCTTCGTATCGCCGGGCTCAGGCAGGCCAGATCGGGCCGTCTGGGGCAGCCGCATTACGCTGGAAAGAAGGAAGGGCAGATGGGCCGCCTTCCCGTGCGTCACCGCAGCAATCAGGTCGGCCCGCGTCTCGCCATTCGTACGCCGCCATATCACCGTCGGCAAAATCGGCGTCGTCAGAAGATCGATCGTCGACGGTGCCGGGAAGAAGACCGGATCGTCGAACACTTCCCCGTCGTCGCCGGTTTGCATGAGGTGGTCATGATCGGCGTAGACCACATCCGCATCCGTGCGCTTCGCCGCGTGGGCGAGCCATGCTAGGGCCAACGGATGGAGCACGACGCCGGCCTTCATGACGATCTGCGGGGCGTCCGCGTTCGGGGCGGCCGAAATGACGATTCGAGGATCCACGGCCGCAATCGATGCTGTCGGATGCTCGGCCACAGCCCCGGCCCCTGCGACCACAGCGCGCCATTCCACGCCCTCCTGGCGCAGCAGTGACTGCAGGGTGCCCCGCAACCGGAAAGGCGCGGCGCCATCAGCCTCGACGCGCACTTGCACGACCCCACCGGCCGGATCGATGGGCGGCGCTTCCAGGGCATAGGCCTTGCGCCATACGCTATAGTCCGCCAGCGCGGTGATGTCGGCGCGCCGGACGGCGGCGAGCGTCGCCTCGGCGCCGGCAGCTGCGCGCTTCAGGGCCGAAAGGCTTCGTCTGGACGGCAGCGTCCCGACGTGGGGCAAACGCTCGCGCGCGCCAGCGAGCACCAACCCCTCGCGGCCGTCCTCCCGGTTAGGAAAACGGTTCAGGACTTCCACAAAAAGTTCGGCGGCTTCGTCCAGCCGCCCCGCGTTCAAGGCCATATAGCCCAACTGGATCAACGCTTCCGGCCCGCGCCGAAGCGCTAGACTCTCCCGATATGCCGCCTCGGCGCCTGCGGCGTCTCCCGCCTCCTTCAGCATATTGCCCAGCTGTAGCCGACTGCCCGCCCGTTCTGGGCGCATAGCGACATGCCGACGGTAGTGATGCGCCGCCTCGCTCCAGCGTCCTTCGCCCTGAGCTGCCTGCGCCAGACGCAGCACTTCGTTTGCGGTGTCGCCGGCCCGCCCGAACTTGAGAAGCTTGGTGAAGATTGAACTAGCCATGAGCGCCAGTCCCGCGCGTTGGCATGTTCCGCAGCGCGGCGTCCGCTACATCCGGGTGGTCCGGCGCATGATCGCGATCCAGCGACAGCAGCGGACTGTAGAAGGGATCGCCCTTCTCGATCATCATCCGCCATCGCGCGGCGAACCGGGCGGCGTCATTCGGATGGCGCACCTCCCCGGCCGGGCGCCGCGTGGCAGATTCATGGTGCGTCAGCAGGCTGAAGCCATCGTTGAGCACCGCAAGCCCTCGCTCTCTCAGCCGCAGACAAAGGTCCGTGTCGTTGAAACCGACAGGTAGGCCCTCGTCAAAGCCGGCCACCGCATCAAAAACGTCCCGACGCATCATGAGGCAGGCCCCGGTCACCGCTGACCATTCCCGTGTCGCCACCAGACCACAGTTGTAGCCGGGATTGCGTCGGCCGTTCAGATTCAGAGGCGCGAATTTGAAGGCGTGTTCCGCATAGCCTCCCGGCCCCACAATGACGCCCGCGTGCTGAACACGTCCATCCGGATAGAGCAGTGTCGCCCCCACAGCGCCGACATCGGGCAAGGCGGCCAGGGCGCGCAGACGTTCCAGCCAGCCCGCCTCCTTCGCCTCGATATCGTTGTTCAGAAACAGCAGGAACTCCCCTCCCGGCGGTGCGGCGGCAACCGCGAGGTTGTTCATCCGGGAAAAGTTAAATGGCCCCGAGTAACGCAGCCTCGTCACGCTGTCGCCCAACTCCCGGAGGTAGGCCGCCAGCGCGGGCTCGTTGGAATCATGGTCGATCACCACGATGTCCAGGTCCTCGAAAGGCGCTGTCGCCTTTAACGAGGTGATGCAGGCGCGCAGCAAATCCGCGCCGTTGCGAGTCGGAATGATCACGCGAACCCTGCCGCCGGGGTCCCGGCGGTCGATCCTGTAGGTGTTGAAGACCGGTCCCGGCACGGCTTCCCCTGCTTCCCCCACGCGCGCCAAATGCCGATTGATCGCGCCGATGGTCGCAATGGTGGTCTGGGCTGATCGGACGTGCCCCGCGCTGCCCTCATGCGTCCGCCAACGATAAAGGACCGCCGGCACGTGGGCCACGCTTTCGGCCCGTTCGATCAGCCGCAGCATCAGATCTACATCAGCCGAAATGAGCAGGGCCTCATCCAGACCGCCGACTGCCTTCACCAGCTCGCGCTTCGCGACCACGGGGTGCACGAAGTAGGGATGGCTGAGGTAGTAGTGCCGCGAGAAAGCCGGGCGCGCCACGATGGCGCGCAGATCCGCCGTGTTCTCGCCCGTGACGACCTCGTCCGCGTAAAGCAGATCCGCCGCGCCGAGATGGGGCGCCAGTCTGGCCACAGCGTCAGGCTCCAGCCGGTCGTCGTGGTCCATGAAGAGAACATGCTCCGCCGTCGCCAGCGTCAGCGCCTTGTTGGTGGCCGCCGCGACGCCCAGGCTTTGGGCATGAGCGTGCAGACGGACCTTGCCGCTCTTTTCGGCGGCGGCGGCCAGGATCGCCTTGACCGCAGGAGATGCGGAACCGTCGTCGATGCAGACCAGTTCCCAACGCCCGTCGCTCTGGGCGAACACGCTGGAAAGCGCTTCTTCCAGCCAGGCGGGTCGCACGTCATGGACCGGCATCAGGATGCTGAGAATTGGCGCTTGCATCGCATCTGGGGCAGCGACCACGGGCGTCGGACGCGACAACCACCGCTGCAGACCGCGGGTCGCGCTAAGATCCAGCGGCGAGCCCGCCAGATCCCGGGCATCGTCCGCCCGCCGGATGCTGACGACGCTCGCCAAACGTCCGGCGGCCAGCAACGGCCCGATCTCGAACCGGAAGCCTGCCTCAGCCGGCGCTAGTCCCAGCGCGACCAGATCCTCGCGCGGCAGACCCGTGTGGGTCCGCGCCAGTTCCTTTCCATCGGCCAGCAGAATCAACTCGAGCCGGTGCTGAGGCGCTTCCAGGTTGAAGGCCCAACCCTCGATGGCCAGATCGCGAAGCCCATCGACTCCGCCGTCCATGATCGGAGCCGACCTGCCTTGTTGGTGCGCGGCCAGGAAGGGCATGAGATCCGGCCGCGTGAGTGCTGCGCCGGCCTGCCTGTCGCGGTTCAACGCC
The DNA here is from genome assembly GCF_049315965.1 of Brevundimonas sp. NPDC058933. Taxonomy (NCBI): domain Bacteria; kingdom Pseudomonadati; phylum Pseudomonadota; class Alphaproteobacteria; order Caulobacterales; family Caulobacteraceae; genus Brevundimonas; species Brevundimonas sp. NPDC058933. The sequence continues at coordinate 32,369 of NZ_JBMOSL010000014.1, forward strand.
CAGGCGGCGGCGTACCAGGCGACGGCCCGATCCGGGCGGCCCTGATGAACCTCCAGTTCAGCCCGGGCCCGTAACGCCTCAGGATCCTGAGGTCGGGCGATCGCCAAGGCGTCGAGCACAGCTCGCGACGACGCATAGTCGCCCGCTTCCTTGTACATGTTGCCCAAACGCAACCGAACAGCGGCGTGCTCAGGGTGTCGCGTCAAGTACTGTCGGTAGTGCGCGGCCGCCGTCCCCCAGTCGCCCCGGTCTCGCGCAGCATCCCCGGCGCGCCGGTCCGGATGCGAACCGCGGCTTCCCGCGCCCAGAAGACGACGCCAAAACGAAAACAGTCGTGCAGCCGACAAGGATTTCCTCACTGACAAGCCACGCGCATCATCACGTTGTGCTAGTCGGCGTGGACAGATCCAGCAAGCTAGCCGCTGACGCCTCCAGAACGATCAACGCACCGCGCCGATGAGGGCGTCGCAAATCGCCGCGCCCCCGTCGCCGGACCGCACCGAACGCGCCAGGAAGGCCGCCTGGCCGCTGGTGTCGTACTCTCCCAACGCCACCTCCGCAACAAAGGTCCGCCACGTCTCCCATCCGTCCAGTATGCCCAGGCCTTCATACAGGTCAGCGCCCTCGGTGGAAATCAGAACGACCGGTCGGTTCAGCCAAGCCGCGTCCAGCGCGATGGTGGAGGGGGTGGTGATCACCGCACTCATCCGGCTGATGACGTCGAAGGCGTCATACCGCGCGATGTCATCATCAGGATCGAACATCTCGATGTTCGGGGGCCAGCCGCTTTCGCCGAAACGCGGCAGCCAGCGGCCGCCGGGATGCGGCTTGACGACGAAGCGGACTTGAGGAAAGGCCGCCGCCGTCTGTCTCAGATTGCTTTGGAACGCCTTGCGGAACCGGTCATCGTACAGGTTCCAGTGCAGGTTCTCGAACACCCCGATCCGCAGTTCCCGCCCGCCCTGCAGATCAACAGGTGAAGCCGGGAAAGCCCGCCCCGTGTGGACCAGGCGCGGCCGAAGCGCGGGCGCGCATTGCGCCGGAATGTGACTGTCAGGGAACCAGACGCAGACGATATCCGTCTCGATGACATATGCCCCGCTGCTGCCGATGTCATGCGACCTCGAGATGCCGACGTTGTCGAGACCGTGCTGCATCGTCGCGGTGGCCAGTCCCGCCACTCGCGCCTGGCGTATAAAGCGCTGAGCCAAGGCGTGACGAGGATGGTTGGACACCACCGGAGCCAGCGCAACATCAAAATTCGCCAAGGGAACATCGTCCGTTGATGCGTTGGCGAGCACCGTCGCTCCGTGACATTCTACCAGTCGTTTGGCCATATGGGGCCGCCCCTGCGCGAAGGCGGGCGACAAAAAGGCCGAAAGGACGAGGTCGCCGCGCGTCTCCGCCCGCTGGATAACCGGAAGCACCGCCTCGACCTCGCCCGGCTGATCGAGCAGAAGCGCGACCCGGACGCCGCCGCTGGAAGCCGGCCGCGCAGCGCTGGACCTCAAGGCCTTGCGTCCTTGGCCGCCAGATACTTCTGCGCGTTTTCCTTGCGGCTGATCTTGCCGCTGGTGGTCTTCACCAGCCAGCCCGGCTCGACGACCAGGACGGTCTGGAGCGTCAAATCCAACTGGGAGAAGACGCCCTCCTTGACGGCGCGCTTCAGCGCCGTCCAGGTTTCGGCCAAACGTTCGGATTCCACGACCACATAACCTTCCTCGCTCTGGGTGCGTTCGCTGTAGAGCGCGAAGGCCACGGCCCGGCCCGGCTTGACGCCTTCGATGCGGTTGACGGCCTCCTCGATGTCCGTGGCGTAGTAGTTCTTGCCGTGGACGATCAGCATTTCCTTGCGTCGGCCGCAAATGTAGAGCTCGCCGTCAGCGAAGAAGCCGACGTCGCCGGTCGTGTACCAGCCGTCGCTCAGCGCCTCCACCGTCGCTTCGGGATTGCGGTAATAGCCCGAGAACAGGCTGACGCCGCGCACCACGATGTCCCCGGTCGCCCGACTGTTTGCGGCCGGCGACCAGAGCAGGCGCCCCTCGGCGCTGTCGATGGCGATCTCCAGCCCCTCGATAGGGCGACCATTGCTGACATAGGCGCGCCCGTCGGCCTCGCTCAGCCGCACCCGCTGGTTCCGATCCAGTTCGTCGCCGTCGACACGGCGAATCGCCGGCGGCGCATCAAGATTGGATTGGGTGACGGCGAAAACGGTTTCCGCCATGGCGTAACAGGCTTGGATCGACCGGGACGTGACGCCGCAGTCGGCGAACCTGTCGGCGAACTGGGCGAAGGTCTCTTCCTTGCACGGCTCGGAACAGGCGATGAAGGCGCGCATCGACGTCAGATCGTAGGACGAACCGGACGGCCTTAACCGGGCGATATGATTGAAGGCGAAATTGGGCATCCAGCTCAAGGTGCCGCGGTGGCGCTCTATAGCCTCGAGCAACATGGCCGGCTTCGACACCCATTCGAAGGCGTCCAGCGAGACGATCGTCGCGCCTAGCGCCATGGGGATCAGGAAGCTCGAGAGCAGCCCCATGTCATGATAGAGCGGCAGCCAGCTGACGACGACGTCGTTCGCGTCAAAATCGATGGCCTTGGCGTAGCCCTCGGTCTGGGCGGCGATCTCGCCGAAGGTGAGCATCACGCCCTTCTTCAGCCCCGTGGTGCCGGAGCTATGCTGAAGCAGGGCCACGCAGTCGGCCGCCGGGTTCAGCCCGGCCTCTCGCGGTTGGAAATCGGCGATCCGCCGCACGTCCAGGACTTCGGCCTTCAGGCCGTCCAAGGCCTCGCACAGGGGCGCGATGTTTTCGGCGTATGTCAGGACCAGCCCCGGCTCGACCCGGCGGAAGAGCTCCCGATGGCTCGACCAGTACAGGTTTGCATCCTGCTTCGGCGTAGGGAACGGCAGGAAGGACGGCGTCAGCCCCGCATACATCGCGCCCAGGAAGGTGGAGTAGAGCTCGGCCTGATGGCGCAGCACGATGAAGACCACCGAGCCCGCCTCAAGACCCAGGTCGTCGAACATCGCCGCAGCCCGCAGAGCCTCGGCGCGCATCGACGCATATGTCTGTAGCCGGGTCTCGCCTTGCGCGACGAAGTGGACGCACGCCTTGTCGCCGTTCTCGACGGCATGACGGTCGAGGGCTTCCAAGAGGGTGGACGCAATCAAAACAACACCTTGCTTCACTTCAGAGAAATTTCTGCATGATCTCGCGAGCGAAAACAGCGCTGCTATCGGGGTAAGCCTCGGCATAACGATCTGCGACGCGACGCGCGGCGGCCGATCCGCTCAATTTTTGCAGATGAGGCAAGGCGATCCCCAAGGTCCTACCGCGAGAATCGTCAAACGCCAGACGATGGAAAAGAACAATCGCGGCATGCATCAACTTGCCGCGCGTTATCAACGCGCCGACAATGTTACCTGCCCATCGTAGATAAAACTTGTCCGCCTTGTACAACTGCACGCAAGTCAGAAGGTCGGCGATATTTTTCGTGGCGTGATAGGCTTGGAACTTTCGATCAAACAAAGCGTAAGCGACCACGCCGTTGTCCGGAAGCTGGATTTTCATCCCGTTTCTCTGTCCAGCAGCAATGACCTGCGCCGACAAATCCTCAGCCGTCCATGTCATCCCCATGGCTGCCATCACGCGCGGATCGGGCAGAGGCCGCATGAGATGGCCCACGCCGGCATCCTGACGCACGGCGGAGAGGAAGGCATCGAAACCGCCCGCCCCAAGCGATTCATCAAGAGCGGAACCGCGCATCAAGCTGAACAACCGTGCGAATACTTCACCGGTATAGTGGGAATGGCTGTAGAAAGCAGGCTCACCGCGAAACGCCTCCATGACGTAATCGATATCGGACGCATCCCGTCCCGCCGCGATCGCCCCCATCTCGTTAAAGATACGATCCTTGCGGACTTCAAGCCGAATAGCCTTTGCTGCCTCGTCAGTGCCGGGAAGATTACTTAACTCTAACGCACCAAATCTGAGGAACGGAACTTTCACCAAGTCATGCACAATACCCATCGAAATCCACTTTTCCGACAGATAGTGCTTTCCAGGCGTCGCCTGAACGATGAAAATCGGCCGCTCTTTAGCCTCCCTTATCCATCGAAGCCCTTGGTTTAGATCGGTATAGTCCGCCGTTGCACCACCAAAGTGAATCGGCCCGTCATACGGAAGGCCGGCGACACGCACCTCATGGTTTGTCGTAGCCTTCAGCGCCGCGCCGAGATACTGGGCGTGACAATTGCCGCGAATAAGAATTCGACGCGATGTCATTGATCTGCGGTCACGCTGGTCTCGCGGGCCACCTCGATGAGGTCGCCCACGTTTTCACAATCCATCACCCGAGCTATCGGCAATGGACGATCAATTTCTTCCTCGATCAGAAGAATAAGCTCGGTGTGTGTTAAAGAGTCCCAGCCATCAACATCCATTGCTACAGTATCAGCCGAGATTTCTGCGGCCGAAATTTTGAACAGGGATGCAATAACATCCACTATCTTTTTTGAAAAATCATCCATATCCATCACCCATACTCGTCGATTTCAGGACGAAAAATAAACTGACCCGAAGGTCTGGCGACACCCGACGCCGTCGTCGCGATCAGCCCTTGATAGCCGACCTCAGGTCCGACTTCATACGGTTGATCACGCTGGTCAATTCCAGAAACTCGATGCTCGGGAGAATCGCCTGCGCCAGATCGGCCTTTGATACTCCGCCCGAACGCCAGTTCCTTCTCAGGATCGCCCGCAGCTTTTCGGGTTCGAAAGGCTTCAGGAAACCGGTCTGCATCCGATACGCGTCGGGCCGCTGCAGCAGGTCGTCATAGGCCGCCGACAGGCTGAAATCATCGACGAACGGATGCACCGTCCCCATGATCGAAACCGCCCCTTCCATCGAGACAGGCGCATAGAGCAGCGTCGGCTTGGCGTACATCTCGAGCTCAAGCACCACGGACGACAGCGACGACACCGCCCGCGAGCAGCACCGGATAAGCTCCAGCGTCGTCGTGCCGGCCATGGCCTCCTTGGTCAGCAACTGAAGGTTCGCGCCGACCTCACTCATGAGCGGCGCATAGAGCGGCTCCAGCTTGCGCTGGAGTTCCGACTGATGCGGCTTCCAGAGGAATTTGGTGCCCCGATGCTTACGCACCAGCCGAGCGACACCCTCATAGAAGAGACGCCGCTCGACTTCCGAGAAGACCGACCGATGCAGATTCGAAAGGATCAGCACATAGCCGTCGTCGGATGCAGGCTTCAGGTCATGAAACTGCGGCAAGCCTATCCCATCCTCACCGGACCAGCCGATCAGGTCGTCGCGGAAATTCCTCGCGGCCGCCCCCATGGCCGCGCTCGGAAAACCCGAGCCTGGCGTCTTGGACACCTCGACGAAGGCGACGCCTAGCTGGAAAAGACCGTGTTGCATCTCAAGGACGGGAATCCCAAGCCGGGAGCAGGCCGTGAAGATCTGCAGCCCCCTGAGGTGCGCCCGATGGGGCGTGGCCAGGGTCGTCAAACAGACAGCGAAATCGTCCAGACGCAGCAGAACATCGGTCATATTGCCGATCAACTGGACGTTCGACGGCGCCGCGAGCGCGAGAGGCGCCAGGGCTTCGCCGGGCGCCTCGAAATAGACCGTCCAGTCGATCTCGGGCAAAGCCGTGAAGAGGCTGGCGTACATATCGAGGTGCCAGGGCCCCTGCGCCACCAACAGAACGCGCCTTGCGTTCAACTCCGCGGGATGAAAGGCGCGCGAATAAGGCGTCGCAATCACTTCGGCAGCCTCCGTCCCTGACGCCTCGCCCACCGCCAAATCCTCTTGACGCCGCCCTCCGAGCGATTGCCCTCCGTCGCCTGCGCCCACTGGCCGACCGCGGCGCGACGGAGCTCCGCCAGTTCCTCAGCCGTGCGATTGTAGAGCAGCATGAGCTCGCGGTTTTCCGCGACCGCCAACCGCGACGTCTCCTGACCGCTCTCCAGAACCCGCTTGTCGCCAAGCGCGACCTCCAGGGCGGCGTTGACCTCGGACAGCCGCGTCCGGGCGGCTTTCAGGGCGCGTTCCAGTTTATCGTTGGCGAGCAGTTGAGCCGCAATACGACGCTCGGTCTCCCTGTCCTTCTCCATCCGCATTTCAATGGACTGTGGAGCCATCCAGCTTGCAGCCGCCATCGCCTGGGCTGCATTGCTCGCGGAGATCAATCGCCAGGCAATCTTGCCCCGGGCGGCCAGCAAGGCCGGGATCAGGCGGTTGAATTGCTCGCCCACATCCAAAGCCCGGCGCTGACTGACGATGTCGTACGAGGACGCCAGGGCAAACGCCGCCTCGCCCCGGAGCCAGAAGGCCGAGTGGGGAGCATGGAGATTGCTCGCTCCGTCCAGATCGCGAAGGCTCAAATCGGCCCCCATGCGACGAATTTCAAACCTGTTTTTCGTCCAGAAGAGGTCTTCCCAGCCCTCGAGATAGAGGCTGGCGGGCGACATCACCATGTCGATCGAGGCGTCCTCGAACTGACGCGCGACGGCGTCAAGCACGCCGTCTCCGGCAACGAGATTGTTGACGTAGAACGAGAGGCGATTGTCGAGCCAAGCGTTTATCCGGCGTCCGCCCGTGAAATCGCCCAGTGACAGCACGAGATCGAAACGGCGGAAGTCGACCTCATCAGACCATGAGAACAAGGCAGCCGCGGTCGAGGCCGGCGCGCCGACACGCACCACCGCCGCATTTCCACCGACGGCCCGCTGGACCTCCTCTGCCATCTCGGCGGATGGAACCCGGACAAAGAGCGTCACCGTGCCTCGTGGGGTCAGGGCCGACAGGACGGGCGCCAAGCCCTCCAGCGCCGCCATATCGACCACGTTCAGGAACAGGCCCACAGCGCCCAGCGGCGCGATCTCGCTCGTGGCCTGCGGCGCAGCGACCGTCACCGTTTGCATGTTGGCGGCGAACGCCTCGGGAGACATGCTCCGAACCAGATGATCGACAATCAGTCGGGCGTCATAGTCCGTGTGCTTGCGAATATGCTCCAGGGTTCGTGCGGGATAGGGCGCCTCCCGGTGACGCAAGCTTTCCAGCGAGAAGGTGAAGGCTCGGTATTTGAGCGTCGGGCAGCCATCCGCCATCTGTTGGATCGGCGAGGCGATTGTGACATTGCCGAACTCGCCCCCCTCGGTCGGAAATGCCACGTCCCAGGAAAAACCCCTGGCGGCGAAGAAGGCCGTGAACGCCTTCTCGTGGTGCTCGATCGAGTCATCGATCGACATGATCGTTGGCATGGCGGCCCAGTAGTCGGCAAACGCCTGACTCCCGGTCAGTCGAGATCGCGCCGCAATGAAATAGGACTGGACGAAGTTCTGCTTCGCATCCTTGAAGTTCGTCACGCCCCAGAAATCGACGCCGGACGCGTCCATCCGGTCGAACATGGCGCCCAGGTCGCCCAGAGGCGCGTAAAAAGTATAGTTCAGTAGCACGAATTCGTCGTAGGCCGCGATGGCTTCGACGCCCAGACGATCAACGGCGTACTTGTAGCCGCCGACGTCAAAACCCGTGTTCTCGCGATACCAGACCTCGTCGGCGACAGCGGCCAGGGCGTCCTGCCCCTCCCTGTCGACCTGGCCGTTGACCACCACGATCAGGCTCTCGAAATAAGGACGAACCGCCGCCAGCGAAACCTTGACGTAATCTTCGACTGTTTCGCTCGGATCCCAAAATAGAAAGACGCCAAGCCGTCGCACGGGCACCGTCGTCCTCGGAGAAACGTCCTCACGCGATGCGTCAGGCGATAAGAGCTGTGCTGTTCCAGACGGCCTGGCCATTGGCGGAACTCCTTCAACCTGCTGTTTCAAATTGCTCGACCTCGGGAGACGGAATCAGCGCGCCAGATAAGCGACGTCGGCGTGCAAGAACTCGAAGGAGCCGACAAAATGCGCGGCCGCCGCCCAAACCCGCAACTGGGCCGCAACAGGCCTGTCCCAACGCTTTGTCAACTCAACTTCGTAAAGACCCGCCGCCTTGAGCTGAAGCTCCAGGTGCTCAAAATCATCCATGCCGCCCCACTCGAATCTCAGCGGAGATTCGCGATCTTCGGGGTCCAGGTGGAAGCGCAGCCGGATTCGCCACTCCCCCGCCGGCAGCGAAAACCGCGGGCCATGGAAAATAACCCGGGCGCGCCCCGTCAGATCGACTTCAGGAGGCGAGACCAGCGAGCGAGGCGTCGTTCGGAAGTTGAAGAGGTCCCAGGGCCAGTTCGTTTTGTGCCCGGGCTCCGGCCCTCTCGCAGAGGCTCCGCTGAACATATCGAGCGGCCCCGGATCGAGCGTCGCTACAGGCGGCCCCACCTCGATCGAATCATTGCCGACCACCCTGCCGATCAACGGCAGGTCCGCCTCCGCAGCCGCCCCCTCAACCAGGCAAGCGCCTTCCCGGACCAACGTGACGGCCGCCGCCAACCGCTCGGCCGCCACGGCATAGGCCTTGATCTTTTTACCGGGGTAAAGCGCCGCCACCGCCAGGCAGATTTCTTCCAATGGATCGCTGATGACCACGCAGGCGTCTAGCGACGGCGCCATGGCGAGGGCCTGTGCGCCGTCTCGTAAGAGGATGACCATGCTATGCTCAGGGCTGTCGTTCGTGGGAGGCACGTCCGCCCCCTTGACCACGCGCCAACCCTTCGCGCGAGCAGCGGCCTTCAGGCCGATACGCCAGCCGGACCCGTGCAATGACGGCATCTGCAAGACGCCCAGTCGCAACGCTTTGCTCACGCCGCCCTCAGCCATGTGTAGATGTCGATGGCCTCGTGAATGTCCGTGAACATCTTGGCGCGGCCACCCTCGATGATGAGCGCGCGGTCGCAAACGCGGCCCACTGTCCGCATGTCGTGAGACGCCATGACAAAGGCGCGCTGCGCGCGACGTTCAAAGAGTTCTTCGTTGCACTTGCGCTGAAAACGGGCGTCGCCGACGGCGACTAGTTCGTCGATCAGATAGCAGTCGAAATCGATAGCCAGGGAAAGGCCGAACGCCAGACGCGCTCTCATGCCCGAAGAATAATGCTTCACCGGCATCGTCATCTTTGAGCCCAGCTCTGCGAAGCCGTCGACCAGCCCCATCAGCTCCTTGAAGTCTCGCTCATAGATGCGGGCCAGGAAGCGCACATTGTCCACGCCCGTCAGACTGCCCTGAAAGGCGCCGCTGAAGCCGATCGGCCAAGAGTTGGTCATACGCCAGTTGACCCGTCCCTCGGTGGGCGCGAGCGCCCCGCCCAGGATCTTGATCATCGTCGACTTGCCCTGGCCGTTCCGCCCCAGGATCGCCAGACGATCAGACCGACCTACCGTGAAGTTGAGATTTCGGAAAAGCGGCGGCGCACTGGCAGATCGAGCATAGGTCTTGCCGAGATTGGAAACCTCGAGCCCAATGTCCTCCGTTGACAACGAGGTCAAAGTTGCCGGTGCTCCCTGAGGCCTGCCCACAAGAGGCCGCCCACGCCATACAGCAGCAGCATCGTGACCAGGACGGCCAAAACGCCGCGCCAACGCCGAGGTTCCGTCGCCTTGTCAGGAAGATTAGGACTTACCACCCGCTCAAGATAGAGCTTTTGGCGACGCGCAGAGTCCCGTGCGGCGTCCAGCGCCGTGCTGGCGGCGGTGAGCGCGCGATCGGCCAGTGTGCGTTCGAGCATTAGCGCTTCGTATCCACTGACCTTGGTGGCCAGGGAATCGGCGTTGCCCGCCACCTTGGCCCTCTCGATGGAGAGTTGCTGCTCATAGGCGCGAATCCGGGCGTCAAGGGCAGGCAACTGCGGGCTTTGCGGCGCCTGGCTCGCGAGCAGCGCTCGGTCGGCGCGCAGGCTCGCCAAGGTGCCCTGCAACTCAGCTAGGAAGGCCGCCCCTTCCTTGGCCGACGCTTCCGGATCAAGCATGCTTTCGCGATTGCGATAAGTGGTCAGGCGCTGCTGGATAGCGCCCAGGCGCGCCTCGGCCTCCATCACGCTGCGCTCCGCATCCTCCACGTCCTGGGCGGCAGAGCGTGCGTTCAGCCGGTTGACCAGGGTTTCACCACCGTCAAGAAGTGCACTGGCGACAGCCTGAGCGTCACGCGGCGTGAAGGCCTGCACCCGCAAGGTGCTGATGCCGGTCGTCGTGTCGTAACCGACCGTCACGCGACGCTGAAACGCCTTGTAGAGGTCTTCCTGGGTTGCGCCCTGCCCGGGCGCCGGGAAACGAGAAAAAGCATCAACGCCGGATCGCGACAGAATGGCCCTCACGTCGAGATGCGGCTGAAGCGCGGTGAGCGCGTCGCGCGAACGGATGTACTCATGGACGACGAAGGAATCTGTCGAATTGGTCGACAGACCTACCCCCTGCAACGCGACGCCAAGGCTGGACGGCTGCTGCTTGGACGCGCTCTGGACGACGAAGTGCGCTTCCGACACGTATCGCGGCGAGGCGATGAACAGGAAGTAGATCGCCGCTAGCAAGGTGGGCAACAAGACCACAACGCCGAAGGCGATGACTGTGGGCTTCAGGAAGAACGGGCCCGATCCGGCGCGCGCCTGCTCGCCTTGGGCCGGCCCGCCCAAAGCCGCCCGACCCAGAAACGTAACGCGAGAGTCGCTCATTCAGTAGTTTCCTCGCCCATGGCTCAGGCGCGTCTGAGGTTTAGTCGGCATCAATATGTTCCTTGGCTCTCGAAATCATGATCAAGCCCAGGACGGCAAGCAGCCCACCCCAGAACAGGGGATAGAGCGGGTCGTAGTGAGTTTCAACAAACTCGCCGAAAATGGCTGCGCGCATCATCTCAACGGTGTGAGGAATGGGGACGGCGAGGTAAATTTCGCGGTACTTGGCAGGAAGCCAAGCCGCCATGGTGAAGGCGCCGGAGAACGGCAAAACCGCATACATGAGCACCGGGACAATACGTTCTACGACATCAAATTCCATGGCGAGCGCACTGACCACGAGGGCGATGCCGATCGATAGGATGAAGAGCGATATCCAGCCGTAGTAAAGCAGCAGGGGGTCAATCGGCCAGGTCACCTGACCAAAAGCCATCAACACCGCGTAGACGATCAGGAAGGCTAGCGTCGTTCCGCCGAGTTCCAGAAAGAACCGCGCCAAGTAGACGTGCAATATTTTGATTTTCTGGTGAAAAAGAAGGCCCAGGTTCCCTGAAATCGCTCCCATGGAATAGCTCACCATGTGCCGGAACATGATCAACGCCATGTAGCCCGTCATGACGAAGGGAGCGAGACGAATGCCGTGCTGATAAGGTGCCTTGATGAACGACCACAGGAGGATAACCGCACCTGTGAACAGCAGCGGCTCGCCGATTAGCCACAGAAAGCCCAGCCCGCGGCGGCCGTAGCGCGTGATGATCTCCCGCAACATCAGGGAGATCACGATCGTCGCGTTTTGGGAAATCGTTTTGAACATCATAACCTTGCCGCTTTCACGCCGCCGAAACCCGCGTCATTGCAGGCGAACGCGCCAAGGCTGTTTTGGCTCTCGACCCTAGACGCTGCCCGCGCCATCCAACAACGATGGTGCAGCCGATCAGACTGCAAGCGGAAGAAGCGGCCGCCCGTCGTAGGCGAAATCAACATCAAGCTCATCCAGGGTGGGAAGGACGGCATCCTTGTCCGACAGCACCGCCCCGCTCGCCGGAAGAGGCCATTCGATGGCGAGCTTCGGATCGTTCCAGCGCACGCCGCCATCGCAGTCCGGTGCGTAGACGTCCGTCACCTTGTAAGCGATCTCGACGTCCGGCTCGAGCGTGGCGAAGGCGTGCCCGAAGCCCACGGGAATATACAACTGCTCGCCGCCGTCAGCGCTGAGCCTGACCGAAACCCACCGTCCGAAGGTCGGCGACTGGCGCCGGAGATCGACGGCGTAATCGATCAAGGACCCGCGCACGCACCGCACGAGTTTAGCTTGAGCGTGGGGAGAGCGCTGAAAGTGAATACCCCGGACGGTGCCCGTCTGTCGCGAGAAAGACTGGTTATCCTGAACAAAGGTCTCATTCACTCCGAACTTCGCCATCGACGCCTGCGAATAGGTTTCAGAAAACCAACCGCGCGCGTCTTCAAAGCGACGGGGCGTCAGCAGGAATACGGGCGATTCAGTCATGAATTGAGGTCTCGTTCAGTAGCGCCCAAGAGCGCTACGGCCTGGCATGATCAGCTTCCTTCTAGGGTTGCGCGCGGACGGCGGCAAGGCGTCGACGTGACATTGAGCCACTAGGCAGTTGCAGAGCGGCCGATCTTTGCCCAGAATCAGTGTGAGGCTGATCGTCCTTTCCTGACAAGCGATCGTCCAAATTGCGAGTTTTCATGAGAATTCTGGTCACCGGCGGCGCCGGTTTCATCGGCTCAGCGTTAGTGCGGCGATTGATTGAACACACCGATCATGAGGTGCTGGTCTTCGACAAACTGACCTACGCGGGTCTGCTCAGCTCGCTGGAACCCGCCGCCGGCAGCAACCGCTACACCTTCGTCCAAGCTGACATCTGCGACGCCGAGATGGTCGCTCGAACCCTGCAGGAGTTTCAGCCGGACGTCGTCGCCCATCTAGCTGCGGAAAGCCATGTAGATCGTTCGATCGACGGGCCGGGCGAGTTTGTGCAGACCAATCTCGTTGGCACGTTCGTCATGCTGAACCAGGCGCTGGGATATTGGCGCAACCTTCCCGAAGCCCGGAAGGCGGCCTTCCGCTTCCACCACATTTCGACGGACGAGGTGTTCGGCTCGCTGGGCGAGGAAGGCTTCTTCACCGAGACGACGCCTTACGATCCTCGCTCGCCCTACTCGGCGTCGAAGGCAGGCTCGGACCATCTGGTGCGCGCCTGGGGTCACACCTACGGCCTGCCGGTGCTGGTGACCAACTGCTCGAATAACTATGGTCCGTATCATTTCCCGGAAAAGCTGATCCCCCTGATCATCATCCGGGCCCTGAACGGCGAACCCCTGCCCGTCTACGGCGATGGGAGCAACGTGCGGGACTGGCTTTTTGTGGATGACCATGCGCGCGCGCTTCAGGCGGTCTTCGAAAAGGGCCAGCCGGGTCAGACTTACAATGTCGGCGGGAATGCCGAGCAGAAAAACATCGATGTCGTGACAGCGATCTGCACAATCCTGGACCAGCTCCGCCCGCGCGACGACGGCCAGGCCTACGCCAACCAGATCACCTACGTCGCCGACCGCCCGGGCCACGATCAGCGCTACGCCATCGACGCTTCCAAGATCGGCGCGGATCTGGACTGGACACCCTCGGTGACCTTCGAAGAGGGTATTGCCCGGACCGTGCGCTGGTATCTGGAAAACCAGGCCTGGTGGCAAGATATTCTGGATGCTCGCTACGCGACCCAGCGTCTGGGCGTGGCCAATGGCTGATCCGATTCACATCCTGGTGACAGGCGGCGCGGGTCAGGTCGGACTGGAGCTCGCCGCCGCCGGATGGCCAGAGGACGTCGTCCTGCACACGCCCTCGCGCGATGATCTGGATCTGGCGAACATCGAGTCGGTCAGGGCGGCGTTCGCCCGAACGACCTTCGCCGCCGTCATCAACTCCGGCGCCTACACCGCCGTGGACAGGGCGGAAACGGATGTCGCCGCAGCCTTCGCTGCGAACGCCATGGGCCCGGCCGTCCTGGCCGAGGTGACGCGCGAGGCCAGCGTGCCGCTGGTGCAGGTCTCGACCGACTATGTGTTCGACGGCTCGGGAGAAGGCTTCTATGTCGAAGAGGATTCCGTCGGCCCGCTCGGCGTGTACGGCGCCTCCAAGCTGGCCGGCGAACTGGCGGTCCGCAGCGGCAACCCCCGTTCGGTGGTGCTGCGCACGGCCTGGGTGCTGAGCGTCCATCGCACCAACTTCCTCAAGACCATGCTCCGCCTCGCCGCGGACCGGCCCGCCCTAAGGGTCGTTGAAGATCAGTTTGGCTGCCCGACGTCGGCCCGGGACATCGCGGCCGCGCTAAAGACCATCACCCTGCGGATGATCGACGACGACCGGGCGCCTGTCGGCGTCTTCCACTTCGTCAACGCCGGCGAAACCAGCTGGGCGGGGCTGGCGCGCGAAATTTTCGCGACCAGCGCCGTAGCCGGCGGCCCGTCAGCCGCCGTCGAGGGCATCCCGACCGCTGACTATCCGACGCCGGCCCGACGACCGGCCAATTCCCGTCTGATGACGACCAAGCTGACTCGCGACTATGGCGTGGTCCCTCGCGCCTGGCAGGACGCCGTCGCGGAGATCGTCGCCGAACTCAATGCCGAAAGGACCCTCGCATGAAGGGCATCATTCTCGCCGGAGGATCGGGCACGCGCCTGCACCCCATGACGCTTGTCACCTCCAAGCAGTTGATGCCCGTCTACGACAAGCCGATGATCTACTATCCGCTGTCGACCCTGATGCTGGCAGGCGTCCGCGAGGTGCTGATCATCTCCACTCCGCGCGACACGCCCAATTTCCAGGCCTTGCTCGGCGACGGATCCCAATGGGGCATGGAAATCCAGTATGCGGTCCAGCCTAGCCCCGATGGCCTGGCCCAAGCATACATCATCGGCGCCGACTTCGTTGGAAACAGTCCCTCCGCCCTGATCCTGGGCGATAACATCTATTACGGCCACGGCATCACCGAACTCTTCACCAGCGCCATGCGGCGCCAAGAAGGTGCGACAGTGTTCGCCTATCACGTCCATGACCCCGAACGGTACGGCGTGGTCGAGTTCGACGCAGAAATGCACGCGCTTTCTATCGAAGAGAAGCCGTCGGCGCCCAAGTCCCACTGGGCTGTGACCGGCCTCTACTTCTATGACAGCGACGTCATCGACATCGCGCGCGATTTGAAGCCGTCGCCACGCGGCGAGTTGGAGATCACCGACGTCAACCGAGTCTATCTCGAGCGCGGCAAGCTGTCGGTCGAGATCATGGGGCGTGGCTACGCCTGGCTGGACACAGGCACGCCCGACAGCCTGGTCGAAGCCGCAGAGTTTGTCCGCGTCCTTGAAAAACGTCAGGGCTTCAAGATCGCCTGCCCCGAAGAAATCGCCTTCTCAAAAGGCTTCATCGACGCCGCCCAACTTGAGATCCTGGCCCAAGCGCTCGGCAAGAGCGCCTATGGTCAATATCTTCGCAGCGTGTTGCGGAGCGCGCTCTAGGCGCGCCCCCTTCTACAGATTCAGCAGCGCCGGATCCCCGCCCTGGGCCGCGATGTTGACGCTGATGGCCTTCTCCGCTGCATAACGGATCAGGCTGTTGGGGCCGCCGGCTTTCGGGCCGGTGCCGCTAAGGCCTTCGCCGCCGAAGGGCTGAACGCCGACGACGGCGCCGATGATCGAGCGGTTCACATAGACATTGCCGGCCGGGACCAGGCGCACGACCTCGTCGGCGAAGGCCTCGATGCGGCTGTGGACGCCCAGCGTCAGGCCATAGCCGCGCGCGGCCAGCTTGGCGGCGACCGACTTCAGGTCCTTCGAGTCATAGCGATAGACGTGCAGGATCGGGCCGAAGACCTCGCGCTCGAGGAAGTCCGGGGTCGGGATCTCGGCAATGGTCGGGGCGAACAGGTCGCCCTTTTCCGAACCCGGAGCCAGTTCGGCGCGGGCGACGATCTTGGCTTCCTTGGACAGGCGTTCGACGTGGGCTTCGAGATTGGCGCGGCTCTCGGCGTCGATCACGGGGCCGATGTCGGTCGTCGGGCCGGTCGGGTCGCCGATCACCTGGGTCGCCAGCGCGCCCTTCAGGCCCTCGATCAGGGCGTCGGCGGCTTCCCTGGGCGCATAGAGGATGCGCAGGGCCGAGCAGCGCTGACCGGCCGAGCCAAAGGCCGACAGGATGACGTCGTCGATGACCTGTTCCTTCAGCGCCGTGGTGTCCACGAACATGGCGTTCAGGCCGCCGGTCTCGGCGATGAAGGGGATGATGGCGCCGGCGCGCGCGGCCAGGCCGCGGTTGATGGCGGAGGCGGTATCGGTGCCGCCGGTGAAGGCCACGCCGTCGATGCCCGGATGGGCAGTCAGGGCCGCGCCGACGATCTCGCCGCGACCGGGCACGAGAGCCAGCAGGTCGGGGTTCAGACCGGCCTTGTAGAAGAGGCGGACGGCCTCTGCGGCGATCAGCGGGGTCTGCTCGGCGGGCTTGGCCACCACGGCGTTGCCGGCGGCCAGCGCAGCCGCGATCTGGCCGGTGAAGATGGCCAGGGGGAAGTTCCACGGGCTGATGGCGGCGAAGACGCCGCGGCCATGCAGGACCAGTTGGTTGGTCTCGCCGGTGGGGCCCTTCAGGGTCTGGGCGCCGCCGAAGTCGCGCTCGGCCAGCAGGGCGTAGTAGCGGCAGAAGTCGGCGGCTTCGCGCACCTCGGCCACGCCGTCGTTCAGCGTCTTGCCCGCTTCACGCGACAGCAGGGCGACCAGACGGTCCATGTCGGCTTCCAGGGCGTCGGCCATGGCGCGCAGGATCGGAGCGCGGCCGGCGCCGCCGATGCGGTCCCAGGCGACCTGAGCGTTAGCAGCGGCCATGACGGCGGCGTCCACGTCCTCGACCGAGGCTTCCGAGACGTGGCCCAGAACCTGCGAACGGTCGAAGGGATTGGTCACGTCCTGCGGGTTCACGCCGGCCTTCAGCTTGCCGCCGATGATGGGGCCGGACGTCAGCTTCTCGCTGTCGACGCGCTCCAAGGCCTTGGCGTGGCGTTCACGGTCGGCGGCCTGCGAATAGTCGCGGCCGAGGGAGTTCTGACGATCGCCGTAGATGTTCATGGGAACCGGAATCCTGGGGTGGCGGTCGGGCTGGGCCTCGACGGCGGTGATGGGGTCGGCGGCGACGGCGGTCGCCGGAACGCGCTCGTCCAGCAGGGCGTGGACGAAGGAGGAGTTGGCGCCGTTTTCCAGCAGGCGGCGCACCAGATAGGGCAGCAGTTCTTCGTGGCCACCGACGGGGGCGTAGGCGCGGACGATGACCTGCTCGTCGGCCCAGGCCTCGTGCGCGGCGTCATACAGGGCCTCGCCCATGCCGTGCAGGCGCTGGTGCTCGATGACCACGTTGCGGTCTCTAGCCATGCGACGCACCGCAGCCAGGGTATGGGCGTTGTGGGTGGCGAACTGGGCGTAGACGTAGGGCGAAGCCTCGATCAGGGCCCTGGCGCAGACCAGAAAGTTGAGGTCGGTCGCGGGCTTGGTGGTGAAGACCGGATAGTCGGTGCGGCCCATGACCTGGGCGCGCTTGATCTCGGTGTCCCAATAGGCGCCCTTGACCAGACGCACCATCAGGCGACGGCCCGAGGACCTGGCCAGGTCGGCCAGCTTCTGCACCGTCTCCGTCGTGCGCTTCTGATAGGCCTGAACGGCCAGACCCAGACCCTTCCAGTCGCCCAGGGCCGGCTCGCGGGCCAGCCGCTCCAGCAGCTTCAGCGACAGGGCCAGACGGTCGGCCTCTTCGGCGTCGATGGTGTAGTTGATGTCGTACTTGGCGGCGATCAGGGCCAGACGCAGGATGCGGGGATAGAGCTCTTCCCACACGCGCTCTTCCTGCGTCGCCTCATAGCGCGGCGACAGGGCCGACAGCTTGACCGAAACGCCGTGGCCGGCTTCGGGGCCCTGCCCCTCGCTGGTCTTGCCCACTGCCTCGATGGCGTCGGCGTAGATCTTCTCATAGCGCTCGGCGTCGGCGGTCGTGCGAGCGCCCTCGCCCAGCATGTCGAAGCTGCACAGCCAGCCTTCGCGGTCCGAGCGCTTCAGCGCGCCCTCGATGGTGCGGCCGACCACGAACTGCTCGCCCATGATCTTGACGGCGGTGGCCACGGCCTGGCGGATGACCGGCTCGCCCAGACGCCCGGCGATCCGCTTGAGGAAGCCCGAGAGGTCGGTCTTCGCCTCATCATCGACATCGACCAGCTTGCCGGTCAGCATCAGGCCCCAGGTCGAGGCGTTGACGAACAGGCTGTCGGACTGACCCATGTGCGAGGCCCAGTCGGCGGAGCCGATCTTCTCGGCGATCAGGCGGTCGCGGGTGTCGGCGTCGGGCGTGCGCAGCAGGGCCTCCGCCAGGCACATCAGGGCCAGACCCTCGCGGGTGCCCAGCGAGAACTCTTGCAGGAAGCTCTCGACCACGCCCTGCTTCTTCTGGCTGAGGCGAGCGTGATCCACCAGGGCGACGGCGTCGCGGAAGACGTCGGCGCGCTCGGCCGTCGTCAGGCCGGGGTTGGCGAGAAGTTCAGCCACCACGGCGCGTTCGTCGCGAAACTTGTTCCGGTCCAGATCGTCCCAGTGCTTGAGGTCGGTCGGCGTCATCATCTCACCCTGGGATCAAGCCCTTCGATTTCCGGCATATATGGCGGACTTGGCCGAATGTGCACTGTATGATGACCGTCTGAACCAGCGATCCTTCGGCCATAAGGCTCATCCACCATGCAAACTCTGGACGACACAGACCGGCGTCTGCTGCGCGTGCTGCAGACCGACGGCCGGATCTCCAACGCGGAACTGGCGCGAAGGTGCAATCTGTCGCCCGCCGCCTGCTTCGAGCGGGTCAAGCGGCTGAAGGACAAGAAGGTCATCACCGGCTACGCGGCCCTGATCGACCCGGCCTCGGCCGGGCGGGCGCTTCTGATCTTCATCGAGGTGCAACTGGACCGGACCACGGGCGACGTCTTCGACGCCTTCGCCCAGGCCGTACGGCATCAAGCCGAAGTGCTGGAATGCCACATGGTCGCCGGCGGCTTCGATTATCTGATCAAGGCGCGGGTGGCCGACATGGACGCCTATCGCGTCTTCCTCGGCGACATCCTGGTGCGAATGCCCGGCGTGCGCGAGACGCGAACCTATGCCGTTCTCGAAGAGGTGAAATCGACGACGGTCCTGCCGCTGTAAACCCGTCTCGCCTTCGTCATGCGAAGCGGCTAGAACTTCCGGCTCAGCGAAACGGCCCGGGCCCACTCGACTTCATGCGCATTGTTCTGGTCACTGACGCCTGGGAGCCTCAGGTCAACGGCGTCGTCCGCACCCTGACCCGCACCGTGGCCGAATGCCGCGCCATGGGCCATGAGGTCGAGGTCATCGAACCCAGCCAGTTCAAGACCATACCCTGCCCGACCTATCCTGAGATTCGCCTCGCCCTGGGCGCGGAAGAAGAGATTCGCGAACGCCTGCGCGCCTTCGAACCCGAGGCCGTTCATATCGCCACCGAAGGCCCGCTGGGCATCGCCACGCGGCGTATCTGCGTGGAGTGGAAGCTGCCATTCACGACCAGCTATCACACCAAGTTCCCCGAATATGTCTCGGCCCGTTTCCCGATCCCGGTTCAGGTCGGCTACGCCTACATGAAGTGGTTCCACAAGCCGTCCGGCCGGCTGATGGTGGCGACGCCGACCCTGCGCGACGAACTGGTCGAGCACGGCTTCCGCAATGTCTCGCCGTGGACGCGCGGCGTGGACACCGACCTGTTCCGCCCCGACCTTGAGCCCATCTACAAGGAGATGGGCGGCGACGCCTGGCCCCGGCCCTTCTTCCTCAACGTCGGCCGCGTGGCCGTCGAGAAGAACATCGAGACCTTCCTTGAGCTGGACCTGCCAGGGACCAAGATCGTGGTCGGCGACGGGCCGGCTCGCGCCGAGTTGGAAGATAAGTATCCCGAAGCCAAGTTCCTGGGCGCCCGCTTCGGCGACGAACTGGCCCGCTGCTTCGCCGACGCCGACGTCTTCGTCTTCCCCAGCTGGACCGACACCTTCGGCCTGGTGATCCTGGAAGCCATGGGCGCCGGAACGCCTGTCGCCGCCTATCCGGCGCACGGGCCCATCGACATCATTCCCGGCTCGAACGCCGGGGCTATCGACGACGACCTGAAGACCGCCTGCCTGAAATGTCTGGAACTGGATCGCAAGGACGTGCGCGCCTACGCCGAGAAGTTCAGCTGGCGGGCCTCAGCCGAGCAGTTCGTCGAGAACCTGCAGCCCTACCCCGACCCCGCCCGTGGCCGCTTTTGGCGCCGCCTGCGTCGCATAGCCCGACTAAGGCGCAAGGCGGCCGCCTAGGCTTCATCACCACCCAGGTTCCCGACAGCAAGACGCCCCGGACGGTCATCGTCCGGGGCGTCTGCCTATCAACCTTGGCCGAACCCTTAGTTCGGGCGGGCCATCGAGGTCATGGCGGCGGCCTTGGCGCGTTCGGCGGTCAACTGGTCGACCGGCAGCGGCACCAGGCCGCGGTCCTGCAGGTAGCCGCCGCGCGCGGCGGAGCCCTCGGACATGAACTCCTGGACGAACTGCTCCAGGCCCGGCGTCACGCCGATGTGGGCCTTCTTGACGTAGATGTAGAGGCTCCGAGCCAGGGGATAGGTGCCGTCGGCGATGGTGTCGGCCGAGGGGGCGACGCCGTCGATGGTCTCGGCCTTCACCGTGTCCATGTTCTGCTCCAGGAAGGAGAAGCCGAACACGCCCAGCGAGCCCGGCGTACGGGTCAGGGTCTGGACGATGGCGTTGTCGTTCTCGCCCGAATCGACCCAGGCGCCGTCTTCACGCAGGGTATGGGTCAGGGTTTCGAAGCGGGTCTTGTCGCCCTTCAGCGCGGCCACGGCCGGGACCAGTTCGCCGCCGGGGGCCATGCCCAGTTCCAGGAAGGCGTCGCGCGTGCCCGAGGTGGGCGGCGGGCCGTAGACCTGGATACGCTGGTTCGGCAGGCTCTTGTTGACCTGGTTCCAGGTCGTGGCCGGGTTGGCGACGAAGGTTCCGTTCGGGCCAGGGACTTCCTTGGCGAGACCTTCGTAAAGGTCGTTCAGCTCGAAGTTGAAGCTGTTGCCGGTGCGGGCGGTGGCGATGACGATGCCGTCGAAGCCGATCTTGATCTCGACGATGTCGGTGACGCCGTTGGCGACGCAGCGGTCGAACTCGCCCTGCTTCATCGGACGCGAGGCGTTGGCGATGTCAGGAGTCGAGGGGCCGATGCCGGCGCAGAAGGCCTGGATGCCGCCGCCGGTGCCGAGCGATTCAACGCGCGGCGCCGAACCGCCCGAGGTGCGGGCGAAGTTCTCGGCCACACGGGTGGCGAAGGGGAAGACAGTCGAGGAGCCGGCGGCCCAGATGCCGGCGCGAGCCTTCTGGCTGCCGGGAGCGGCGCCGCCTTCGTTGTTGCCGCAGGCGGCCAACGCCATCAGGGCGGCGGCGCAGGCGGTGAGTTTCAGGGAACGGATCATGGCCGGACCTCTCCAAGTCGTCAGTATGCGACGCTTTAGAGCAGCGGAGTGTGACGGTCCGGCCAGACCTTTGTGACAGTCAGAGCAAACCTTGCGGTCGCTGCGCCAAACGCCCGCTACAGCAGGCGCTTGCGCATGACCTGGGACAGGCTGTCGATCAGGGTCACGGCGATGACCACGATGATGACGATGGCCGAGACCGCGCGGAAGTTGAAGGCGTTCATGCTGTCGAACAGCACCTGCCCGATACCGCCTGCCCCGATCAGACCCAGGACCGTGGCTGAGCGGCTGTTCGATTCGAAGCGATAGAGGGCGAACGAGGTCCATAGCGGGGCGACCTGCGGGATGACCCCCCAGACGATCTCGTGCAGCTTGGACGCGCCGGTGGCGCGCACGCCTTCGACCGGACCCTTGTCGATCGACTCGACGGCTTCCGAAAACAGCTTGGCCAGAACACCGGCCGTGTTCAGCGTAATGGCCAGGACGCCGGCCAGGGGGCCGAGGCCCACGGCGGTGACGAACAGCAGGCCGATGACCAGATCGGGCACGGAGCGCAGCAGGTTCATGAGCCAGCGCACCGGGGTCACCACCCAGGCCGGGGCCATGTTGCGGGCCGCGGCCAGACCCAGGGGAATGCCGAACAGCACCGCCAGGAAGGTGCCCCACAGGGCGATCTGAACCGTCTCCCACATCTTGCCGACGAACATCTTCCACTCGGAAAAGTCCGGACGCAGCAGGTCGTGGACGAACAGGCGGGTGCTGTCGTTGCCCGAGAACAGGCGCGAGATGTTGCCCAGGTCGACGGCGTCGATGCTGTAGAGCAGGACGGCGATCACGCCGCCCCAGACGAGGATGTCCATCGCCCAGGAGACGGCGGACTTTTGCGGCGCCGCGGGGACGGCCGCAGTTGCCGAAGAGGGCGGCGTCAGCGGAGCAGAGGTCAAGGCTGGACCTCACGCAGGCTGCGGAGACGTTGAAGCTCGGCGGCGGCGGCGGCGGCGCCCGCCTTGTCGCCCTTGGCTTCGGCGTCGCCGCGCTTCTGGTCGGCGATCATTTCGCGGATCGGATTCAGGTAGCTGTCGTCGGCGGCGGCGAAGCGCGAATATTCCAGACCGGCCAGAACCTTGCGCTGACGCTCGGCTTCAGGACCTTCGCCCTGGCCATAGGTCAGGAAGAAGCTGCGAATCTTTTCCTTCAGCGCAGGATCCAGGTCTTCACGCACGACGATGCCGCTTTCAGGGACCGGCGGCGAAATCCAGATCTCTTCGATCTGATCGGCCAGTTGCGGGTTTTCGCGGCGGATGAAGACAGTGTTGACGCTGTTAGAGGTCGCCACGTCGATCACGCCTGTGGCCACGCCAAAGGCGTTGGCCTGGTGATTGGCCGAGCGCACCGTCTTGAAGCACTGTGACGGCACGACGCCGCGCGCATTGAACAGGAAGGTCATCGGCGCAAGGGTGCCGGACGTCGACTGGGCGTCTCCGATGCCGAAATTGTACTGCTTGCCGCAGGCCATCACCTTGTCCAGCGTGATGCCCGAACCCTTCTTGACGATGAGGGTCGACTGGTAGGAATCCAGTCCTTCACGGTTCACCGTGCGGGCGATGACTTCGGCGTTGGCGCGATCAATGGCCTCGACCTCGGGCTTGGCCGAGAACCAGCCGACCTGGGTGTGATTGCCGCGCATGGCCTCGACCAGGACGGTGTAGTTCGAGCCGAAATAGGGCTTCACCGGCACGCCGATCGCCTTGGACATGTCGTCCAGCAATGGCTGCCACAGGGGGCCCGACGAAGCCTGCCCCTCGGCAGACAGGATGGAGAAGGTGATCTCGGCGGGAACGCCGCCGGCCTTGGTCTCTTCGCCCTTGCCGCAGGCCGCGAGGCCCAGGGTCAGTGCTGCGACAGCGGCGACGCCCAGAAGGCGGCGGGTAATGGCGGTGCGGGTCATGCCTTGGCTTCCCAGAACGCGTCCTCGTACTCGGGACCGTAGATTTCAATCAGGCGCTTGGAGTCGAGACCGGTCGAGGGGCCGTCATAGACCACCTTGCCCTTCTGAAGGGCGATGACGCGGTTGCAGTAGCGGATGGCGTAGTCGACCTGGTGCAGGGTGACGATCACGCCCATGCCGTCGCGCTTGTTCAACTCCACCAGCAGTTCCATGACCTTGCGGGCCGAAACGGGGTCCAGCGAAGCGACGGGCTCGTCAGCCAGGATGGCTTGCGCGCCCTGGACGATGGCGCGGGCGATGGCGCCGCGCTGCTGCTGGCCGCCCGACAGGGTGTTTGCGCGCTGTGCGGCGTATTCCGAGACGCCGACGCGGTGCAAGGCCGCCATGGCGCCTTCCTTGTCAGCCTTGGGCCAGACGCCGAAAACGCCGCGCCAACCCGCCAGACGCCCCAAGGCGCCCAGCATGACATTGGAGAAGAGAGACAGACGCCCCACCAGATTGAACTGCTGGAAGATCATGCCGAGCTTGCCGCGCGCCCGGCGCACGGAGCCCGTGATGCGGCCGTTCTGCTGAACGGTCTCGCCGAACACCTGGATCGTTCCCTTGCCGGGATCGATCGGATGCAGCCCGGTGATGGAGCGCAGCAGGGTGGACTTGCCCGATCCAGAGGGACCGATCAGGGCGACCATCTCGCCGGCGGCCACTTCGACGGACACGCCGTCGAGCGCCTTTCGGGCTCCGTAGGTCTTCGACACATCCCGTACGGACGCGACGGCGGCGGTTGAAGGATTCATGAACCCGTGGGTGGCGGTTGCAACAGGGGGCGCCGCATGACGCGCCACGCGCGTTTCGACAAGTCTTAATGGCATGCCTGCGTCGTTTTCGTCCAGTGCGCGAGGCCTTTACGCCCGTTCCCCTGTGGATCAGGTCATGAAATTACCGCTTTACATGACGGTTCAGCATCCCTACATCGCGCGTTCCGGCGGACCCCGTGGTCTAACCGTTAAGCGCTGCTAACGCCGGTCTGGGTTAACAATTAGCAGGGGGTTACGTGAATTGCGCACGTACCAACTTCCCCTGGACCTGGTCCGTGAGCGGTCCCCTGAACGTCCCGTCGCCCTCGTGCGACCGCGTTCGGTTTCCGTAGCGGCGCGCTGGTTCCAGGATAATCTAAAAGCCGACGTCTTCTATGCAGTGAAGGCCAACCCTTCGCGCTGGGTCATCGAGACCCTGGTGGAGGAAGGCGTCAACGCCTTCGACGTGGCGTCTCTGGCCGAGATCGAGCTGGTCCGCTCGGTCAGCCCGGATGCGCGTCTGGCCTTTATGCACCCGGTCAAGAGCCGCGGCGCCATCCGTGCGGCCTACGCCGACCACGGCGTGCGCACCTTCGTGCTCGACAGCCATGACGAGTTGCAGAAGATCATCGACGCCACCGACGGCGCCGACGACCTGAACCTCGTTGTACGCATGGGCGTGTCGGCGGACGGCGCGGCCTATTCCCTGTCGGGCAAGTTCGGCGTCACGCCGGACGCAGCCCCCGCCCTGCTGCTGGCTGTGCGCCAGGCCGTGCAGAACGGTCTGATGGGTGTCAGCTTCCACGTGGGTTCGCAGTGCATGCGGCCCTCGGCCTATGAAGCGGCGATGTCGCAGGTCGGCCGCGCCATCAAGAAGGCGGGCGTCTTCGTCGACATCGTCGATGTCGGCGGCGGTTTCCCTTCGGTCTACCCGGGCATGGTTCCGCCGGACCTGAGCGAATACGCCGACGCCATCCATCGCGGCTTCAACGAGATGCCGGTGTCGGAAACGACCGAGCTGTGGTGCGAACCCGGCCGGGCGCTGGTGGCTGAGTCGTCATCGGTGCTGTGCCGCGTGGACCTGCGCAAGGGCGACGCCCTGTATCTGAACGACGGATCCTACGGCTCGCTGTTCGACGCCACCCACTCGCGCTGGCCCTTCCCGACCAAGCTGGTCCGGGACGCCGAAGCCGCGTCGGAGCTGAAGCCCTTCCGCTTCTACGGTCCGACCTGCGACAGCATCGACCATATGCCAGGCCCGTTCTGGCTGCCGGCCGATGTGCAGGAAGGCGATTTCATCGAGATCGGCATGCTGGGCGCCTATGGCGTGGCCATGACGACGGGCTTCAACGGCTATGGCGAACACGAGATCGCCGTGGTCGAGGACGCGCCCATGGGCTCGATGTACGGCCTCGCGCCGCGCTCGATCCCGACGGTCCGCACCTCGGCCGAGGAAGCTGCGCGCAAGATCGTTCGCCTGTCGCGCCCCAAGGGCAAGGCCGGCGTGCGCAAGCGCAAGCGCTGATCGACTGACCCAAAACCGTCTTCGGACGTTGGTATGATTGCAGCGGCCCGTCGCTCCGTCCGGGCCGCTGCTTTTTCTTGACGACGGGCGCTCAAATCCAAGGGTTACCCTCCGAAATGAACGCTCCCGCCCAAAGCAACACCAAGGCGCAACTGCTCCAGAACGTCGTCGAGCATGTCGACATCACCAGCTTTGACGCCCGCCCGATCATCGACAGCATGCGCAAGATGAGCTTCAGCTCGCGCGACACCGCCCGCGCCGCCGACATCTTCTCCATGGCCATCGAGGACAAGGACTGCTCGCCCTGGCTGATCCTGGCCGGCTCCACCTCGGCGGGCGGCTGCATGCATGTTTATCGGGACATGGTGAAGTTCGGCATGGTGGACGCCATCGTCGCCACCGGCGCCTCGATTGTGGACATGGATTTCTTCGAAGCCCTGGGCTTCAAGCACTACCAGGCCGCCGGCGAGGTGGACGACAACGTCCTGCGCGACAACTACATCGACCGGATCTACGACACCTATATCGACGAGGAAGAGCTCCAGGCCTGCGACCACACCATCCTGGAAATCGCCAACCGGCTGGAGCCGCGCGGCTATTCCAGCCGCGAGTTCATCTGGGAGATGGGCAAGTGGCTGTCCGAGGGCAACGCCAAGAAGCCCGGCTCGCTGATCCAGACCGCCTATGAAGAAGGCGTGCCGATCTTCTGCCCGGCCTTCGTCGACAGCTCCGCCGGATTCGGCCTGGTCAAGCACCAGAAGGAGCGCGCCGCCGCCGGCCTGCCCTATCTGATGCTGGACGCCATCGCCGACTTCCGCGAACTGACCGACATCAAGATCGCCGCCGGCGTGACGGGCCTGTTCATGGTCGGGGGCGGCGTGCCGAAGAACTTCGCCCAGGACACCGTCGTCTGCGCCGAGATCCTGGGCGTGGAAGCCGAGATGCACCGTTATGCGGTCCAGATCACGGTCGCCGACGTCCGCGACGGCGCCTGTTCCTCTTCGACGCTGAAAGAGGCCGCCTCCTGGGGCAAGGTCCAGACCACCCACGAACAAATGGTCTTCGCCGAGGCCACGACTGTCGTGCCGCTGATCGGCTCGGACGCCTATCACCGGGGCGCCTGGAAGACCCGCGAGAAGCGCCGCTGGAACAAGCTCTTCGGGAAGTAGAAATCAATCCGATTGCGGATCATGGGCCGACGGAGCAATCCCTCGGCCCTTTTCTTGACGGAACCATCGCCCGGTCCCCCCGCGTTGTTGCTGCAACAAGGAGATGATGATGACCGACCCCAAGACAGAAACCGAAGAAGCCCGTGAAGCTGCGGCCATGGGCGAGAAGCCTGACCTGGGCCACACCGAGGATGCGCTGAAAAAGGCGCTGGATGGTTCCGACATGGGTTCGGACACCCGCGCCGGATCACTACGGGGTGGCTCGGCGTCAGGCTCGGATATTGATCCGGACCAGGACGTCATCAACGAGGCTCTGGCCGCCGAAGGGCGCCGGTCCAGGGATGAGGGGTCCAAACCGGCGGGCGGTCCGGCCGAAGCCCGCAAGTCGACAGGCCAGCCCGGCGACGATGTTGACGCTCCCACCGGGTGAAGCGCCTTGCTGCGGCCGCACGGATGCGCCACGGTGCTGATCAAGTTCAACAGTCTCAAGGACGTAGGCGGGATGAAGCGTAGCGTGGCAGCCGTCGCCGTGGCGTTCACGGTGGGTCTTGCTGGGTGCGATGGACGCAGCGAGGCTGCGCCGGAGGCCAGCCCGCCGCCCGTGGTCGAAACCGCCCCTGTCGAAGCATCCCCGCCCAGCGACGCGGCCGTCGCCCCTATGGCTGACGTCGGCCCTGACGCTACGGCTATCGAAGGAGCCCCGGTTTTCGCCGTTCTCTATCCCGGCGCTCAGGCCGACGGCCCCGCCACCGTCGCCTCTGGTCCGACCGGTCCGGGCGGCCTGATAACCTTCACGACCGACGCCACGCCCGACACGGTCATCGCCTTCTATCGCCAACGCGCCGAGGCCGCCGGTCTGGCGCCCGTCATGGCCATGAACCAGGGCGAGGCCCGCGCCTATGGCGCCGCCGCTCGCAAGGATAGCGGCGCCACCTTGCAGGTCGTGGCCGCGCCCGATGAAGGCGGTCTGACCTCGGTCCAATTGACCTGGAGCGCCGGGGTCTGATGCGCCAGGCGACCGCTGGCCTGATCGCTGCCGGCGCCCTGCTGTCGGCCTGCGCTGGAACGCCGGCCGCCCTGCGGCCCCAGGCCGTTCACGTCGCCACGCCGGAAACCAAGGGCTATCTCAGCGGGCCGCGGATCCAGGCCCTGGCCGACGCCGTGCCGCCGCCGCCTGTAGCCGGCTCTCCGACCGACCTGGCCGACAAGGCGCGCTCCGCCCGGTTCAAGACGTTGGAAGACAGCGACCGCTGGCTTCTGGCCACCGCCCACGCCGAACTGCGCCCGCCGCTGGCCTTGCAACACTTCGACTGCACCCTCGGCGTCCGCCTCGGCTCTGCGACGACGCCGAACCTGAACCGGCTGATGCAGCGGCTGTTCCATGATTCCGACGCCGCCGCCGAACTGGCCAAGGCGCGCGGCTTTCGCCCCCGCCCGGTTGGCGACGACCCCGAGCGCCGCCCCTGCCAGCGTGTCAGCGAGGCGGGCCGCAAGAGCGCCTCCTACCCCTCGGGCAGTTCGACGGTCGCGACTGTCTACGGCGAGGCCTTCGCCGCCCTGGAGCCGCAGCGCGCGACCGAGGCGCGCCGCACCGCCCATGAGATGGGTCTTAGCCGTCTGGTCTGCGGCATGCACTATCCCAGCGATGTCGCCGCCGGCGAGACGCTGGGCAAGGCGGTGTTCGACGCCGCGTCCGACGCTCCAGGCTTCGAGGCTGATCTCGCCGCCGCCCGCACCGAGTTGGCCGCCGCGCGCGCGACGGGCCTGACCAACCCGGGCTGCGCCTCCGAGCGCGTCGCCCTGGCCACGCCGCTGCCCTGATGACGGCGCTGCTGGCGGCCCTGTGGCTGACTGCCGCGCCTGACGCCTGGGCCCTGCCCGCCGCCCGTCCCTGCACCGCCGCCGAGCTGCGCGACCTCACCGCCGAGGCCGAGACGCCCTACCGCCTGACCTGCCGCGCCGTACTGACGCCGGGCCAGACCATCCGCCGCCCCCTGCTGATCGAGGGCGCCGAGGCCTCCGGCGCCGGGCTGGACTGCCAGGGCGGCGCGGTCGGGCGAGCAGGCGTCGCGACCACCACGCGTCGGCCAACCATCGCCATCTGGTCGCGCCGCGTCTCGGCGTCGCACTGGAGCCGTCCGACCGACATCCGCATCGAGAACTGCGTCATCCACGGCGCCGTGCGCGTCTGGGGCATGGGGGCGGACGGGCGCTATGACGACCTGCGCGCCTCGTCACGCACGGCCGACCACGTTGCGACGGCGCAAGGGGCGGCGCCTACTCATATCGCGCTGGAGCGGGTGACCATCGTCGGGACCGGCTCCATCCCCCTCTATGTCGGGCCGGGCGTGACACGGCTCAGCCTGACGAACTCGACGCTGACGGGCCGCAGCGACGCGACCGCCCTCTATCTCGACGCCGAGAGCGCCGCCAACCGGATCGAGAACAACGCCATCGCCGTGGCGGCCCAGCGCGAAGCCGTCGCGGTCGACGGCTCGGCTCGCAACCGGATCACCGGCAACCGCTTCACGCTCGGCGGACGCGGCGGGGTCTTCCTCTATCGCAACTGCGGCGAACGCGGCGTGATCAGGCATCAGACGCCGTCGGACAATCAGATCACGGACAATGTCTTCAGCGGCGCCGCGCGGCTGCGCCCCCAACTGGTCGTGGTCGGTTCGCGTGAGGGCCGCCGCGCCTATTGCGGCGCGGATCGCGGCTATCCCTGGGGCAGCAGCGCCGACGACGGCGACGGCGCCACGAACAATGTCGTGGCGCGGAACCTTCGTCAGTAGGCTGCGATCCTCCCCTGCGCAGCGGGGGAGGGGGACCATGCGCAGCATGGTGGAGGGGGCGGAAACGGCGGTGCGTGTGGCGGGGGGGGGGGGCGCGCCAGCGCCGCCCGCCCCCCCCCCCA
>NZ_JBMOSL010000015.1:0-60412 GCF_049315965.1 Brevundimonas sp. NPDC058933
TCCCCGCGGAGGCGGGGATGAGCGGGTGTTGAAATCGGGGGCGCCGCCCCCCTTTTCTCAGCGCCCCGGCTGTTCTCGGCTCGCCCCTCCGGGCAAACTCGGCCGTGAAGAACCGGAGCCCCCCATGACCCTCGCCACCGCCGACCTCTGCGACGCCCACCCCGACAAGGTGAAGGTCTGCCACATTCCGTTCCGCAGCTTCGGCCAGGTCGCGGCCTTCCACGGGTCGATCCGCACCCTCAGCGTCCTCGATGACAACGCCCTGGTCCGCCAGACGCTGGAGCGCCCCGGTCAGGGCGCGGTTCTGGTGGTCAATGGCGGCGGGTCGCTGAAACGCGCCCTGGTCGGCGACAACCTGGCGAAGCTGGCCGTCGACAACGGCTGGGCCGGGATCATCGTCCACGGCGCCATCCGCGACAGCGCCGTCATCGACACGATGAAAGTGGGCGTCAAGGCCGTGGGCACGGTCCCCCTGCGCGCCGACCGCGACGCCATCGGCGAAATCGACATCCCCACGGCCTTCGGCGGCGTCATCTTCACCCCCGGCGACTGGCTCTACGCCGACGCGGACGGGGTCATCGTCTCGCCCCGCCGCCTGCGCGACTAGCCATACCTTTCCTCCCCATTTCATGGGGAGGTGGCGCGGCGGCGGAGCCGACGTGGCGGAGGGGGCGACGCCGTACTTGCCGAATGCGCTCAAATCGTCAGATGGCAGAGGCGCCCCCTCCACCACTTCGTGGTCCCCCTCCCCATGAAATGGGGAGGAAAAAGAGAGTCGGCCCGAACCGGATCACGCGCCAGTGATGCGCTCGGCGCAAAATCCCTATATGACGCCGGTTCCGACATTCTCCCCGCGCGCCCGAACTCCTTAGAGCGATACGCCATGACCAGCCTGAAACAGATCCGCTCCACCTTCCTCGACTACTTCGCGGCCGACGGCCACGAGAAGGTGCAGTCGGCTCCGCTGGTGCCGCAAAACGACCCGACCCTGCTGTTCGTCAACGCGGGCATGGTGCCGTTCAAGGACTATTTCACCGGCGCCTCGACCCCGCCCTACAAGCGCGCGACCAGCTCGCAGAAATGCGTGCGCGCCGGCGGCAAGCACAATGACCTGGACAACGTCGGCTATACGGCGCGTCACCACACCTTCTTTGAGATGCTGGGCAATTTCTCGTTCGGCGACTACTTCAAGGACCACGCCATCGAGAGCGCCTGGGGCCTGCTGACCAAGGAGTTCGGCCTTGATCCCAGCCGCCTGCTGGTCACCGTCTATCACACCGACGACGAAGCCTTCGACATCTGGAAGAAGATCACCGGCTTCTCGGACGACAAGATCATCCGCATCCCCACCGCCGACAACTTCTGGGCCATGGGCGACAGCGGCCCTTGCGGTCCGTGCACCGAGATCTTCTACGACCACGGCGACCACATCTTCGGCGGTCCTCCGGGCAGCCCCGATGAGGACGGCGACCGCTTCGTGGAGATCTGGAACAACGTCTTCATGCAGCACGAGAAGGAGAACGATAATATCGTTCGCGACCTTCCCAAGCCCAGCGTCGACACCGGCATGGGTCTGGAGCGCATCGCCGCCGTCCTGCAAGGCGTCCACTCCAACTATGACGTCGATCTGTTCAAGAGCCTGATCGGCGCCTCGGAAGAGCTGACCCGCACCAAGGCCGAGGGCGAGCGCGCCCCGTCGCACCGCGTCATCGCCGACCACCTGCGCTCGACCGCCTTCCTGATCGCCGACGGCGTGACCCCGTCGAACGAGGGCCGAGGCTATGTCCTGCGCCGCATCATGCGCCGCGCCATGCGCCACGCCCACCTGCTGGGCGCCGCCGACCCGCTGATGCACCGTCTGGTGCCGACCCTGGTCGAGGAGATGGGCGAGGCCTATCCCGAACTGCGCCGCGCCCAGGCCTTCATCGAGGACACGCTGAAGCAGGAAGAGATCCGTTTCCGCACCACGCTCGGTCGCGGCATGAACCTGTTCGATCAGGCGACGACGGACTTCAAGACCGGCGACATGCTGGACGGCCAGACGGCCTTCGCCCTCTATGACACCTATGGCTTCCCGCTGGACCTGACGCAGGACGAGGCCCGCCGGCGCGGCTTCTCGGTCAATGTCGCCGGGTTCGAAAGCGCGATGGCAGAGCAGCGCGCCCGGTCGCGCGAGCACTGGACCGGCTCGGGCCAGACGGCCTCGGCCGGCGCCTGGCTGGCCCTGCGCGACCAGCACGGCGTGACCCAGTTCACCGGCTATGACACGGAAACCGGCGAAGGCCAGGTCGTCGCCATCCTGAAGGACGGCGTGGCGGTCGAGGCCGCCGAGGCCGGGGAAGTGGTCGAGGTGGTGCTGAACCAGACCCCCTTCTACGGCGAAGGCGGCGGTCAGGCCGGCGACAAGGGCGGCTTCGTCTGGACCAACGGCGAAGGCCGCGTGCTGGACACCAAGAAGCACGCCGACCTCTTCGTTCACACGGTCCAGGTGGCCCAGGGCGCGGCCCTGACGGTCGGCGCAACCGTGACGGCCACGGTCGAGACCGGCTCGCGTCCGACCACCCGCGCCAACCACTCGGCCGCCCACCTGCTGCACGCCGCGCTGAAGAACGTGCTCGGCCCCCACGTCGCCCAGAAGGGCCAGATGGTCGATGCCGAGCGCATGCGCTTCGACTTCAGCCACAACGCCCCCGTGACCGAAGACGAACTGGCGCGGATCGAGGACGAGGTGAACGCGGTCATCCGCCAGAACGTCCCGGCCACGACCCAGCTGATGGCCCCTGAGCAGGCCATCGAGGCCGGCGCCGTCGCCCTGTTCGGCGAGAAGTACGGCGACGAGGTCCGCGTCCTGACCCTGGGCCAGGCCCTGACCGGCGACGGCGCCTATTCGGTGGAACTGTGCGGCGGCACCCACGTGGCCCGCACCGGCGACATCGCCCTGTTCAAGATCGTGTCGGAAGGCGGCGTCGCCGCCGGCGTCCGCCGCATCGAGGCCCTGACCGGCGAGGCGGCCCGCCGCTTCCTGCTGGATCAGGCCAATGTGGCCCGTTCGCTGGCCCAGGGCTTCAAGATCCAGACCGCCGACGTCCCGGCCCGGGTCGAGGCCCTGAGCGCTGAACGCAAGGCACTGGAGAAGCAGGTCGCCGACCTGAAGAAGCAACTCGCCTTGGGCGGCGGTTCGGGCGCCAATGCGGCCCCGGAAGAGATCAACGGCGTCAAGCTGATCGCCCGCGTCCTCGACGGCGTGGACGGCAAGGGCCTGCGCGGCGTGGCCGAGGACTTCAAGAAGCAGATCGGCTCGGGCGTCGTCGCCCTGGTCGGCGTCACCGACGGCAAGGCGGCCATCACGGTCGCGGCGACCCCTGACATGGCCGGTAAGGTGAACGCGGCCGATCTGGCCCGCGACGCTGTCATCGCCATGGGCGGCAAGGGCGCCGGCGGCAAGCCCGACTTCGCCCAGGGCGGCGCGCCCGACGGGTCAAAGGCCGAAGCCGGTCTGGACGCGATCCGGGCCGCGCTGAAGGGCTAGGCCCTCACAGGCTGAATGAAATCAGGCGGCGGGCTTTCGGGTCCGCCGCCTTTTTCTTTCCTCCCCATTCCATGGGGAGGGGGACCGCGTAGCGGTGGAGGGGGCGACGCAAACGTCAGCCGTCGAGCCGCCCCCTCCGTCTCGTCGCCTGCGGCGTCGATCCATTTCCCCATCGCTATGCGACAGGGAGGAAAGGAAAGGGCGACGCATCCGATGCGCCGCCCTTTTTCTTTGAAATAACAAAAGCCCTCCCCCTCGAGGGGGGAGGGTTGGGTGGGGGTGGAGGCAGGTCGCTTGAAGGCTGGCGCGTGAGACGTCGCGCCTCTCGCGCCGCATCGTCAAAGGGCGGCGTGCACACCCCCATCCCCGACCCTTCCCCCCTCGAGGGGGAAGGGAGCAGAGAATGCGTTACTCCGGCTTGCTCAAATCGATCCCCGCCAGCTTCCAGCCGAACAGGTTGCGGCGCTTCATCAGCAGGGAGACCCGCTCGTCCGGCTGGTCGTCGCGGGTCAGGGTGACGGCGAAGGTGTCGAGATCGCGGTAGCCCCAGGACTGGCGCACCTTCTGGCTTTCCGGCTTGGGCCCGGCCTCCGGTTCGACGCGAGCCAGATCCGGCTTCGGCGCCTTGCCCTCCTGCACCATGAGCGCGATGGCCTGGGGCGTGACGAAGGCGTCCACGGCGCCGCCGACCAGAGCCGGGGCCAGCAGCATGCCCAGACCGGACAGACCGCCCAGGCGATCATCCTTGCGCATTTCCGCCACCATGCGCTCGCCCAGTTCGTCCTTCAGGCTGGCGCGGAAGGCGGGAAAGTCCACCTGACGCTCCAACGCCTGTTCGTCGCCCGTCTTGGCCGCCTGCACCAGCGACCGCGCCGCCAGCAAGGGCGAAGCGGCATAGGCCAGGACGAAGACCGCCACGGCGGCGCCCCCCAGTCGAATGATCAGTTTCTGGTTCATCGGCCCTCCCCTGCCTTACGAACGCGACGGGTAGGCGACATGTTGCACCACGACCCCCGAAAATCCCCAGGGACATTAAGGGCATGGTTCGTGAGGGGGCTCAAGCCGCCAACACAAACACGGCCGTCATTCCGGGGTGCGAAACGAACCCGGAACCCAGGCGTCTGGTTCTGCCGCGCCCCTGCGTGTTGCAACGCCTGGGCCCCGGATCGCCGCTGCGCGTCGTCCGGGGTGACGGCAGGCAGGAAAGCGAACGACAAAAAGGCCCGCCGGATCGCTCGAGCGGGCCTTCATGCTTGGTGCGCTAACGCGCTTCGCGCTGCTTGAGCGCGTCAGGCCGCGTCGGGTCGACCCGGAGGGCGACCGCAGCCCAACAAAAAGCCGCTAGCCGATGTTCGGCAGGGCCTTCTTCAGGTTCTCGGAGACCTTGTCGAGGAAGCCCTCGGTGGTCAGCCAGGACTGCTGATCGCCGACCAGCAGGGCCAGGTCCTTGGTCATGAAGCCGGCTTCGACGGTCTCGACCACGACGCGTTCCAGGGTGGCGGCGAACTCGGCCAGCTCGGCGTTGTCGTCCAGCTTGGCGCGGTGCGAGAAGCCGCGCGTCCAGGCGTAGATCGAGGCGATCGAGTTGGTCGAGGTGGCCTCGCCCTTCTGATGCTGGCGATAGTGACGGGTCACGGTGCCGTGGGCGGCTTCCGATTCCAGCACCTTGCCGTCCGGCGTCATCAGCACCGAGGTCATCAGGCCCAGCGAGCCGAAGCCCTGGGCCACGATGTCCGACTGCACGTCGCCGTCGTAGTTCTTGCACGCCCAGACGAAGCCGCCCGACCACTTGATGGCCGCAGCCACCATGTCGTCGATCAGGCGGTGCTCATAGGTCAGGCCCTTGGCCTTGAACTCGGCGGCGAACTCTTCGTCGAACACCTTCTGGAAGATGTCCTTGAAGCGGCCGTCATAGGCTTTCAGGATGGTGTTCTTGGTCGACAGATAGACCGGATAGTTGCGCTGCAGGCCGAACGAGAAGCTGGCGCGGGCGAACTCGGTGATCGAGTCGTCCAGGTTGTACATGCCCATGGCCACGCCGGCCGAGGGGAAGTCGAAGACCTCGTAATTCTGCTCTTCGCCGTTGGCGCCGACCCACTTCATGGTCAGCTTGCCCGGGCCGGGGACCAGGAAGTCCGTGGCCTTGTACTGGTCGCCGAAGGCGTGACGGCCGACGACGATGGGCTGGGTCCAGCCCGGAACCAGACGCGGCACGTTGGAGCAGATGATCGGCTCGCGGAAGACGACGCCGCCCAGGATGTTGCGGATGGTGCCGTTCGGCGACTTCCACATCTTCTTCAGGCCGAATTCCTGAACGCGGGCTTCGTCCGGGGTGATGGTGGCGCACTTCACGCCGACGCCGTGCTTCTGGATCGCGTGGGCCGCGTCGATCGTCACCTGGTCGTCGGTGGCGTCGCGGTTTTCCATGCCGAGGTCGTAGTAGTCGAGGTCCAGGTCCAGATAGGGGAAGACCAGCTTGTCCTTGATCATCTGCCAGATGATCCGGGTCATTTCGTCGCCGTCGATGTCCACGATGGGGTTGGCGACCTTGATCTTGGCCATGCTCTGCCTCTGTCTCTTAATCAGGGAAGGAATATCGTGCGGGCGGTATAGCGAGACGCGCGCGCGGGCGCAAAGGGTGAGGGCCTCTAAGCCTGTCCCTGCGTGAAAAGGCCTTGGGCCGGCTTGAACCGGAGGCCAGCCAGACCGTTCATGACGTCCCGCTCCTGTCGCCGGAAACGCCGCCCATGATGCTCCGCAGCCTGTTGCTCACCGCGTCCGCCGCCCTGGCCCTGGGGGCCTGTCAGGAGGGGGATCAGGCCGAGGCGACCGCCTCGGCCGCGTCGTCGCCCGCCGCCCCTGCCCGCGACGCCGCGACGGCCACGGTCAAGACCGAGACCCGCAAGTTCCGCGACTGGCTGGTGGTCTGCGACAACGGCAACGCCTGCTCCGCCTTCGGTCCCGCGCCGGATGGCCAGGACGGCTGGGTGCGGGTCAGCCTGGACGCCGGACCCGACGCCCGTCCCGCCGTCGCCGCCGGCTTCTGGGGCGAGCAGGAAGAGGGCGGCGTCGGCCCCTTCACCCTGACGATCGACGGCCGCGCCTTCCCCGCCGCGCACGGGATCGACCCCTCCAATGATCAGGCCTACGCCGGGGTGATCGAAGGCGACGCCCTGCCGGTCGTGGACGCCCTGGCCTCGGGCCGCCGCCTGACCCTGTCGCAGGGGGCGGAGAGCACGCCCATCTCCCTGTCCGGGGCCGCCGCCGCCCTGCTGTGGATCGACGAGCGTCAGGGGCGTTTGAGCACGACGACCGCCCTGGTGCGGCGCGGGTCCAGGCCCGCCTCGACCGTGCCCGCCGCCCCGGCCCTGCCGGTGGTCAGGCCCGCCCCCGCCGTGGCCCAGACCAACCTGCCCAAGCCCGTCTTGTCCCCGGCATTCGAAGCGCGGGCCGACGTGAAACAGTGCCGCGCCGACACCGTCCAGAGCCCGACCTTCCAGACCGCCGTCACCGTGGATCGCCTGTCGGCGGATCAGGAGTTGTGGGGCGTGCCCTGCTCGTCGGGGGCCTACAACTACAGCATGCGCTATTTCGTGACCGGCCCGAACGGCGCCGATCCGCAGGCCCTCAGCTTCCCCACCTCGCGCACGCCCGACGACGAGGTGGTGGACAGCGAATACGATCCCGGCAGCCGAACCCTGCGCGGCTTCAACAAGGGGCGCGGCATCGGCGACTGCGGCATCGATTCCCTGTGGGTCTGGACCGGCCGCGCCTTCGCGCTTCAAGCGGAAAGCGAGATGCGCGAATGCTGGGGCGTGCCTTCGGACCAGTGGCCGACGACCTGGCGCAGCCGCTAGGTTCTCCCTCCGTCATCCCGGACGAAGTCTCGCTGGCGAGACGAAGATCCGGGACCCAGTCTGCCGATCTTGACAGCGTCTTTGTCTGGCAGCGAACGACTGGGTCCCGGATCGGCCTGACGGCCGTCCGGGATGACGGCAGAATAAACAGACGGGATCAGCCGCGCATCTGGGCTTCCAGCACCGCCAGCGGCAGGGAGCCGTTCACCAGCACCTTGTCGTGGAAGGCGCGCAGGTCGAAGCCGGGGCGGCCTTCCGCCTCGGCCCGCAGGCGGGCGATGACCGTGTGGCCGACCTTGTAGGAGCAGGCCTGGCCCGGCCAGACGCAGTAGCGGTTGATCTCGCTGTTCGAGGCGTCCAGCGGCTTGGCGCCCGAGGCCGCCATGTATTCGACCGCCTGTTCGCGGCTCCAGCGCTCGGAATGCAGGCCGGTGTCGACCACCAGCCGAACGGCCCGGAAAAGATAGGACATCAGGAAGCCGACCCGGCCCAGCGGGTTGTCGGCATAGGCGTTCAGGTCGTTGGCGGCGACCGCCTCGGCATAGAGCGCCCAGCCCTCGTTGTAGGCCGAGAAGCCGCCCGCGCGGCGCCACTGCGGCAGCTCGCCCGACTCGCGTTGCAGGGCGACCTGCAGATGGTGGCCCGGCGAGGCCTCGTGATAGGTCAGGGTCGGCAGGGCGAACTTCGGCCAGTTCCCGCTGTCGCGCAGGTTGATGTAGTAGGCGCCCGGCCGCGAGCCATCCAGCGGCGGTCCCTGGTAATAGCCGCCCGGCGCGCCCGACTGGATCGACACCGGCACGCGGCGAATCTCGACGTGCGACTTGGGCAGACGCCCGAAGACGGACGGCAGCTTGGGCTCCAGCGCCGCAACCTGCTCGTTCAGCCAGGCCAGCAGTTCTTCCTTGCCCGCGTCGGTGTTGGGGAAGAGCTGGGCCGGGTCCTTGTTCAGGGCCTGGATCCGTTCGCCGACCGTGCCTTGCGTATAGCCCTGGGATTTCAGGATTGCGTCGATCTCGGCGCTGATCTCGGCCACCTGTTCGCGGCCCATCCTGTGGATCTCGGCGGCGCTCAGGGTCGTGGTCGTGTTGGACTTCAGGCCGTTGGCGTAGAAGGCCTCGCCGTCGGGCAGGCGCCAGACCCCGGCGTCATGGACGGCTTGCGGGCGGATGGCCTCCAGCGCGGCGACCTGACGGGCCAGGGCGGGCTTGATCTGCTGGTCGACGATGGCGGCGGCGCGGGCGTCATAGCCGGTCAGGTTCAGGGCCGCGGTCTTGCGGACCAGCGACTTGATCATGGCCAGGTCGGCCGCGCTCGTGTCGTGCAGGGTGCGGACCTGGGGCAGCATCCGGTCGATGATGAAGTCCGGCGGGATGACGCCCAGCCCCGCGTCCTCACGCACCTTGTCCGTCTCGCCGTCCAGCACCCCGGCGAAGGCCGACAGGCGCGAAAGGAAGGCGTCGGCCCCCGCCGCGTCCTCGATGCGGTGCTGGTTGTCCATGAAGTCCGGCGTCTCGAAATAGGCGCCTGACAGCTGGGTGACGACATAGGGCGACGGACGGCCCGGCCCCGCGCCATAGGCGAAGCGCGCGGTCTCGGCCGCCGTCTCGCGCCCAAAGGCGGCGATGGCGTAGTTCAGGGCGCCGGCCTCCGACAGCCCGGTCTGGTCGAAGGCGCGCAAGCTTG
Source organism: Brevundimonas sp. NPDC058933 (assembly GCF_049315965.1). Taxonomy (NCBI): domain Bacteria; kingdom Pseudomonadati; phylum Pseudomonadota; class Alphaproteobacteria; order Caulobacterales; family Caulobacteraceae; genus Brevundimonas; species Brevundimonas sp. NPDC058933. Next base: position 9,070 of record NZ_JBMOSL010000015.1, read on the forward strand.
CCCAGCGGCTGATCGCCTTGTCGCGATCCTTGCGGATGGCGGCGGGACCGGCCTCGCTGAGCTTGGACGACAGACCGGCGCGGGCGCCGCGGTCCAGACCCAGGTTGGTGGCCCGCTCCGGCGCCTCGTCCACGTCGGCCTCGAACCAGCCGTCCAGCAGGGCGTTGAGGCGCGCGTCAGCATCACCGGACGCCGCATGGGCGAGCGAGGGCGCCACGGCCGCCGTGGCGGCGGCGGTCAGCAACAGGCGGCGGCGGTCGATCATGGTCTTCACTCCCCGACGAGGGCGGCGCTGCGCCGCGCGCCCCCTCTTCACTCGACTGTCGTCGGGCCGGCGCGCCCGTTCCCGCTGTTAGGCGGGCGTCCAGGCGTTCAGGGTCCGCTCCAGCACCGTCAGCGGCACGCCGCCCAGGTTCAGGCCGGTGTCATGGAAGCCCTTGATGTCGAAGCGGCCGCCCAGACGTTTCTTGGCGTCCTCGCGCAGACGAACCCAGGTGGTGTGGCCGACCTTGTAGCTGGAGGCCTGACCCGGCCAGACGCAGTAGCGCTCGACCTCGGTGGCGATGCTGGATTCCTGGTCGCCCAGGGTATCGACCATGTAGCGGATGCCCTGCTCGCGGCTCCAGCGCTTGTGGTGCAGACCGGAATCGACGACCAGACGCGCGGCGCGGAACATCAGCGACTGCAGATAGCCGATCTGGCCGAAAGGATCGTTCTCATAGGCGCCGATCTCGTCCGCCAGCTGCTCGGCGTACAGGCCCCAGCCCTCGGAATAGGCCGAGAAGCCCATGACCTTCATCAGCAGCGGCGTATCCGGTTGCTCCTGCTGCAAGGCGATCTGGAAGTGATGGCCCGGCACCGCCTCGTGATAGGTCAGGGTCGGCAGGGTCCACTTGGGCCATTCCGCCGTGTCGCGCAGGTTGATGTAGTAGGCGCCCGGACGCGAACCATCCAGGGCCGGCGACTGATAGTATCCGCCCGGCGCACCGGCCTCGATGGCCTTGGGCACGCGCTTGATGTCGCACGGCGACTTGGGCAGGCGGCCGAAATAGTCCGGCATGCGCGCCTGCATGGCGACCATCTGGGCGTTCAGCTCCTGGATCAGCTCGTCCTTGGCCTCGTCCGTGTTCGGATAGACGAAGCGCGGGTCCTTGCCCAAGGCGGCGATGCGCTCGCCGACCGACCCTTGCGTCATCCCTTGCGCCTTCAGCAGGGCGTCGGCGCGGGCCGAGATTTCGGCCACCTGCTCCAGGCCCATCTGATGCACCTCGTCCGGCGTCATCGACGAGGTGGTGAAGTATTTCAGGCCGAAGCGGTAGTAGTCCTCGCCCTGCGGCAGACGCCAGACGCCGCCGTCGTGGGTCGCGCCGGGGCGCACCGCCTTCAGGGCGTCGGCCTGACGCTGGATGGCCGGATAGACGTCATTGGTGAGAATGGCCTGGGCGCGCGCGGCCCAGTCGCCGGGAATGTTCTTCTCGGCCGTGCGGCGAGCCACCGACTGGCTCATGATCGAATCCCCCGGGGCCGTGCCGGTGATGGCGGCCATCTGGGTCAGGGTGCGGTCGATGACGAAGTCGGGCGGCACGGCGCCCGCGGCGAAGTCGGCCTGCATCCGGGCGCGTTCGTCGTCCAGGCCCTTGGCGAAGTCCGACAGGCGCGACAGATAGGCCTCGGCGTCGTCCGCCGCCTCGATACGGTGCTGGCTGTCGAGGAAGTCCGGCACGCTCTGGTAGGCGCCGCTTAGTTGGCTGACGGTGTAGGGCGAGGGGAACATGCCGCCGCCATAGGGAAACTTGTACCCCTCCTGCACCGTGTCGCCGAAGAACTCGAGCGAGTCGTAATAGGTCTGCTCTTCAGCGGTCAGTCGGGCCTTGTCGATGGCCTTCACCGCCTTCATGCCGTCGTTGAACTTGACCTTGTCGGCGTCGATCTTGGCCTGGGACCGGTCGCTCAGCTTGAAGCGCGCCTGCGCCATGGCCCCCCGGTCCATGCCCAGCGAGGTCAGGGTCTCGGGGTCGGACAGGATCATCTCCTGCGCGATCTTGTCCAGCAGGGCCAGGAACTGGGCCGAGACGGGGCCGGCGGCGGCGGCAGGCGTCCCCGCAGCCTGGGCCAGGGCGCGGGCGGCGCCCGAGGTCGCGAACGCGCCTCCCAGGGCGGCGGTCATCAACAGGCGGCGGCGATCCATCATAGGGCTTCCTCCCAAAAGCGATGGAAGGGGACACTATCGAAGCGTAGCCGCCCCGCAAGGCGTCATGATCACGGCGCGGATGAAGTTTCCTCCATCCCGTGGCCACGAAACCGGATCAGCCTGGCTGGACGTGGGCCTTGAGGCAGTCGCGCACAGCCTTCTTCAGGTCGCCCGGCGCATTGGGTTCATCCACGCCGTCGGCGGCCAGAACCGCCTTCATCGCGGCGTCCAGCCCCTTGGGCAGGGCCGCGATCACCTTCTTCTGACCCTTGTCATGCAGGCAGAAGCCAACCTCGCTGCACAGGGCGGCGAACATTTCGTCGAAGTCCACGTGGTCGAAATTGGGGGCGGCGTCGGTCATCGTTTCAGGCTTTCAGGCGGGTCGCATGGAAGGCCACGTGGTCGTCCACGAAGCTGGCCATGAAGAAGTAGGAGTGATCATAGCCCGGCTGCATCCGCAGGGTAAGCCGCTGTCCCGCCGCCTTGGCCGCCGCGACCAGAAGTTCGGGTTTCAACTGGTCGGTCAGGAAGGGATCGGCGTCGCCCTGATCCACCAGGATGTCGTCGAACACGCCCGCCGCCGCGCCGCCTTCGATCAGCAGGGCGGTGTCGTGTTTGGCCCACTCTGCGCGGTCCTCGCCCAGATAGGCGGAAAACGCCTTCTCGCCCCAGGCGCAGCGCGTCGGCGAGGAAATCGGCGCAAAGGCCGAGACCGATGTGAACAGCTCGGGATGGCGCAGGGCCAAGGTCAGCGCCCCGTGCCCGCCCATGGAGTGACCGAAGATCGAACGGGTCTTCGTCGTCGGGAACTCGGCGTCGATCAGGGCGATCAGTTCGTCCGTGACGTAGCTTTCCATGCGGAAGTGCGGCGCCCAGGGCGCCTGCGTGGCGTCGACATAGAAGCCCGCGCCCTGCCCCAAATCATAAGCCGCATCGTCCGCCACGCCTTCCCCGCGCGGCGAGGTGTCCGGCGCGACGATGATGACGCCGTGCTGTGCGGCGGCCTTGTAGGCCCCGGCCTTGGTGGTGAAATTATCCTCGGTGCAGGTCAGGCCCGACAGCCAGATCAGGACCGGGAACGGCCCCTCGCCGGCGGGCGTGAACACCGACAGGGTCATGGGCGTGCCCGTCGCGGCGCTGTCGTGCTTTAGATAACGCAGGGTCCCGCCGTGGACAGCGTGGATCTTGACCGTTTCCATCAACTCAAACTCCGATCAGTCAGGCCAGACGCGGGCCATGAAGGCGTCGTCCAGTCGGCCGCCGTCCTTCGGGAAATAGCTGTACCAGTCGCGCGGGATCGGCGGGCTGGCCCCGGCGGGCGGCGCGCCGCCGCCCCAGGCCTCGAAGCCGACGCCGACCAGGATCGGTCCCTCGCGCACTGCGGGGGCCGGCACGGCCTCGACCGCCTTGACCACGGCCGCGACAGTTTCCGCGCTGGGCGCCGGCTCGCCGGTCACGACCCACGCCTTCGAGCGCCCGCCCGGCTTGACCATCAGCAGCAACATGCCCGAGGCGCCGGCCTGGGCGGGGGCCGCGCGAATCGCCCCCTCAGCCGCAATCGCCGCCGCATTGACATAGGGCGACAGGGCCGCGACCTCGACCCGCGCCTTCATCACCGGATCGGGCAGATAGAGAACCACGTCCTTGCCCACCCAGGCCTCGGCGGGGGTCTCCGCCGCCACGGGCGCAGGCTCGCGATTGCAGGCGGCGAGGCCCATGACGACCGCAAGGGCCATGATCGACGCGGTCGCCGCCTTCTTCATCGTTTCAGTCCTCAGCCCGGCCGGTGAACGGCGCAGATCTTGTTGCCCGACGGATCGCGCAGATAGGCCAGGTGCATCTTGCCGAAGGGGGTGTCGCGCGGACCCGCCGGGTCCTCGATGGCCGTGCCGCCCGCCGCCACGCCGGCCTCGGCGAAGGCGACGACCGCTTCCGGGCTGGCGGCGGCGAAACCGATGGTGCCGCCGTTGGCGTGACAGGCGGGCTCGCCGTCGCGCGGCGTGACCACGCCCAGCATGCCGCGCGGCGTCATGTACCAGACGCCCGGCCGGGGTTGGTCATTGTAGGCGCCGGGCTGATGGCCCAGGGCGCCGAGCACCGCGTCATAGAATTTGTGCGACGCCTCGACGTCGTTGGCGCCCAGGGTGACGTGCGTGAACATGATCTTCCTCCCGATGTGACGCCCGGCCGGTTCGCCGGGCGCCGCAAGCTAGGCTTGGTCAGTTTCGTTTGGCAACGCTCTTTTAGAAGACGATCACCGAACGGATGCTCTTGCCTTCATGCATCAGGTCAAAGGCCTCGTTGATGCGTTCCAGCGGCAGAGTGTGGGTGATCATCGGATCGATCTCAATCTTGCCGTCCATGTACCAGTCGACGATCCTGGGCGTGTCGGTGCGGCCGCGCGCGCCGCCGAAGGCCGAGCCCTTCCAGACGCGGCCGGTGACCAGCTGGAACGGACGGGTCGAGATCTCCTTGCCCGCCTCGGCCACGCCGATGACGATGCTCTCGCCCCAGCCCCGGTGGCAGGCTTCCAGCGCCTGACGCATGACCACGGTGTTGCCGGTGCAGTCGAAGGTGTAGTCGGCGCCGCCGCCGGTCAGTTCGACCAGATGGGCCACCACGTCCGAGACGTCCTTGGGATTGACGAAGTGGGTCATGCCGAAGCGGCGGCCCCATTCTTCCTTGTCTGCGTTGATGTCGACGCCGACGATCATGTCGGCCCCGACCAGCTTCAGCCCCTGGATGACGTTCAGGCCGATGCCGCCCAGACCGAAGACCACGGCGTTGGCGCCCGGCTCGACCTTGGCCGTGTTGACCACCGCGCCCACGCCCGTCGTCACGCCGCAGCCGATGTAGCAGGCCTTGTCGAAGGGAGCGTCCTTGCGGATCTTGGCGACGGCGATCTCGGGCAGCACCGTGTAGTTCGAGAAGGTCGAGCAACCCATGTAGTGGGCGATGGCCTGACCCTTGTAGGAAAAGCGCGAGGTGCCGTCCGGCATCAGACCCTTGCCTTGGGTCGAGCGGATCGAGGTGCAGAGGTTGGTCTTGCGGCTGAGGCACGACTTACACTGGCGACATTCCGGCGTGTACAGCGGGATGACGTGGTCGCCGACGGCCAGCGAGGTCACGCCCGGCCCCACCTCGACCACTACGCCCGCGCCCTCATGGCCCAGGATCGACGGGAAGATGCCCTCCGAGTCCAGTCCGTCCAGCGTATAGGCGTCGGTGTGGCAGACGCCCGTCGCCTTGATCTCGATCAGCACCTCGCCGGCGCGCGGGCCTTCCAGATCGACCTCGACGATCTCAAGCGGGCGTTTGGCTTCGAAGGCGACGGCGGCGCGGGTTTTCATGATCTGGGTCCTTCGGACGTCCCTAACGCGCGCGACGCGGTCGCTCGCTGCTTCAGGGACAGGAGGTGACTGAATTGGCGTCTGTTCTACGCCGGTCGCGGCGGGGCGGATATGGCGACAACCGCAAAAACATTATTGTCGTACTGCAACAATCATGATCGAACGTCCCCATGAGCCGCTGGGCCGGGATCGACGAATTCACCGCTGTCGCCGAACAGGCCAGCTTCTCGGCCGCCGCTCGGCGACTGGGCCTGTCGACCTCGGCCGTCAGCCGCGAGATCGCCCGGCTGGAGGACCGGCTGCAGACCCGCCTGCTGCATCGCACCACCCGCCGGGTCGAGCTGACCGACGCGGGCCGCGACTTCCTGGCCCGCTGCCGTCGCCTGATCGACGAACGCGACGAGGCCCTGGCCGCCGTCCAGCCCGATGATCAGGCCCCGCGCGGCCTGCTGCGCATGACCTGCTCGGTCTCCTACGGCGAGCGCTTCATCGCCCCCGCCGTCAACGCCTTCGCGCGCCAGAACCCGGAGCTGCGCATCGAGCTGGATCTGGACAATCGTCTCAGGGACCTGGTCGGCGACGGCTATGATCTGGCGGTGCGGTTCGGCCACCTGACTGACTCGCGGCTGATGGCGCGGCGGCTGGCCTCGCGACGACTGATCCTGTGCGCCAGCCCCGACTACCTGGCGAGGCGGGGCGCCCCGCGCGACCTGTCCGAGATCGCCAGCCACGACGGCCTGATCGGCTCGTCCGAGCAATGGCGTTTCACCGAGGCCGGGCGCGAAGTCAGCCTGCGCCCCACCGGCCGCTGGCGCTGCAACTCCGGCGCGGCGGTGCTCGACGCCGCCCTGCAAGGCCTCGGCCTGTGCCAGTTGCCCGACTTCTACGTCGCCGAAGCTCTGACGTCGGGCGCGTTGGCCTCCCTGCTCGACGAGGCCCGCCCGCCCGACGAAGGCGTCTGGGCCGTCCATCCCCACCCCCGCCACGTCCCGCCCAAGGTCCGCGCCATGATCGACTGGCTGCATGACAGCCTGGCTAGCGCACAAAGGAGCCCCGCATGAACCTCGTCGTCCTGACCGGCGCCGGCGTCTCGGCCGAGAGCGGCGTGCCGACCTTCCGCGCCTCGGACGGGCTGTGGGAGGGGCATCGCATCGAGGCGGTGGCGACGCCCGAGGGGTTCGCGACGAACCCGGCCCTGGTGCAGGACTTCTACAACCAGCGGCGCCGCCAGTTGGCCGAGGTCCAGCCCAATGCCGCGCACCGGGCCCTGGCCGATCTGGCGGCGCGGTGGCGGGGAGATTTCCTGTTGGTGACGCAGAACGTCGACGACCTGCACGACCGGGCGCACGTCGAGACGCCCCCGGCGCCGGGGTTCGAGTTGATCCATATGCACGGCGAGTTGAACAAGGCGCGCTGCACCGCGTCCGGCCTCGTCTGCGACTGGACCGACGATCTGGAGGCCGAGCACGCCTCGCCGCATCACCCGCATGGGACCTTGCGTCCGCACATCGTCTGGTTCGGGGAGATGCCGCTGGCGATGGAGCGGATCGAGGCGGCGCTGGACGCCTGCGACCTGTTCGTCTCCATCGGCACTTCGGGCGCCGTCTATCCGGCCGCGGGCTTCGTGCAACTGGCCCGCATGGCCGGGGCGCGGACGGTCGAGATCAACCTGGAGCCGACGCAGGGCGCGCGCCTGTTCGACGAGGGCGTCTATGGGCCCGCGACTGAGACCGTGCCCGCCTTCTTCGGCGCGCTCTAGGTTCTGGGCCCGAACAGAATGACCCCGGCCCCGATCAGGCAGACCGCCCCGCCGATCAGGTCCCAGCGGTCCGGCGTCGTCTTCTCGACCAGCGCCATCCAGACCAGAGACGCGCATATATAGACCCCGCCATAGGCCGCAAACGCCCGCCCCGCCGCCTCGCTCGGCGCCAGGGTCAGCAGCCAGGCGAAGGCGATCAGACTGATCACGCCCGGAACCAGCCAGACCGGCGACCGATCCAGCTTCAGCCAGGCCCAGAAGGCGAAGCAGCCGCCGATCTCGGCCAGGGCGGCCAGGGGGTAGATGAGGGCGAGTTTCATTGCATCTCCGTCATTCCGGGGCGGCGCAGCCGAACCCGGAACCCAGACCGTTCAACATGCGGCGCGACGACAGGACAAGGCACAGTCATATCAACCCCCTAGGTCCCGGGTTCGCTTCTCGCCCCGGGATGACGGCATTGAGAGGTCAGTCATACCAGTCCGCCGCCAGGTCTTCCCAAACAGGGTTGGCGGCTTCGATCAATTCCAGCTTCCACGCACGCCGCCATTTCTTGATCTGCTTTTCGCGCGCGATGGCTTCGGTCATGCCGAGTTGAGGCTCGAACCAGACCCAACCCCTTGCAGGCGTAGTCGTCAGTGAAGCCCTTGGACGTCCCGAGCTTGTGCTTCCAGACGCGGTCGTGGAGATCGCTTGTGACGCCGGTGTAGAGCGTGCCGTTGCGGCGGTTGGCCATGATGTAGACGGCGATGATCGCGTCTGGGTTTCGCACCTCGCCCCACCCCCTCCGTCATTCCGGGGCGCGAAGCGAACCCGGGACCCAGGCCATTCAGCACGCAGGAAGGCGACAGGACAAGGCGCAACCACAGCCACCGCCTGGGTCCCCGGGTTCGGCTGCGCCGCCCCGAGGATGACGAAATAAAAGAAGCTACTCGCCCTTCTTCGCTTCCTCCGCCGCGCGCTTCTCGGCCAGCTTGGCCAGGACCCGACCCCGCCCCTTGGCCAGGGCGTGGATGGCGCCGCGCATGGTGGCGACTTCCTGTTCGGTGAAGGCGGCGCGGCCCAGCATGACGCGCAGGTTCTGGCTCATCGACGGCTTCTTCTCGGGCGGGTGGAAGAAGCCGCCGGCGTCCAGTTCCGCCTCCAGATGCTCGTACATGCCGACCAGCAGGGCGTTCGCCGCCGGCGGCTCGCCTTCGCGGAAGCGCGGCGGCGGGGCGTCCAGGATCAGGGTGCGCCACTCATAGGCGTTGATGGCGACGGCCTGGGCCAGGTTCAGCGAATGGTGGCGCGGGTCGATGGGGATGGTGGTGATCCCGGCGCACAGGGCGATGTCGGTCGTCTCCAGCCCCGCCCGCTCGCCGCCGAACAGCAGGCCGGTCTTCAGGCCCGAGGCCGTGTCGTCATAGAGGATGCGGGCGCTCTCACGCGGCGTGCGCACCGGCTGGCGCGTCTCGCGCGGGCGGGCGGTGGTGGCGAAGACGGTGTGCAGGTCGTGGGCGGCTTCGGCCACGCTGTCGAAGACCTTGACCCCGTCCAGAACCCAGTCGGCGCCCGAGGCCATGGCCCAGGCGCGGTCCTGGGGCCAGCCGTCGCGCGGCGTGACCAGCCGCAGTTCCGTCAGGCCGAAGTTCGCCATGACACGGGCGACCGCGCCGATGTTTTCGGCCATCTGGGACTTGTCGAGGATGACGACGGGGGGCGTGAGTTCAGTCATGGGGGGCTCTGTAACCCTTCTCCTCTTGAGGGAGAAGGTGGCCCGTAGGGTCGGATGAGGGGTGTCGGCGCGACGTTGGACAGGAAGCCCTCAGCCCAGGCTCCTCGCACCCCTCATCCGTCAGGCTTCGCCTGCCACCTTCTCCCTCAGGGGAGAAGGAAGCCCGATCAGTCCTCGCCAATCATCGACAACCAGGGATCGACCGCGCCGGCCTCGACCTCGGCCACCTTGACGGCGGGCCAGCCGACGGAAGCCGCGCCGCTCTCGCGCCAGGACAGGATGATCAGGTCACGCAGCTCCGAGGCGCCGGCCGCCAGACGCTCGTTGACGAAGGCTGCGCCGCGCGGATCGGCGTCCTTGAACCCGCCCGCCTTTTCCAGACGATAGAAGGGAATGACCGTGCCCAGCGTCGTCTTCAGATAGCCGGCGGTGCGGGCGCGCAGGTCAAGGCTGGCGACTTGAGGCTGGGCCATGGCGGCCTCCACCGTGTCCAGACGCGCGACGCGCGAGGCGAACTCGCCCTCGAACACGCCATGGGTGCGGCGCGAGTTGGTGAAGCCCTCGGGGTTCGGATAGTCGCCCCAGCCGTTGAAGTGGATCGACAGGTGGTGCGGCTGCGAGCCGTCGCCGACGTAGTGGGCCAGGACGCCGATGTCGCGCAGGATCAAGGCCTCGCGGCGCTCGCGGTCGGCCCGGTACCAGGCCTTCTTGCCGGGATCCGTTTCGCGCGCCTCTGCGGCGGTCAGCACGCGCCAGTAGCCGAAGTCGCGGCCCAGGTTCTGATAGGCGTCCATCAGGGCGTAGGGCAGATAGCCGACCTCGTCGATCTTGATGCCCGCCTGCACCAGGGCGGTGTCGAAGTCCGACTTCAGACGCGGCAGGGCGTCGATGGACGGCCCCTTCTCGTTCATGGCGAAGCCGTTGTCGTCGAAGTCGATGAAGTGGGCCGTGTCACGCTCGCGATCGTGCGGCTGGCCGGCGCCCTTCCAGCGGTCGGGTTCGCGCGCCAGTTCGCCGACGTCGGCGATGGAGCCGGGCGTCCGCAGGAAGGCCGGCAGGTCGTCGCTGAGGCCGCGCATGGCCGCAACGCCGATCAGACGGTGGCCGGTATTGCCCCAGGCGTCGACGTGAACAGCAGGAGCCGCGACCAGCAGCAGGGCGGCGGCGGAGATCATCAGGCGTTTGACTTGACGCTTCATCAGGGAACACCGGCGGAAAAGTTCGTGAGGAAACGACCGCTTATCTCATTCCCCGCTCGACCTCTAGCCGCGAGCGCCATCAGGTGGCCGCGCAACCACACAGCCATCACCTTTGCTGGAACCCGAGACTTTCTTCGCAATAAAGTGTTACACAATCAGACATAGGTGTTAACCCAACAGCTCATAAGCGCAGTATAGAAGCGATACGGCACGAATACTGTTTTCGTTGCTGCCACATATGCTGTGGCATTTACGCGATATGCTCATCGACCTGTGGACTAATCGAACGATGATCGCGCGCCAGACCCGCGCCTGACCTCAAAGGACACGTTTTCGCCGTAATTGGGGGTCAAAAACCCGCTGCCGGATCGTGTCGGGACCGGTGCTTCCTGAGTCTGTTCGATGCTGAACACAGCCGCCGCGCTTGCCATGTTCTGGGCTATGGCCTTCTCCGGTTCCGGAGAGCCTCAGTCCTATGAGGCTGTCGTCGCTATCGACGCAGCTGCAATGGAAACCGCTGCGGCGGATGAAGGTTCCATCGACGCCCTGTCCGCCGAACAGGCCGAACTGATGGCCGGCGATCCCGACTGGCGAGCCTCGGCGCGCCTCTATCATGCCGGCGGCGGCGGCGCGACGGGCAATGACTCGCTCGGTTGCCGCCCCATCGCCATGCGCACGGTCGCTGTCGATCCCCGCGTCATCCCGCGCCGCACCAAGCTGTTCATCCGCGAAACCGTCGGCCTGCGCATGAGCGACGGCACCGTCCATGACGGCTACTGGTATGCGTCCGACACCGGCGGCGCCATCAAGGGCGCCAAGATCGACCTCTATACCGGCCACGGCCGCGGCTCGATGCGCCAGGCCATGAACCTGAACATGAAGACCCTGACCATCGCTGACGCCGGCGACTTCGACGGCTGCCCTCCCGCCTGGGAAACAGCCTCGAACTGACGGGCGCACAGCCCGACCGACAAAAAAGGCGACCGGAGCGATCCGGTCGCCTTTTTGCTGCGCCACAGGCCGTTCGTCAGACCTTGAAGGACAGGAAGCCGTCGTCCACCGCCACGGTCGAGCCGTTCACAGCGCTGGCCGCGTCGGTGAACAGGAAGGCGACCACGCTGGCGACCTTTTCAGGCTGGATCAGCCGGTTGTGCATATGCTGAATCGCCAGCGGCGCCTTGGCCGCCGGATCGTCGCCCAGGATCGGGGTGTCGATGAAGCCGGGGGCCACGCCCACGACCCGGATGCCGTGCTCGGCCAACTCCAGCGCGCCGGACCGGCTCATCGAGACCACCGCCGCCTTGGCCGCATTGTAGTTGAAGCTGCCCCGCGCGGCGACCGAGCCGTAGATGGAGGCCGTGTTGACGAAGGCGCCCTTGACGCCCAGTTCGACCATCTTCCGCGCCCCGTACAGCAGGCCGTAATAGACGCTGTGCTGATCGACCTCGATCACCTTCAGATAGTCGGCCGGCTCCATTTCGAGGAAGGGCTTCACCAGGCCGATGCCGGCGTTGTTGAACATGCCGTTCAGCGTGCCTAGCCGCTCGACGGCGAAATCCACCAGGGCCTTGACCTCATCAGCCTTGGAGACATCGACCTTGAAGGCGTGGGCCTTGCGCCCCAGGGCCTGGACTTCGCCGGCGACGGCTTCGGCGCCCGCCAGGTTGAAGTCGGCGACGATCAGGTCCGCGCCCTTTTTCGCCAGCGCCAGACAGGCTTCGCGGCCGATGCCGCTGGCCCCGCCCGTGACGATAATGACCTGGTTCTCAAGTTCCATACGCGGTCTCCTTCTACTGAAAGCGTGACCGACATATGGGAGCGCAAGGCGACGCTTCGACCCGATCGCACGGGGTCGTGATCAGAACCTGCGCCTGCCCGTCACCGTCTCGAAGAACAGGCGGAAGTCGCCCATCAGGCTCCACAGCGGATATTTGAAGGTCGCCGGCCGGTTCTTCTCGAAGAAGAAATGCCCGACCCAGGCGAAGCCGTAGCCGACCAGCGGCATGGCCAGCAGCCACCAGGCGTTCAGCGTCAAACAGAAGGCCAGGAAGGCGGCGATCACCAGCCCGGTCCCGACCACATGGATGCGGCGGCAGGTCCGGTTGGAATGTTCGTGGATGTAATAGGGATAGAAGGCGGCAAAGGAGGCGTAGCGTCCCCCTGCGTCGCGTTCGGCCTGTGGTTCGCGTGCGGTCATGGCCGCAGCCTGCCCCCGGATCGAACCGGGGGCAAGTCAGCGATCAGTGATCAGTCGAAACGCTTGCCGGGCTTGCCGGCCTTGTTGAACGGCTTGGCGCCGGCCGGTTTGCCGCCGGGCTTGAAGCCGCCCGGCTTCGCGCCGAAGGGCTTCTTGGCGTAGGGCTTGTCGCCGTCGGCGCGCGGAGCGCTGCGCTCGGCGTCGGTGCGCGGGGCGTAGGGCTTCTTCTTGAAGTCCGGGCGCGGACCGTCGCCGGTGCGCTCTTCGCGGTTGAAGGGCTTCTTGGCGAAGGGCGGACGGGCCGGACGATCGCCGCCGCGCTCATCGTCACGCTTCTTGAACGGCTTCTTGAAGCCGCCGCCGCCGCCCGGCGTCGGGGCTTCCGACGGGGTGATGGTGACGTCGTCGCGCGGGCTGTTCTTCAAGGCGTCGCGGAACAGGCCTTCGTGGGTCTTGGCGATCTCGAAGCGCGTCTCATCCGGGAAGGTGCGGATTGCGCCGATTTCCTTCTTGGTGATGTGACCGACGCGGCAGATCAGCGGGATCAGCCATTTCGGGTCGGCGTTCTTGTTGCGGCCCACATCCATGCGGAACCAGACGACTTCGTCGGCTTGCAGGCGGTCGCCCGGCCACGGGGTCGGCGAGAAGTCCTCACCGCCGCCGCCGGCGGCGGTGCGATCGCGTCCGCGCGGCTGATGGATCGCGCCCGGATCCAGCAGGTCTTCCGGCGCCGGCAGGTCCTTCTTGATCACGCGGATCAGGGCGGCCGCGATTTCGTCGGCGGTGCGCTCGCTCATCAGGCGACGCGCTAGGACCATGTCCTCTTCGGTCACGGCCTGTTCGAAGATGTCGCCGCCCAGCAGGCGGGTCTCGTCCTTGGCCAGGATTTCTTCGGCGGTCGGCGCGCCGGCCCAGGTGGCGTCCACGCCAGCCGAGTTCAGCAGCATCTCGGCCTTGCGGCGGCGCGTGTGCGGCACCAGCAGGATCGACACGCCCTTCTTGCCCGCGCGGCCGGTACGGCCCGAACGGTGCAGCATGGTCGCCTTGTTGATCGGCAGTTCGGCGTGGATCACCAGGCCCAGGTCGGGCAGGTCCAGACCGCGCGCGGCCACGTCGGTGGCGACGCAGACGCGGGCGCGGCCGTCACGCAGGGCTTGCAGGGCGTCGGTGCGCTCGCGCTGGCCCATTTCGCCGGACAGGGAGACGGTCGAGAAGCCGCGTTCCAGCAGCGACGACTGCAGGTGACGCACGCTGTCGCGGGTCGAGCAGAAGACCAGGGCGCCGGGCGCTTCATAGAAGCGCAGCACGTTGACGACGGCGTGCTCGATCTCGTTCGGAGCGATGCGCAGGGCGCGGTATTCGATGTCGCTGTGCGGAGCGCTGCGGTCGACGGTGTCGATGCGCACGGCGTCGCGCTGATAGCGCTTGGCCAGGGTGGCGATGTCGCGGGCGATGGTGGCGGAGAACAGCAGGGTGCGGCGCTCGGGCGGCGACTGCTCCAGGATGTATTCCAGGTCCTCGCGGAAGCCCATGTCCAGCATCTCGTCGGCCTCGTCGAGCACCAGCACTCTCAGCGCCGACAGGTCGAGGTTGCCGCGGTCGATGTGGTCCTTCAGGCGGCCGGGCGTGCCGACCACGATGTGGATGCCGAAGTTCAGCGCGCGGGCTTCCTTGCGGGCGTCCATGCCGCCGACGCAGGTGGTGATCTTGGCGCCCGACTGGCCGTACAGCCATTCCAGCTCGGCCGAGACCTGCAGCGCCAGTTCGCGCGTCGGGGCGATCGCCAGCATCAGCGGCGCGTCGGCAGGCCCGAAGCTTTCATTGTCGCCCAGCAGGGTCGAGGCCGCCGCCAGACCAAAGGCCACCGTCTTGCCCGATCCGGTCTGGGCCGACACCAGCATGTCGGCCTCGCCGTGGCCGTCCAGAACCGCGGCCTGGACGGGCGTGGGCTCAGCATAGCCCTTGTTGACGAGAGCGCGGTCTAGCGCGGGGTGGATCGCGGGAAAGGGCATATACGACCTGAAAAAGAGCAATGCGGCCGCCGAAACGACCGCGCCCGGCCAAGGCAAACAGCCGGCCGGGCGAGGAGAAGACCGCCTCTATACACCAATATTGGCCCCGATGCGGCGTGTTTCCGGAAAAAGACCGCCGTTCACCACGCTTGTTCAGGCGACATTGACCGCAAAGCCACGATCCTGACCGCTCGCAGACCTTCCTCGCGCCGGAGACCGCCATGACGATTCCGCCCCTGAGCATCGCCGCCGCCGGGATGCAGAGCGCCGCCAGCCGCTTCGAGGCCAGCGCCCGTCGCACGGCCGCGGGCGCGCTGGACAATCTGGCGGTCGAAGCGGTGGAGCAGATCCGCGCCAAACAGGACTTCTCCGCCAACGCCGCCGTGATGCGCACGGCCGACGAAATGACCGGGACGCTGCTGGACGTGCTGGTCTAACCCTATTCCGCTCATCCCCGCGGAGGCTGGGACCCAGTGAGAGCCACGCGCGCCACGCTCAAATGCGCGCCTGATTTAACCGCGCGCTCGCAGCCAAAGCCTGGGTCCCCGCCTCCGCGGGGATGAGCGGGGTAAATTGCGGATCACCCCGCCTTTTCCGGCAGGTGGAAGAAGTCGATGAAGCGGGCGAATACATCGCGGTCGCCGTCGATGGTCATCGCCCCCTCGCCTTCCAGCGCCGCTAGGGGAACCTTGCCATAGACGGCGGCGGCCACGACCGCCGGCGGCGAGGCGCGCACGATGACGTCGCAGTCCTCAACCGCGCCGCGCCGGGTGGCGATGACGCCCTCCGCCACGGTCACCACCATCTGATCCTCGTCCAGCGCAAAGCCCAGACGCATGACCGCGTCGCCCGCCCGCGCCGGATCGAACATGGTCTCGAACGACTGCATGACCGAGACCGCGCTGATCGGCAGGGTCGGGTCGTGCTGCGGCGAGCGCGCGGCCCAGCGGCCCAGCACCATGAAGACCGGCTTGATCTCATAGCCCCAGTCGGTCAGCTCATAGACCTGGACCGAGGCGGGCGGCGGCAGCTTGCGGCGCTGGACGATGCCCGAAGCCTCCAACCCCTCCAGCCGCTGCGTCAGGACGTTGGCCGACAGGCCGCACAGGTCTTTGCGCAGGTCGCTGAAACGCCTCGGCCCCATCATGAGTTCTCGTATCACCAGCAGCGCCCAGCGCTCGCCGATCAGGTCGAGCCCGTGCGCCGCGCCGCAGGCGTCGTGATAGCGGCGGGACCGCCCGGCGGACTCTTTAGTTATTTTTTCTAACTTCATGGTTGACTAACATAACATCGAGACGCAAGACTTGCACCATCAGAGAGAGGGAGAACGCCATGTCAAAGATGATTTTCGTCAACCTGCCGGTCACCGACCTGCCCCGCTCCGTCGCCTTCTATGAGGCCGTGGGGGCGACGAAGAACCCGATGTTCTCGGACGATACGGCCGCCTGCCTGGTGTTTTCGGACACCATCCACGCCATGCTGCTGACGCACGAGAAGTTCGCCAGCTTCACCGACCGCGCCATCCCCGACGCGCACAAGACGGCCCAGGTGCTGATCTGCGTCTCCGAGGACAGCCGCGACGCCGTCGACGCCGTGGTCGACCGCGCCGCCAAGGCGGGCGGTCAGGCTGATCCCAACGCCACCCAGGACTATGGCTTCATGTACGGCCGCAGCTACGCCGACCCGGACGGCCATATCTGGGAAGTGATGTGGATGGACCCCGAAGCCGCCGCCCAAGGCCCCGAGGCCTTCGCCTCTCAGGTCGGAGGCGGCTGATCATGGCCGACCTGTTCGAACTGAGCGTCAACCGCGCCTTCAGGGCCTCGCCTGAAACCGTCTGGAAAGCCTTCACCCAGCACGGAACCGAGTGGTTCACGCCCCGCCCCTGGACCACGCCTCAGGTCGACTATGACCTGCGCCCCGGCGGGCGCGCCGACATCGTCATGCAGTCGCCCGAGGGCGAGCGGCATGAATATCGCGGCGTGGTGCTGGAGGTCGAACCAGGCCGCCGCATCGTCACCACCGGCGCCATGACCGAAGGCTGGATCCCGCAAGCCAGCGAGATGAACTTCGTCCGCATCGACACGTTCGAACCCGAGGGCGACGGCACGCGCTACACCGCCCGCGCCCGTCACTGGGACGACAAGGCCATGCAGACGCACGCCGAAATGGGCTTCGAGCCAGGCTGGGGCGCCGCCGCCGATCAACTGGGCGAGGTGGCCGAGCGTCTGGCGTCACAGGAGAAGACGCGATGACCGACAAGATCATCCCCTGCATCTGGTACGACCTCGGCCAGGCCAAGACTGCGGCCGAGTTCTACGTCTCGCTCGGCCTGCCCGACAGCCGCATCGACCGGGTCGCGGCCAGCCCTGCCGACAATCCGTCCAGTCCGGAGGGCGCCGAGCTGGTGGTGGAATTCACCCTGGCGGGGCGGCGCTACGTCGGCCTGAACGGCGGGCCGAACTTTCCCCAGACCGAGGCCGTCTCCTTCATGATCATGACCGATGACCAGGCCGAGACCGACCGCCTGTGGGACGCCATCGTCGGCAACGGCGGCGCCGAAAGCGCCTGCGGCTGGTGCAAGGACCGCTGGGGCGTCAACTGGCAGATCACGCCGCGCCGCCTGATGGCCTTCTACGACGACCCCAATCCGGCCCGCTCCAGGGCCGCCTTCGAGGCCATGATGACGATGACAAGGATCGACATCGCCGCGCTGGAGGCGGCTGCTGACAGGGCGGGGTGATCGACCGCGTTAATTGGCCGCCTGACTGTCGCTTTCCACCAAGCCTACGCCTGCGCCTTCAACGACCATCCGCCCTCAGCGAGCCGCCGCGCGGCGAGCGATAGGGGTCAACCTTAGGAGACACCAATATGGCCTACATCACCGGCTTCCTGACCCCCGTGAAGACCGAGAACAAGGACCGCTATATCGAGTCCGCCCGCAAGTCCTGGCCCCTGTTCCAGAAGTACGGCGCCCTGGAACAGGTCGAGACCTGGGGCGAGGACATCCCGCCCGGCAAGGTCACCGGCTTCGACCTGGCGGTGAAGCTCGAGGAAGGCGAAGCGGTCGTCTTCTCCTGGCTGAAATGGCCGGACCGCGCCACCGCCGACGCCTGCTGGGAGAAGATGCAGAACGACCCGGACTTTTCCGACATGGACATGCCGTTCGACGGCAAGCGCATGATGTGGGGCGGCTTCCAGCCCATCTTCGAGAGCTGATACGCCGACCGGCGACGGTCAGCGGCAGAACCGCGTGTCGGTCGCCTCCAGGTGGAGGTGGTCGGCATGCACGGCGTTATAGTCAGGGCTCAGCACCGTGCCGAAGATGCGGCAGGCGTCATCGCGGATGCGGCGCAGGAACCGGGCTTCGGGCGCATCCCCTTGCCAGTTGTCGGTCAGGGTGATGCGCCGTCCGTCGCGCAGGCGCACGCCGGAGACATCCAGCGCCATGGCCCTTGCGTGGGCGCTGACGCGGGTGCTGACGCCGCCGTTGTTCACGTTGCGACAGGCGTAGGCGCCGAAGTGGTCGATCTGGACCACGTCCGAGCCCAATATCTCTCGCGCCGCCGGCTCCAGCGACTGCCGCCGCCAGATGCTCAGGGCCAGGGCTGTCTGGCAGGTCATCTCCACCTCGCCCGGCACCATCCGCGCCACCGTGCCCAGATCGGCGCCCAGCACCCCGCCCTGGCTCAGACCGCAGGTGGAGGTGTTCTGGCGGTCCGGCACGGGGCTGAACCGCACCCGGGCAGCGTTCAACTCGGCCAGGCATTGACCCAGATTGCTCCCCTCACGGACGACCGAGGCCTGGGTTCCGCCGTCGATCGCCCGATCGACCAGCCCCCCGACCAGCGGCGCCTCCGTCCGCGCGGGATAGGACGGCCTCAAGGGCTCGGGCGGGCGCCGCACGCAACTGCTGAGCGCCAGCGCGACGCCGAGGCAGACGAGGACAGATAAGACGCGAGACGGGAACAACATGGTCGGAACGCTATCTGATTCCCTCATCGCCTGCGTTACGAGCCGGCCAGCCGACTATCGCCCCCCTCGGCCGCGCCCCTGGCCCGACAGCGATCGGAGCAGAACCTGACCTGATGCCAATCCCGCGCCTACTTCCTGCGCCACGCGAAGGGCAGGCCGCAGGCGGCGCAGACCTTCTGCGGCAGGTCGCCCTTGGCCGGCGCCATGCCCAGATTGACGTGCTTTCGCGCCATGGGATCTCGCAACGAAAAAGGGCGGCCCCGTCGGAGCCGCCCCTGATCGTCTTCAGCTGTCCAGGAAGGACCGCAGCTTCCGCGACCGCGACGGGTGCTTCAGCTTGCGCAGGGCCTTGGCCTCGATCTGACGGATGCGTTCGCGGGTCACGCTGAACTGCTGGCCGACTTCTTCCAGGGTGTGATCGGTGTTCATGCCGATGCCGAAGCGCATCCGCAGGACGCGTTCCTCACGCGGCGTCAGCGAAGCCAGCACGCGGGTCGTGGTCTCGCGCAGGTTCGACTGGATGGCCGCGTCGATCGGCAGGATCGCGTTCTTGTCCTCGATGAAGTCGCCCAGGTGGGAGTCTTCCTCGTCGCCGATGGGGGTTTCGAGGCTGATCGGCTCCTTGGCGATCTTCAGGACCTTGCGGACCTTCTCCAGCGGCATGGCCAGCTTTTCGGCCAGTTCTTCCGGGGTCGGCTCACGGCCGATCTCGTGCAGCATCTGACGCGAGGTGCGGACGATCTTGTTGATCGTTTCGATCATGTGCACCGGGATACGGATGGTCCGCGCCTGGTCGGCGATCGAGCGGGTGATGGCCTGACGGATCCACCAGGTGGCGTAGGTCGAGAACTTGTAGCCGCGACGGTACTCGAACTTGTCGACCGCCTTCATCAGGCCGATGTTGCCCTCCTGGATCAGGTCCAGGAACTGCAGGCCGCGGTTGGTGTATTTCTTGGCGATGGAGATGACCAGGCGCAGGTTGGCCTCGACCATTTCCTTCTTGGCCTGACGGGCCTCGCGCTCGCCCTTCTGCACCGTCTGGACGATGCGGCGATAGTCGTCGATCGGCAGGCCGGCTTCGGTCGCCACGGCCGCGACGTCGCTGCGGATCTGGCCGATCTGGCCGGCTTCGTTCTCGCTGAACTTGGTCCAGCGCACGCCCATCTCCTTGACGCGCTCGGCCCAGTTCGGATCCAGCTCCGAACCGAAATAGGCCTTCAGGAACTCGGGACGCGAGATGCCGTAGCTGTCGGCCAGGCGCAGCAGACGGCCTTCCAGGCCGATCAGGCGCTTGTTGATCGCATACAACTGCTCGACCAGGGCCTCGATGCGGTTGTTGTTCAACTTCATCGTCTTCAGACGATCCGAGATCGTCTTCGTCAGCGTCTCGTAGGCCTTGTGATCCTTGGCGCTGAGCACCTCGCCCTTCAGGCGGGCCTCGACCAGCTTGTCCTGCAGCTTGCGGAAACCGCTGAAGTCGGCGGCGATCGCGTCCAGCACTTCCATGACGCCGTCGCGCAGCTCGGCTTCCAGGGCCGAGATGGACATGCCGCCGCCGTCGTCGAAGTCGTCTTCGTCGTCATCCTCGCTCTCAGGCTTTTCGGCCTCGCCCGCGGCCGGGGCGGCGCCCGGCAAGGCGGCGGGCGGCTGGTTGTGCGGCAGGGACGACGGATTCAGGATGCCGTAGGTGGCGTCCAGATCGATGACCTCGCGCAGCAGGATGCGGTTGTTGGCCAGCTCCTCGCGCCAGACCATGATGGCCTCGAAGGTCAGGGCGCTTTCGCACAGACCCGAGATCATGGCGTCGCGACCGGCTTCGATCCGCTTGGCGATGGCGATTTCGCCCTCGCGGCTCAGCAGTTCGACCGAACCCATCTCGCGCAGATACATGCGCACGGGGTCGTCGGTGCGGTCATAGGCGGCCTTGGCCGGGGCCTCGGCGACCGAGGTCTCGGCGGCGGCGGCCACGTCCGTGCCGGTCGCTTCCGCCGCGTCGTCCTCGGCTTCAACCACGTTGACGCCCATTTCCGACAGCATGGCCAGGGTGTCTTCGATGGCGTCAGGCGTCACTTCTTCGCTGGGCAGGACCTTGTTCAGCTCCTCCATCGTGACATAGCCGCGCGCCTTGGCCTGCTTGATGAACTTCTTGACGCCGGCGTCCGTCAGATCGAGCAAGGGCCCGTCGGTATTGGCTTCGGTTTCCTGCGTCTCGGTCTGCGCGCTCATTCAGTCAGTCTCCACGACCGCTCGGGGGTGATCAGTCCCCTGCGGCGAAAATACAACGCCCGACAACTTCGTTGGTTACGAAGAAGCCGCGTCTTCCCAAATCGTTCCGGTCTTGATGGCCCGTCGCAAAGCATCGCGCTCGGCCTTCACCAGCGTGAAAGCCGAGGTGTCGAACGCCTTGTGGGCTTCCGACTTTGCTGACGCCAGCGCCTGCTCCAACGCCGCTACGCGGGTCAGAGCGTCGAACGCCTGCGACCACCGGATCCTCGCCTCGCCGAGGGGCTTGTCTGCAGCCAGGAATGGCGCGCCGGACTTTGCCGCCGCCTTCTCGACCTCGTGCATCAAGGCATCATGACCCGATTGGGCCAGATGGCGTCGGATCGCCGCAGAGTCAAGGCTCTGCCCCGAAAACCGCAATCGGACCAGTTCCTGCGCCAGCCCGTCCAGCGCAGGGTCGCCGAAGCCGTGCCGGGCGATGGCCTCCAGATGATCGTCCATTCGCTCCGGATCATCGACCGCGCCGTGGGCCAGGGCGGCGGCGACCGGCTCGATGGAGCGCGACAGGGCGTGCATGGCCTGGGCGCCCTCGGCCGTCTGACCCAGCTTGGGCGGCGGACCGCGCCAGCGCCCTGCCGGCCCGACACGACCGTTCTGGAATTGCGTCGACGGCTGCTGTTGCTGCTGGCGCGGGAACAGGGCGTCGAACCGCTCGAACAGATCGCGGCGGTATTGCTCGGCCAGATCCTTGTCCTGGATGGCCGAGGCCGCCTGCCGCAGCCGCCCCTTCAGTCCCGCCTTGCGTTCGGGCGTGTCCAGCGGCTCGGCCTCGGCCTCGCGGCGGAACAGCACCTCGACAAAGGGCCGTGTCTCGCTGATCGCATGGCGCAGGGCCGGCGCCCCCTTGTCGCGCAGGATGTCGTCCGGGTCCTGACCGGCCTCCAGCAGGGCGAAACGGAAGGACCGCCCCGACTTCAACAGCGGCAAGGACCGCTCGATCGAGCGATAGGCGGCCCGCAGCCCCGCGGCGTCCCCGTCGAAGCAGAGCACGGGCTCGGCCGAGACCCGCCACAGCCGTTCCATCTGTTCTTCCGTCAGGGCCGTGCCCATGGGCGCCACGGCCGGCAGGCCGGCGCGCTGGCAGGCGATGACGTCCATATAGCCTTCGACGACGATGATCCCCTGCTCGCCCCGGCTCTCGGCCCCCAGAATCCGCCGCGCCTCGGGCAGGCCGTAGAGGGTGGCGCCCTTGTGAAACAGCGGGCTTTCCGGCCCGTTCAGATACTTGGCCCGATCGTCGGGATTCATGGCCCGCCCGCCGAAGCTGACGATCCGCCCGCGCGCGTCCAGGATGGGGAACATCAGCCGGTCGCGGAACCGGTCATAGGGCTGGCCGCCGCTTTCCGGCGAAATCAGCATCCCGGCCTCGACCAGATCGCCCGGCCGCGCCCCGCGCTGGACCAGGGCCGCCTTCAGTCCCTCGCGGTCATTGGGGGCATAGCCCAGACCGAAACGCTCCCACTGGTCCTCGGGCAGGCCGCGCTTTTCCAGATACTCGCGCGCCGCCTTGCCGACCGAGCGGCGCAGATTGGCGGCGAACCACTTCTGGGCCAGGTCCATCCAGTCGGTCAGGCCCTGCTTCCGGGCCTCGCGCTCGGCCGACTGCGGGTCCTCGGCGGGCAGTTGCATCCCCGCCTCGCCCGCCAGCCGCTGCACCGCCTCGACGAAGCTGAGACGCTCGGTCTCCTGCAGGAAGCTGATGACGTCGCCGTGCTTGCCCGAGCTGAAGTCGTGGAAGAAGCCCTTGTCGTCGTTGACGAAGAAGCTGGGCGACCGTTCCTTGGAGAAGGGGCTGAGGCCCACATACTCACGGCCCTGCCGCTTGAGCTTCACCGTCCGCCCGATCACGTCGGACGGGCGAAGGCGGGCCTTCAGTTCTTCAAGGAAACGATCGTCGAAACGCACGTTCTCAGAGACTCCCGCGCGACCACGAAGGGAAGCCCTGGCGCGTCGCGGCGCCTGACCTTTCCCGGCAAACTTGCCCACAGCCTGTGAACATCGTGGAGAACCGCATCGGTTCCGGGCGCCGCCCTATTTCCACGCCTCGCCGGTGCGGCCCAGGGCCTCGCCCAGATCGTAGACGGCCTGCATCGCCGCCTGATTGAAATCCAGACTGTTGGCGCCGTCGAAATCCTCGGGAATGGCGGCGACGTGGAACTCCAGGCCGTTGCGGCTGGCGAAGGCGCGGTTGGCGGCGATGGTGGCGCGCAGTTGTCCGCCCAGCACCGCATCCAGGCTGCGGGTCAGGACCGGAATGCCGGCGTCGCGGGTCACAGCGAAACGCGGCGCATCCTTGCCGTTGACCACGACATGCAGGCGCGCGCCCTCGAACACCCCGGCCACGTCGTCCCAGTTCCACATGATCTGCGGCAAGGCGACGAAGGGGTTCATCACCCCGCCGTCGACATGCATCTCCTCGAACACCGCGCCCTGCCCCTGGGAGCGGATCATCACCGGCGGAAAGGCGCCCGGAATGCTGGCCGAGGCGACGAGGACCTCGCGGAACAGCTCCAGGGCCTCGGGTCCGCCGCGCTCTGCGATGGCGCCCATGTTCCAGATGACGCCGCGCTGGGCGTCCAGATCCGTCGTGGCGACCAGCAGCAATCGCCCCTTGGCGTGTTCGGCGGCGACCTCGGCCAGCATGACCTCGTCAACATGGCTTTCGACCAGTTGGCGCAGCGGCGCACCGCTGAACACCCCGGATCCGACCAAGGCGTTCAGGCCCCGGCTTTTCAGGAGACCCGTGGCCTGCCCCCCGACATAGGCCTCCTTCAGTCGCGCATCCCAGCGCGGGCCGAGGAAGACGAAGGGTGCGGCCAGGGCGCCGGTGGACACCCCCGTCACGACCTCGAAGTCAGGGCGCTTGCCGCTGGCGGTCCAGCCGTTGATCAGGCCGGCGGCGAAGGCGCCGTTGGCCCCGCCGCCGGACAGGGCGATCAGGTCGAAGTGGCCGTCGGGGCCCTTCGGCACGCCATCGCCCAACTGCTGCTCGATCCTCTGCGCCGCGGCTTCATCTTCAACCGAGAAGCGGACATGAGGAAAGCCCAGGGGCGAGGCCGCCTCGCGTTCACTCAGGCCGAAGTCGCTGCGCGCGCCGCTGGCGCAGGCCGACAATAACAGGGCGGCGCCCACGACGGCTGTGACCGTCCGCATCAGACCGAGACCCATAGGCATCCTCCAGAGACGGCGATCATATAGGGCCATCGCCGGCAGAAACGAATGGTTCAGGCCAATGGCCGCATTAAGGACTTCTTAACCATAATGGCCGCTTTGCGTCATTAAGCGCCTGATTAAAAACGATATTATTTCCGACACCAACGAAACTATTCACAGACTTGTGGATTATTCCTCCCGTCGTTGCAGAAGCGACGAAACCCACGACGCCGTCGCGGTCGCGATACGACGCCGTGCAACCGGATCAAGAGCGCCCATGTTCATCGCCATCGCCCGCCCGGCGGTGGAGCCCCAAGGCCCCGACGCCGTCGCCGTCCCCGGCTCCCCCGCCATCCCCTTCCTGACGCCCCGCGCCCTGCACGCGCGCCTGCTGGACAACGCCGCCGCGCGACGACGACGCGGTCAGGAACGGCGGTCGGCCTGCCGCGCCGAGGACGCCGCCTACTGGATCTCCGCTGCACCCATGGCGGTGCGCAAGGCCTGCGAACTGCGCCGTGAAGCGCGACTCGCGACCCTGCCTTGACGCCTCGCCTCTAGCGCAAGTCGGGCAGGCGCCGTTCGATCGAGGCTGCGGTCTTGCGCCGCCAGCGGGTCCAGGCGCCCGCCCCCTTGGCCACGCGATCCGGAAGAGCCTGGCTCCACCGCGCCCGCATGGCCTCCACCAGTTCGGGGCGGCGGTCGTACTGGTGCACCACCGGGCTGACGCCGCCGTCCGGATTGACGATGCGTCCGTCCTCGAGACGGATCCCGTCAGACGCCATCCCGATGGTGGCGACGCGGCGGTAGTTGTCCTGAACCTGCGCCGGGATGAGGCCATAGCCGACCGCCAGCGCCAGCGAGGCCTGATCCACGCCGAAACCGCCGCCGACCGCCGACCGGGGGATGGCGCCCAGCGTCAGGATCAGGCGGCAGAGACGCGCCGCCTCGTCGGCCGGCCCGACGATGGTGCCGGCGCAGATGCAGGGCTGGTCGTCCAGCCGTCTGGCCAGAGCGTCCCCCGCCAGCGCCCGCAGGTGCTTCACCTGGAAGGCGTGGTCCGCCAGCCGACCCGTTTCATACTCAACAAAGACCTCCAGCCCGGTCGGGGCCGGAACGAAGGGCGCGCCCTGGAACACCACGTCCCGCACGTCGGTCATCAGCACATGGCGCAGACCTGGCCGGGCGGCGATGTAGCGCTCATAGGCGGAAAAGCGCGCCACCACCGGCTGCGGCGTCCAGGCCTCGGTCGGCGCGACAACCACCGTCTCCACGTCATGCGCGGCCAGAAACGCCAGCAGAGCCGGATCGTCATGCACAAACAGGACGACCGCCCCCGTGTAGACCGCCCGTAACGAGCGTACGAAGGCCTCGACATGGGCGACGCCATAGCCGGTCGCATAGCCCAGGATGACGTCCCGATCGCCAGCGTCGTCCGACTGGCCAGCCGCCGCCGGACGCAGAACCCCGCCCAGCCAGTTCAGATAGCGGGAGCGGGCGATATCAGGCGCCCTTCATCGACTCGGCAAAGCGGTCGAACAGATAGAGGCTGTCGATCGGACCCGACGACGCTTCGGGGTGGTGCTGGACGCTGAACACCGGCTTGCCCTTCAGGGCGATGCCGCAGTTGGTGCCGTCGAACAGGCTGACGTGGGTTTCCTCCACGGCGTCCGGCAGGCTGTCGCGGTCGACCGAGAACTCGTGGTTCATCGACACGATCTCGACCTTGCCCGTGGTCAGATCCTTGACCGGGTGGTTGGCGCCGTGGTGGCCCTGATCCATCTTCAGCGTCTTGGCGCCCAGGGCGATGGCCAGCATCTGATGGCCCAGGCAGATGCCCATGACCGGCTTGCCGCTGGCGACCAGCTTGCGGATTTCCGGCACGGCGTATTCGCCGGTCGCGGCCGGATCGCCCGGACCGTTCGACAGGACCACGCCGTCGGGATTGCGAGCCAGGATGTCCTCGGCCGAGGTCGTCGCCGGCACCACGGTGATCTTCACGCCGGTCGAGGCCAGGGCGCGCAGGATGTTGCGCTTCACGCCATAGTCGATGACCACCACCGACCTGGCGCCGGCTTCAGGCCTGGCGTAGCCGGCCGGCCAGTCCCAGACGCCTTCGGTCCATTCAAAGGCCTGGGTGGTCGAGGCTTCCTTGGCCAGGTCCAGACCGACCAGGCCGCTCCAGGCCTTGGCCTGGGCCACCAGGGCTTCCAGGTCGAACTGCCCCTCCGGATTGTGAGCGATGACGGCGTGAGGCGCGCCCTTGTCGCGGATGATCTTGGTCAGGGCGCGGGTGTCCACCCCGGCCAGACCGACCACGCCGCGCGTCTTCATCCAGGCGTCCAGGCTGCCGGTGGCGCGCCAGTTAGCGGGCTCGGTCGGGACGTCGCGGAAGATGGCGCCGCGGGCCGCACGCTCCGGAGAGCCGCCGATCTGCTCGACGTCTTCCATGTTCACGCCGACATTGCCGACGTGGGGGAAGGTGAAGGCCAGGATCTGGCTCATGTAGGAGGGGTCGGTCAGGATTTCCTGATAGCCCGTCATGGAGGTGTTGAAGACCACCTCGCCGAGGACCGAACCGACAGCGCCGACTCCAATGCCTTGCAGGATGGTGCCGTCAGCGAGCGCGAGGACGCCAGTGGCGCCGGACAGAATCTGGGTCGTCATGGCGCAGGCTCCTAACAATGAATACGGGCAGGCAAACGGCGGCGTGACTAAAGAGATGCAGGGGCGCGGTCAACACGCCCCGACCATTATACCGTCTGGCGCTTCCGCACCCAGAGCCAGGCCAGACTGGTCAGGGCGAAGAATCCGACGCTGGGCAGGATATAGCCGCCCGCCGCCGCCGCGACCGCAAAGGCCGAGAAGACCACCCCGACCACGGCCATAGCACGCCAGCCGGTCTTCTTCGTCAGCCTCCACAGCGTGATCGAACACAGAGCATACAGGCAGAGCGTCAGCACCGAGGTCACGCCGATCAGCACGCCGAACTGCTGGCCCAGGGTCGGCTGGGCGCTGGCGATGACCATGACGCTCATGACGACGCAGTTCAGGATGGGGTTGCTGAGGGGCGTCTTGCCCTTCTGGGCTCCGCCAAACCAGCGCGGCATCCAGCCGGCCTCGGCCGCCCCGCGCGAGGTCTCGCCCGCCAGCATGGTCCAGCCGGCGATGGTGCCCAGCACCTTGATCACGGCGCAGGCCGCGACCAGCCCTGCCACGGACGAGCCCATGACCCGCGCCACCAGATCGGCGTAGGGACTGGTCGAGTGGATCAGGACATCAGCCGGAATGACGCCGAAAACGGCGATGCTGGCGGCCACATAGACGATGAAGGCCAGGGCCACCCCGCCCAGCGAGGCGCGCCCCACGTCGACGGCGGGGTTCTTGACCAGGCTGGACAGGGCGGCGGCGCTCTCGACCCCCAGGAAGGCCCAGAAGATGATGGCCAGCGAGGCCGGCACCGTCTTCAATAGCGGCTGGTAGCCCGGACTCCACGAGGCGGCGAAGGTGTCGCCGCTGAAGGCCATGGCCCCGGCGATGATGGCCAGAATAATGGGGATCAGGCCCAGACCGAGCGTAATGGCCCCAAACCGCGCCGCCGTCCGCGCGCCGCTGGCATAGGCCGCCGAGGTCAGCCAGATCAGGGCCAGATTGCTGAGCGCCGCCCACAGCGGTTCCTTCAGCGCCGGAATGAAGAAGGCCAGATAGCCGGTGCCCGCCACCGCCAGGGCCACGTTCCCGGCCAGGCAGGCGGCCCAGTAGGCCAGCCCCGTCTGATAGCCGATGAAACGCCCCATGCCGCGCCGGGTGAAGTCCGACAGGCCGTCGGCGTCCGGCTGCATTCGCCCCAGGCCCCCGAACACCAGGGCCAGGGTCACCGCGCCCAGGCCGCAGATCAGCCAGCCGATGATGCTGGAACTGCCCGTCGGCGCCAGGGTCGCCGGCAGAAGATAGACGCCCGATCCGATCATGTTCCCGGCCACCACCAGGGCGGCGAGCGCCCATCCGATGCGGTGAGGCGGGTCAGGCAGGATTTCCGTCTGGGTCATCTTCGCCGCATAGACCGAAATGCCGCACCCGTCGCGTGATAATGGGGCGGGCCTGGGATAGAGAGCCGCCGACACACTGGAGTTCACCCCATGACCATCACCACGGTCGGCCTCGATGCCGACGACACCCTCTGGCACAACGAAACCATCTTCCGGCTGAGCCAGAAGCGGTTCGTGGACCTGTTGGCCGATCACGCCGACGAGCCGGTGATGATGGACCGTCTGGCGGTGGTCGAACGGCGCAACCTTCGACTCTACGGCTATGGCGTGAAGGGCTTCACCCTGTCGATGCTGGAGACGGCGATGGAGTTGTGCGACGGCGCCGCCCCGCCGCACATTATCCGCGAGATCCTGGCCGCCGGTCGCGAGATGCTGGCCCATCCGGTCGAGACCCTGCCCGGCGTCGACGAGGTCGTGGCCCAACTGTCAGAGACCTATCGCCTGATCCTGATCACCAAGGGCGACCTGATGGATCAGGAGCGCAAGCTGGCGGCGTCCGGCCTTGGCGATCTGTTCGCCGCCGTCGAGATCGTGTCCGAGAAGGACCGCTCGACCTATGACCGGATCTTCGCCCGCCACGGCACCGGCGCGGCCGAGGCGGTCATGGCCGGCAACTCCATGAAGTCCGACGTCCTGCCCGCGCTCGAGGCCGGCGCCTTCGCCTGTCACATCCCCTACGAGATCACCTGGGCCCACGAGCTGGCGGACGCCCCGGAAAACCACCCCCGCTATGTGTCCCTGAGCCGCATCGGCGAGTTGCCTGACTGGATAACAGCCATGGGTCAGCGCTAAATATTTCAATGTTCTCAGAACGAAAATCTGCATTTCAAAGCATCCGAATCGTCGAACAAGGTAACTTCACATTCTGAGATAGAGATCGTCTTAATTGTGTCTTGTCTGCACCACCCGACCGACAAGCCGTCGATCTGACCACAGTTTGACCAAATCTAGACAAGTTCAGCCCCATTTCGGTCACACCTTGGGGAATGTGTGGCCGCTTCCGGCTTTTTTGTGTCAGGTGTATTAAAGTAATGAGAGCATTCCTCCTCGGTTCGACGGTGCTTGTGAGCGCGATCGCGCTGACCGCTCCGGCGATGGCCCAGTCGGCCGACGCTGTGCAGCCCGTTTCCCAACCCGACGTCGCCACCGAAGTCGGCGAGATCGTCGTCACTGGTTCGCGCATCCGTCGCGACCCGACCAACGCCCCCACCCCGCTGATCCAGGTCCAGCGTGAAGCCCTGCTGACCACCGGTCAGTCGTCGGTCATCAACTATCTGGCCACCATCCCGGCCCTGTCGAACTCGGTTGTGCCTTCGGACACCACGGGCTCGAACCTGGGCGACGGCGGCCTGTCGCTGCCGAACCTGCGCTCGCTGGGCTCCAACCGCACCCTGACCCTGGTCGACGGACGTCGTCACGTGGGCTCGTCGGGCGGTTCGCTGGCCGTCGACGTCGACGCCATCCCGCGCCTGCTGATCCAGAACATCGAGATCGTCACGGGCGGCGCATCGTCGGTTTACGGCGCCGACGCCGTCTCGGGCGTGCTGAACTTCGTGATGCGCAAGGACTTCGAAGGTCTGGAAGTCGACGCCAACTACGGCATGATCAACCAGGGCGGCGAAGCCAACAAGCGCGTCTCGGCCCTGATCGGCAAGAACTTCTTCGACGACCGCCTGAACGTCTATGCTCACGCTGAATACGAGCAGACCGACGAAGTCACCTCGATGGACATCGACTGGATCCGTCGCGCTCCGGTCCGCCTGGGCATCGACGCCGACCCGACCAACGCCCAGTACGACGGCCGCCTCGACAGCCACGTCTTCAGCGGCGTCAAGCGTCTGGACATCCCGCGTTGGGGCCAGACCACCCTGGCCAACGTCCAGCGTCCCAGCGACCTGACCAACCCGAACGTGGCCTACGCCGACTGCTTCCCGGACGGCGACTTCTCCTACAGCGCCAACTGCTTCGGCGTCACGCCGGGCAAGACCTTCTGGTATGAAAACGGCGGCGCTCGCCTGGCCGACTTCGGCCAGCGCGTCGGCAACACCGGCATCAACCGCCCGTACAACATCGGCGGCGACGGCGAAAACCCGGCTGACTTCTCGACCGGCTCGCGCGTTCCGCGTTCGGAATCGCAACGCTATCAGGTCGGTTCGACCTTCAAGCTGACCGACAACATCGAACTGTACGGCGAAGCCAAGTACATCACGGAAGACACCTTCGACCGTGGTCAGCCGACCTTCTTCGACGTCGATCTGGTCAACTCGTACAGCGCCAACACCGCCAATCCGATCTATGCGGTGAACAACTTCGACCTGCGCTGGGACGACAACGCCTTCCTGCCGACCAACGTCAAGGAAGCCATCCGCAACAACATCGTGACGCCCTACAGCCGCCCGACGGCTGACGCGGCCGGCGTCGCCCTGCCGGGCATCGCCCTGCAGAACGCCCGTCACACCCTGTTCGGTCCCGACCGCACGCAGGACAACACGCGTGAACTGCAACGCTATGTGGTCGGCGCCCGCGGCGACTTCGACCAGTTCAGCTTCGTCAAGGACATCGCCTGGGACATCGGCTACACCTACGGCAAGGTGGAGATCGAAAACCGCGAGCGTGGCGTTGATGGCCAGCGCTTCGCCCTGGCGGCTGACGCCGTGGTCGACACCGCCGGCATCGTCAACGGCCAGGCCGGCCAGATCGTCTGCCGCGCCCAACTGCTGAACGCCCAAGGCGTGCCGAACGGCGACATCGGCGACCCGCAACGCGGCGGCGACCTGCGCGACTCGCAATACGGTCGCGACTCGATCGCCCAGTGCACCCCGCTGAACATCTTCGGCAAGGGCAACCAGAGCGCCGAAGCTCTCGAGTACGTCGACGCCGTCATCGGCATCAAGGAGCGTAACGAGCAGCAGCAAGTGCTGGCGTCGGTCTCCGGCAACCTGTGGGACTTCTGGGGCGCTGGCCCCATCGGCGTCGCCATCGGCGGCGAGTACCGTAAGGAAACGACCGAGGCCACTGGCCGCGATCGCGACACCGACGGTCGCCTGCTGTTCCTCAACTCGGGCCCGGACTTCCCGGAAGCTTCCTATGAATCCAAGGAAGTCTTCACCGAGCTGTCGATCCCGCTGTTCCGCGACAGCTTCCTGGGTGAGTACGCCGAGCTGAGCGGTTCCTACCGCTACGCCGACTATTCGACGGTGGGCAATGTCGACGTCTATGGCGTGAACCTGGTCTATCGTCCGATCCCGGACATCAGCTTCAAGACCAGCTACAACACCTCGGTGCGGGTGCCTGACCTGGGCGAAAACTTCTCGCCCTACAGCGAGACCTTCCTCAACAACATCACCGACCCGTGCGCCACGCTGAACATCGCGGCCGTCGCTGACGCCGAGACCAAGACCAACCGCATCGCGAACTGCACCACCCTTGCGGCGCAGCAGGGTCTGACGTTCGACTTCGCCGGCGCCACCGCCACCAACGCCGACGACTTCAACCCGACCTACACCTCGGGCATCTCCGGCTCGATGGGCGGCAACCCCAACCTGGAGCCGGAAGAGTCCACCAGCTTCACCTTCTCGACGGTGCTGAAGCCTCGCTTCATCCCGAACTTCTCGCTGGTTCTCGACTACTACGAGATCGAGATCGAACAGGTCATCGCTTCGGTGTCGGCTCAGACGGCTGCGGAAAACTGCGTCAACGGCGACAGCCTCAATACAGCTGCCTGCTCGACCATCTTCCGCAACAACCCGGGCATCGCTTTCGGCATCGGCGCCCCCAACAACGATCCGATCGGCGGCTTCATCCAGGGTTCGCTGAACTACGCCAAGCTGCAGACGCGCGGCATGGACGTCACGGCGAACTACAGCTTCGACTTCGACGAGATGATGGGTCGCAACTGGGGTCGTCTGGACTACTCGCTGGCCGGCAGCTGGCTGATCGAGCAGAAGGACTTCCTGAACGAGTCGGATCCGGGCGACTTCGACGAACTGGCCAGCACCCTGGCCGTCGGCGGCAGCTACCCGCGCGTTCGTCTGTCCTCGTCGCTGACCTGGACCCCGAACGAGGTCTGGAGCATCAACTGGACCGCCGACTGGCAAGCCGCTCAGGACATCGTCCAGCTTCGTGACTGGGTGCTGAACGCCGACTCGCGTTCGGCTGACCAGCTGAACACGGACAACTTCGTGCGGAACGACTTCACCGTCCGTTGGAACGTCCGTGACGACCTGTCCGTGCGCGCCGGCGTGGTGAACGCCTTCGACGCCGAACAGCCGTCCTACCTCGGTACGACGCTGTACTCGAACTTCGACCCCTACGGTCGTCGCTTCTTCGTCGGCCTGAACTTCCGTCCCTGGTAAGTTCAGTCTGAAAAGAGGTTGAAGGGCGGCCCGCAAGGGCCGCCCTTTTTCTTTGCGTCCTGCAAGGCTTCCCGGGTCTTGCCAGCGGGGGTCCGCCTCTCTAAACGGGCCGCTTAACCGACAACCTGAACGGATCGGTCGCGGGGGCTCGCCCTGCGTCCGGTTTCTTCGCGCGCGTGGAGCCCGCCGCTGACCAGCCATGAGGAAAAGGATGCTATGGTGCGCGCTGCTCTGGCCGAGCAGGGCGACAGCGGGATCACCCCGCGCCATACGCTGTTCTACTTCTATGGTGACGGTGATCACGGCGACCTCAACGAGGTGGCCCGCCGCGCCGGGTTTCTGACGCGGGGCCAGGACGACATGACCGTCCTGGAGACGACCATAGCGGTCGACGAGGCGTCGTTTTCGCCTGTGTCGGCCATGATGCAATCCTGGGCCGCGGCCTTCCAGCTCGATTACGACGGCTGGGAGTGCGCGGTCGTGACGAACTGAGTAACGCCGATGCCCAAGCGCACAGACATCCAGTCCATCCTGATCATCGGCGCCGGCCCGATCGTCATCGGTCAGGCGTGTGAGTTCGACTATTCCGGCGTTCAGGCCTGCAAGGCGCTGAAGGCCGAGGGCTACCGGGTCATCCTGGTCAACTCGAACCCCGCCACCATCATGACCGACCCGGAGGTGGCCGACGCCACCTATATCGAGCCGATCACCCCCGAGATCGTCGAGAAGATCATCGCCAAGGAGCGCCCCGACGCGCTTCTGCCGACCATGGGCGGCCAGACCGCGCTGAACACGGCCCTGGCCCTGAACGCCTCGGGCGCCCTGGCGAAATACGGCGTCGAGATGATCGGCGCCAAGGCCGAGGTCATCGACAAGGCCGAGGACCGTCAGAAATTCCGCGACGCCATGGACAAGCTGGGTCTGGAAAGCCCCCGCAGCCGCGCCGTCCACCACATCGAGGAAGCCGACGACGCCCTGGCCTTCGTGGGCCTGCCCGCCATCATCCGCCCCAGCTTCACCCTGGCCGGCACCGGCGGCGGCATCGCCTATAATATCGAAGAATTCCACGAGATCGTGGAGCGCGGCCTGGACCTGTCGCCGACCACCGAGGTCCTGATCGAAGAGTCGGTCCTGGGCTGGAAGGAATACGAGATGGAGGTCGTCCGCGACACGGCGGACAACTGCATCATCATCTGCTCGATCGAGAACATCGACCCGATGGGCGTCCACACCGGCGACAGCATCACCGTCGCCCCGGCCCTGACGCTGACGGACAAGGAATACCAGCTGATGCGGACGGGCTCGATCAACGTCCTGCGCGAGATCGGCGTCGAGACCGGCGGCTCCAACGTCCAGTGGGCGATCAACCCGGCCGACGGCCGCATGGTCGTGATCGAGATGAACCCGCGCGTGTCGCGTTCGTCCGCCCTGGCGTCCAAGGCCACCGGCTTCCCCATCGCCAAGGTCGCCGCCCGTCTGGCCGTCGGCTATACGCTGGACGAGCTTCAGAACGACATCACCATGGTGACGCCGGCCTCGTTCGAGCCGAGCATCGACTATGTCGTCACCAAGATTCCGCGCTTCGCCTTCGAAAAGTATCCGGGTTCGGAGCCCCACCTGACCACGGCCATGAAGTCGGTCGGCGAGGTCATGGCCATCGGCCGCACCTTCCAGGAATCGATGCAGAAGGCCCTGCGCGGTCTGGAAACCGGCCTGGCCGGCTTTGACGAGATCGAGATCGAGGGCGTGGCCGACGCTGCGGACGACGCCAGCGCCCGCGCCGCCGTCATCCGCGCCCTGGGCCAGCCGACGCCGGACCGCATCCGCGTCATCGCCCAGGCCTTCCGCCACGGCCTGACGGTCGAGGACGTCAACGCCGCCTGCGCCTATGAACCCTGGTTCCTGCGTCAGATCGCCGACCTGATCCGCACCGAGGGCCATGTCCGCGTCCAGGGCCTGCCCGCGACCGACGCCGACTTCCGCAAGCTGAAGGCCAAGGGCTTCTCCGACGCCCGTCTGGCGACCCTGACCGGCAAGACCGAGGTCGAGGTCCGCAAGGCCCGTCGCGCCCTGAACGTCCGCCCGGTGTTCAAGCGCATCGACACCTGCGCCGCCGAGTTCGCCTCGGCCACCGCCTATATGTATTCGACCTACGAGAGCGGCGCCCTGGGCCAGATCCCCGAGTGCGAATCCGCGCCGTCGGACAAGAAGAAGGCCATCATCCTCGGCGGCGGTCCCAACCGCATCGGCCAGGGCATCGAGTTCGACTACTGCTGCTGCCACGCGGCCTTCGCCTTCGCCGACATCGGCGTCGAGTCGATCATGGTCAACTGCAACCCCGAGACCGTCTCGACCGACTACGACACCTCCGACCGCCTCTATTTCGAGCCTCTGACCGAAGAGGACGTGCTGGAGCTGATCGACGTCGAGCGCTCTAACGGCGACCTGATCGGCGTCGTGGTGCAGTTCGGCGGCCAGACCCCGCTGAAACTGGCCCACGCCCTGCAAGAGGACGGCGTGCCGATCCTGGGCACCAGCGTCGACTCGATCGACCTGGCCGAGGACCGCGAGCGCTTCCAGCAGATGCTGCAGGCCATCGGCCTGCAACAGCCGCCGAACGGTCTGGCCCGCTCGGCCGAGGAAGCCGCGCAGAAGGCCGAGGAAGTCGGCTATCCCGTCGTGCTCCGCCCCTCCTACGTCCTGGGCGGCCGCGGCATGATGATCGTCCACGACCGCGAGCAGCTGGACCGCTACGTCCATGAGGCCATGCGCGTCTCGGGCAGCGATCCGGTGCTGATCGACCACTATTTGAACCGCGCCACCGAGGTGGACGTCGACGCCCTGTGCGACGACGAGGACGTCTTCGTCGCCGGCGTGCTGGAACACATCGAGGAAGCCGGCGTCCACTCGGGCGACA
Organism: Brevundimonas sp. NPDC058933; assembly: GCF_049315965.1. NCBI lineage: Bacteria > Pseudomonadati > Pseudomonadota > Alphaproteobacteria > Caulobacterales > Caulobacteraceae > Brevundimonas > Brevundimonas sp. NPDC058933. The sequence continues at coordinate 44,221 of NZ_JBMOSL010000015.1, forward strand.
GCGCCTGCTCCATGCCGCCCTTCTCCCTGCGTCCCGAGATCGTGGCCGAGTTGAAGCGCCAGACCGCCGCCATGGCCAAGGCCCTGAAGGTGCGCGGCCTGATGAACGTGCAGTTCGCCATCGAGGAGCCGCACAGCGAGAACCCGCGCATCTTCGTGCTGGAAGTGAACCCGCGCGCCAGCCGCACGGCGCCCTTCGTGGCCAAGACCATCGGCCAGCCCATCGCCGCCATCGCCGCCAAGGTCATGGCCGGCGTGCCTTTGGCCTCCTTCGGTCTGGTGGATCACGAGCTGGACCACATCGCAGTCAAGGAAGCCGTCTTCCCCTTCGCGCGCTTCGCCGGGGTCGACACCATCCTGGGCCCGGAAATGCGTTCGACCGGCGAGGTCATGGGCCTGGACTGGAAGCGTGAAGGCGAGGCCGACCTGGCCCCCGCCTTCGCCCGCGCCTTCGCCAAGTCGCAGATCGGCGGCGGCACCGTCCTGCCGACCGAAGGCACCGCCTTCGTCTCGGTCAAGGAAGCCGACAAGCCCTTCATCGTCGAGGCCGTCCGCTCGCTGCTGGACCAGGGTTTTGCGGTGATCGCCACCGCCGGCACCCACGACTACCTGAAGGCCCAGGGCGTCGAGGTCGGTCTGGTCAAGAAGGTGCTGGAAGGCCGGCCCAACGTCGTCGACGCCATGAAGAACGGCGAGGTCCAGCTGGTCTTCAACACCACCGACGGCAAGCAGGCCCTGGCCGACAGCTTCTCCATCCGCCGCACGGCCCTGATGATGAAGATTCCCTACTACACCACCGCCGCCGGCTCGCTGGCCGCAGCGCAAGGGATCGCCGCCATCCGCGCCGGCGAACTGGATGTCCGCCCGGTGCAGTCCTACAACTGAGCCTCGGGCCAGTCGTGAAATCAGCCCCCGGCGTTCCGACGCCGGGGGCTTTTTCATGGAAGCTAGCCAAAGCCCTCCCCCTCGAGGGGGGAGGGTTGGGTGGGGGTGCAGGCAGACCGTTCAGATCCAGAAACGGGGAGACGCCGACGCCTCACGCGCCAAATCCAGAAGCGTCGCGCTCCCACCCCCAACCCCGCCCTTCCCCCCTCGAGGGGGAAGGGAGCAGCAACTCAGGCTCGGCAAACGGAACCCTATGAGCGACGCCATCCCCCTGTGCCTCCTGGCCCTCTCCCTCGCCAACCTCTTGGCCTTCAGCCTGTTCGCGCTCGACAAGGCGCGGGCACGCGCGGGCGGACGGCGCATCCCCGAACGCACCCTGTTGCTGGCCGCCCTGTTCGGCGGCCTCGGCGCCGGCCTGGGCCAGCGGCTGCTGCGTCACAAGACGCGCAAACAGCCCTTCGCCGCCTGGCTGGGCCTGATCCTGACGCTTCACGCCCTGGCCCTGCTGGCCGTCGCCATGGTCGTCTGGCGCTGAGCCTCCATTTCGACCCTTGCCGCCCCCGGTGAAAGGCATAGGCTCGCCGCAGGGATCAGGGGGATGACATGAAGCGACGGATGATGACGGCCGCCCTGGCGGCGGTTCTGGCGGCGGGCGCCGCACCGGTCATGGCGCAAGACGTCGGGCTCAAGGCGGCGGTGAAGGCGGACTACGACGCCAACCTCGGGGCCCTGTTCGACCATTTCCACCGCAACCCCGAACTGTCGGGCATGGAGGTCCAGACCGCCGCCCGCATGGCGCAGGAACTGCGCGCGCTGGGCTATGAGGTCACCACCGGCGTCGGCGGGACCGGCGTGGTCGCGGTTCTGAGGAACGGCGCCGGCCCCACCGTCATGATCCGCGCCGACATGGACGGCCTGCCCCTGCTGGAGAACTCCGGCCTGGCCAACGCCTCGACCGCGCGTCAGGTCGATACCGACGGCGTCGAGAAGCCCGTCATGCACGCCTGCGGCCACGACGTGCACATCACCGCCCTGGTCGGCACGGCGCGACAGATGGCGGCGCGCAAGGCCAACTGGTCCGGCGCCCTGGTCCTGATCGCCCAGCCGGCCGAGGAGCGCATCTTCGGCGCCAAGGCCATGGTCGATGACGGCCTCTACACCCGTTTCCCCAAGCCGGATTACGCCGTGGCCTTCCACGTCGGGGCCGACCTGCCGTCGGGCAGGATCGAGGCCCCGCTGGGGATTGTCTATTCCAGCGCCGACAGCGTGGACATCACGGTTCACGGCGTCGGAACCCACGGCGCCTCGCCCCACATGGGCGTCGATCCGATCCTGGTCGCCTCGCAGATCGTCGTGTCGCTGCAATCCCTGCGCAGCCGCGAGACCAATCCGCTGGAAGGGGCGGTCGTCACGGTCGGCGCCATCCACGGCGGCATCAAGCACAACATCATCTCCGACCGCGTGGACATGCAACTGACGGTTCGCGCCGACAGCCCCGAGGTCCGAACGCAGTTACTCGACGGCATCGACCGCGTCAGCCGCAACACCGCCCTGGCTTTGGGCGTGCCCGAGGACAGGCTGCCCACCGTCACCCGCTCGGCGCTGGAAAGCACCCCGCCGACCGTCAACGACGCCGCGACCGCCGCCCGGGTCCGCGCCGCCTTCGCCGCCGGTCTGGGCGAGGACATATTGATCGAGCAGCCGCGTTCCGGCATGGGCGCCGAAGACTTCGCCCATTTCGTCACCCCCGAGAGCGGGGTGAAGGGCGTCTACTTCGCCGTCGGCGGCACTCCGGCGGATCAGGTCGACAGCGCCCCCGGCCACCATTCGCCCCTGTTTCGCATCACGCCCGAACCCGCCGTCACCCTGGGCGTCGAGGGTTCCGTCCTCGCCGCCGAAGCCCTGATGCCGAAGACCTGAAGCCGGGAGTCTCCCCTCTGAACCGTCGGGCGGCTGAACCGTTCAGCCTGCATTCGCCCGACCTTCACGGAGTTCCTCACATGCGCCTGCCCCGCATCGCCACCCTGCTCGGCGGCCTTCTTCTGTCCCGTCGCGGACGCGGTTTCGCCGGTCGCCACGCGGGCAAGCTGGCCTTCGCCACCCTGGCGTTCGAGATGTGGCAGCGGCATCAGGCGAGCCGCCCCGGCGCCGCGCCCACCTCCTCGTCCGGGGCGAAGTCCCGCGCCAAAACCCGAGGCCGCGGTCACTGGAGCGGTCGTTCGCGCCGCTGACCGGCACGCAGTCTCTGGACGTCCCCTAGGTCAAGCGCCCAAGCTGGCCCTTCACCAGACGGAGCGCGCCCATGATCGTCGTCCATCACCTGAACAACTCCCGCTCCCAGCGCGTCCTCTGGCTGCTGGAGGAGCTGGGCCTGCCCTATGAGGTCAAACGCTATGAGCGGAACCCGGCCTCCATGCTGGCCCCGCCTGAGCTGAGAGCTATTCACCCTCTGGGCAAGTCGCCAGTGCTGGACGACGGCGACATCCGCGTGGCCGAGACGGGGGCCATCGTCGAATACCTGCTGGACGCCCATGATCCCGAGGGACGGCTGCGTCCCGCGCGCGGCACGGCGGACGGGCGTCGCTTCAGCTACTGGCTGCACTACGCCGAGGGGTCGGCCATGCCGCCCCTGCTGCTGAAGCTGGTGTTCGCCCAGATGCCGAAACGCGCGCCGGGCCTTCTGCGGCCCATCGTCAACGGCATCGCCGCCAAGGCGCAGCGGACCTTCATCGATCCCCAGCTCAAGGCCCACGCCGACTGGCAGGAAAGGGAATTGGCCGCCACCGGCTGGTTCGCCGGCCCGTCGTTCAGCGCCGCCGACATCATGATGAGCTTTCCCCTGGAGGCCGCCGCCAGCCGCGCCATCGACCTGTCGGCCTATCCCCACATCAGCCGCTTCCTGACGGCCATCCATGCTCGCCCGGCGTGGAAGCGCGCCCTGGAGCGCGGCGGGGAATACGCCTACGCCTGACGGCCTTCACGGCTACGCCATGGCAACCCGGAGCTGCCGACGACGTTAGGGACACCATGCGCATGTCCGTCATTCAAGTCATCGCGGCCCTGGCCGCCGCCGTCTGCATCGCCATTGCGTTCATCGCCGCCGGGGTCGGGATCATATCCAGCGTCTTCATGCTGCTGGCCGTTGCGGCGCTTGGCTTCATCGCCTGGACCGCCATTCGCCGGGCTATGAGCCAGCCCAAGCCCTGACAGGTCGCCTCGGACGGATGCTCTTGAGTTTACGGCAAGGGCGCCCTACCCTCTTGGCCCCGATCACGCGCGCCCCGTGATCGTGTCTGTGCCGATTAACGTCTCTCATTAGTCTCCGGGCGAAACAAGAAAATCACGACACAATGGAAAAAGTGCCGATGACGGCCGAGGGCTACCGTGTCCTCGACGAACAGTTGAAGCAATTGAAGCAGGTCGAACGGCCGAGCGTCATCGCCGCCATCTCCGAGGCGCGCGAGCACGGCGACCTGTCTGAAAACGCCGAGTATCACGCCGCCAAGGAACGCCAGGGCTGGATCGAAGGCTCGATCGCCGACATCGAGGACAAGCTGTCGCGCGCCCAGGTGATCGACGTGTCCAAGCTGTCGGGCAGCCAGGTCAAGTTCGGCGCCACCGTCACCTATGTGGACGAGGACACCGAGGAAGAGGGCGTCTATCAGATCGTCGGCGAACACGAAGCCGACGTGAAGCAGGGCAAGATCTCCATCGCCTCGCCGATCGCCCGCGCCCTGATCTCGAAAGAGATCGGCGACGTGGTCGAGGTCAACACGCCCGGCGGCGTGAAGGCCTATGAGATCCTCAAGGTCGAGTGGAAATAGCATCATGACCGAACCGACCGGGACGCGTTCGCCTCTGGTGTCGCACGTCTCGGTCGGCGTGACGGACATGACCCGCGCTGGACGCTTCTATGATGCGGTGATGGGCGTTTTGGGCGCTCGCCGCGTGATGGAACACGCCGTCGGCATCGGCTACGGCCGCGCCTTTCCCGAATTCTGGGCTGCGCGACCCCACGACGGCAGGGACGCCTCGGCCGGCAACGGCGTCCACGTCTGCTTTACCGCAGACGCGCCCGAAACCGTGGCGCGATTTCACGCTGCCGGACTGGCGGCGGGCGGGTTTGACGAAGGCGCGCCGGGACGCCGGCCCCACTACGCCCCCGGCTACTACGCCGCCTTCCTTCGGGATCCCGACGGCAACAAGATCGAGGCCGTCTGCTGGATCGCAGCCGATACCGTCGTCGCCTCGCCAACAGGCCCCCGAACCGGATCGTGACCCCCCCGCCCCGGTCGATCTGGGTCGTTTCCGACGGCCGCGCCGGCATCCAGAACCAGGCCCTGGGCCTGGCCGAGGCGGTGCAGCGCCTGACGCCGGCCGAAATTGACATCAAGCATGTTCGCTGGCGCCCCGCTTTTGATCGCTGGCCGTCGGGGATGAAAACCCTCGCCATGCTGGCGCCGGGTTCATTCGACCCTCGCACAGTCGATGTATGGCCTGACCTGTGGATCGCCACCGGTCGCGCCACCCTGCCCCTGTCCGCCAAGGTCGGCGACTGGAGCGACGGCCGAACCTTCACGGTCCAGACCCAGGACCCGCGCTGGCGCAACACCGCCTACGACCTGATCGTCGCCCCGGCCCATGATGGACTGTCGGGCGACAATGTCTTCGAAATCGTCGGCAGCCCTCACCGCATCACGCCGCAGGCGCTGGCCCAGGCCGCTCCCGCCTTCGCCGAGCGCATCGGCGCCCTGCCCCATCCGCGCGTCGCTGTCATGATCGGCGGCAGGTCGAAAGCCTTTGACCTGCCGCCCGGCCACGCCGCCGACCTGGCCGATCGCATCAGGACGGCGATCCAGACGGCGAACGGCTCCCTGTTGCTGACCTTCTCGCGCCGCACGCCCGAGGCCGCCCAAGCCGTCATGATCGAGCGCCTGTCCGGCCTGCCCGGCTGGATCTGGGATGGAACTGGCGACAATCCCCTGTTCGCCATGCTCGACGCCGCTGACCATATTCTCGTGACCGAGGACAGCGCCAATATGGCGGCCGAGGCGGCCTCGACCGGCAAACCCGTCCATATCCTGCCGATGGTCGCGCTGAAGCCTCCCGGCAAGTTCGCGCGGCTGCACGCCGATCTGGCGGCCCATGGCGCCGCTCGCCCTTTCGACGGCAGGCTCGACGCCTGGAGCGCTGCCCCGCTCAATGAAACCGAGCGTGCGGCGCGCGCCGTGCTGGAGGCGATGCGGGCGCGCTAGTCGCCGCCGCCGCCGCCGTCCGAGCCGCAACTGGCGTCGCCGCCGCCCGACGCGCCGCTATCGGATACACCGCCGCCGTCGCTCTTGTTTTTCGAGACGGCGCCGCTCAGCCCCATCATGGCCACGCCCAGACCCGAGCCGATGGCGACGCCGAGCGACAGCCACAGGGCCAGATTATCCGTGGCCGTCCCGACAGCGACGCCGATGGCGACGCCTGCGCCCACGCCGATCGGCAAAAAGGCCGCCCTGTTTCCACGCATGAATCCCTCCCCCAATGCTGAAACCGCATCCTAGCATCGCGATTCCGGGAATCAGCGCCTAAATAGGGCCATGACCCAAGCTACCGCCCAAGTTCGCACCGTCCGCGTCGCCATCATCGGATCCGGTCCCGCCGGCTGGACCGCCGCCATCTACGCCGCCCGCGCTTCGCTGAACCCGGTGGTCATCGCCGGCCTGCAGCCCGGCGGCCAGTTGACCATCACCACCGACGTCGAAAACTACCCCGGTTTCGCCGAGACCATCCAGGGTCCCTGGCTGATGGAGCAAATGCAGGCCCAGGCCGAGCACGTGGGCACGGAGATCGTCCACGACATCGTGGTCGAGGCCGACCTGTCGCAGCGCCCCTTCCGTCTGACGCTGGACTCGGGCGGGGAAATGCTGGCCGAAACCGTCATCATCTCGACCGGCGCCCAGGCCAAGTGGCTGGGTCTCGACAGCGAGGCCGAGTATCAGGGCTTCGGCGTCTCGGCCTGCGCCACCTGCGACGGCTTCTTCTATCGCGGCAAGCAGGTGGTGGTCGTCGGCGGCGGCAACACCGCTGTCGAAGAGGCCCTGTTCCTGACCAACTTCGCCGAGAAGGTTACGGTCATCCACCGCAAGAACGAGTTCCGCGCTGAGAAAATTCTGCAGGACCGCCTGTTCGCTCACCCCAAGATCGAGGTGGTCTGGGACGTGGCCGTAGATGAGATCCTCGGCGTCGTCGACGGCGTGGCCCGCAACGTCACGGGGGTGCGCCTGAAGAACGTCAAGACCGGCGCCCTGTCGGAAATCCCCGCCGACGGCGTCTTCATCGCGATCGGCCACGCCCCTTCCTCGGAGCTCTTCGCCGGTCAGCTGGAAATCAACTCGGGCGGCTATCTGCGGGTCAAGCCGGGCACCGCCGCCACCGCCATCGAGGGCGTCTACGCCGCCGGCGACGTCACCGACGACGTCTATCGCCAGGCCGTCACCGCCGCCGGCATGGGCTGCATGGCGGCGCTGGAAGCCTCGCGCTTCCTGGCCGAGGAAGACCACAAGGCCGCTCATAATCCGATCAGCCACAAGGAAGCCGAGAAGATCGGCGCCTGGTGATCCGTTGGCGAGGGCGCAAGCCCTCGCCACAAGTTCCTAGTTGAAGACCTGCAACTCGGGCGGCGCGTAGAGCGTCGGCTCTCCATTGCGACGACGCAGGGCGTAATCGACCGCGCTCTGAATCGCATAATCGTCCGTCGGCTTGGGCAGAACGCCGACCGCACCCGCCACGCCGTCGCGCACCATGCCGGGGTTGGCCGTCATGAACAGGACGGTGATGCCGCGCTCCTGTCCGAGCGCGCGACCCAGTTCGATCCCGGTCGGCCCGTCCGACAGGTGGATGTCCACGAGCGCGAGATCCACTTCGGACTCACGCACCAGGTCGAGCGCGGTGGGCGCGTCCGCAGCCAGCCCCACGACCTGGTACCCCAGGTCCAGCAGGGCGAACTTCAGCTCCATCGCCACAAGGGCCTCGTCCTCGATGATCAGAATACGCGCGGACATACTAGCTTCCTGACAACTCCGGTTCGGCCTGACCCGCAGGGGATCGCAGGCCTCATGCCGTTTTCAACGCCGCCCTGCGACGCGACAAGGCCGTCGCGGGCAGGTCGGCCTTCACCACCAAACCCCCCTCGAGCCACAGACGTTCCAACCGGCCGCCCAACTGGCCTTCGACCGACAGCGTCGACAGGGTCGTGCCAAAGCCGACGCGCGTCGGTTGGCCCGTAACACGCGGTCCGCCATGCTCGCGCCAGACCAGGATAAACCGATCATCGGCCTTGCGGGTTTCCAGCGTCACCCAACCGTCCGGCTCCGACAGAGCGCCGTACTTTGCGGCGTTGGTCGCCATCTCGTGGAACAGCAGGGCCACCGAGGTCGCGGCCTGGTCGTCGAACACCGCATCGTCGCCGCTCAGCAGCACGCGGGGCGCGCCCTGAACCCCGGCGTAGGGTCGGAACATCGCCTCGAGGAAGGCGTGCAAGGTCATGGCGCCGACGCTGGGCGCGGAGATTTCGGTGTGCGGGCGCACGAACTCATGCGCTCGGGCCAGGGCGTTGATACGGGTGCGCAGCGACTGGGAAAACGCCTTGGCTTCCGGGTGCTGGCGCGCCGACAGGGCGACCAGGGCCGACACCACGGCGAAGATGTTCTTGATCCGGTGGCTCAGCTCCTGGCTGACCAGCTCCTTGCCGCGTTCGATCTGCTTCAGGTCGTCGATGTCGGTGCAGGTGCCGAACCAGCGGACGATCTCGCCCTCGTCATCGCGTACAGCCGTTGCGCGGCCCAGGGTCCAGCGATAGAGACCGTCGTGGCGACGCAGCCGGTATTCGATCTCATAGGGATCGCCCGTCGCCAGCGAATGACGCCAGACGCTCCAGGCGCGCTCGCGATCTTCGGGATGGAACAGATCGTTCCAGCCGGCGCCGTCGGTCGAGCCCGGGGTCGTGCCGGTGAACTCGTGCCAGCGCGCGTTGAAGTAGTCGTGAAAGCCGTCCGCGCGTGTGGACCAGACCATCTGCGGCATGGAGTCGGCCAGGGCGTCAAACCGCGCATTGCTGGCGCGCTCTCGCGCCAGGCCGCGTCGCAGGTCCAGCAGGGTCATGACCTGGCTGGCCATCACCTCCAGAGCCCGCGACTGCAAGGGCGTCAGTCCTTCGGGGCGCGGCACGACATCCAGGACACACAGGGTGCCCAGGGGCGCACCGTTCTCGCCCCTCAACAGAACGCCCGCATAGAAACGAAAGCCTCCCTCCGCCGTGACCAGGGGGTTGCAGGCGAAACGCGCATCCTCTCGCGCATCCGGCACCACCAGACGATCGCTCTCCAGCAGGGCGTGGCGACAGAAGGAGGTCTCCAGCGGCGTCTCGCGCACGCCCAGGCCGACCTCGGCCTTGAACCACTGCCGTTCGGCGTCGATCAGATTGACCACCGCGACTGGCACATCGCAAAGGCTGGCCGCCAGTTCGACGATGTCGTCGAAGGCCTGTTCGCGATCCGTGTCGAGAATGCCCGTCGCCCGCAGGGCCTTGAGGCGGTCTGCTTCTGTCCAGGTCGGGGTTTTGGTCAATCGATCAATCCGGGAAGCCCGTGCTTGTCAGCAGGCCAGCAGAAATGCGCGAGCCGAAGGCTCGTTGCATTTAAATGCAACGCCTAGGCTCCCGGCCTGCCCACCTCCTCGACCGCCATGGCGGTGACGCCGGGCGGCGGCGGCGCAACCGTGACCGCGGGCGCGCTTTCGTAGGCTTTCAGCCGTTCGTTGATGGCGGCGATCTCGTCCTTGCTGGCCTGGCGACGACCGCCCAGGCTGGCGACGCCGACGACCCGGGTCTGGCCGTCGATCTCGACGGTGCGCAACTGGCCCGGCTGGGCGCCGGCCAGGGCTTCCTCGACGCTGTCGGCGGCGGTGGCCAGCAGGAGGCGCGGACGGGCGAAGCGGGCCTCGTCGATGACCGGCTCGCGGCCCGAGGACTTGTCGGTGAAGGCGGCGCTCTCGCCGGGCGCCCCCTTCCAGCGATAGAAGATGTGCGCCCCGACCTGGGTGATCTTGGCCAGGGTCGGCGACCACCAGGGATGGACATAGTCGGCGTGATAGTGGGTCGCCGTTCCCACGCGCGCCGCCACATGACCGGCCAGGGCCCGCTCGGCCACGCGCGCGGCGCGGCTCCAGGCCCAGGCGATGGGCGCCCGGCCCAGGGCGCCGTCGCAGGTGAAGCTGAACTGGCAGCCCGTGGTCCGCTCCGCGCCCTGATAGACGACGCCGCAGACCGTATTCGGATAGTTGGGATCGCGCACCCGGTTCAGCACGACCTGGGCCACGCCCTCCTGCCCCTCGGTCGGCTCCAGCGCCGCCTCGTAATAGACGGCCTGGGTCAGGCAGCGCAGGGCGCGCTTGCGGTCGGCTTCGGTCGCCGGGCGCAGATCAAAGGGCCTGGCCGGCTGCAGGGCGCCGAAGGCGGTCGGCATGGCCGCGTTCAGCTGCTGGGCGGCGACGCCCGACACACCCTGATCCAGCGACGGCTTTCCGCCCAGGGACAGGCTCTCCCAGCCCGGCGTCAGGTCGTAGAGTTCCGGCAGATTCAGCGCCGGGTCGAAACGGCGGGCCAGGGCCAGTTGTCCCGCATCCAGGCGCGCCATGACCAGTTGCAACCCGCGCGGGCTTAGATCACCCCCGGTGGCGCGGGCGACGGCCTCGACGGTCCGGTCCATATCGGGACGGGGGCTGGAGCTGGCCGACATGGCCACGCCCATGACCGCCAGACTGACGGCCATGACCATGGGCGCCGCGGCCAGGGCCCGGCGTCCCGTAATCTTCAACTGTGGCAGTCGGCCTTTCAGCATCCAGCCTTCCATGTGCGGCGCTGGTGAACGCCGGAGGGGGTCCCATGACCGCCCAATCCGGCGCTTTTCAGGCCCGAAGATTACTGTTCCGTGAGGAGCCTAGCGGTCGCCCAGGCTGGAACGCAGCATCCAGGCGGCCTTTTCATGTGCGGCCAGACGCTGGGTCATCAGATCCACCGAGGCCTCGTCGCCGACCTCGTCGGCGGCGTCGAGCGCGGCGCGAGCCGTGGCGATCAGCACGCCGTGGTCCTTGATCAGCTCCTTGAGCATGGCGCTGGCGTCCTTTTCGGGATCGCCGTCCTTGATGGAGGTCAGGTTGGCGAAGGCCGAAGCGCTCTGCGGGGCCAGTTCGCCCAGGGCGCGAATGCGCTCTGCGATGTCGTCCAGCGCCGTCCAGATCTCATTGTACTGCTGTTCCAGCAGCTTGTGCAGGCTGAAGAACTCGGGCCCGCGGACATTCCAGTGATAGCCGTGCGTCTTCTGATAGACGGCGAAGCTGTCGGCCAGAACCTTGGACAGTTCCTGCGCGACGTCGCTGCGCTCCTTGGGTTTCAGGCCGGTGTCGATGGAGGCGGGCATGTCTGCTCCTGATGCGTTTCGAACGAAGATCCAGCTCTGCAGTTAGGTCTTTTTTCGCGTCAGCCAAGGGCGAGACTGACCTGAGCGCATGAATCATCGCGGCTGTAACGCTGAGCGCGCGCGGGCGTTGCAGGGCGGACGCCCACGATCGACGCATTGGCGCCTGTCGGCGGAACCCGGCCCGCGCCCGGTTCCGCCCATCATGGATCGAGCCTTTAGCGCTGACGCGCCTTGCGGGCGGCGTAGCGGGCGTCGCGCGCCGCCTTTTGCTCTTCCTTGGTCAGTTGCTTGCGCTCCTTGCGGGCGGCGCGCTTGGCGGCCTCGACCTCGTCCTGGGCGGCCATTTCGGCGGCCAGGCGGGCGGCTTCCTTCTCCGCCTTTTCACGGCGCTGTTCGGCCTTCTCCAGCTCGAACTGCTGGCGCAGGGCTTCCTTCTCAGCGGCGCGCTTGAGAGCCAGCTTTTCGAACTCGGGGTCCTGGACCGCCGGCTTGGGCTTGAACTTCGCCAGCAGGGCCTTCTTGGCCTCCTGTTGAGCGGTGATGCGGTCGTTGAAGCCGGTTTGTTTAAGGTCTCGCATGCGTAGAAGCGGTCTTCCTTGGAAATCTGATGAGGGGCGACGCCGATCATGGCGGCCCGGCGGGCGTGCAGATGCGCGAACGGCCCGGCGCGCTGCCAAAGCCGAATCCGGCGCAAAAATCAAGCGCTGCCGCCGATTCAGGGCCCAAAGGATGCAATTAGGGGCTCCAATCGCATCCCCAGAGGCGCAGGTTCGCAACGGCGCCGCTGTCAGCCGGGACCGTTGCGCGCTCCAGACGGCCTAGCGCTTCGGCTTGTCGATCTGGCCGACGGCCGCGCCCGCGGCGCCGCCCACAGCCGCGCCGACCGGTCCGGCCACCACCGCACCGGCGATGGCGCCGGTTGCAGCCTTTTGCTCGATCGAATGGCCGCACGCGGCGAGGCCAAGCGTCGAGACGCCCAGAACGAGAACGGCGGCGGCGCGGGTCGAAAGACGGATCATCTGGGCAAGAACTCCTTGAAATGGTTGAGCTTGCAACGCAGCTCAAGGGGATGAGTTCCCCTCTATGGCTGGATCTTGTCGAACAAGTATAACCTGCCATACAAATAGGGTTATCGCCCTGGACGGCCCGCCGTCGAAATCATGATATCGTAATCGAATACAGATTTCATAAGATGTTCTCTGGCATAGACATGCCACAATCTGCCCGCTTCCTCCTGCCGTCTCTAGGGGCGCTCTGGAATGCTGCACCGCGATAGCAATTGCCGAATCAACCACATTGAGGCCATAAACGGATGGCTTAAGGCCCGCCTTCCGGAGGTCGGCCGTTCGTCGATCTCTGGTCCGGAGCCGGTTCGCGACGCGTCATGTCGCCTGGGTTCGTTGAGTACAGGGGCGGCATCCTCGCCCTGCTGAACAGGACTACGCCTTTGAGTTTCTCCTCGCAGACGCGTGCGCTGATGCGCGCCGCCCAATCTGTTCGCCTGCGCCCCCGGACGGCGGCTGCGGCGTTCGGCGGCGTTGTCAGCCTCGCTGTCGGTGGAGCCTATCTGGGCGGCGTGGCCGCCCAGGCTTCAACCGTTCGCGTTCAGGCCGAACGCCTGCAAGGCGCCGGCTCCGAGGGCTATACCCGCGAAGCCATGGCCGCAGCGGCCGGCGGCCTGGACGCCAGCGCCCTGGCCATCGCGGATCGCCACGACCCCTATTCCGTCGCCGGGTCCGCCCAGCGCGACCGTCAGGCGGAGTTGCTGACCGCCCGCCTGGAAGACTCCCAGAACGGCCTGCGTCGCGCCAGCCTGAGCAACCCCGCCGCCCAGCCCTTCCGCCTCGGCACCGCGCTGGACCAGTCGCGCGACCTCGACTGCCTGACCAAGGCCGCCTACTATGAGGCGCGCGGCGAAGGCGTCGACGGCATGAGGGCCGTGGCCCAGGTGGTCCTGAACCGCGCCCGCCATCCCGCCTTCCCCAACACCGTCTGCGCCGTGGTCTATCAAGGCTCGAACCGCAGCACCGGCTGCCAGTTCAGCTTCACCTGCAACGGCTCCATGCGGGGGGCGGTCAATCGCGCCGCCTGGAACCGCGCCCGCGACGTGGCCTCCAAGGCCCTGTCGGGTCAGGTCTATGCAGCGGTCGGCAACGCCACCCACTTCCACACGACCGGCGTCGCGCCGCGCTGGCGCAACAGCCTGATCCGCGTCGGCCAGGTCGGGGACCACCTCTTCTATCGGTTCGGCGGTCGCTCGGGCTCGGGCGACTCTTTCCGCTACACGCCCCGGCCGTCGGCCGAGCCTGCCACGCCCCGCCTGATCCAGGCCAGCCTCAGTTCGGCGGACAGCGCACGGAGCACGGGCGGCGCCGTGGCCTATTCGACGGTTCTGGCGCGCGAGGGCGCAGCCACGCCGACGGCGGCCGCCGCCGTCGACGGCGTGACCACGGAATAGCCTGCAGGCTGCGTTCAGCGGTCCTGCGTCTTCCATTGCGGCGTCATGTTCTGCTTCAGGTTGCCGAACCGGCCCTGCTGCCCGGTGTTGACGTCTGCGTCGCCGGGCTGGCCCGACTGGGCGCCGGTGGCCAGGTCGCGCCGGTCCGCCATGTCGTCGACCGCGCGGGCGCCATGATCGGCGAAGCTGCGTTGTTCCTTGGGAACCGAGGGGGTCTTGCTCATGGGCTTCTCCTTTCGCCAGAATGAAACGGCCTTCGACGCAGAGACGTTCCCGGCGCGTTTCTTGCTGACGGGATGAGGATGCGCCCCTCCCCGCGGGCGCGGGAGACGGCCCTTGACGACACCGACCACCGTCCCGCCTCAGCCGGCCACGCTCTTGCGGGGCGGGGCGCTCGACGCTCTGCGCTTTCTCGCCTCCATGTTCGTGGTCCTGTTCCACTTCGGCGATGAGGCCCCGATTCCGCTCCAGTCGCTGCACAGCGTGTGGGAGCGCGGCTATCTGGCGACGGACTTCTTCCTGATGCTGTCCGGCTTCGTCCTGGCGCGCGCCTATGGCGCCGGCGTCGCGTCAGGCCGGATCGCGCCGGTCCGATTCTGGCTCAAGCGTTTCGCCCGCAGCTATCCGACCCACCTGATCAGCCTGGCCGTCCTCGCCATCCTGGTTCTGGCGGCGACGCTGGTCGGCAAGGCCCCCGCCCACCCCGAGCGCTTCGACTGGTCGGGCCTGCCCGCGCAGATCCTCTTGCTGCACGCCTTCGGCATCGGCGGCGGCCAGTGGAACATTCCGGCCTGGACCCTGTCAGCCCTGCTGATCTGCTACGCCTTCTTCCCCTGGCTGTGGCGGGCGATGATGCGCCTGCCGGGAGCGATGGCCGCTCTGGCCCTGGGACTGGTCCTTCTGGTCGGCGGCCAGGCTCTCAGCCTCGCCTTGCTGCACCATTCCCTGTTCGACCTGCCGTTCCAGTGGGCCATGGTCCGCGCCGCGCCGCTGTTCCTGATCGGCCTGACCCTGGCCCGCGCGGTCGAGGCGGGTTGCTGGTCGCCGCGCACGGCCCGCCTAGTCGCCCTCGGCGGGGCCGCCGCCCTGCTGGCCAATGTCGCCGTCGCCGGGCCGGACATGATCAGCCTGCTGGCCATCTGCGCCCTGACGCTCGGCTGCGGCGCCCTGCCCCCGATTCTGGCCACGACCCGGCCGATCCCCGGCGCGGCCTGGGGCGCGCGGGTCAGCTTCTGCCTGTTCATGACCCACACCATCACGGGCGCGGTCTGGTTCGGGGCGATCCAGCCGGTGATCGAGCGCATCCATCCCGCCGTCGCCACGGTCGCCTGGCAGGCCTGGGGCGTCTGGTTGCTGGCCCTGGTCGCCGCCGTCGTCGCCGCCGACCTCTACAACCGGCTGATCGACGCCCCGCTGCAGCGCGCCATCCGCCGCCGCTGGTTCAGCGCGCCGGACCTCAGCGCGCGTCCAGACCCACGTCCAGCTGCGGAACCGAGTGCGTAAGCGCCCCGACCGAGATCACGTCCACCCCGGTGTCGGCGATCGCCGCCACCGTCGTCAGGTTGACCCCGCCTGAGGCCTCCAGCGTCACCGGACCAAAGGCGCTGGCCTTCACCCGGCGCACGGCCTCCTCCAGATCGGTCAGGCTGAAATTGTCCAGCATGATGACGTCCGGGCGTTCCGGCAGGACCTCGTCCAGTTGATCCAGACCGTCCACCTCGACCTCGACCTTCATCAGGTGGGGCGCGAAGGCTCTGGCCCGGCGCACCGCCTCCCCCGCCCCGCCGCAGACAGCGACGTGGTTGTCCTTGATCAGGATGGCGTCATCCAGCCCGAAGCGATGGTTCAGCCCCCCGCCGCAGGCCACGGCGTGCTTCTCCAGCGCGCGCAGGCCGGGCGTGGTCTTGCGGGTGTCGGCGATGCGGGCGCTGGTTCCCGCGACCGCCTGAACATAGGTCCGGGTCAGGGTGGCGATGCCGCACATCCGGCCCAGCAGGTTCAGCGCCGTCCGCTCCGCCGCCAGCAGGGCGCGGGCGTTCGCCTCGACCGCGACCAGCACCGTCCCGGCCTCGAAGGCCTCGCCGTCGGCCACCTTGATCGTCACCGTCGCCTGCGGGTCCATGGCGTGAACCGCGATCCGCACCACGGCGCCGCCGGCCATCACCCCGGCCTGCCGCGCCGAGAAGACGGCGCTCATACGCGCGTCCTCAGGAATGCAGGCCTGCGCCGTCACGTCGCCGGTCCGCCCCAGATCCTCGGCCAGAGCCATCCGCACCACGGGCTCGATCAGCAGGTCCGGCAGGGTTCGGGTCATGGTCTCATCCTCTCGCTCGTCAATCCTCCCCCGTTCACGGGGGAGGGGGACCATGCGTAGCATGGTGGAGGGG
>NZ_JBMOSL010000016.1:0-43095 GCF_049315965.1 Brevundimonas sp. NPDC058933
GCTTGAGGCCCAGCGCGTGGATATTGTGCTTCTTTCGGCGGCCGATCTCGCCCCCTCCACCATGCTGCGCATGGTCCCCCTCCCCCGCTTCGCAGGGGAGGATCGGTGTGCGACGGTTGCCTCGCGCCGTTCCACGCGGCACACCGGGACCGTGAAACAGTCTCTCATCATTGATTGCGACCCCGGCGTGGACGACGCCACGGGGTTGCTGACCGCCTTCGCCTGTCCCGCGTTCGACCTGCTGGCCGTGACCACGGTCGGGGGCAATGTCAGCGCCGAGAAGACGGCGAGGAACGCGCGCATCCTGCGCCAGATCGCCGGGCGCGATGACGTGCCGGTCCTTGTCGGGGCCGAGCGGCCCTTGAAGCGCGAACCGGCGGGGGCGGGCGAGTTCCACGGGGCCGAGGGGCTGGGGGATCTGGCGCCGTTCGAGCCGGTCTCGCCCGTGGCCGAGGGGACGGCGGCGGAAGCCATCGTGCGGCTGGTGATGGCGCGGCCTGCCGGGTCCGTCGCCCTGGCCGTCATGGGGCCGATGACCAATCTGGCGCTGGCGATGCGGGCCGAACCCGGGCTGGCGGGGCATCTGGGGCCGGTGGTGGTCATGGGCGGGGCGCGCAGCGAAGGCGGCAATATCACCGCCAGCGCCGAGTTCAACATCTGGGCCGACCCGGACGCAGCGGCGGAGGTGTTTGGCTCGGGCTGCCGGATGATCGTCATGGGGCTGGACGTCACGCATCAGGTGCGGGCGACCGAAGACCGCATCAAGGCCATCGAGGCGGTGGACACGGCCTCGGCGCGGGCGGCGGCGGCCATGCTGCGGTTTTCGCAAAGGATCGAGCGGGTGATCGTCGGCTGGGACGCGGGGCCGCTGCATGATCCCTGCACCGTGGCCTGGCTGCTGAAGCCGGAGCTGTTCGAGCTGA
Organism: Brevundimonas sp. NPDC058933; assembly: GCF_049315965.1. NCBI lineage: Bacteria > Pseudomonadati > Pseudomonadota > Alphaproteobacteria > Caulobacterales > Caulobacteraceae > Brevundimonas > Brevundimonas sp. NPDC058933. The sequence goes on from NZ_JBMOSL010000016.1 coordinate 924, forward strand.
CGCCGTGCCGGGTCGAGGTGGAGACTGAGAGCGAGCTGACGCGCGGGCATACGGCGGTGGAGTTCCGCGTGGATGCGACGACGGCGAACCATTTCTGGGCGACCAAGGCGGACGCCGAGGGGGTCTTCGCCGTGATTACGGAAAGACTGGGCCATACCAGTGAAGGAATGGGCGCATGAGGATCACGGTCGTCGGGTCGATCAATCTGGACATGGTGGCGTCTGCGCCCAGCCTGCCCGCGCCGGGGGAGACGGTGACGGGGGCGACCCTGGCCCGTCACGCGGGCGGCAAGGGCGCCAATCAGGCCCTGGCGGCGCGGCGTCTGGGGGCTGAGGTCCGTCTGATCGGCCGGGTCGGCGAGGACGAGATGTCGGGGGCGGCGGTGGCCCTGATGCTGGCGCACGGCGTCGACCTGTCAGGCGTCGAGACCGACATCGCGGCGCCGACCGGGGTGGCCCTGATCGCGGTGGATCCGATGGGCGAGAACCAGATCGTGGTCGCCGCCGGGGCCAATCATTTCGTCACGCCCGAACAGCTGCCGTCGCGGATTGAGACGCCGCTGATCGCCCAGCTGGAGCTGCCGATCGAGACGGTCGAGGCGGCGGTGGGGCGGGCGACGGACTTCGTCTGCGTCAACCTGGCGCCGGCGGCCCCGGTGTCGGAGGCCCTGCTGCGGCGGGCCGACCTGATCGTGGTCAACGAGACCGAGGCCGCCTTCTATGGCGAGGCCCTCCACGTCGGCGGCGGGCTGGTGGCGGTGACCAAGGGCGCGCGGGGAGCGGCCATGTACCGGCGCGGGGTGGAGATGGCCTGGGCCGTGCCGCCGCGGGTCGAGGCCGTGGACGCGACCGGGGCGGGCGACGCCTTTGTCGGGGCCATCGTCGTGGCCCTGCTGGACGGAATGACGCCGGATGCGGCCCTGCACTTCGCTTGCGCCGCGGGGGCGCTGGCCGCGACCCGCCCGGGGGCGCAGCCGTCGCTGGGGACGCGCGACGAGGTCGAGGGGTTGCTGGCGGGGTGAGGCGAGGTTTCTCCCTCCCCTTCATGGGGAGGGTGGCTGAGGCCTTCAGGCCGAAGACGGGTGGGGGCGCCTTGCAGGTCAAGCGCCGAGGATCATCAGCCTCGCCCTCCCCACCCGGTCGCTACGCGACCACCCTCCCCATGAAGGGGAGGGAGAAAGCGTGCGCTAGAACTGGATCACCTGCCGCACCGCCTGCCCGTCAGCCAGGGCGTCGAAGGCGGCGTTGATGTCGTCGAGCGCCAGCACGCCGCTGAGCAGGCGGTCGACCGGCAGGCGGCCCTGGCGGAACAGGGCGACGTAGCGGGGGATGTCGCGGGTGGGGACGCAGGTTCCGATGTAGGAGCCTTTGAGCGTGCGCTCTTCACCGACAAGCGACACGACGTTGACGGCCAGCGCGGCCTCGGGCGGCGGCAGGCCGGCGGTGACGGTGGTTCCGCCGCGTCGGGTCATGCGCCAGGCGCTGTCGAGGGCGCGGACCGAGCCGGCCATTTCGAAGACGAAGTCGGCGCCGCCGTTGGTCAGGGCGCGGACCTGATCCACGGCGTCGGCAGCGGCGGCGTTGACGGTCTGGACCACGCCTTCTGAGGCTAGAGAGCGGGCCAGGGCCAGCTTGTCCTCCGACAGATCGACGGCCACGACGGGCGAGGCGCCCGAGGCCAGGGCGCCGAGGACGCTGGCCAGGCCGACGCCGCCCAGGCCGACCACCACGGCCGACTGGCCGGCGCGCAGGCCCGCCGTGTTCACCACGGCTCCGACGCCGGTCAGGACGGCGCAACCGAACAGGGCGGCGTGCTCGAACGACAGGTCGGCGTCGATCCTGACCAGCGAGCGGCGCGAGACGACGGCGTGCTCGGCGAAGGCGGAGCAGCCGAGGTGGTGGTTCAGAATCTCTTCGCCGGCGTGCAGGGCGCGGCGGCCGGTCAGCAGCTCGCCCTTGCCGTTGGCGGCGGCCCCCGGTTCGCACAGGGCGGGGCGGCCCTCGGCGCAGGGGCTGCAATGGCCGCAGGAGGGCATGAAGACCATGACGACATGGTCGCCCACGGCGAGGTCGGCGACGCCGGGGCCGAGGGCCTCGACCACGCCGGCCGCTTCATGCCCCAGGGCCATGGGCAGGGGGCGGGGGCGGTCGCCGTTGATGACGCTGAGGTCCGAGTGGCACAGGCCCGCCGCCTTGATGGCGACCCGGACCTCGCCGGGACCGGGGTCGTCGAGGGTGATCGTCTCGATGCTGAGCGGGCGGCTATCGGCGTAGGGGCGCTTGGCGCCCCTGTGGCGCAGGACGGCGGCGCGGGTGGTGGTCGGCATGGTCAGGGCTCCCATCTGCTGGCAGGCTAGGCGCATGACGTAGCGGAGGCCAAGGGGCGACGATGACGGAGCGGAGCAGGGGAAGGCGCGGCGACTACGCGCGGTTCGTGCGGCTGACGACGCGGTGGGCCGACAACGACGCCTATGGCCACGTCAACAACGTCGCCTATTACGCCTTCATCGACACGGCGGTGAACCAGATGCTGATCGAAGCGGGTCTGCTGGACGTGACCGGGTCCGAGGTCATCGGGGTGGCGGCCGAATCAGGCTGTCGCTTTCACGCCTCGGCGGCCTATCCCGACGTGATCCACGCCGGGGTGCGGGTCGGGCGGCTGGGGGCGTCCAGCATCCGCTACGAGGTCGGCCTGTTCCGCAACGACGAGGAGGAGGCGACGGCCGAGGGCTTCTTCGTCCACGTCATGGTGGCGCGGGCGACGATGCGGCCGGTGGCGGTTCCCGGGCCGCTGCGTCTATTTCTGGAGGGGCTGGGCCGGTCCTAGCGCTCGTCGTACTGGCGCAGCAGGAACAAGGCTCCGACAGCGGTCAGGGCGCCCAGGGCGAAGGCGGCGACGATGGAGCCGGTGGCGGCGACGGTGGACACCGTGACCGGGCGCTTGGCGTACCATTCGACGATTTCGCCGGCGTGGGCGTGGTCGAGGCCTTCATCATAGGCGTCGTCCAGATACGTGTCGTCGGCGGCCATCTGCGTCTCCCGATATTAGGTCTGCGCTAAATCCCCGGCGCAGTCGGGCGGTTCCCTGTCGTGACAGAGGATCGCACATCCAGTAAAGGCCTCGCCTCACGTTTCAGAAATCTGGCAGCGAGATTCATGGCCGGCCACTCGAAATTCAAGAACATCATGCACCGCAAGGGGCGCGCCGACGCGGTGCGCTCCAAGCTGTTCTCCAAGCTGTCGCGCGACATCACGGTGGCGGCCAAGTCGGGGATGCCCGATCCGGCGCTGAACCCGCGCCTGCGTCTGGCGGTCAACAACGCCAAGGCCGAGAGCCTGCCCAAGGACGTCATCCAGCGCGCCATCAACAAGGCCGCCGGCGGCGACGCCGATACGATGGAGGAAATCCGCTATGAGGGCCGCGGCCCCGGCGGCGTGGGCATCATCGTCGAAGCCCTGACCGACAACCGCAACCGTGCGGCCTCGAACATCGGCGCGGCCTTCAAGAAGAACGGCGGCGCGCTGAGCGAGATGAACTCGGTCGCCTTCATGTGGGATAAGGTCGGCAAGATCACCTACAAGGCCGAGGCGGGCAGCGAGGACGCCGTCATGGAGGCCGCCATCGAGGCCGGCGCCCAGGACGTCGAGAGCGATCTGGTCAAGCCCGACATCTACGAGGACGCGCCGGGCCACGTCATCTGGACCGCCTTTGAAGACCTGAACGACGTGGCCGAGGCCATGTCCAAGGTGCTGGGCGACCCGAAATCGACCGCCATCGTGTGGAAGCCGCAGTCGGAAGTGCCGGTGACGGGCGAGGCCGTGGGCACCCTGTTCAAGCTGCTGGACGCCCTGGACGCCGAGGATGACGTGTCGTCGGTCTATTCCAACGAAGACATTTCCGACGAAGACGCGGCCAAGTTCGCGGGCTGATCCCGGCTGCGAGTCGTTAGCGCGGAACCCGGCGAGGCGGGGGCGGATTAGTCCGTCTCAAAATCCTCGCCGGAGCCTGCCTGATGGACATCACCCAGCTGATCCTCGACGACCACGCCGAACAACGGCGGCTGTTCTCGATCATCGAACAGATCGAACCCGAGGAGGTCGAGGCGCTGGAGGCGGTCTGGGGACGGCTGTCGGCCTTTCTGGACGCGCACGCCGAGGCCGAGGAACAGCACTTCTATCCGCAGTTGCTGAAGCTGGGCGAGGGCGCCAACGACGCCGAGGACGGCACGGTCGAGGGCGAGACCGAAGACGCCATCGAGGATCACAACAAGCTGCGCGACGCGGTCAAGGCTGTGGCCCGGCACAAGGTCGGAACCCCGGCCTGGTTCGAGGCCGTGGGCGAGGCCAATGTGGTCAACTCCAAGCACATGGGCGAGGAGGAGCGGCAGGGTCTGACCGATTTCCGACTGAACGCCGACCTGAAGACCCGGCACGAACTGGGGGTTCGCTTCGCCGCCTTCACCGCGCGCCACATCACGGGGGTCAAGCCGGTGAACAAGGACCCCGAAGCCTATATCGAAAAGCACAGCTGAGTTTTCACGTCTTCGCGCGTCTTGCTAGGCTGGCCGGACTTGGGGGCCGGGGGCGCGAATGACTGAAGAGCAAGATCCGCGACTGGAGCTGCCGGGGGCGACCACGCCGCCGGTCGAGGGCCGACGCTGGCTGTGGGTCAAGTCGGCGGTGTGGGGCGCGGCCCTGCTGCTGATGATCGCCGCCGCCTGGGCGGGGGCCTGGGTCCTGACTTCCGTACGAGTGCGGATCGACCTGCCGCCTCCGCGGGAGGCGTCGCGGTCTGAGACCCTGCCGAGCGAGGCCCCTTCGCCTGGGGCGAGCGCCGCGTCTGCACCCGCGATGAGAGAGGGGGGACGGACGGTCGTCAATCCCGTCTGGCTGCAGCCGCCCCGGCCCGAATTCCCAACGGCGGCGCAGCGGGCGGGCGCAGAGAGCGGCATGGCGAGGCTGGAGTGCCAGACGCGCGCAGACGGCCGGGTGCGCGCCTGCCGGATCGTGGAAGAGGCGCCGACGGGCGTCGGCTTCGGCGAGGCGGCGATGAGGGCGACGATGAAGGCGCGGGTGCAGCCGCCGCTGGTGGACGGCGCGCCGACGGAAGGCCAGGTGGTTTTCACCACGCGATATCGTCTGGACTAGGAGGGAACGGGGCGGCCCGGCGGACCGTTGCCGTGGGATGAACCTGTCCGAGATTGAAAGCTTCGCCCTGCCCATCCTGGGCGCCGTCGTCGCCGGGGGGCTGATCGGGTTCGAGCGTGAGTGGCGCGGCCGGGCGGCGGGGTTTCGCACCCATATTCTGGTCAGTCTGGCCTCGGCCCTGCTCATGCTGGCGGCCATGGGGCAGGCGGACTGGGCCTTCCGCGCCCTGCCGGACGAGAACATCGTCACCGACCCGACGCGGATGGCGCACGGGGTGTTGACCGGCATCGGCTTCCTGTGCGCAGGCGTGATTTTCCGCACCGGATTTTCCATCCACGGGCTGACGACGGCGGCCAGTCTGTGGATCACCTCGGCGCTCGGCCTGCTGTTCGGGGCGGGGCTGTTCACGCTGGGCGTCGTGGGCACGGTGACGACAGGGTTGATCCTGGTGGGGCTGAGGCTGGTCAGCGTGCGTCTGCCGACACAGGTGCTGACCGACGTCGAGGTGCGCTGGCGCCGCGAGGGCCCGTCGCCCGAGGCCGAGGTCGAGGCGGCGTTGCAGGCGATTGATCCGGCCCCCCGCCATGACCGGTTCGAACTGATCGAGGGCGGGGCGGTGGTGCGCCGAAGCTGGCGGATCAAGGCGGGCAGCGAAGTCGAGCTGAAGGGGCTGGCGTCGACGCTGTGCGCCCTGCCGGGTGTGACGGACTACGTCCTGGACCCGCGCGACGACTGAGGCTTGCCGCCAGATGCGGCGCGGTCCACGGTGAGCGGTCCAGCGCAGCTTGAGGGGCGGACATGATCATGGGCGTGGCGGCGAACTGGGCATTGAACGGGGCCTTGATCGGGCCGGTCGCGGCGGCGATGACGGCGGGCGGCCTGATCGGGATCGAGCGGACCTATCACGGGCATCCGGCGGGATTCCGCACCCACATCCTGGTCTGCATGACATCCTGCGTCCTGATGCTGGCGGCCATGCATCAGTCGACCTGGGCCTTTGTCGCCCTGCCGGATCAGAGGCTGGTGATCGATCCGACAAGGATGACGCACGGCATTCTGACGGGCATTGGATTCCTGTGTGCGGGCGTGATCTTCCGTGAAGGCTTTTCGGTGCATGGGCTGACAACGGCCGCCTCGTTGTGGACCACCTCGGCGGTCGGGGTGATGTTCGGCATCGGTCTGTGGGATCTGGCCCTGATCGCCGGGGGCGCGACCCTGGTGGTGCTGGCCATCCTGAGATTTCTCGACGCCCGCCTGCCGCATGTGGGCGTGGTGGATGTGACGCTGCGCTGGGCGCGGGACGCGGCGCCGGGCGAGACCACCCTGCGCGGGCTGCTGTCTGACAGCGGGTTGAAGCCGGTGCGCATCGGCCATGTAGTCAGCCATGACGGACTGATCCATGAGCACCACATCAAGGCGCGGGGGCCGATGCCGCTGAGGGTCGACGACCTTTCCCTGCGGCTGGGGCAGCAGGGCGGTCTGGCTGGGTTTTCGGTCATGCCGCGAGACGACTGAAGCGACGGTTCAGCCCCGCGTCAGGGAGCCCGCAACCTGAGGCGTGCGGCGTCCCATACGTTTCAGAACCGCTTCTGGATGTGCGGCATCTGGCCGCCCGCGCAGGACGGAACGCCGGGAAGGCTGACGGCTTTTCGGGACAGGCGGCCTGGCCGCGTCATCCCGAAAAGGTCGCTTCATGATCCGCACAGTCCTGCTTTCCGCCGTCGCCCTGACCGCCCTGGTCGCGACCCCGACCCTGGCCCAATCGGACAGGGAGGCCTGGACCGGTCCCTATGTCGGAATCTTCGGCGGCTATGCCGACGCCAATGACGACGAAGACGAGCGCCTGGGCTTCGATCGCAATCTGGATGGCCGCTATGGCGATACGGTCGTCACGGGAGCGGGGGCGGACGCCTTCAGCCCGGGTTTCTGCGGCGGGGCCGCCAACGGTCCGGCGGCGGCGGGCGGATGCGACAAGGATTCCGGCGGCGCCGAGGCCGGCGTGCGCGTGGGCTACGACTGGCGCTTCGGCAATATCGTCGCCGGGGTGGTGGGCGAATACAGCGTCACCAGCATCGAGGATTCGGTGACCGGCTTCAGCACCACCCCGGCCAACTACACCTTCACCCGCGACCTGGAACAGGTGGCGGCCGCGCGGCTGCGTCTGGGCTACGCCATGGGGCCGACCCTGATCTACGGCACGGGCGGCTACGCCTACGGCAAGTTCGACAACAGGTTCGGCAGCAGCAACGCCGCCAACAGCTTCACCGTTTCATCGGATTCGGACGACGGTAACGGCTGGCAGGCGGGCGGCGGCGTCGAATACGCCCTGGGCGGCGGTCTGACCGTCAACGGGGAGTATATCTACACCTCGCTGGAAGCCGACAGCCCCGTGGTCCGCGTGGGCCAGGGCACGGCCCTGCCGACCAACCCCTTCGTCCTGGCGCCGAACACGACGGGCACGGACATGATCCGCAGCAACGGCCGCTTTGGCGCGCATCAGGTGCGGATCGGCATGAACTACCGCTTCTGACGTCCTCACCAGGGCGGTGGCGCAGGAAGGCCGGTCGCGATGCGGCCGGCCTTTTCCGCGTGGGGGCCGGGCCGGTCATTGTTCGTCAACCCGGTTTGGGGCATGACTGGAACGAATGACGAACGCATCGACTCGAATTCTGGGGCTGGACCCCGGTTTGCGCCGCACCGGCTGGGGCGTGATCGAAAGCGAGGGCAGCCGCCTGCGCTGGATCGCGCACGGGGTGGTGGCGCCGGCCGACAAGGCGCCCTTTCCCGAGCGGCTGCTGCATCTGCTGGAGGAGGTGGGGTCGATCTGCGCCGCCTATGCCTGTGACGAGGCGGCGATCGAGGAGGTCTTCGTCAACATGAACGGCGCCTCGACGCTGAAGCTGGGCCATGCGCGGGCGGCGGTCATGCTGGCCCCGGCAAGAGCGGGCCTGAGCGTGGCGGAATACGCGCCGAGCCTGGTCAAGAAGGCCGTGGTCGGGGCGGGGCAGGCGGACAAGAGCCAGGTGGCCTTCATGATCAAGCGGCTGCTGCCCGCCGCAGGGGACGTGAAGGCGGACGCGGCCGATGCGCTGGCGGTGGCCATCACCCATGCGCACCATCGGCGGAGTTTGAGTTTGACGGCGAGTTTGAGGGGCGCGGCATGATCGGGATGCTTCTTTCCTCCCCATTTCATGGGGAGGTGGCGTGGACGCGCAGCGGCCGTGACGGAGGGGGCGACACGACGTCAGCCCTCTGCGCCGCCCCCTCCACCACTTCGTGGTCCCCCTCCCCACAGGTGGGGAGGAAAGAGCGATGATCGGGCGGTTGCGCGGGGTTCTGGCCGAGGTCGGGGAGGCGGAATGCCTGATCGACTGCGGCGGGGTGGGCTATGTCGCCGCCTGCGGGGCGCGGACCCTGGGGCGTCTGCCGGCGCCGGGAGACGAGACGACGCTGTATATCCATAGCCAGTGGAGCGAGGACGCGGGGCCGCGTCTGTACGGCTTCCTGACCCGCGACGAGCGCCGCGCCTTCACCGTGCTGCTGGCCATTCAGGGCGTGGGGCCGAAGGCGGCGCTGAGCGTGCTGGACGTGCTGCCGCCGGGCGAGCTGGCCAGCGCCGTGGCGCGCGAGGACAAGGCGGCGGTGGGCCGCGCCAATGGCGTGGGGCCCAAGCTGGCCCTGCGCATCGTCACCGAACTGAAGGGCAAGCCGCTGGGCGACGGGCATTTCGCGCCGAACGCGCCGGGCGTCCACGCCGAGGTCGCCGCGGCTCCGCCGCCGCCGAGCGTGACGGGCGAGGCGGTCGCGGCCCTGCTGGGGCTGGGCATAGCCGAGATCAATGCGCGTCGCGCCGTGGATCAGGCACTGATCCGGCTGGGGGATGAGGCGGAGCTGGCGGCGGTGATCCGCGCGGCCCTGCAGGAGCTGGGGCGTTGAGGGGGGATTTCCTCACGCGGGCGGTCTTGAGTCTGGCCGGCGACGCAGCCTATGCCGACGCCCTCTCCCCACATCAGTTCGGATTTGAAAATGAACAAGAAATTGCAGACCGTGATCGTCTTCGTCGTGGGCCTGGTCGTCATGGCGGTCGGCTATGCGGTTCTGAAGATGTAGGCCGAAACGGCGCGGGGGCGATGCGATGACGGATGATCGGCTGGTCGCCCCCGACGCCGCCCGGGGCGAGCAATACGACCGCGCGCTGCGGCCGCAGACCCTGTCCGAGTTCGTCGGGCAGTCGGCGGCCAAGGGCAATCTGAAGGTCTTCATCGACGCGGCGCGCGGCCGGTCCGAGGCGCTGGACCACGTCCTGCTGTTCGGCCCCCCGGGTCTGGGCAAGACGACGCTGGCGCAGATCGTGGCGCGGGAACTGGGCGCGGGCTTTCGGGCGACGTCAGGCCCGATCCTGGCCAAGGCGGGCGATCTGGCGGCGATCCTGACCAATCTGGAGCCTCGCGACGTCCTGTTCATCGACGAGATCCACCGGATGTCGCCGCTGGTCGAGGAGATCCTCTATCCGGCGATGGAGGATCATGTGCTGGACCTGATCATCGGCGAGGGGCCGTCGGCGCGATCGGTGCGCATCGACCTGGCGCCCTTCACCCTGGTCGGGGCGACGACGCGGGCGGGCTTGCTGGCCACGCCGCTGCGGGACCGTTTCGGCATTCCGCTGCGGCTGGAATTCTATACGCCGGAGGAGCTGACGGCGGTGATCCGGGGGGCGGCGCGCAAGATGGGCGCGGCCATCACCGAGGACGGGGCCATGGAGATCGCGCGACGGGCCAGGGGCACGCCGCGCATCGCCGGGCGTCTGCTGCGGCGGGTGCGCGACTTCGCTGACGCGGAGGGCCAGAGCATCGACCGGCTGGCGGCGGCGCGGGCCCTGGCGCGGCTGGAGGTCGACGAGGCCGGGCTGGACAGTCTGGACCGGCGCTTCCTCAAGGCCCTGATCGAGAACTACGGCGGCGGGCCGGTCGGCATGGACACGCTGGCCGCGGCCATCGCCGAGGCGCGCGACGCGGTCGAGGACGTGATCGAACCCTATCTGCTGCAACAGGGCTTCATCATGCGCACGCCGCGCGGGCGGGTGGCCTGTGCGCGGGCCTATGAGCACCTGGGGCTGGAGGCGCCCAAGGTTCAGGCGCCGCCGCCGCCGGATCTGTTCGGGGGGTAGGCGTTCTTCCTTCTCCCTCCCCTTCATGGGGAGGGTGGCTGACGCGAAGCGGGAGACGGGTGGGGGCGCTTGGCAGATCAAGCCTGCGTCCAGTATCGCCTCGCCCTCCCCACCCGGTCGCTGCGCGACCACCCTCCCCATGAAGGGGAGGGAGAAGCGCGCGTCGGTCGCCAGGGGGCTTCACCCGCCCATCAAACCCGGCCATGCTGGCGCTTGAAGGAGACGGGCGATGGCGCGAGGCGGGATCGGGACGGACCAGAAGATCGCCGTGCTGGGCGCGGCTGTGCTGCTGCTCGGGGCGCTGAGCCTGGTGGCGCTGAACCAGGGCGCGCGGTTCGGGCCGAAGCAGGCGACGGCGGCGGAGCGGGCGTTGACGCAGGTGAAGGCCCAGATGGGACCGGACGCCGAGGTGCGCTACCTGGAAGAGGGCAAGCGTCGGGCCGTCTGCGGCTATGCCGGAATCGCAGGCGAGCGCCGCGCGGTGGCCTTTGTCTCGCGGCCCAATCGCATCCTGATGGGCGACGATCCCCTGGGCGCCGAGTTCGCGGATATGAAGGCGGAGTTCTGTCCGGGCTTCAACGCGGCGGCGTCGGCGGCTAAGCCCTCGGCGACGACTTCCGCTCAGGGCTGATCATGACCGACCAACCGACCGCCGGCCGCTTTGACGGGCTGGATCATCTGCTGCCGGTCCGGGTCTACTACGAGGACACCGACTTCACCGGCCTGGTCTATCACGCCAACTATGTCCGCTATTTCGAGCGGGGGCGGTCGGATTTCCTGCGGCTGGCGGGGGTGGGGCACGCCGAACTGCTGGAGCAGCACGAGCCCCTGGCCTTTGTGGTGGCGGACCTGGGGATCAAATACCTCAAGCCGGCGCGGATCGACGACGCCCTGGTGGTGCGCACTCGCTATGAGGCGATCAAGGGGCCGAGGCTGATCATCCGCCAGACGGTGGAGCGCGACGGCGAGGTGTTGTGCCGGGCGGACGTGGTCGCGGTCTGCATCCATCTGGACGGGCGGCCGAGGCGGCCGAGCAGGCGGCTGGTGGAGTTGGTGGGGCCGTGGTTGACGGGGGAATGAAGAGGCGGGGACTTCTCCCTCCCCTTCATGGGGAGGGTGGCTGAGGCGTAGCTGAAGCCGGGTGGGGGCGCTTCGGCAAATCAGGCGCCGCGCGCGTATCGCCGAGCCCTCCCCACCCGGTCGCTTCGCGACCACCCTCCCCATGAAGGGGAGGGAGAGGCGCGGTGCTTTTGGGGCGAAGCCTCGCAATAACGAGGTTGTCAGAGGCGTCCCCCGTGACGCCGGGGCCGACGACCGCTAGACCGCCGCCATGAAACCGCCACGTCCGCCCGCTCGATAAGGGCAGGACGACACCGGACTGACCCAAGGACGCCGCATGACCCCGCCCGCCGACGCTTCGCTGCTGAATCCCATCGAGCTGTTCATGACCGCCGACTGGGTGGTGAAGACGGTCATGATCGGCCTGGCCGCAGCCTCCGTCTGGTCCTGGACCATCATTATCGACAAGGCGGTGCGTTTTTCGCGCATGAACGCCCGCGCCAGCGAATTCGAGAAGCAGGTCGAGAGCGGGCGGTCGCTGGAAGACGTGGCGGCTCAGGCCGGGGCGCAGCCTGCCGATCCCCTGCCGCGCATGCTGGTGCTGACGCTGCAGGACTGGCGCGAGGCGCGGGCGCGCGGGGCCATGACGGACACTCAGGGCAATATGTTGATCGCCCGCATCGATCGCGCGCTGGACTCGGTCATCGCCCGCGAGAGCCAGAAGATCGAGAACGGTCTGGGCGTGCTGTCGGTGGTGGCCACGGCCTCGCCCTTCATCGGCCTGTTCGGCACGGTCTGGGGCATCATGAACGCCTTCGACGCCATCGCGGCGGCGGGCAACACCAATCTGACGACGGTGGCCCCGGCTATCGCCGAGGCCCTTTTCGCCACGGCCATCGGCCTGGCGGCGGCCATCCCGGCCTATATCGCCTTCAACGCCTTCTCGGTGACGGCGGGCAAGTTCACAGGCCGCCTGGAAGCCTTCGCCGACGATCTGCAATCGGCCATCGCCCGCCGTCTGGGGGCACCCTCGGCCCCGCCGCCGCCGCCGGTTCCCTCGGCTGACCTGAACCTGCGCCGGGGCGCCTGATCCATGGCTCTTGGCGGAGGAGGCGGCGGAAGCTCGGGCGGGCGCGGTCGGCGTCGTGCGCGCAAGCGGCCGCTGAGCGAGATCAACGTCACGCCCCTGGTCGACGTCATGCTGGTGCTGCTGATCATCTTCATGATCTCGGCGCCCCTGCTGACCGTCGGCGTGCCGGTGGAACTGCCCAAGACCGAGGCCAGCGCCGTCGAGACGACCGACAAGCCGATCACGGTCTCGATCGACCAGAACGGCGCCATCTTCATCGGCGAGGGCGAGGTCCGCTGGGAGCAGCTGGCGATCCGCGTGGCCGAAGAGGGCGGGGCGGAGGCGCGCGAGAAGCCGGTCTTTATCCGCGCCGACGGCCGCGCGCCCTATCAGGCCGTGGCTCGCGTGATGGCGCGCCTGAGCGCCTCGGGCTTCACCAAGCTGAACCTGATCACCGACACGGCGGCTGACGAGACGGCGGAGGGCTGACGGCTTTGCGTCGACCCAGTCCCGCCATTGTCGGATCGCTCGCGCTGCACGCCGGGGTGGTGGCGCTCGCCCTTGTGTCCTGGTCGTCGAAGGACGAGCCCAAGCCGCTGGTGAACTCGGTGCCGGTGTCGATCGTCTCGGACATCGAGATCGCCGCAGCCCCCCCCGACAATCCGCAGCCCGAGCCCTCGCCCGAGGACGGGGCGACCGCGCCGGTCGAGACGCCGCCCGAGCCGGTTCCGCCGGAGCCGACCCCGCCCGCGCCCGCGCCGCGTCCCACCCCGCCCGCGCCGCGCCCGACGCCCAGGCCGCCGGAGAAGGCGCCTGCGCCGCGGCCGACGCCCACGCCGACGCCCCGCCCGACACCGCCGCGCCCTGCGCCGACGCCGCCTGAAAAGGCGCGCCCGGCCCCGCCGACGCCCGCGCGGCCAACGCCTGCGCCGGCTCGCCCTGCGCCCGCCCGGCCGGCGCCGGGTCTTGATCTGGACGCCCTGGCCGGTCCGCCGCGCGTGACGCCGAACCGGGGTCGCCCGGCCACGGGTCAGCAGGGGTCGGGTCAGGCCAGTCAGGCGACGGGACCGCAGATCACGGCCATCTTCAACCAGGTCTATCCGAACTGGATTCTGCCCTGCGATATTCCTGGTGCGGATGAACTGCGGATCCAGGTCGATCTGACCCTGTCGGCGGACGGGCGCATCACCAAGGGGCCGACCCTGGTTAATCCGCAGTCCAGCGCGGTCTATCGCGCGGCGGCGGACGGGGCCCTGCGGGCGCTTCGCCAGACGGCGCCGTTCGACGTGCCGACGGGCTTCCCCGGAGGCCAGTATCGCCCAACCTTCAACACCGAGCGGGCCTGCGCCAACCGGTAGAGCGCGATGCCTCTCCCGCCCCGTCCCGGGGAGGGCGGTCGCGAAGCGATCGGGTGGGGAGGGCCGGGTGATCCTGGGTGTTGCGCTTGATTTGCCGAAGCGCCCCCACCCGGCTTCGCCTTCGGCTCAGCCACCCTCCCCGGGACGGGCAGGGTGAGGCGTCAACGCGCAGCGTGCCGCTAAAGTCTGAAAGTCGCCCCATTCCGGGGCAAGCTTGTCTTTCACAAGCTGGTTTTTGTCATACGGTCTGGCGATAAGGACCGACGATCCGTCCAACTCCGGGAGCTCTTCTCATGCGTCTGCACCTTCTCCTCGCCTCGGCCGCGGCGGTCGTCATGGCGGCCCCGGCGATGGTCCAGGCCCCTGCCTCGGCCCAGACCCAACCGCCGGCGACAGCGCCGCAGCAGGCGGGTCCGGTCGAGGTCGAGATCGACCAGGGCGTGCTGCGCCCGTTGCAGATCGCCGTGGTGCCCTTCACCGGGCAGAACGGGCCGCAGATCTCCAATGTCATCAGCGGCAACCTGAAACGGTCCGGCTTCTTTGATCCGCTGAACCCGGCCAGCTTCATCGAGACCGGGCTGACGCTCGCCAATGCGCCGAACTTCCCGCAGTGGACCTCGATCGGGGCGCAGGCGGTGCTGTACGGCGGCGTCACGCCGCGCGCCGACGGGCGGGTGGATGTGGGCTTCCGTCTGTATGATCCCTATCGCCAGTGCCAGCTGGTCAGCTATCAGTTCACCGCCACCTCGGAACAGTGGCGCCGGATCGCGCACAAGATTTCCGACGTCATCTATCAGCGCATGACGGGCGAGGCGGGCTTCTTCGATTCGCGCGTCCTGTTCGTGTCGGAGAGCGGCACCCAGCTGAACAAGCTGTCGCGTCTGACCATCGTCGATCAGGACGGCTACAACCCCGTCTTCCTGACCCAGGGCGACGAGATCATCATGTCGCCGCGCTTCTCGGCGTCCAACCCGGACGAGGTCACCTATGTGGCCCTGGGCAAGGATTACAGCCGCATCTATCTCTACAATCTGTCGACCGGGCGCCGGGAAAGCCTGGGCGAGTTCGACGGCCAGGTGCTGGCGCCGCGCTTCTCGAACGACGGGACCAAGATCGCCTTCTCGATCATCCGGGGCGGCAACACCGACGTCTATGTGATGAACCTGCGCACGCGGCAGCTGTCGCGCCTGACCAGCGATCCCGGCATCGACACCTCGCCCTCGTTCAGCCCGGACGGCGGCCAGATCGTCTTCACCTCGGACCGTTCGGGTTCGGCCAGGCTCTACACCATGCGGTCGGACGGGTCTGGCCAGCGGCCGATCAGCCGCGGCGGCGGCAGCTATACGGCCCCGGCCTGGAGCCCGCGCGGCGACATGATCGCCTTCACCAAGCAGTCGGGCGGTCGTTTCCACATCGGCGTGATGAAGGCGGACGGCACGGGCGAGCGTATCCTCTCGTCCAGCTATTTCGAGGAAGGTCCGTCCTGGGCCCCGAACGGTCGCTACATCGCCTTTGCGCGCCAGACGCCGGGCGGCGACACCCGTCTGTGGACCGTCGACCTGTCGGGTCGAGTGGTGGCGCAGGCAGGCTATGACGGGCGAGGGTCGGATCCGGCCTGGTCGGGCCTGCTGGACGCCCCGCCGGCCAGCCTGGGCATCGGCCAGGGCGCGGACTCCTGCCCCGCCTGACCGGGTTACGGCTTCGTGAGATCACGAGCGGAGCCATTCCCATAAACTGTACGTTATCCCGGCTGGCGCGGCGCGACGCCGCAGTCTAGCTGACCCTGATAAAGCCAAGCTTGAGGCCGCCGTCCTCAGACCGAATACAAGGAGACGACCCGATGAATTCTTCGACCCTGATCAAGCTGGCCGCCGTCAGCGCCGCCGTCGCCGCCCTGGCCGCCTGCGCCCCCAAGCCCAAGGTCGAGCCCGCCGTGCCGGTCGAGCCGAGCCAGCCGACCGGTCCGCAATATCCGACCGCCCCGACCGGCCCCGTGACCGGCGGCAATGTCGGCGCCGCCGCGCCGGGGTCGGAGCAGGACTTCGTCGTCAACGTCGGCGACCGCATCTATTTCGACCTCGACTCCTATTCGGTGCGCCCGGAAGCCCAGCCGCGTCTGGACGCCCAGGCCGCCTGGCTGCAACGCTATCCGCAGGTCACGGTGCGCATCGAAGGCAACGCCGACGAACGCGGCACGCGTGAATACAACCTGGCCCTGGGCGCACGCCGCGCCGAAGCCGTGCGCACATATCTGATCCAGCGCGGCGTGCCGGCCGGCCGCATCGACACCATCAGCTTCGGCAAGGAGCGTCCGATCGTCGAGGGTTCGAACGACGCCGCCTGGGCCCAGAACCGCAACGCCCACACCGCCATCGTGTCGGGCGCGCCGCGCTAAGCCGAAACGTAGGGATTGAATGAAGAGAGGCGTCGGCTTTGCAGCCGGCGCCTCTTTTCTTTGCGAGCGAGGGGGATCAAAGTCCGCGCCGAATCCGGGGGGACATTCGAGTGATTGATCTGGAAGCAGCGGGCGGCGCCATGACGGGCGGCGTTATCGCGGGGGCCATCGAGAAACCGACGGGGCAGGCGGGCGAGCATCACACGGTCTGCGCCGACTGCGGGGCCGAGGTCACGGGCAGGTTCTGCTCGAACTGCGGCCAGCCGGCCCATGTCCATCGCACCCTGCTGCATCTGGGCGAAGAACTGCTGCACGGGGTCATGCATTTCGACGGGCGCTTCTGGCGCACCCTGCCGCTGCTGGTCATCAATCCCGGGCGGCTGACGCGAGAGTGGGTGCAGGGCCGGCGGACGCGCTACGTCTCGCCCCTCGCCATGTTCCTGTTCACCCTGTTCGTCATGTTCTTCGCGCTGAGCTTCATGCCTCACCCGGAGGCGGGCAATTCGCCGCTTCAGGCGCAGATCGCCGAACAGCGCGCCGATGTGGTCAAGGCCGAAAGGGCGATGGCCGAGGCTCGCGTCAACGCTGAGAAGGCTGAGGCGGCAGGCAAGGACGCGATCACCAG
Source organism: Brevundimonas sp. NPDC058933 (assembly GCF_049315965.1). Classification (NCBI taxonomy): domain Bacteria; kingdom Pseudomonadati; phylum Pseudomonadota; class Alphaproteobacteria; order Caulobacterales; family Caulobacteraceae; genus Brevundimonas; species Brevundimonas sp. NPDC058933. The sequence goes on from NZ_JBMOSL010000016.1 coordinate 17,744, forward strand.
CGGCGCCGAGCAAGGCATCACCGCGGGCGTTCTGGCGACGGTCGAAGGGGCGGCGATTCAGGAAAAGGCGCGCCTGGCCCGGCTTGAAAAGGAATTGGTCGAGGGGCGCAAGGACGGCCTGACGCCGGGCAGCTGGCAGGCCCAGATGGCCGACATCGCTCAGGACGTGAGCGACGGCGACGAGAGCAACGGGGTCAAGGCCACGGCGGGCTGGTCCAAGGCCAAGGTCAAGAAGCACAGCTTTACCGGGACTGTGGCCAAGAAGCTGAAGAACCCGGATCTGGCGGTCTATAAGTTTCAACAGACGATGTACAAGTTCGCCTTCCTGCTGGTGCCGTTGTCGATCCCGTTTGTGGCCCTGATGTTCCTGTGGAAGCGGGGTTTCACGCTGTACGATCACGGGGTCTTCGTTCTCTATTCCCTGACCTTCATGTCGCTGCTGCTGATGGCGGTGGTGGTCGTGGCGACGACGCTGAAGGGGGCGGGCGGCTACGCCATGGGGGCCGCCAGCCTGATCGCGCCGGCGCATATGTTCGCCCAGTTGAGGGGGGCCTACAGTCTGAGGATATTCTCGGCGCTATGGCGGACCTTCGCCCTGCTGATCTTCTGCAATATCGCCGCGACCCTGTTCATCCTGGCCATCATCTATCTGGGGCTTGGTCATTGACGGGGATGGCGAGCTCGGCCTTGCGGACGCCGCAAATCGGTGGGACGACTTAAGACATGCTGAAGCTGCCTTTCCGACTGACCAAAACCGCCGCGATGACGGCGATCGGCCTGACCCTGATCGGGGGCGCGGTCGTGGCCCAGACCGTGCCGATGGAGGCCGTCCAGTGGGACAAGCGCCGTCTGGACCAGCTGGACCGCAACGTGCGCCGTCTGGAGCGCGCCCTGACCCAGAGGAACGCCGCCGGTCAGCCCGTGCTGGTCGAGCCTGATCCCGAGGTCGTGGCCATGCAGGGCCAGCTGCAGATCATGGAGCGCCGCCTTTCCGATCTGGAGCAGACCTTCCAGCGCGTGAACGCCGACGGCGAGCGTCTGACCTTCCAACTGGACGAGGCGACGCGCGACAACGCCGCCCTCAGCCGTCGCATGCGTGATCTGGAAGGCCGGGTCGAACGCGCCGAGACGGCGGCGCAAGAAGAGGCCGAGCTGAACGGGCCCATCGTGGCCAACTCGCCGACCGGCGACGCGGCCCAGGATCTGACGGCGGCGCTGCGGCTGCTGGGGACCGATGGTCCACGCGGGCAGCGGGCGCTGGAAACCGTCATCGTCACCTGGCCCAATACGCCGCAATCGCGTGAAGCCAACAGCCGTCTGGGCGATCTCTATGTCGCCGCGCGCGACAACGCCGCCGCCGTGCCCGCCTACGCCGCCGCCCTGAACGGCTGGCCGCGCACGCCCTGGGCGCCCGAGACCACGCTGAAGCTGGCCGAGGCCCTGCGCGCCACCGACCGGGCGACCCAGGCCTGCGGCGCCCTGACCGAGTTCACGCGCCGCTACGCCGAGACGGCCACGGCGGCGCAGAAGACCCGCGCCACGCAGCTGCGCACGCGGGCGAACTGCAGCTGACGCCAGAGGGCGCCGAGGGGCTGACCGGCCGGGTCTTCGCCCGGCTGGAGGCGCGGCTGGATGCGAATAGGGCTGAGCCTGTCGCTCTGGCCCTGTCGGGCGGGGGCGATTCCATGGCCCTGCTTCGTCTCGCCGCCGGTTGGGCGAGGGCGAACGGGCGGCGGCTGCTGGCCCTGACCGTCGATCATAATCTCAATCCCATGAGTGCGGACTGGACCCGGTTCGCGGGCGAGGCGGCGCGTGCGGCGGGCGCTGACTGGCGGGGGCTGAGCTGGGACGCGGCTGCGCCCGGCCATGAACGAGAGAGCGGGCTGACCGCGCGGGCGCGGACGGCGCGGCATGGACTGATCGCCCAGGCTGCGCGAGCGGCGGGGGCCCGGGTCGTGCTGCTGGCCCAGACCGCCGATGACGTGGCCGAGGCCGACTGGATGCGGGCGCGGGGCTCGACCCTGGGGCGGGTGCGGGAATGGTCGCCGTCGCCGGTCTGGCCGCAGGGCCGCGACCTGATGCTGTTGCGGCCCCTGCTGGGAGAGCGGCGCGAAGGATTGCGGGACTATCTGCGGGCGCGGGGCGTTGGCTGGGTCGAGGACCCGGCCAATGGGGATGAGCGGTTCGGGAGGAGCCGGGCGCGGGCGGCGTTGGCGGACTATCAAGCCCTCCCCCTCGAGGGGGGAGGGTTGGGTGGGGGTGTGGTCGCCGGGCTTTCCGATCAGGCGGCGGAGACGCGGAGGGCGTCGCCTCCAGCGCCAAACCAGGAGCCGCAGCGCGTACACCCCCATCCCCGACCCTTCCCCCCTCGAGGGGGAAGGGAGCTCAGTCTGGTCTGGGCGGGCATCCTTGAGGTTTCGCGCGACGCATCCGCCTCGGCCCTGGCCGCGGCTCTGGTGTGCGCAGGCGGCGGGGCGACGCCGCCGCGCGGGGAGCGACTGGCGGCGTTGAGGGCGCGGCTGGCGGGGGGCGAGGATTTCGTCGCGGGACTGGCGGGGGCGCGGGTCGAGGCGGCGGGGGCGTCTGTGCTTCTGATGCGCGAACCGGGGGAGATGCGGCGGCGACCGCCGCAGGCGGTGCGGCTGGCGCCGGGCGTGGCGGCGGTCTGGGACGGGCGGTTCGAGATCACGGCGACCGAGCCCGGCTGGCGGGTCGAGGCGGCGGCGGGGCGGCTGGCGCGGCTGTCGGAGGCGGAACGCCGGGTCCTGGCGGGCTTGCCGCCGGCGGCGCGGTCGGGCTTGCCCGTGCTGATGCGGGACGATGGGCGCGGCCCGACTCTGGCATGGCGAGAGGCGAGGGTGCGGTCCCTGGGCGCGCCGCGTCTGGGGCTGGCGCTGGGCGAAACGACGCAGGAGAGCGACCTCTTTCATCCCATGCATGGCGAAACGCCGCCGACTGACCTATTTTCCTAGAAAGACTGCTGATCGACGGAGCCCGAGGGCGTTCGCCGAGAAACCGAGGATCGAATGAATCTGCGTAACTTCGCCATCTGGGGCGTGATCCTGCTGGGTCTGGTCGCGGTCTACGCCGCCATCGGGCCGAATGCAGGCGGGGCCATGCCGGGCGCCAAGGCTGCGGCGGCGGGCCGTCCTGACCCCATCACCTATTCGCAGCTGATCACGGCCATCAACGGTCAGGAGATCAAGACGGCGACGGTGCGCGGCGACACGGTGACGGGCGTCTACAAGAACGACAGCAAGTTCACGACGGTCACGCCCCTGCCCAATATCGACCTGGTCGACAAGATGCAGGCGGCGGGCGCCGCCGTCGACGTCAAGAGCACGCGCCAGCCCTGGTGGTCGGGCCTGCTGGGTCTGCTGCTGCCTGTGGCGCTGATCATCGCCTTCTGGTTCTTCATCATGAACCGGATGCAGGGCGGGGCGAAGGGCGCCATGGGCTTCGGCAAGTCCAAGGCCAAGCTGCTGACCGAGCACAAGGGCCGCAAGACCTTCGAGGACGTCGCCGGCGTGGACGAGGCCAAGGAAGAGCTGCAGGAGGTCGTCGACTTCCTGAAGGACCCGGGCAAGTTCCAGCGTCTGGGCGGCAAGATCCCCAAGGGCGCCCTGCTGGTGGGCCCTCCGGGTACGGGTAAAACCCTGCTGGCGCGGGCAGTCGCGGGCGAGGCGGGCGTGCCCTTCTTCTCGATCTCGGGTTCGGACTTTGTGGAAATGTTCGTCGGCGTCGGCGCCAGCCGCGTGCGCGACATGTTCGAGCAGGCGAAAAAGAATGCACCCTGCATCATCTTCATCGATGAGATCGACGCCGTGGGTCGTCACCGGGGCGCGGGTCTGGGCGGCGGCAACGACGAGCGCGAGCAGACACTGAACCAGCTGCTGGTCGAGATGGACGGGTTCGAGTCCAACGAAGGCATCATCCTGATCGCCGCGACCAACCGTCCCGACGTGCTGGACCCGGCCCTGCTGCGTCCCGGCCGTTTCGACCGTCAGGTCGTGGTGCCGAACCCCGATGTCTCGGGCCGCGAGCGTATCCTGCGCGTGCACATGAAGGACGTGCCCCTGGCCGCCGACGTCAACGTCAAGACGATCGCGCGCGGCACGCCCGGCTTCTCGGGCGCGGACCTGGCCAACCTGGTCAATGAAGCCGCCCTGATGGCCGCCCGCAAGGACCGGCGCATGGTGACGCACCGCGACTTCGAGGACGCCAAGGACAAGGTCATGATGGGCGCCGAGCGCAAGTCCATGGCCATGAACGAGGAAGAGAAGCGCCTGACCGCCTATCACGAGGGCGGCCACGCCATCGTCGCCATCAACGTCAAGATGGCCGATCCCGTCCACAAGGCGACCATCGTCCCGCGCGGACAGGCCCTGGGCATGGTGATGCAGCTGCCGGAAGGCGACCGCTATTCCATGAAGTATCAGCAGATGGTCGACCGCATCGCCATCATGGCTGGGGGCCGCGTGGCCGAGGAGATCATCTTCGGCAAGGAGAACATCACCTCGGGCGCCAGCTCCGACATCCAGCAGGCGACCAAGCTGGCGCGGCGCATGGTGACGCAGTGGGGCTTCTCGGACGTGCTGGGCACGGTGGCTTACGGCGAGAACGAGCAGGAGGTCTTCCTGGGCCACTCGGTCGCGCGCAGCCAGAACATCTCTGAGGAAACCGCGCGTCTGATCGACAGCGAGGTCAAGAAGCTGGTCACGTCTGGATGGGACGAGGCGCGTCAGATCCTGACCGACAAGGCGGAGGATCTGGAGAAGCTGGCCCAGGCCCTGCTGGAATACGAGACCCTGTCGGGCCACGAGATCAACGACCTGCTGGAGCGCGGCATCCTGCCGAACCGGGACGAGAGCAACTCGCCGACCGTCGGCCCGTCGGTCTCGGTGCCGGTGACGCCGGTGTCGGACGGCACGGACATCGAGACGCCGAAGGCCGAGCCGGTCGCCGCGCCGACGACCAGCGTGCCGACCGCCTGATCCTTCCGGGATCGGCTGAAAATGAAGGAGGGGCGGGCCGCAGGGCTCGCCCCTTTTTCGTGCGCGCTCCGCCGAGGGGCTGCGGCGCTCGCTCGGCTATTGAGCGCGCTTGAGGCCAAAGCCCTGGGTCCCGCCTCCGCGGGGATGAGCGGAGAAATAGTTTGATAGACTTGTTTGTAATTTAGACTAGTCTGTGAGATATGGCGTTATCCGAAACAGGAGGGCGCCATGACGGCATCCGCATTCGATCAAACCGAACGCCTGCACGGCCTCGACGGCTTGCGGGGCGCGGCCCTGCTGCTAGGGGTGGTGCTGCATGGGACCCTGTCCTTCTTTCCGAGCCAGATATGGATCGTGGGGGACGACCAGACCTCGGTCTGGGCCAGCGGCCTCTTCTTCGTCATCCATCTGTTCCGCATGGCGAGCTTCTTCCTGATCGCCGGGCTGTTCGGCCACATGATGCTGAAGCGGCGGGGGGCGCTGGGTTTCATCAAGAACCGGCTGATCCGCATCGCCGGGCCGTTGGCGGCATTCTGGGGACCGATGATGGGCGGGATCGTGGCGGTGCTGGTGTGGAACGCCTCCCTGCACGGCATGACGGCGGCCGACGCGCCGCCGCCGCCGACCTATGACTGGACCAATATCCCCCTGACCCATCTGTGGTTCCTGTGGGTGCTGCTGTGGTTTTATGCGGCCCTCGTGATCGGCCAAGCCGTCCTCAGCCGGTTGGACCGGGCGGGTGGTCTGGGGCGCGGGCTGGACCGAATGGCGGGCGGGCTGATCGGGCCTTGGGGGCCCTTGTTGCTGGGCGCGCCCCTGGCCCTGGCCCTGTGGCTGGAGCCGACCTGGATCGCCTTCTTCGGCATTCCGACGCCGGATGCGGGGCTGGTGCCCGAAACCTCGGCCCTGGTGGGCTTTGGTCTGGCCTTTGGAATGGGCGTCCTGCTGGAGCGCCGTCGCGACCTGCTGGCGAAGATCGCAGGCTGGACGCCGGTCTATCTGGGGCTGACCCTGGGATCCGGGACGACGGCGCTGATGCTGTCGGGCGGGCCGACGCCGGTGCTGACGCCGATGACCGATCCGGCGGCCAAGGCCCTGGCGGCGGCGGCGTTCGGGGTGGCCACCTACGCCTCGATGTTCGCCGTCGTCGGGCTGGCCTTGAGGTTCTGGTCGGGGCACAGCGCGCTGCGGCGCTATCTGGCCGACGCCTCCTACTGGATCTACATCGTCCATCTGCCGCTGGTGATGGCGGCGCAGGTGGTGGTGCAGGACTGGGCCATGGTCTGGCCGATCAAGCTGGCCCTCGTCGTGGTCGGCGTCTTGGCTGTTTCCCTAGCCAGCTATGAGCTGATGGTGCGCCACGGCTTCATGGGGCGCTGGCTGAACGGGCGGCGCGTGCCGTGGCGCACGGTGCGGCCCGCAGCAACGGTCGCCGCCGAATAGCTTGCCAACCTAGGCGGCTGCGTCCATCCGAAGGGGGCAGCCGCGTCGCGCCAGGAATCACCCGATGACCGACAAGTCCCGCACGCCCGAAGCCGACCTCGCCTTCATGCGCTCCATCGTGGAGGGGAGCGGGCGACCGCCGATGACCCTGGCCATCTGCTATCTGGCGGGGGGGCTGCTTTATGGTCTCCAGTGCCTGTTCCACGTCGGGCAGGTGATCGGGCTGATCCGCTGGCCCGATCTGGCCAATCTGATCTTTGTCGTCGGGATCACCACGGCCTTTCTGGCGGTCCTGACCTGGGCCATTCTGAGGGACCGCAGGGCCGGGCCGTCGAACCGGGGGCCGCTGGCGACGCGGGTGACGAACGCCGCCTTCAGCGCCACCGGCATGGCCAATGCGGCCGTGGTCATCGTCTTCGCTGTGGGGGCGTTCCGGGACCAGGATTTCGCCGTCTGGCTCTATTACGCGGCCATCGTCTTCGCCCTGCAGGCGGCCGCCTGGTACGCGGCCTGGGTGCTGAAGAAGAAGGGCTGGATGCTGGCGGTGTCGCTGGGCGGATGGGTCACGGCGGTGGCCCTGGGCGTGCTGGTGCGTCAGCCGGTGGCCTATCTGGGAGTGTGCACCCTGGCCCTGTTCCTGCTGTTCGCCCTGCCGGGCTGGGTGATGTTCCGAGACGCCCGCGCCGGCGGGAAGGCCGCCTGACGCCATGGGTCTGGCGGACGACTTTGGACGGATCGACGAGGTCATCCACGGCCGCATGCGGCTGGGGATCATGGTCTATCTGGCCGATGTCGAGGCGGCGGACTTCACCGAGCTGAAGACGGTGCTGGAGGCGACCCAGGGCAATCTGTCGGTCCACCTGAAGAAGCTGGAGGAGGCGGGCTATGTCGCCATCAGCAAGAGCTTCGTGAACAACAAGCCCCTGACCCGCATCGCCATCACGCCGGAGGGGCGGACGGCGTTCGCCGCCTATCTGGAGGCCCTGGGCGGGTTGATCGGGCGGAAGTGAAGGCGGCCTTCCTCCCCATTTGATGGAGAGGTGAAACGGCAGCGAAGCCGACGAGATGGAAGGGCGTCTCACATCTGGCGTTTGCGCCGCCCCCTCCACCGCTACGCGGTCCCCCTCCCCACGAAGTGGGGAGGAAAGATCGGCGCCTAGCGCCAGCGCAGGGTCTTTCAGTGGGTGACGGCCTCGATCGGGTCGGCGTCTTCCACCAGGACGGGGGTAAGCTTGCGCACGGCGCCGGTCGGGTCGGGCCAGTTGATCGACTGGCCTTCGCTCAGGCCGATCAGGCCCGCGCCGACGTGCGACAGGATCGAGACGCGACCGGCGTCGATGTCGGCTTCGTGCGGCAGGACCAGCTGGACGCGACGGACCTCGGGGTGGCGTTCATCGGCGTAGTGCAGCCAGCGGTTCAGGCCGACGGCGCCCTTGGGCAGGTCGATGGCCTTGCAGACCTGGGCGCGGTCCAGCTCCTGTTGCAGCAGGCCGGCGGGGCCGGTTCCCGGCAGGTCCCCGACCAGGCGATCCAGGGCGTCGAAATCCTCCTGGCTGAGGATGATGGCGGGCAGGGCCGGAGGGCGGCCACGGGTCTTGGCGGTGGTCATGTCGGTTCTCGATGTGAAGAATGGGAAGAAGGGGGTCAGGCGGCCGAGGGGCCGTCGTCGTCGCTCTCGTCGCCTGTGTCGTCACAGGGGGGCGCGGGCTCGGGCGAGGGCGTGGGCGGCGGCGTCGCGCGGCGCCTGAAGGGGATGATGTCGGCGCCGCGCGCAGGGGCAGCGACGTCCTGGGGATCGTCTTGACGATGGGTCATGACATGCGTGTTCGCGGGCGCCGATGGGGCGAACGCGATCCTGATTGGTGAAGACTAGGGAAAAAGCGAAGCAACGCGCCCCGTAGCGGACGACAGCAAGCTGGCCGCTACGGGTTAGATGCCTTCGACGCGGCGACCCGCGTGGGTGAGGCGTCGAGCCTGGCTGACGAAACGTTCCATAGTGGGTAGAGGCTGGGCCTCAGCGCGCGGAAAGTCAAACCGGCGCCCCGGGAGTTCTTGTCGCATGAGCCTTCAATCCCTTGTGAAGCCGCCTCTGGTCCCCCCTCTCGTCATGGGCGTCGTCAACGTGACGCCCGACAGTTTCTCCGACGGCGGCCAGTTGGAGACTCAGGAGGCGGCGCTGGCTCATGCCCTGGGGCTGATCGCGCAGGGCGCGGACGTTCTGGACATCGGCGGCGAGAGCACGCGGCCGGGATCGGATCCGGTCAGCGAGGACGAGGAGATCGCCCGCACCCTGCCGCTGATCGCGGCGCTGCGGGCGCGCTGGGACGGGATGATCAGCATCGACACCATGAAGCCGGGGGTGGCGCGGGCCGCGGCCGCCGCCGGGGCGACGATGTGGAACGACGTGACGGCGCTGATGCACGATCCCGACAGTCTGGCGACCGCCGCCGAGCTGGGGTGCGCCGTGGTGTTGATGCACATGAAGGGGGCGCCCAAGACCATGCAGGACGACCCGCGCTATGACGACGTGGTCGCCGAGGTGGTGGCCCATCTGGTGGCGCGGGCCGAGGCGGCGATGCGGGCGGGGGTGGCGCGCGACAAGATCTGGCTGGACCCCGGCATCGGCTTCGCCAAGACGACGGCGCACAACCTGAGCCTGACGGCGCGGCTGGAGGCCCTGGTCGATCTGGGCTTTCCGGTGCTCTACGCCGCCAGCCGCAAGCGCATGATTCAGGGCGTGGACGAAACCGCAGTCTCGGCGACCGACCGGCTGGGCGGCTCGCTGGCCCTGGCGCTGGAGGGGGCGCGGCGCGGCGCGCGGATGGTCCGCGTCCACGACGTGCGCGAGACCGTGCAGGCGCTGAAGCTGCAGGCGGCGGTGGCGAACGCCGCCCGCTGACGGATCAGGCCTGGGATTGGCTGAGTTCGACCGTCGCCGCATAGGCGTCGCGCAGGGCGGTCCAGCGCGGCCAGTTCCACGAATGGGGAGTGCGGCGCGCGGCGTCGTCGAGGCCTTCCATGTGGTGATGCCAGCCGGCCAGGGTGTTGGCGACGTTGGATTCCCAGTCGCGCGACATGCGGTGGATCAGGGTCAGGCAGGTGCCGTCGCCGTCGGGCGACAGCCGCCACGAGACGACCGAGTCCGCGCCGCCGAAGGTGTGCTCGAAGCGGGTGAAGGGCTGGAAGACCAGGACCTCGTTGGCCTGCCGGCGGACCTCGGGGGTGTCTGGGAATTTCTCGGTGGCGGGCTGGCGGAAATTCAGGTCCATGCGGCCGCCGGGCGTGGGGTCGATCACGGCCTCGGCCAGCCAGCAGGCGAGGCCCTGCGGCGTCGTCAGGGCGGCCCAGACGCGTTCGGGCGAATGACGCAGGCGGCGCTCGAAGCGGATTTCGTAGCCGCCGTCGATCTCGGTCGCGCGGCCCTGGTCTTCGGTCATGATCAGAGTGTCGGTCATTGCGGAAACTCCTTGTCGAGATGGTGTTCAAGCGCGTCGAGGCGGTCGACCCAGAAGCGGCGATAGGGCTGCAACCAGGCGTCCAGCTCGGCCAGGGGGGCGGGGTTGAGGCGATAGAGGCGCCGCTGGGCGTCCTTGCGCACCGTGACCAGGCCCGCCTCGCGCAGCACCGACAGGTGTTTGGATACGGTCGGCTGGCTGATGGGCAGGGCGTCGACGAAGTCCCCGGCGGGGCGTTCGCCGTCGGCCAGCATGGCGACGATGGCCATGCGGTGCGGTTCGGACAGGGCTTGCAGCGCGAGGTTCATGAATATCGTCTATCGGCTATATAGCTATCTGTCAATGTAAAGGCCGTTGCCTCTGCGGACGCCTTCGGTCATGCAGCCGTCATGTCCGGGCTTCTGTCTCTCAATCCGTGGTTGGTGCTCGTGGTGGCGGGCCTGTTCGAGGTCATGTGGGCCTCGGGCATCAAGTATGTGGGGGTGCAGCGGCCGCTGATCTCGCTGGGCGTGGTCGTAGCTCTGATCGCCAGCATGGTCGGGCTGTGGATCGCGACGCAGAAGCTGCCGGTGGGCACGGCCTATGCGGTGTGGACCGGCATCGGCGCCGTGGGCGCGGCGGCGGTCGGGATCGTGGTCTATGGCGAACCGGCGACGGCGGTGCGGGCGGTCTGCATCCTGCTGATCGTTTCGGGCATCGTCGGACTGAAGCTGTTTTCGGGAGCGGCGGCATGAGCGACGCTAAGGGCAGAGTCTTGATTCTGGCGGGCTCCGACTCCGGCGGCGGGGCTGGAATCCAGGCCGACATCAAGGCGGTGACCATGCTGGGCGGGTTCGCCGCCACGGCGATCACGGCTGTCACCATCCAGAACACCCTGGGGGTTCACGGGGTCTATCCCCTGCCGATCGACGTGATCGAGGCTCAGGCCAAGGCCGTGCTGGACGACATCGGCGCCGACGCCCTGAAGACCGGGATGCTGGGCTCGGTCGAGGTGGTCGAGGCGGTGGCGGGGCTGATCGACTATGCCGGGAACGTGCCGACGGTGGTCGATCCGGTGATGATCGCCAAGGGCGGCTCGCCCCTGCTGGAGGATCGCGCGGTCGAGGCGGTGCGGCGGCTGATGGTGCCGCGCGCGGCCCTGCTGACGCCCAATGCGCCGGAGGCCGAGGCCCTGACCGGGATCGCGGTCGCCGATCTGGACGGCCAGCGTCGGGCGGGCGAGGCCTTGCTGGAGATGGGCGCGATGGCGGTGCTGATGAAGGGCGGTCATGTGCCGGGCGAGACGGTGATCGACCTGCTGCTGACCACTGACGGCGAGACGGTGCTGGAGAGCGAGCGGGTGGATACGCGCCATACGCACGGGACGGGCTGTACCCTGGCGAGCGCCTGCGCCGCCGGGATCGCCAGGGGCCTGCCGCTGCAGGTCGCGGTGGCCGAGGCCTGGGCCTATGTCGCCGAGGCGATCCGCCGGGCGCCGGGTCTGGGCCAGGGGCATGGGCCGCTGGATCACGGCTGGCCGCTGCGGGGAGAAGGGCTTGGCGGGCTTTAGGAATCGCCTTCAGACGGCGCCATGACCCTTGAGAGCCGACTGATCGACATTGTTCGCGCCGACGCCGGCCTGATGCATGTGCTGAGCGTGATGCGGGACCTGGACCTGCCGGACTGGCGGCTGTTTTCGGGGGCGGTCTATCAGGCGGTGTGGAACGCCCAGACGGGGCGGGCGACCGGCTATGGAATCAAGGACTACGACATCGGGTATTTCGATCCCGACACCTCGTGGGACGCCGAGGATGCGGTGATCAAGCGGGTGGCCGCGGCCTTTGACGCGCCGGTGCGCGAGCAGGTCGAGGTGAGGAACCAGGCGCGGGTTCACATCTGGTTCGAAGGAAAATTTGGCGAACCCTATGAGGCGCTGAGCTGTACGGACGAGGCCCCGGCGCGGTTCGTGGCGCCGGCCTTCGCCGTGGGCGTGCGGCTGGAGAAGGACGACAGGATCAGCGTGGTCGCGCCGTTCGGGCTGGAGGACGTGTTCGACCTGACCATCCGCCCCAATCCCGAGCGGGGGCTGGCCAAGGGCTGGGACAGGGTCATCGCCAATGCCCGCGGGCGCTGGCCGGAGGTCAGGGTGGTGAAGCCGGGCTGATCTCGGTCGTCATCCCGGCCGAAGCGTAGCGGAGAGCCGGGACGACCCAAGACGCTGCGCTTCCTGCGGTCCCGGATAGCCCTGCGGGCTTCCGGGATGACGGTTGAGGGTATGAAAAGGGCGCGACCCTTGCGGATCGCGCCCCTCGGCCGGGCCTCTGACAGGGAGGGATGAGGCCCGGGTCCGGGTCAGCCGTTAGTAGCGACGGCCGTTGTGGTCGTTGCGCTCATAGCGGACCTTGGACGACAGGCTGTCGTAGCGACGGTCCAGGTCCTGGCGCTCCCAGCGGGTCAGGCCGCCGCGCATGTAGCTGCGCTCCAGACGGACCAGGCTGTTCAGCTCGTTCTTGAGACGCGAGGCTTCGCGGCTGCTCAGCTGGCGGCTGCGGACGCCCTGGTCGATGCGGCGGTCCAGGTTTTGCTTGCGCTGGGAGATGGCGTTCCAGCCGTTGTAGTTCTGTTCGTAGGACGGGCCGCGCGAAGGGCCGTGGCGGTCATACGACTGGGCGGCGGCGGGCAGGGCGGCCGAGGCGACAGCGACGGCCAGGGCGGGGATCAGCAGCTTTTTCATGGTCTTGCTCCTTTGGATCGTCGCAACCGGATCGGCTGCGTTGATCCCAAAAGACCACCTCGCGGCTGAGCCGTGTCTGAACAGCGCGTTTCAGGTAGCGTTCATCGGCATGAGAAATCGGTCATGTTGCGACGGGCGGATACGGCCGGTGCGGCGAACATGCGACGGCGACGGAGAATCCGCGCGCGGACGTTCCTTGTCCGGGTGAACGGCGATAGACTGCGCGTTCAGCCCCCGTTCAGAGGCTGCTGTCTAGAAGACATCCCATGATGCGTATTCGAGCCCTCCTGCTGGCCGGCCTGATCGCCCTCGTCCCCCTGACGGACGCGGCGGCCCAGTCGCGTGGCCGCGACCGGGATCGTGACGACGATCGTCGCGAACAGCCCCGGAACTATCCGGGCCAGGGGCTGCGCGATGCGCCCCGCTCGGCGCAACGGTCGTCGCCTCGCGCCGATCCCGGCGATATCGCTCGCCGGGTCCAGTCGGGGCGTCCCGGCCGGATGCTGGGCGTGCAGGAGCGCGGCGGCGACTATGTGGTGCGCTGGGAGTATCCGGGCGGACGCGTGTCGGACATACAGGTTGACGGCCAGTCCGGCCGGGTTCGCGGAGACTGATGAATGCGGGTGTTGCTTGTCGAGGACGACGTCGATCTGTCGCGCCAGCTGAAGACCGCCCTCGGCGACGCCGGATACGCCGTCGATCATGCCCCCGACGGCGAGGAGGCCTGGTTCCTGGGCGACACCGAACCCTATGACGTGGTGGTTCTGGACCTGGGCCTGCCCAAGATCGACGGGGTTTCGGTGCTGGAGCGCTGGCGCCGCGAGGGCAAGACCACGCCGGTGCTGATCCTGACGGCGCGCGGCGCCTGGTCGGACAAGGTGGCGGGCTTCGACGCCGGGGCCGACGACTATCTGACCAAGCCCTTCCACACCGAGGAACTGCTGGCCCGCCTGCGCGCCCTGCTGCGCCGTTCGGCCGGCCATGCGGCGGCGACCCTGACATGCGGGGGCCTGAGGCTGGACCCGCGCGCGGCGCGGGCGACGGTCAACGGCGAGCCGCTGCGCCTGACCTCGCTGGAATACCGCCTGTTGCACTACATGATGATGCATCAGGGCCGGGTCATCAGCCGCACGGAACTGGTCGAGCATCTGTACGATCAGGATTTCGACCGCGACTCCAACACCATCGAGGTGTTTGTCGGACGGTTGAGGAAGAAGATCGGCTCGGATCGGATCGAGACGGTGCGCGGCCTGGGCTATCGCCTGTCGCCGCTGGCCGGCGAGAGCGACGCGGCCTGATCGCGGGATGACCGACGCCGAGGCGGCTGAAGCGCCCGCCAAGCTGCACAAGAACGAATGGGGCCGCTGGTTCGGGCGGCCGGGCAAGTCGCTGACGCGTCGTCTGATCTGGCTGGCTTCGGCCTGGATTCTGGTCGCCCTGCTGGTGACCGGGGTGGTGCTGACCTCGGTGTTTCAGGAATCTGCGCTGCGACGGCTCGGCAACATGCTGGGCGACACCATCGACGAGGCGGTGGTCGCCGCCACCATCACCCCGGAGGGCGAGGTCTTCGTCGGTGAGATCCAGGACGCGCGCACCCAGCGTCTGCTGTCCGGCAAGTACTGGATGGTGGCCGAGCCGGGCCCTGACGGGCGGTTGCAGGTTGTCGCGCGTTCGGCGTCATTGGGGCGGGCCGATCTGGAGTACGCCGCCGATCTGGATGATCGGCTGCACGCCGCCTTCGGCCAGACCATCAGCTACAACGCCGACGACGGCCCCAAGGGCGAACCTCTGCGCATCGCCGCCAGCATGAAACAGCTGCCGGGGCGCACCGCGCCGGTGGTTTTCTTCGCCGGGGTGGATCGCTCGGACATCGACGCCGACACGCGCCAGTTCGCCACCGTGACCTGGGTGGCCATGCTGCTGCTGGGGGCCGGTCTGGTCTCGGCGGTCTTCATTCAGGTGCGGGTGGGCCTGCGCCCCCTGTTCGACCTGCGCGATGAGATTTCAGATGTACGCAAGGGCCGTTCGCACCGCATCGAACGCAGCTATCCGCTGGAGATCCAGCCCCTGGCCCAACAGGTCAACCGGCTGCTGACCCACAATCAGGAGACGGTGGAGCGCCAGCGCACCCACGTCGGCAACCTGGCCCACGCGCTGAAGACGCCGCTGGCGGTCATGCTGGCCGAGGCGGGGACGAGCGAGGGCGTCCTGCCCGACATGGTGCGCAAGCAGACCCGGGTGATGCAGGATCAGGTCGACCACCACCTGCGCCGCGCCCGCGCGGCCGCCCGCGCCGCGCACGGCCTGGGCGAGACGACGCCCATTGGCGAGGTGCTGGACGAGCTGGCGGTCATGCTGGAACGGGTGTTCGAGACCAAGGGGGTGGAGATCGACTGGCGCGCGCCGGACGAACTGGCCTTCCTGGGCGAGCGTCAGGACTTGCAGGAAATCTTCGGCAACCTGATCGAGAACGCGGCCAAATGGTGCAAACGCCGGGTGCGGATATCGGCCGGCGTCTCCTTGCCCGGTCAGATGATCGTGGTGGTTGAGGACGATGGCCCGGGCCTGCCTGTCGACCAGCGTGACGCCGCCCTGAAACGCGGCGCCCGCATGGACGAGGATACGCCGGGCACCGGCCTGGGCCTGTCCATCGTCGACGACCTGACCCGCGCCTACGGCGGTCGTGTCACCCTGGCCGACAGCGACATGGGCGGGCTGAAGGTGCTGCTGGAGCTGCCGGCGGCGGAGGGCTGAGCGGCGGCGCCCGCGAACTATGGCCGCATCTCCGAAGTCGCGCTCCGGGCGTTCTTCTCGAACAGCCATGCAGGGAGCCGAAAAATGATCGACTACAATGATACGGTCTATGTCGAGTGGGACAAGGCGCTGGAGGGCCTGCGCGCCGCCCATGAGAACTACCGCAGGAAGCTTGATGACCCCGAAAAGGCGCAGGCCCGCGAGGTCCTGGCTCGCGCACAGGCCGCCTATGAGGCAGCGCTCGACAAGATCCGCTGATCGCCGCCTCTGGCCCATTCGCGGAAATCGGTTGCCGGAGGAGAGTGGAGGGCCGACGTGTCAGTCGGAAAATGCAAAACCCGCTACGGAACGACGGTTGACGTCGTCCCGTAGCGGGCTTGCCAGACGGGTTGTCGGTTGGGGAGCCGCCCGTCAGGCGCCGCGTGGATCCGCGAGGGCGGCCATGGCCTTCTCGAGCGCGACATGCATCGAGAGGGTGTCGGCGGCCTGCCTCGGCGGATACTTCTTCAGGCTTTCCAGGTGCTCGGCGATGAAGGGCGCGCCGGCGTTGGGCGCCCAGAGCTTGGAGGCGAAGAACTTGCGCCCGATATAGCCCCACTCTTCGCTTTCGGGGTCCATCTTCTCCATCGGATCCATACGCAGGTGGAAGAGGTAGGGGATGCTGGGATAGGACTTCTCGGTGAACCAGCTGCCGTTCTTCTTGACGCCGATGTGCATCTTCCAGTTGTTCACCCGAACCGCCATCAGATCGGTCTCGTCATAGTAGTAGTGGGCCGTGCGCGCCGATTTCTCGGACTTGCCGCTCCACATGTCGATCTGGTTGAAGCCGTCCAGATGGCAGGTGTATTTGACGCCGTTCATGGTGTGGCCGTCGAGGAGCTTTTCCTTGACGCCGGTGGCGCCGCCAGCCTCGGCCAGGGTCAGATACAGGTCTTCGTGGTTCTGGATGCCGTTGGCCGATGAGCCGGCGGGGATGGTGCCGGGCCACTTGATCAGGCAGGGCACGCGGACGCCGCCTTCCCAGGTCGTGCCCTTCTCGCCGCGGAACGGGGCGTAGCCGCCATCGGGCCACAGCATCAGTTCGTTGCCGTTGTCGGTCGAGTAGATGACGATGGTGTCATCCTCGACGCCCAGCTCTTTCAGCTTGTCCAGCAGCATGCCGACGTGTTCGTCATGCTCGAGCATCTTGGCGCGGACCACGTCTTCCTCGGCCCGGCCCTCATCCACCGCCTGTTGCAGGTACTTCTTCTGCGGGTGGGAGAAGATGTGGATGGCGGTGGTGTTGAACCAGCAGAACCAGGGCTTGTCGTCCTTGCCCACGCGATCCATCCAGTCGAGGGTCTTATCGACGACCTCCTTGTCGAAGGTCTCCATCCGCTTGCGGGTCAGAAGACCGGTGTTTTCCACCTTCTGCTTGCCGCGCTTGCCGAAGATGCCGTCGTCGGTTTCGTCGAACTCGTCCGTCGCCCAGGCGTGCAGGACGCCGCGCGGGCCGAATTTCTTCTGATACTCAGGGTTCTTCTGACCGGGATAGTCCAGCTCTTCGGGCTCTTCCTCGGCGTTCAGGTGATAGAGGTTGCCGAACCATTCGTCGAAGCCGTGCGAGGTGGGCAGGAACTCGTTGCGGTCGCCCAGATGGTTCTTGCCGAACTGTGCGGTGGCGTAGCCCTGATCCTTGAGCACCTCGGCCAGGGTCGGGTCTTCCTTCTGGATGCCCCGGGTCGAGCCCGGGATGCCGATGGTGGTCATCCCCGTCCGCACCGGCATCTGGCCGGTGATGAAGGCGGCGCGCCCGGCGGTGCAGCTGGGCTGACCATAGTGGTCCGTGAACAGGCAGCCGTCGCGCGCGATGCTGTCGATGTTCGGCGTCTTGCCCATCATGCCGTGGGTGTATGCGCCGACATTCCAGTATCCGATGTCGTCGCCCCAGATGACGAGGATGTTGGGTTTACCATTCGGCATAGGTCAGCTCCTGCTTGGGGGTGTGACCAAAATCTAGACCCGTCGGGCTTCCTGATCCTCGGGTGAAACCCTTGGGTTCGGCGTTTAGGAACCCGCAGACGGGGCGTTAAGATTCACCGATGGGCCGCATGGCTTTGCAAAAGCCCCTGTTAACCCGGAGGGCGCACCCTTGGCGCCGTGGTCGGGACTCGGTTCGGCCGAAGGAGTGTTCATGGCGGACCTGTCGGTCGCGCAAAGGGCCGCCCTGGCCCAGCTGATCGCCGCTTGCCCGGATCGCCTCCTGTCGCCGCTGGAAGAGCTGGCGACCGCGATGACGGGGGATCGCGCGTGGGCGCTGCGCGACATGGTGGAGGCCGAGGGGCTGGACCGGCGGCGGCGCGACGCCGCCTTTGCGCCGCTGACGCCCCTGTTCCGGCCGCGTGAAGACGGGCTGGAGGGCTTGAGCTTTCCGGCCTCCGCGCCCGGTCGGCTGTGGCGGCTGGCGACGCGCAATGAGCCCGAGCTGCTGCCGCAGCTGGATCGCGACGACGAGCTGTCGCGCATGGTGGCCGACCGCCTGTGCCTGAGCGCGGCCTCGGCGGTGCGGGACCGGGGCGAAGGTCTGTGGCCCGGCGCCAGCGCGGAACAGGCGGCGGAACTGGCGGCCTGCTTCGATCTGGCGGGACTGGCGCGGCGCAGTCTGACCTATCTGGAGGCATGGCTGGGACGGCCGGGGCCGGAGGCGACGGCGGAGTTGAAGCTGGCCTTGCGCCAGGCGGCCTCGATTGCGCCGGACGGGGCGGCGCGGCTGATGGAGATCTATTTCGCCCATCTGACAGACGCCCGGACGATGTTGCGGCTGGTGGCTCTGGCCACGCCTGCCGCCGGGCGCGAGACGGTGGTGAGCGAGAGCGAGCTGGCGGTCTTCGTCGACCGGGTGGTGACGGCGCTGGCGCATCGGGCGGCGGAGGCGGCGACGTTCGATCCGACGGCGCCGGGAGCGGACGCGGCTCTGCTGAAGACCGACCTGGACTGGTGCGCGGAAACCCTGTCCGAGATCGACATGACCCTGCCGTTGCGGGCCGACAGCGCCTGGGGCAAGGCGGTGCGGCAGGCGCGGCTGAAGATCGCCCTGCGACTGTCCGAACTGTTCAGCGCGGCGGAGAAGGCGGCGGGCAAGGTGTTGCCGGTCGAGCGCACGGCCATGGCCGGACGAATGACCCGCCCGGCGCCGAAGCTGGACGAGGCGGTGGACGCCGCGGCGGCCGACAGGGCCAGGGCTCTGGCGGCGGTGATCGGACTCGTGCGCGGACCGGCCACGGTCTTCGGCTGCGAGGCCGAGCGGCGCCAGACGGCGGAGGGCCTGACCGGGCGTCTGGCCGCCTGGGCCGACGAGGCGATCGAGCGGCTGAACGACGGCGCGGCGCCCGACGAAGCCGTTGCGCGCAAGCGGATCGCCCTGACCGCCGAACTGCTGGGCCTTATCGGGGCCAAGGATGCAGCGCGGACGGTGCGGCGGCGTCTGGGGGTGGCGGGGACGGCGCCGACGGTTTTGACGCCCGGTGCGACTTCGCGAGCCTCGCGTCAGGTCGCCTGATCCGCTAGAGCGGCGGACATGACGATCTTCTGGATCATGACGGGACTGGCCACGGCCCTGGCCGGGCTGCTGGTGCTGGCCGGCGCGCGACGCGGGGCGGACGCGGAAGGCCTGGTCGACCGTGAGGCTGGCGCGCGCGAGATGGCCGAACTGGATCGGCTGAAGACACGCGGTCTGCTGGACGAGGCGGGCTGGGCCGCCGCCCGGGCCGAGGCGGGGCGGCGGCTGCTGGCCGCGCGCCGCGATGCGCCGGCGCCGGCGGCGGGATCAAAGGACCGGGTCTGGGTTCTGGGCGGGATCGGGCTGACGGCGGCGGTTTCGCTGGCCCTCTATCTGGGTCTGGCCGCGCCGGGCATGGCGGATCAGGCCTATGAGACGCGCGTGCGGGACTGGGCGGCCTCGCCCGAGACGCTGGAGCCGGCCCAGGCGGCGGCCGTGATCGGCCGCATCGTCAAGGATCGGCCCGACGACCATCAGGCCCTGACCATGTTGGGCGCGGCCCGGTTCGAGGCGGGCGATCCCATCGGCGCGGCCTCGGCCTTCCGCCGGGCGCTGGCGATCAAGCCCGACGACGCCCAGAGCTGGGCGCGGCTGGGCGAAAGCCTGGTGCGGGCCAACGAGGGGGCGGTCGGCGGCGACGCCGAGGCGGCCTTCGTCGAGGCCTTGAAGCATGACCCGGATCAGCTCGGCGCGCGGTTCTTCCTGGGCGAGGCGGCGCTGAAACGCGGCGACAAGGCCGGGGCGGCGGCGGCCTGGGGGCCGCTGATCGCGGCGCTGGAGCCGAACGATCCGCGCCGGGCGGAACTGCAACAACGACTGGGCGGGGCCGGATGAGCCTGCGCCGCAACCCTTCTGTGATGTCCTGACATGAGCTGGCTTCCCAAATCGCCCAAGGCGCGGCGGCGTCTGTGGATCGTGGCGGCGGCGGCGCCGGTGCTGGCCCTGGCGGTCGGTCTGTCGCTGTGGGCCATGAAGGACAATGTCACCTACTTCTTCTCGCCGTCCGAAGTGACCGAGGCGGCCGCGCCGGCGGGCCGGGTCATCCGACTGGGCGGGCTGGTCGAGGCCGGCAGCGTGGTCAAGGGCGCGGACGGGACGGTGGTCTTCGTCGTCACCGACAATGTGGGGACCTCGACCGTCAGCTATCACGGCGACCTGCCCGACCTGTTCCGCGAAGGGCAGGGGATCGTGGCCCAGGGCGCCTTCCGCCCCGACCGCGTGTTTGAAGCCAGCCAGGTGCTGGCCAAGCACGACGAGACCTATATGCCGCGCGAAGTCGCCGACCGGCTGAAGGAAAAGGGCGAGTGGCGGCCTGAGACGGGCGAAGCCCCGCCGAGCCAAGCGAGCCGCAGCCTGTGATCGTCGAACTGGGGGCGTTCGCGCTGATCCTGGCCCTGGTGTTGGCCGGGCTGACCACGGCCCTGGCGACGGCGGGGCGGCTGAGGCTGAGCCCTGTGCTGGCGGGGGCCGGGGGCGGGGCGCTGATCGCCTCGGCGGCGGCGACGGCGTTGGCGTTTGCGGCCCTGATCTACGCCTTTGCGGTGTCGGACTTCTCGGTGTCGAACGTGGCCCTGAACAGCCACACCGACAAGCCCATGCTCTACAAGGTGGCCGCCGCCTGGGGCAGCCATGAAGGCTCGCTGGTGCTGTGGTGCCTGGTCATGACCGGCTTCGGCGGGGCGCTGGCCCTGGCGCGCGGTCTACCGTTCGGGCTGAAGACCTCGAGCGTCGCGGTGCAGGGCGCGCTGTCGACCATGTTCCTGGCCTTCGCCGTCTTTACCTCGAACCCCTTTGCCCGTCTGGACCCGGCCCCGGTGCAGGGGGCGTCGCTGAACCCCCTGTTGCAGGACCCGGCGCTCGCCTTCCACCCGCCGCTGCTCTACGCCGGCTATGTCGGGTTTTCGGTCTGTTTCTCTCTGGCGGTCGCCGCCCTGATCGAGAAGCGGGTCGATCCGGCCTGGGGCCGCTGGGTGCGGCCGTGGGCGCTGGCGTCCTGGGCCTTTCTGACGGTCGGCATCCTGCTGGGCTCCTTCTGGGCCTATTACGAACTGGGCTGGGGCGGCTGGTGGTTCTGGGACCCGGTGGAGAACGCCAGCTTCATGCCTTGGCTGGCGGGGGCGGCTCTGCTGCACTCGGCCATCGTAACGGAACGGCGCGGGGCGCTGGCGGGGTGGACGGTGTTTCTGGCCATCCTGGCCTTCACCTTCTCCATGCTGGGGGCGTTTCTGGTGCGCTCGGGCGTGCTGACCAGCGTCCACGCCTTCGCCGTTGATCCCGAGCGGGGCATGATGCTGCTGGCCATCCTGGGCGTGGCGGCGGGGGCGGCCTTCATCCTGTTCGCCTTCCGGGCGCCGGCGATCCGGTCAGGCGCGGCATTTGCGCCGATCAGCCGTGAAGGCGCGCTGGTGCTGAACAATCTGTTCCTGACCGCGGCGGCGGCGACGGTGCTGCTGGGGACCCTGTACCCGTTGATCCTTGAGGGGATTTCTGGGGCGACCATTTCGGTGGGGCCGCCCTATTTCGCCGCGACCTTCACGCCGCTGATGCTGGTCGCCTGTCTGATCCTGCCCGCCGGGCCTCTGCTGGCGTGGAAGCGCGGCGACCTGAAGGGGGCCTTGCAGCGGCTGTGGCTGGCGGCGGGTCTGGCGGTCGTGGCGGCCTTCGCGGCCTTCCTGCTGTTCGAGCCGAAGAAGGCGCTGGCGGCGGCGGGGCTGGGCGTGGGGGCCTGGCTGATCCTGGGGGCGCTGGCCGAAGTGGCGACGCGGACCAAGGCCTTCCGGGCGCCGCTGGTCGAGACCCTGCGTCGGGCCCGGGGTCTGCCGCTGGGCGCCTGGGGCATGACCCTGGCCCACGCGGGTCTGGGGGTCTTCATCCTGGGGGCGGTGGTCGAGACCAGCTTCAAGGCCGAGGCGGCGGCGGCTGTGCCCCTGGGCGGCGTGGTGTCGTCGGGGCCGTGGCGGGTGCGGCTGGACGCGGTCGAGGTGATCGAGGGGCCGAACTATCTGGCCGAGCAGGGGCGGCTGACGGTGTTTCCGGTCGAGGGTGATGCGGTTGAACGCGTCGTCACCGCCGAGCGGCGGTTCTTCCCGGCGGGCGGGCAGACGACGACCGAGGTGGGCCTCGACTTCCGCGGGCTGGATGACGTCTATGTGGTCATGGGCGAGCGGGCGCGCGCGGACGACGGCCAGCAGGCCTGGACGGTGCGGGTCTATTACAATCCGTGGGCGCGGCTGATCTTCCTCGGCCCGGCGATCATGGCCCTGGGCGGGGTGCTGTCCCTGATGGATCGGCGGCTGCGGGTCGGGGCGGGTTCGCGTCGCAAGACGGAGGTCAAGGGGTGAGGCGGCTGGCGGCGTTGGCGGGGGCTCTGAGCCTCTTGGCGGGCGCGGCGATGGCGGAGCCGCCCCCGGCGCCGGATCGTCCCTTGCCCGATGCGGCGCAGGAGGCGCGGGCGCGGGCCCTGTTCACCGACATCCGCTGCGTCGTCTGCCAGCACGAATCCATCGCCGACAGCCCGGCCGGCATCGCCGCCGACATGCGCCGCCTGGTGCGCGAGGAGATCGCGGCGGGCAAGAGCGATCAGGCGGTGCGTCAGGACCTGGTGCGGCGCTATGGCGACTATGTCCTGTTCCAGCCGCCGGTGCGGGCCGGGACCTGGCTGCTGTGGTTCGGGCCGTTCGCCCTGGTGCTGGGCGCGGGCGCGGTGTTCGTGTGGCGGGCGCGGCGGCGGCGGGTCGAGGTGCAGCCTCTGACAGCGGAAGAAGAGCGGGCGCTGGCGGCGCTGACGGCCGCGACGGACGACGCCGAGCGCTAGGTCGGTCTCGTCTCATCTTCCGTTCATCCCGGCGTCCGCCGGGATGAACGGGGAGGGGGGCGGTTCTCTAAAATGACAGGCTTCGCCGCGATCCTGACGCACCTGCGCCTCACGGCGAACGCGGATCAGGAACAACCATCGCGAGGGCGTGCATTGGCTTTGGCCATAACGCCCTATATCCATGGGCGAACGGAGCTTTTGGAGCTCCGCCTTTCAGGACTGCAAGGACGACGATGCTGAAGCGCAAGGAGTTCATTCTGGGGGCCGCGGTCGGCCTGACCTTCGCCGCCGCCGCGACGGCGGGCGGGGTCATCAGCTGGCCCGGCGCACACGCCGCGCCGGCCGCCGCACAGGCGGGACGGCTGGTCCCCTCGGCCGGGGCTGCGGGCCTGGCCTTTGCGCCGCCGCAAGGCGCGCCGCTCAGCTTCGCCGACATCTTCCAGCAGGTCGCGCCCGCCGTGGTGCAGATCGACGTCAAGACGCGGGTGCAGCGCCCGACCGCGATCCAGATCCCCGGCTTCGGCGCCGTGCCCATTCCCGGCGCGCCGCGCGGCGGCGGCTCGGGCGAAGAGGGCGAGGACGACAACTCGACCACGGCCCAAGGCGCCGGCTCGGGCTTCTTCATTTCTGCTGACGGTTTCATCGTCACCAACAACCACGTCGTGGCGGACGCGATCGAGATCAACGTCAGGCTCAGCGACGGGCGTGAGCTGAAAGCGCGCCTGATCGGCCGTGATCCCTTGACCGATCTGGCGGTGATCAAGGTCGAGGGCTCGACCTTCCCCTTCGTCTCGTTCGAGGACAAGGCCGAGCCGCGCGTCGGCGACTGGGTCATCGCCGTGGGCAACCCCTTTGGCCTGGGCGGCACCGCCACGGCGGGCATTGTTTCGGCCAAGGCCCGCGATATCGGCGGCAATGAGAACCCCTACACCGACTTCATCCAGATCGACGCCGCCATCAACCGGGGCAACTCGGGCGGCCCTACGTTTGACATCTATGGCCGGGTGATCGGCGTGAACACGGCCATCTTCTCGCCCACCGGCGGCTCGGTCGGCATCGGCTTCGCCATTCCGGCCGGAATCGCCAAGGAGACGACCGACCGTCTGATGCGCGGCGAGAAGATCGAGCGCGGCTATCTGGGCGTGACGATCGGCAACCTGACCAACGAGTACCGCGAAAGCCTGGGGCTGCCAGAGGGCACCAAGGGCGCCTACATCACCGACGTGACGCCCGGTGCGCCGGGCGCTCAGGGCGGCTTGCAGGCCGGTGACGTCGTCGTGAGCCTGAATGGCAGCCCGATCGAGGGCAGCAATGAACTGACGCGGGCGGTCGGTTCGGTGGAGCCCGGCGAAACCCTGAGGCTGGAACTGCTGCGCGAGGGGCGACGCCAGACGATCACCCTGCGCGCGGGCACTCGCCCCGCCAACCTCGGCGCTGCGGAAGCAGAAGCCGGCGACCCGGGGACGCCGGAGGCGCCCGGCGTCGTCGCTGGCGAAAAGGTCGAGGGGCTGACCGTCGCGCCGATCACCCCTGCCCTGCGTAGCCGCTACGAGCTGGCGGAAACCGTGCGTGGCGTGGTGGTGACGGCCGTGGAGACCCGCTCCGAGGCCGGGCGTCTGCGCTTCCAGCCGGGCATGGTGATTGTTCAGGCCAATGGCCGCAACGTGACGACCGCCAAGGAACTGCGCGACGCCGTCGAGGTCGCACGGACGGCGCGCCGCCCCGGCGTCCTGCTGCTGGTGCGGACACCCGCAGGCAATGCGCCGATCGTCCTGCCCTTCGCCAAGCCTGAATAAGGCGTAACTGACGGGATCGGCGGCGATGCGCTAACATCGCCGCCGAATCTGTTTCTGGAGGGGCCTATGCGTATTCTGGTGGTTGAGGACGACGCTGAGGCGGCGACCGCGATGGTGCGAGGCCTGTCCGAGGCCGGGCACGAGGTGACGCACGCCGTGGACGGCGCCTTCGGCCTGCTGGAATCGCAAAAGGGCGGCTACGACGTCTATGTCGTGGACCGCATGATGCCGCGGCTGGACGGCGTCGGCATGGTCGAGACGGTGCGCAAGGGCGGCGATCAGACGCCGGTCCTGTTCCTGTCGGCGCTGGGCGAGGTCGAGGACCGGGTGACGGGGCTGAAGGCCGGGGCCGACGACTACCTTGTGAAGCCCTACGCCTTCGCCGAGCTGATCGCGCGGGTAGAGGCGTTGGCGCGCCGTCGCGAGACGGGCGGGGTGCAGACCGTGCTCAAGGTCGGCGACCTGGAGATGAACCTGATCGCCCGCACCGTGCATCGCGGCGCGACCGAGATCGACCTGCAGCCGCGCGAGTTCCAGCTGCTGGAGTTCCTGATGCGCCACGCCGGCCAGTCGGTGACGCGCACCATGCTGCTGGAGAAGGTGTGGGAATACCACTTCGACCCACAGACCAACGTCATCGACGTCCACATCAGCCGCCTGCGCTCCAAGATCGACAAGGGTTTCGACCGGGCCATGCTGCAGACCGTGCGCGGCGCGGGGTATCGGCTGGAGGCGTAGGGCAGACTTTCTCCCTCCCTTTCATGGGGAGGGTGGTTTGATCCTCCCCCGTTTACGGGGGAGGGGGACCGCGCGAAGCGGGGTGGAGGGGGTGACCACAGACGCCC
>NZ_JBMOSL010000017.1:0-26864 GCF_049315965.1 Brevundimonas sp. NPDC058933
TCTACGCCCGGTTCGTGCTCGGCTTCTACGGCGCCATGGGCATCCTGTGGGGCCTGCTGTTCGTGGCCGCCGCCCTCGTGCTGGGGCGTCGCGTCCTTCCGCTGTTCAGGGTGATCCGCACCCCGGCGCTGCTGGCCTTCTCGACGGCCAGCTCGGAAGCCGCCTATCCGCGCATCCTGGACGCCCTGCCCAAGGTCGGCGTGCGTCGCCGCATCGTCAGCTTCGTCCTGCCTCTGGGCTATTCGTTCAACCTCGACGGCTCGATGCTCTACTGCACCTTCGCCACCATGTTCATCATGCAGGCCCACGGGGTGCACCTCAGCGTCTCGCAGCAGGTCTTCATGCTGCTGCTGCTGATGGTGACGTCCAAGGGGATCGCCGGCATTCCGCGCGCCTCCCTGGTGGTGATCATGGCGACCCTGACCTACTTCGGTCTGCCGGAAGCCTGGATCGCCATCGTGCTCGGCGTCGACCACCTGCTCGACATGGGCCGCTCGGCCACCAACGTGGTCGGCAACTCCGTCGCCGCCGCCGTGGTCGCCAAGTGGGAGGGCGAACTGGACGACATCCCGGAGGGCGGACCGGACGCGCCCCAGGTCGCGACCGCCTAGGATTTCAGGCGCTGGAAAGGAAACGGCCGCCTCGGCGAGGGGGCGGCCGTTTTGCTGTGGGGTGGTGATTGGCTTCCTTGCAGTCCTTCCGGGGCGCGGAGCGAACCCGGAACCCAGGCGACTGAACCTGACGCGTCGCCTGTCTGATGAAACGCCTGGGCCCCGGATCGGCCCTTCGGGCCGTCCGGGGTGACGGTAGAGATAGGCGCCTTCCTATTCTTCCGCGCTGACCGCCGGCCCGTAGAAGAGGGCGTTGAACAGCAGGCGGACCGACGACCGGGCCTGGGCGCGGTTGACCACGTCGGGGCCGAGCACGATCACCCGGCCTTCGCCGTGCGGCAGGTCCAGAACGGCGTCCGAGCCCGACAGCTTCTGCGGACCGATGGCCCAGCCGCTGGCGACCGCAACCTGTTCCGGGTAGCGGACGATGGAGCCGGTTTCGCCGGTGTGGCGGAAGCCTGAGTTGCGGTTGAAGAAGACGTTCATCTGGGCGGGGGCGCCGAAGGCGAGCGGCTGACGATTGTCGACCTCGGTCTTCAGCACGGCGCCGGGGATGAAGAAGTCGGTCGAGGCCGGGGCCTTGCCGTCGGCGCCCAGCAGCACGTCCTGAACCGGCGCGCCCATGGCCGTGGCCAGACGGTGCGACGAGCCGATGGTGACGACGCTGCCGCCGCCGCGCACGAAGGCGTCTAGTTGCGGCACGGTCTTTTCGGTCGTGATGTGACCCAGCCAGCCGCGATACTCGGCCGGGATGGACTCCGGCTCGGGCTGGTCGCGCTGGGCGGCCGCCGACAGGTCCGCCGGGATCATGTCCGAGGCGAAGACCAGGACGTCGAAGTCCCTGGCCAGATCGCCCGCGTCCAGACGCTGGGGATAGACCACCTCGAACGGGTACTCGAAATGCTCCAGCATCCAGCGGGTCCAGCCCGACGCCATTGAGCCGCCGTAGCGATCGACCAGGCCGATGCGCACAGGCTTCAGCGCGATCCTGTCGCCTCCGGGGGCGAGCGCTGCGGCGTGGGCGTTCAGGCCAAGGTCGCGCACGGCGGCCTCGACGATGGGACGGGCCGCATCGCTGGCCGGGATCCACAGGGCGCCGGGAGCAAGCGTCTGACGACCCGCGCGGGTCTCGCCTTCCTGCCAGAAGACCGGGACGCCCGCCTTCAGCAGGCGGTTCGACAGGATGTAGCCGTTGACCGGGGCGTGATCGATCAGCCAGCCGGCGCGGCCCGATCCCTCGATCTTGCCGGGGGGCGGGGCCATGACGTCGGCGACGCGTTCGGTCGGAGCTTCGAAGCCGTCGAGGATGCGGTCGAACTTCACGCCCATCTGCAACGCCAGCGTATAGCCGGTGGCGTCATAGGGCAGGGCGGGCGGACCGCCCGGATACTGCAGGTCGTGGGGGTGGTCCTGCGGCTCGAACATGTCCAGCACGTGCGGGCGATAGGCCTGGGCCGTCTTCACCACATAGGAGCCGGCCGGATAGGTCGTAGCCCCGATGGTGAAGGCGCGCGTGGCGCGGTCCACGTCCACGCCCGTCTTGATCAGGCTGTTGAGGAAGGCGACGGCGTTGGGCAGGTCGGCCTGATCCGCCGGGATGACGTAACCGCGCGGATCGCGACGCGCCGGATCGCGCAGCACCTTGTCATAGAGGGCCGGATCGACGCCGCGACGACCGGCGGCGGCGGTCTGACCTTGAGCCGCCTCTACCAGAGCCTCGACGCCGGTCGGGGTGATGCGCCAGGTGTCGGTATTGCCCTTGTCGATGGCGTTCTGGCCCATGCGCCAGATGTTGAACAGCAGCCGGTCCTTGTTGCGCGAGGCGTAGTTCAGCACGGCGCGGTTGATCGACTGCGAGTACTCGATCGACTGGGCGAAACGCCAGGTCTGGGGCGCGACCGGCATGGGCAGGTCGTTGCGGGCCAGCTGGTTCTGCGGGATCAGGCTGATCTGGCTCGGCGTCGGGTGGCCGGTGATCTCGGTCAGCAGGCCGACCGCATTGTGGAAGTAGGTGATGGAGCGCTCCATCCCGTTGTTCCAGGTCGAGTAGCCGGCGCCGCTGCGCATGGTCGAGCCGGGCTTGCCCTCTTCGATCAGGCGGCTGTGCATGGCCGCGCCGACTTCCGACAGGGTGCCCATGACCAGCGGGTCGTAGTTGTAGTTGAACGGGTCGCGGAAGGGCGGCATGAAGACCACCGTCCCGGCGGGCGCCGTCTGGTGGTGGTTGTAGATGATCTGCGGGAACCACTCGCGGAAGAACTGGCGGTTGACGTTGGTCGTCTCGGCCATCGACGACAGGTAGTAGTCGCGGTTGTTATCGTGGCCGACGTACTTCTGGTACAGCACGGGGATCGAGGCGAACTCGCGCTTCAGCGGGTCCGCGTTGCGCATGTACCAGTTGGAGACCAGCTCCATCCCGTCCGGGTTCAGCGGCGCGAACAGGATGATCGCATCGTTCAGGACGCGCAGGGCCTCGGGATCCTCGGCCGTCAGCCATTCATGCACGGCGGCGATCAGGGCCTGGGGCGGGACGGTCTCGGTGGCGTGCAGGCCGCCGTCGATCCAGACCACGGCCTTGCCCTCGATGGACATGGCGCGGGCCTGTTCCTCAGTGACGCCTTCGGCCTTGGCGAGGCGACGGGCGATCTCCTGATAGCGGTCCAGGTTGGCCAGGTTCTGCGGCGTCGAGACGATGGCGATATACTGGGTGCGGCCCTCGGACGACTTGCCGATCTCGACCAGCTTCATCCGGTCCGACTGGCTGGCCAGGGTCTTCAGATAGGCTTCCCACTGGGTGTAGTTGACCAGGTGGTAGTCGGCGCCGATCGCGTGGCCGAAGGCTTCCTGCGGCGAGGTGATGCGCGAGGCGGTCGCCGTCGCCGAAGCCGCCGGCGGCTGCTCCACCAGCGCAGCCTCATAGGCCAGAGCGCTGGTGCTGGTCAGGGCGAAGGCGGCGAAACCGACCGTCCATGCGAAGGGGAGGGCGCGGCGACGCGATACTCGGGTCCGCCGAACGGCGGAGGAAGACGGTCTGATCATGGCGTTCCTGTCAAAAGCAGCAGCGGGCGCCCGGCTAATGACCTGACGACAGAGCTGATTCCTCCACGATGCCCTTGTCGCCGTCGATGTCCATGGGCGATCTGCTCTAAGGGGTTGGCCGCCAAGCTGTCCCGATGAACCGGGCGCATCACAACCGCGCCGAGCGCAATTCAGGCCAGGCGGAGAATAATGGCGTTCGATCCGCGCCAACGGCCATGGCGGACAGAGAGGAAGGCCGAAAAGCTTTCCTTTTCAATCGCTTATTTGGGCCAACCGGCCCGGTGGCGCTTATTGAAAACAAACGACATTTAAACGGAATGGCTACCCGTCGAAGGGCGTCTTCAGGTACGAAAAACCCCGGCGGGCTGGCGGGCCTCACCGGGGTGCATCACGGTTCAAGAAAGCAATCTGAACAGGCGATATCCTATCGGAAGAACGGGGCGCTGTCATGAGCGCCTATTTTCACCGCTGGGGCGCGCCGCCTCCACGCGTGCGTCGTGGCAGCCAATTATCTGCCAACACGCGCTGGACGCGGTTTAGCCGCAAGGAAGGTCAGCATCTGATCTTCGTCCTCAAGGTCTATTCGGAACGGCTCCGGAAAAAAGGCCAGCGCACCGGCGCCCTTGGCACAATCAGTTTTGGCGCGATCCGTTTGGCCGAGATCCTGGTGTCGCTAAGTGTCAAAGGCAACGGACGGCTCGAACCCTCGGTTTTCTGGCTGGCCAAGGCGCTCAATGTAGCGCGCAAATCCATCCATGCGTGGAAGGCTCAACTGGAAGCTCACGGCTTCCTGAGTTGGACTCGTCGCTATGATCGGGTCGAAACCCCAGGCCAGAAGGGGCCGCAGCTCAAGCAGACCTCGAACGCCTACGTGCTGCGCGTTCCAGTCAAAGCCATAGAGGCGGCAGACCGCCTGAACGGTGGGCAATCGAAGCACTCTCCTGTCGTCGCGCCCCGCCTGAGCGCGGCCCTAGACCTGCTGGCAGCTGCCATCACCGACGAGGCGCATTGCAAGCTTGAGCGTGAATCACCTCAGGTGTCAGAACCAAGGCTCCCATTGTTTACTCCAAGGGTATTGAGGACGAATGGCGCATAGGAGACGGCGAAGCCGGCTTAACCGCGAAACGGTGAATGCACCGCGCTGCCCGACACCATCCGAATGTCCCGCTGAGATGGTCTCTCTCTATGGGGATGACATCACCATAGAGTGAATGAGGCCGCCTCTGAAGTGGGGCCGTTTCTCAGGGTTAGGCCATGGTCTGTTGCTGACTGAGGCCGTGTAAAAACGTGCTGAGCGACGGCGGGGCGGAGGTTGAGACGAAGCGCAGGAGGCCTCCTGCTCAGGCCCGGATCGCCTCCATCAACGGCCTGGTTCCCATCACCGCCATCACCCGCTTCATATTGTAGGCCAGGATGTGGAGGCTGATCTCGGTCTTCACGTTGGGCAACCGCTTCATCAGGAAGTGGGAGTGGCCCATCCAGGCCTTAATGGTGCCGAACGGGTGTTCGACCAGGCTTCGCCGTTCACGCATGGCTCTGGGCCTCAGGTCCATTCGGGTTTGAAGGGCATCGATCACCGCTTCATGCTCCCACCGCGTGACCTTTCGTTCGACCGCAGGCGTGCACTGAGCCTTGATGCTACAGCCTGGCCGCATCAAAATGCCTAGCCCTGACGAGCCGAACCGGAACGCGTCCGGCGCCCGGGACTTTGGCTAAAACACGGGGTGAGGCACGACGATGTGGTCTGTGCGAAGGTGCAGGTAATTTCGCAGTGCGCAAATCAGCGCGATGATCTCACTTAGATGCTCAAGCTCTGCGTAGTCGCGAACGCAATGCTGAAGCTTGACCTTGCCGTCCCATGACAGATCCCTGTGGGTCCGATCGCCGACTATCTGTGTTCTTCGAATCTGGCTGCCGTAATCGGCCTCGAAGACCCGGAAAATTTCCGGTGACACCAGATCTTCTACCTCCCAGTCCAGCTGCGGATATCCCTTGTTCAGATCCTTTGCCCGGGCCGCGACCGTAGAGGCGCCGGCACCGTTCATTTGCGGCATGATCGGATGGAGCAGGAAAAGGTCCCTGTAACCTTCTATACGCCGGGTCAGGCCACTGCCTCGCGTGAACGCCTTGCGACCAGCGTCGTCATTGTCGAATAGGCCGATGAAGCGGTACTGCCTCGATCCATCGTGACGCAGATCGAGGTCGGCGAGTTGCTTCGCCATTCGAAAGCGATCATTGATGCCGTCGACCCCGCCTTCTTCTCCTCTACCGGCGGGCAGGACCGCGAAGTCGTCGCCGAGCAGATCGACATCATGCCTCTCCCTGTAGAGCCGTGCTGCGTGCTTAAAGTAGAAGACGTCGGACGTGCCTTCCACGATGCAGTTCGCCTTGCGGACCTGCCATCCGAGGCTTTGCGCCAAAAGCTCGACAACGCCAGCCACGCTCAGTGGCCCACGAGCGGCCGCAGGAAGGGGCCGTTGTGCCCGAAGGAGACGTAGCCGCTGATGGTGACCCCAGGTCGGATAACGCTCTGCCCGAACTGCTCCGGCCGGAGCACGGCCTCGCCGTCCTGGAATTCTTGCACCTTGGCGAAGGCCCGCCCCTCCACCGAACTGTTGACGCGCGCGTGGACTTGCCGACGCGTTCGACTTTTGGGGGTCAGGAGCCATCGCAGCCGCTCCGGCACTTCGACGTAGTGCTCTTCCCGCTTCCACAGCCTGCGCAGGTGTCCGAACAACTGGCCAGCTTCGTGATGCCGGTCGCGCTGATGAAGGAGGATCGCCATCTCCAGCTGTAGTTGCGGACTCAGTGAGGCGTCGAGCGCCTGTAACAATTCTAGCTGTAGTTCGAAATCGAACGGCGCATCGAGACAAGCGATCAGATAGCGCAGCCGAACCGCTTGCGGATTGCTCTGCAGTTCAGGAGCGGCCAGAAGCTCGGCCGCCTTCTTCCGATTGCCTGAAGGGTAGTCGCTGAGATCCATACCGTCGAAGCGGCTCGCACCCTCGGTCAGGGCCCCGACGGCCCGGACGATGGCTTCGCTCTCGGTTCTCGGCTCCCGTTCTTCAAATGTGGAAGAGACCTGCAGCAGGATTTCGAATGCGGCGTCCGCCAAGCGGGCCAACGCGAACTTCCGAGGCTCGGAGGCGCTACGCGCATTGGCCGCATAGACCAAGGCCAAGACCTCGATTGCATTTTCCGCAGCGTGGTGTTCGTCGGTGCGCGCCTCGCTGATCAAGGTCCGCGCATAGGTCTCCAACACGAACGAGTTGTCCGGATTGAGCCGGTATGCCCTGCGAGTGGCGTCACGGGCCCTGCCTTGGAGGTCGCTAACGCGCGCCAGGGTTGCGCCCGCAGCCTGTTCGGCTTCCGCGAGGTCGTGATAGGCGTGCGCGAGAGAGTTCAGCAAGTTCAAATCGGTTTCGCCGCTCGGCTCGTCGGCGATCGCCAGACCCGCCTCCACGTCAGCGACCGCGCGCGTCAGCAGATCGACCCGCTCCGTCAAGGTTACCGAGAATACGTCGGGGTCCTTGGCAATCCGTCGTCGGGAGATTGCAGTGTGGTGCAGGAAGGTCCGGCTCGTAGTGCGAAGAGACCGCGGCATTTCGTCGAGGGCGGCCAGCGCTTCGCGCCAGTAGAAGGTGAAGGCGGTTCGACCCTGAGCGGGATCGATCTTGAAAATCGACGTCGCGTAGGCGTCTGCGATCTGACGAAGATCTGGCCGTTCCAGCACAGGCATTGTCGCAAGCTGACACAAAGCAAGGAAGCGAAGATGCTCGGGGTTCTGTGCATCGCCGAACCCAAGTTCGGACCGCGCTTCATGATCATAGAAGAGCGAAGTAAGGATGAAACGACCTAGAATGTCGTGAATCAAGGCCCAGTATCTATCCCGCTCGTCCCGGATCCGGATCAGCCCCAGAGCGCTGGCATTGCCTTGAAGATCGGCGAGTCGATCCGAAACCGGGAATTCCTTGCCGGCAGGCAACATCGACTCGGGCAGAGGCAGTCGCTCCGTGCTGAATGCAGCAATGCCAATCAGAGCAATGCGCAGCTCTTTATCCGTCGCGGCCTCCTTGAAGCGGCGATAGATCCATGCCTGGACAGTTTCCTGCATATCGAACTGGCGCTGTAGCCAGAACGACAGGGCGATCCAGAAGGATGCTATGCCGCGATCAGCAGCGACGCTGGAGGTATCGACGAAGCGCCGCCATTCGCTCTCTGATCGGGTCCCACCATGTCGGGCGAGGAAGGCATTGAGATGGCGGCCGAGATCGGCCGCATCATCTGACGAAATCTCGTGACTCAGCTCGGCGAGCTTTGTGTATCGCCGGTCGCCCAGCATCTGCCAGGACAGATATGGACCGGTGGTGAAAAGGAAACAGGCGCGCCGGCCGCTCTGTTCGAACTCGCGCGTGAACCTGATGAGCTGCTCTTCACGGCCGTCCCAATGCCCGTCGAACACGATCAGGGCGGGCGGTTGGTAAAGCCTTCTATCTTCGTCATCCCCGTCATTCGCGGCCTTGCCAGCGGTCTTATCGAGGAAGGTTATGACCTCGAGCGCTGTGGGCGTGAACGGCGCATCGCCCGCGACGAGAGTGGGGTATCCGTGCGCAGCGGCACGCCATGCCAGGCTGCGGACGTAGGTGGTCGCGCCTGCCCCGGATTCAGCCTGTACATAGAAGATCCGATTGGCCGTGGGCGCTTCATGATCCAGCGTCCGGAGCGCACTGCTCAGAGTACTCCAGCCCTCCGGTGCGCGCTCCCAGGGAATGCCGGCCGCATACGGACGCCAAGAGGCTACGGGGTTCCCGAAGAAGTCCTGCACCTCGCCGGGCCGAAGATCCTCTGTGGCGAGCGGTAGCAAGAGATCTTCCGAAAGCAGCTCGTAGCGGCCCAGCAGAGGGTGCTGAGGGTCATCAAGACCCGTGATGTCGAGAGCGCGCAACCCGCCGCGTCCATCACGCAGACGAAGCAGGAGGCGTTGATCGCGACCTATGAGATATCGGGCGACAAGGCCGTCTGAGAAGGTGGCCGCCTCCTTTGTGATGACCCAGACGTTCGGCACCTTGGCGGCCTCGGCCCACCCGCGAAGGGACTGGTCTGCCTGGGCTGCATCCGTCACCACGGTGACCGGCACGCGAAGCCCTCCCGCTGACAGCTCGTCGAGATGGGCGGGCATCCGGGCGTTGGGCCCGGCAAGAACAAGCAACTGCTTGACCGACCGACGCTCGAGTTCCTGAAGCATGGTGAGCCGCTGCGTCAGCGCGGCCAGTCCACTCAGCGACGTGCCGGGTCGCCCGTTCAGCAGAAAGACGGGCAGGCTTCGCCGTGGCAGCAAAACGTCGGCGGGGTTGGCGTCGACGATCTGTATAAGGCCGCGCCTGCGGACCAGTGGGTCATCCGGAGTTTCCTGCTCGTCGAGAGCGTTTAGTAACGGCAGGTCACCCACCTCGCTGAGGACGAAGCTCCAGGGAAGCTTCAGAACCTTGGCCGTAATCTCCGGCCCGGCCGCTTCAGCGAAAGCCGGCATAACCCAGACCGCTACATCACGAGCGTCTAGGTCGGTTAACAAGTGATCCGGCGCTTCTGGCAGGAGGCGTATTTTGGCGTCTGTCATCGGCCTGACCTTCAGGTCTTAGAGGCGCACTGTCCAGTGCAGCTTACGATCGCAGTCAAAGTCTGCTGTGCGGATGGAACGCAACGTCCGCTCCTGGCGGATTTCGTTGAAAAAGCGGCTGCTGAGATCGCCGCTAGTAGCGGGCGCTGGCCTTGTCGACGACGTATCGAACATAGGCTTCGTACTCGGCAGGGCTACTGTTGAGGGTGAAGCTCGGGAAGGAATCGAACGGATCGTTAAATGACGCAGCCTGTGCGAACCAGAGCCGGCTGTTGACGATGGTGTCCCGGGTGAACTCACGCGCGCCGGTCGAGAGCGACCGGTATTTGTACAGTACGGGCGGCGGCGGGTCGAAACGCCATCCGGCGTCGGGCGTCGCGCTCGTCACAGGTCTCTCCCTCCCAAGTCCCTGTGGGGTGATATCAGCTCGCCTGCGTCGATACGAGACCGGCAATGTCCGAGCCGCGAGTCAGGCACCAACCCGTTCGTAAGTCCGCCCATCGATGACGCGCTGGACCTGCTCGGCGCCTCGGGCTCCGATGCGCTCCGAGATATCTGCGGCCGAATGCGATTTCCCCAGGGCGCGAATGGCCTCCACCTGCTCGATCGATAATCGATCCGAGCGACTGCAGATTTGGGCGGCCGCCCACGTCCGATCCTGCCATCGCTCCTTGAGCCAAGGGCGTGGCAGATCGTCTCCGGTGCGTGCGCTGACCCATCTGTTGAGCGCCGGCTCACGCTCGTCGGGTTCAAGCTGTGCACCGGGCGGAATCATGCCGTGCTCGCGCAGATACCGCAGGCCGTCTTTGCCCCCGGGGATCATGTTCAGACGTCGCTGATCCTCCCAGTGACCTTCCACCAGAGCCTCCTCGGCTCGGTACAGGGCCTCAAGGTCATCGGTGACGCCCATGACCTTGTGATTGACGTAGGTTATGCGTCCGGCGGCCAGCTCCTCCCGGAAGGTCCGGTGGAATTTTTGCATGCCCCCGTTTCGGATGGCCCTCTGATGCTCGGCCCAACGTGTCTGCCAGCTGCGCGTCGTCAGCCCCACATAGAACCAGCCGTCATCAGGATAGGAGCCGCCCGCGCCGAAAATGTGCTGGTAGAGCACATAGGATTTCCGGGGCCACAACGTCGGCGCGAGCAGCAGGTGCGCGGGCGCGGTAAACAGCTGGCTGGGGCGTTTGACCCGCGGAATGTGAAGCGGAGCCTGACCGCGCCTGGCCAGATCAAGCAGAACCGGGTCGTCAACGAGATCTAGGCGGATCTGCGGCGCAATGGGCAGCTCGCCGTCCGCCAGAGGCTCGCCGGACGCCATCTCGGTCGGACCGACGCTCCTGTGGCCCGGCCGGATCATTTGCTGCGGGGCCACGAACATCGCGCGGTCCCCGAGTTTGATGGCGTGAAACACGGGAATGGCCTGGCCCGGTCCGACCCGGATCAGCCCGTTGGTCTGTCTGGCGGATCCGAGCCAGTGGCCGCCGTAATCCGAGCGGAGCCAGGCGCGCAGCAGGGCGTCCAGTTCCTTGCGATGCCTTTGCATGGCCCTGGGGGCCAGGTGCAGCCACCAGGCTTCATTGATCGCGGCCATAAGGGTCCGGAGTCGTTCCGCCGCTGAAGCGGCCCACGATTCTAGTCTAACTCGGACCGAGGCCGAGGCCATCGATATGATCGTTCAGCGACATCGATTTCGCCGAAGCCGCTTCTGGGACCCGATGAGAAGCGGAAGGCCAGTCTTGCGAAGGCTTTGCCGCTCTGAGACCGCGGGGGGCTAAATGTCCGGTTTCGGTCAGGGAGCCAAGGACCGCTTCTGGCGCTGTGTGGACTATCCTATGCTAGTATCGGCCGCGCGGCAGTTCGCATGCGAGCCCGTCGCCATCGCCGTCCATCCCGGATCGATATGATGGATCCCACCGGGGGATGTCTTTTCGGCCTGCCGCCCGAACCGCCGTGCAGCCGCGATAATTTTGATCAGCCGTGCGCGTTTTGACGTAGGCGACGATCGCTGCTCGAGGCGTTGACGGTGTGACCGCGAACCACGTCCCGGCGAAGGCAGAGATAGCGGTTAGCGCGACGACGACCGCAAACGGCACCTGGTTGCTGGGAGCAGGTCGAATCTGTGGGCTACGAGGAGGGTGTTTGACGGGGCGCATAGGCGCAAGGTGCCCGCCGAAAGTTGAGCAGTCGTTTCAAGACTGATCGCCGTTATTTTAGGGGGGGCGGAGTGAAGGTTCGCGATTTCACGAAGGACTGCTTGCTCGGCAAGCGCGGAAGACGCTCGCAGGCGGCGTCAGCCCGTCTGAGCGCCAAAACTTCGTGGTATTGCGAACCAAGAGGGCGTTGTGCTGGCACAGGTTCGTGATTTCTAGAACCTGGACGGCGTTTTGAAACAACGCATCGTAATATCGCGAACTTTGCGCTTCAGCGGCTTTGGTTCGTGGCTTCTGGCGGATGCTCAGGCTTCCCTGGTCGTTTTTTCTCGAGCAGCTTCAGAATAAAGGAGCCGCCAAAAAAGGCGACGGCTGCGCCGGACATCACGGCGATATAAGCAGGGAAGAGATCCATACGAACAGCATATCATGGACTGGCGGTTTGCAAATTTCGATCTGAGTTGGCTTTACCTCGCGTCTAACCACGATGGCAAACGGCGCCCAAGCGCCGCGCTCTGTAGAAGGTCCGTCATCCAGTCCGCTGCCCTTTGTACCTGACAGCTCAAGAAGGTGCCTCAGGCGGCTATGGGGTGTGGAAATGACTTGTTGCCTCTCCTTGCCTCACTTGGAGCGTTTGCGCGTGGTTAGCGGCTAGTGTGACTATTCGCTTCTCATCTGACCGCAAGGGCAGCACTGGGCGTCCGACACACTCATCCTCAGAACTTGGCTTTCCAAGTGTAGATCATGCCCTCCCACACGCCGTGTTTACGCGCCAGCTCGCCTGCTTTGGTGCCGGCCTCGTTCTCCCGCAGGACCCCGATGATCTGCTCTCCGTGAATCTCGCTCGTCTCATTCCGTCCGTCCTTTCAAGGGCCAGACTCTAGCTCCGTTGGGAGGAAATTCTCAGGCGCATGTCGCTGAGCCTAAAACGGTACCGTAGAGAAATAGACAGCAAGACCGAACATTACAGTCGCCCCGATCACGTCCCACCCGTAGAACTGAAGACGCTTCCACCAACGAATGTCGGACGCCAAGCCCCGGACGTCAGCACGGAGCATTGTAACAATCTCCTCGGTCTTATCGGCGGATCGCGTGTAGTACGAAGTGGCTTCTTCAACTTGTGAAACCGCTTCAGAAAACAATGCCGGCAACGTTTCGGATGCCTGTTCGTAACCCCGGAGAACCTGTTCCGATACAAACTGCCGTCCTCCATTTTCGTTGGGGGTGGACATCATCCTGATACCATGGAGGTTCTCAGAAAAGGTTCGAGCCGCTCGTTCTAGGCCAGTGACCGCTTCTCGCCATTGTTGCTCGTAGAACCCTCCGCTGCTGACACTATTTCGTATCTGGTCCGCTACGTTCTTAAGTTCATCACCGAGCGTCTCGGACGTGCCAAACCGAGAGGTCCCCGTGTTCGAATGACGTTCCGCGAGAGCTTCGAGTAGGAAACCGATGAAGTAGTAGGTCGCTGCCGCGAGCAATCCCCATCGGATATGGTCGATGTTCACGTTCCGGAGTGACACGCCCAAGATACCGGTTGATCCGGTCACGTCGATTCCTGGGATCCGAGTGACAAGAATAGCGCTGCAAAATATGAGAAGCGTCTGTTTCGTCCGGTGGAAAGGTTCGCCAAAGGTGATGTCTTTTCTAGCCATCAAGCGACGCTATATGAGTCGCAAGGTTGGGCGGATCGAAAAACAACATGGCCGCAGACGCCGACATCAAGCTTTCTTCATCAGGACGCCCGGCGAAACCGTTGAATGGCTAGTTGCGGAATTGACCGAAGGCGAGCTGACAATGTCAGGTACCTGACCGAGCCTGCGCGATGGTGACCGCAAATGGCCGCATCGGCGACGCCACGTTCCGGCAAAGCCTGACTCGCCTCGGTCAATCCGAGAGTCGGATTCCAGCACGGATGGTCGCCACGCGTGCCCGCCGGTGCGGGTATTAATTGGTTGAAGTTGAACGCTGCTGAGGATTTGATTTTTCAGCCCATTCCGGCTGGGGCGCTGGCCGTAGACGCGGGTGGCCCGACTGAATGTTCGCGAAATCACGAAGGGCTGCTCGCTGGGCGAGTGAGGAAGGCGGTCTTGGGCGCTTGCGGGCGGGTTTCAGCCCGTCTGAACCCGCGAACTTTGTGATATTGCGAACCGCGAGGGAGTTTCGCGGGTCAGGGTTCGTGCTTTCGCGAACCTACAGGTGTTTCGGCCTAAAACTTCGTCATATCGCGAACTTCGCGCGATCCATCGGGCGAGGCGCTCGCGAAGCAGGGCAATTCAGCGGTCTTGGTTCGTGGCTTCCGGCGGATGCTGAGGCTTTTCCGGGCGATTTTTCTCGAGCACCTTCAGAATCCAGGAACCGCAAAAGAAGGGGACGGCTGCGCTCGTCATAACCGCGATATTAATGAGAGAAAGGATCTATGCGGACAGCCCTATCATTGAGTGGCGGTTTGCCGATCTCGATCTGAGCGGACTTTGCCTCGCGTCTAACCGCGCAATGCAGAGGGGGCGGCACAGTCAACACT
The DNA here is from genome assembly GCF_049315965.1 of Brevundimonas sp. NPDC058933. Lineage (NCBI taxonomy): Bacteria > Pseudomonadati > Pseudomonadota > Alphaproteobacteria > Caulobacterales > Caulobacteraceae > Brevundimonas > Brevundimonas sp. NPDC058933. The sequence goes on from NZ_JBMOSL010000017.1 coordinate 13,942, forward strand.
GCGTCGATCCTTTGTGGAGAGTTCTGGAGAAACATGGAGACTTCTGGAGACTGCGGGCGAGGCTTCCAGCAGTGACCTCGGAGCTTAAGCGTGACGATGCGTCGTCGTTAGACAGGTCGCGTGTGTCCAAATGTCTTGACCGCGATCCCGTGGTTTAGCCTCTGATCTGATCTGAGATGGCTAATCGGTGTGTCCATTCGGCCACGTGGATCAGAGAACAACACCAGGCGTCGTTCTCCATCATTCTTCCGGAGTTAGGAGGCAAGATATGTGTGGGGATATCCCCACACGGTCTTACTCGCGGGCTCGACGTGGCTGTCAAGAAACAGCCTCTTGTCGGTCGCTGCCGCGACTGGCTAACGCCTTACTCAGAACTGAGCTTTTGAGTGGAGGCGCGTGTTGGCGAAACGCTCTGGAATAGTGAAAAAGACTGAGCTTCGGCGGGTGATGGACATCCTGCGGGAGAAGGGAGTGGCCCTTGGCTCGCTGGACCTGTTGCCGGGAGGCGAGGTGCGCCTCAATCTGGCTACAGCGGCGTCGCCGCGCATGAACCCGGATCTCGCAGCAGAGGTGCAGTCGTGGGACGAGGCCTTAGGGTGATCGGCTTCCCGTTCGTGAGCACATTCACGGACCGGCATGGCAAGCAGCGTTTCCGCTATAGGCGCTCAGGGCAAAAGGCCGTCTATCTGCACGGCGTGCCCGGTTCACCGGAGTTTGCAGCGGCCTATGAGGCGGCGGCCAGCGGGCAGACCTCGAAGCTGCAGATCGGGGCCTCGCGCACCTTGCCGGGGACCATCAACGCCCTGGCGGTGGCCATCTACGGATCGGCCGAGTGGGTCCAGTTGTCGAAATCGACCCAGGCGACCTATCGCGGCATTATCGAACGGCTTCGTACCGAGCACGGCGATCGCGCGGTTCGCGCGCTCCAGACCGAGCACATTCTGAAAATGCGCGACCGCAAGGCCAAGGCGCCGGCGGCGGCGAACAACCTAGTCAAGGTTTTGCGCTGGATGCTGGCCTTCGCCATCATGCGGCAATGGCGGCCGGATAATCCGGCGATCGGCATCAAGCCGCTCAAGATCGCCTCCGAGGGCTTCCCGGTGTGGACCGAGGCTGACATCGCCAAGTTCGAGGCGCACTGGCCGGTGGGTTCGCGAGAGCGTTTGGCGTTCGACCTGCTGCTCTACACCGCGCAACGCTCTGGCGACGTTCGACAGATGGGGCGGCAGCACGTCCAGGGGCGGGCTATCCTGGTGCGGCAGGAGAAGACCAAGGCGTTTCTGGAACTGCCGATCCATCCGAGGCTCAAAGCGTCGCTCGACACTATTCCGGCGGGGCAGATGCTGTTCCTGGTCACACAGTCGCACATGGGCTTCACGGCAGGCGGGTTCGGCAACTGGTTCCGTGGGGCCTGCCGGGCGGCGGGTATTCCTGATCGGTCGGCGCATGGGCTGAGAAAGTCGGCAGCGACGCGGCTGGCCGACGCGGGCTGCACGGAAGCGCAGATCAAGGCTGTGACCGGCCACCAGACTTCCAAAGAGGTCGAACGCTACACGAAGGCGCGGGATCAGCGCCTGTTGGCGCAGGACGCCTTCGCCATGATCGGCGGCACACAACGCGAACAAATTTTGGCTAACCCGGCAGGGAAGTTAGCCAAATCGAACGGTAACTAACTGAAAATAAAGGGAATTGCGATGGTGGTGGCGGACAGAGAGGGATTCGAACCCTCGGTAGGCTTTCACCTACACACGCTTTCCAAGCGTGCGCGATCGACCACTCCGCCACCTGTCCGTTTCCACGACGTCGCCGTGTAGCCGCCGGACGGTCGTTCCAGCGGAGGCGAGGCTGATAGAACAGCCTGACCCCCTCGGCAAGCGCCCTTTGGCGCCCCATATGGGGGGAAGTCCATTTTGCCTCCGATTTCTGCGAGATTTTTCCGATGTTGTTCCAGAAGACCGCCGAACTGCCGACCGTCGAGACCGCCCTGCCCGGGCGAGATACGCCGCTGGCGACGGACGAGGTTCATTTTGTTCTGGGCCATGCGCTGAAGGGGCCGCATCCGGAGGGGTTCGAGACGGCGATCTTCGCCATGGGCTGTTTCTGGGGCGTGGAACGGGTGTTCTGGCAGTTGCCGGGCGTCTGGGTGACCTCGGCGGGCTATGCGGGCGGGTTTACGCCCAACGCGACCTATGAAGAGGTCTGTTCGGGACGGACGGGGCACACCGAGGTGGTCCAGGTCGTGTTCGACCCGCAGGCGATTTCCTACGGCGACCTGCTGAAGGCCTTCTGGGAAAATCATGACCCGACCCAGGGCATGCGTCAGGGCAACGACCAGGGTACGCAGTATCGCTCGGCCATCTACACCCTGAACGACGCGCAGCAGGCGGAAGCCGAAGCCTCGCGCGAGGCCTACCAGGCGGCGCTGTCGGCGGCGGGTCGGGGGACGATCACGACGGAGATCGAGCCGGCCGGCCCCTATTACTTCGCCGAGGACTATCACCAGGGCTATCTGGCCAAGAATCCGGCCGGATACTGCGGCATCGGCGGGACTGGCGTGGTCTGTCCGATCGGTGTGGGCGTCGACGCCTGATGGACCGCGCGGGGGTCGGCCAGGTCTGTCTGGCCTTGCCGGGAGCGACGCTGGATCACCCGTTCGGCGACGACCACGACGCCTACAAGGTCGGGGGCAAGATGTTCGTCATGGCGGGGGCGACCGGCGGAGTGTCGTTCAAGGTCTCGGACATCGCCTATGAGGTGCTGACCGAGAGCGGGCATGCGCGGCCGGCGCCCTATATGGCGCGGGCCAAGTGGGTCAACCTGCCGCAGATTGACGACTGGGCGGACGAGGAACTGGCGGATCATATCAGGTCCGCCCACGCCATTATCGTCAGGAAACTGACGAGGAAGGCGCGGGCGGAACTGGGGCTCTAGGCGTCAGGTCGCGGACCTGGCCTTCTGCTCGGCGATCCAGCGGTCCATGCGGGCGTCCAGGAGGTCGAGCGGCAGGGGACCATCGACCAGCAGGGCGTCGTGGAAGGTGCGGACGTCGAAGCGGTCGCCCAGTTCGCGTTCGGCCTTCTGACGGATCTGGCGCAGGCGGATTTCGCCGATCTTGTAGGCCGTGGCCTGACCCGGCCAGCCGATGTAGCGCTGCAGTTCGGTTTCGATGTTGTGCGGAGCCAGGGCAGAGTTGTCGCGGAAGCAGGCGCGTGCCTGTTCCGTGGTCCAGCCCATCCAGTGCAGACCCGTGTCAGCCACCAGACGGCAGGCGCGCCACATTTCGTAGCTGAGACGGCCGAAGCGCTCATAGGGCGTGCGGTAGATGCCCATCTCCTCGCCCAGGAACTCGGCATAGAGGCCCCAGCCCTCGGTGAAGGCGGTCACGTCGGCGCCGCGCCGATAGTAGGGCTGGTCGGCCGCTTCCTGTTGCAGGGCGATCTGCAGATGGTGGCCCGGCACGGCCTCGTGGACGGTCAGGGCCGGCAGTTCATAGAGGGGGCGCTGATCCAGTTTCGAGGTGTTGACGATATAGCCGCCGGCCACGCCATTCTGCATTGAGCCGGAGTTGTAGCGGCCGGTGGTGTAGCTGTCCTCGATCTCACGCGGGACGGGGCGCACGCCATAGGGCAGACGCGGCAGGGCGCCGAACAGGGCAGGCAGGCGGTCGTCGGCGCGCTTGGCGATCTCGGACGCCTTTTCCAGCAGCTGCTCGCGGCTGGTGGCGTAGAATTGCGTGTCGGTGCGCAGGAAGTGCAGGAAGCCGGCGAAGTCGCCGGTCCAGCCGGCGGCGCGCATCTCGTCCTGCATTCGGGCGCGAATACGGGCCACTTCTTCCACGCCGATCTGATGCACCTGATCCGGGGTCAGGTCGGTGGTGGTGTAGCTGCGCACGGCATAGGCGTAGAGGTCGCGGCCGCCGGGGCGGTGGGTCATGCCGGGCTCTGCGGGCGCACGCGGCAGGTAGTCATCCTTCAACATGTCGCGCCAGGCGATGCGGCGCGCCGCCACCGGTCCGTCGATCAGGGTCTGGGCGCGGGCGCGAAGGCTGGCTTGTTCGGCGGCCGGAATGGAGGCGGGCAGGGTGCTGAACGGCTGCATCAGAATGTCGCCGCCGTCGCGCGGCTTCACATCGGTTTCGGCCAGGGCCAGGGCGCTGTCGACCACTGAGCGGGCCTGGACCATGCCGGTGTCGAGGCCGCGGCGGGCGTCGGCGATGGCGGCGTCATAGGCGGCGGGAATGGCGCTCATCCGCGACAACCAGGCCTCGGCGTCGGCGGTCGAGGCGATGCGGGTGGAGCTGGCCAGATAGGCGACGCCCTGGCCCGGGCCGCCCTCGGAGCTGAAGGCGAGACGCCCGCCGTCCAGCGGGATGGCGTCGAGGTTGCGGCGGATCAGATAGGCGACGAAGGACCGGTTCAACTGCTCGTCTGCGCTGAGCGACGAAGCGGGGATGGCCTCGACTCGCGTCAAGAGAGCGGTCAGGGGCGCGACGCGGGCCAGTTCGCCGGCGCGGGTCGGATCGGGCAGGCGCGACAGGGCCTCGCGGTCGCCCTCCATGCCGGCGGTGATCGGATCGATCCGGCGCAGGTAGGCCTCGTAGTCGGTCAGGACGCTGGCAAGAGCGGTGCTTGCCGCGCTGGTGGTCGAATGGGTCTGTGCGCCAGGTGCGGACGGCGGCGGGCTCTGGGCCAAGGCCGGCGTCGCAGCCATGAAGGCCGCCAGGGCCGCCCCGATCAGAAATTGCTTGTCCATACTGTCCTCCCTCAAGCGAGCAGGAGCAGACAGGGGCGGCGGCTGACGGTCAAGCTGTGTTGACGAAGCTCAGCCGCAGAGGGTGAAGAAGCGGTCGATCTGTTGGTCCGAGCCGCGCTGGGCGACGAGGGGCGTGCGGTAGTCTGGACCATAGGTCGCCAGCCAGCCCAACTTGCGGAAGCGTAGAAAGACGGGGTCGGTGGTGCGGGCGACGGCGGTCAGGTCGATGCCGTCATGCATGGCGGAGGGCTCGGCCTTTGCGGGATAGGTTTCGGTGTCTCCGCCGGACTCAAGGGCGATCACGCGAGGATGGCCCTCGGCGACGGTCTGCAGGATTTGCAGGGCGCCTGAGCCGGGACGACAGGAAAGGTCCAGCGGCACGTCGTCGGTCTCGGCCATGCCGTAGGACAGGCTGGCCTCCTGGTCGTCCGCGTTCAGGTGCCAGTCGTAGCCGGCGGCGGGCGCCGGCGCGCCATCGGCTGCATCGGCCAGCCCGGACTTAGGCGTGGCGGCGCAGCCGGCAAGTGCGAGCGCCGCGAATGCGGGGATGACCCAGAGAGAAGGACGCATGGTTTTCCTCAGCCGGTGCAGAGTTCGGCGAACCGGCGCAGCTTGAGCAGATTCGCGCGGTCGATCTCGACCCCCGAAGCCTGCGCGCCGACAACCAGGTTCAACTTGCCGTCAGTCAGGAAGGCCGCGAAGACCGGGTGGTCGGCACGCAGCACGGTCTGCAGCTGGCCGCGCCTGGGGCTGACTTCGACGTTGGCGGAGGCGGCGCCCGAGGTGATCACCGCGATGCCGTCGGCGGGCGCTGCTCCATAAAGGGTCAGACGCACGATGCTAGACCCGGGCGTGCACTCCAGCGTCGAGCGAAGCCGCGGCGTGTCAGGAACCTCGTTGGCCAGGACCAGAGGCCCGCTGTCGGTGTAGAGCGTCCAGGTCCAGCCGTCGGAGACCGCCGGCGCAGTCTGAAGCGTCAGGGCGAGCAGGAGCCCGAGCAAGGCGGTCATGGTTCAGCCCCCGCTGAAATCTGGTTCGCGGGAAGTGTGATCAGGCGTGGCTGGAAGCGCAATAGCCGAGGAAGTTTTGGACCATGCGGCGTTCTGCGCGGCTGGCGCGGATGTGCTGTTCGCCCGCTTCGGTCTGGACGGCCATACGCCCGCTGCGCGCCAGAGCCGTCAGGGATGCATCGGTGAGGGGCAGACGGGCCTCATAGGCTTCGCCGTCGGACAGAGGGTCGACAGGCTGGGGACCCATGGAGGCCGGCGTCAGAACGGCGCTTTGCGGCTGGGCGTCGCCATAGATGACGGCGCTGCGGTCGCCCGGCGAACAGGTCAGCATCAGCGCCACCTGGTCGGAATCCGGCAGGCCGTAGGCCAGCTTCGCCATCGACCCTTCGTGCAACAGGTGCCAACCGGCTGCGCTGTCGCCCGAGAGGGCGGCGGGGGTGGTCATGGCCTGTCCCGCAAGGGCGGCGAGACCCAGGGCGGCGACAGCGGGGGCAATGGACTTCAACATCACAAATCACTCGCGTTCGACAGAGCAAACGCGGGTCGCTTGTTAAGGGTTCACCGCTCCGCTTGTACGAAAATGATTCCGGCATCGCCTGTCGCCGGAATCACACGCCTCGTTGAACGTCGATCAGAAGGGGCTGAAGCGCTCCACCAGGGACTGGGCGGCGGGCGTGGCCTGCATCCGACTGATGTCGCCACGACCGCCGTAGCTGATGCGGGCTTCGGCGATCTGGGTGTGGGCGATGGTGTTGGCCGAGGAGATGTCCTCGGGGCGCACGATGCCGGCGACGGTCAGTTCGCGGACCTCGCGGTTGGTGCGCACTTCTTGCCGACCCTGGATGACCATGTTGCCGTTGGGCATGACGGCGGTGACGACGGCGGCGACGGTCAGGCTGACGCGTTCCGAGCGGTTGACGCTGCCCGCACCGGCCGCGTTGGCCTCGCCTTCGGTGCCGACCATGTTGGCCGGGTCGAAACCGCCGGGGAAGGCGCGGCCCAGGCTGTTTTCCAGGCCGAAGAAGTGGGTCACCCCGCCCGAGGCGCTGTTGGAACGCGAGCGATTGGTCGAGTTCTGGGTCTGGGCGCGGTCGTTGATGTCGATGTTGACGGTGAGGATGTCCCCGATACGGCGGGCGCGCTGGTCGCCGAAGAAGCTGCGGGCGCCGGTACGCCACAGGCTGTTGGCTGATGCGGAGGTGGGCGTCGGCAGATAGGCCTGCTCGACAGGCACCAGGGCGGCCGGATAGCCGATGGGGGCCAGTTCAGGACCCTTCACCGTTTCCGTAATCGTGGAGCAGGCGCCCAGGGACAGGGCGGAAGCGGCGGCGGCGAGGATCAGGACTTTGCGCATGACGGGATCTCTCAGCGAGCGGCGAACTGTTGCGGATTGGCGCGGGCGGTCTGGGCGGCGGGACCGGCGACGGCGCGACCGGGTGACACCGCCACGGCGTCGATGGTGCGGCCCGACTGGACGTTCAGGACAGGCACGGCCTCGCCCGCCGAGGCGTCGCGGGTGGCCTTGCCGGTAACGGTCAGTTCGACGCCGCCGACGATATAGGCGACCTCGACCAGGTCGTTGCGGGCGATGACCTGGGGCGAGGCCAGGTCGCGGCTGGTCACGGCGGCGCCGGCGCGCAGGGCGCGTTTGGCCGACAGGCCGACGACCTGATCGGCGTCCTGGGGACCGCCGGCGGGGGCCTGGTGGGCCTGGACGGTTGACCAGATCACGTCGGACGGCTGGACGATGTCGCCGGCGGCGAGGCTGCGGGCATAGGTCAGAACCTCGACCGTGGCGCCGGGGCGCGAGGCCACGGTGGCGGCGGCTGGACGAGCGGACGCCTCTGCGGGCAGGGCGCCGCCTTCGCGCACGACGATGCGGCGCAAGCCCTGGGGATTGGACCAGTCCAGACCGGCGCGGCGGGCGGCGGCCTGGATCTGGCTGGCTTCGAACACGGCGGTGGCGCCGAGACGCTGGCCGACCACGACGCCGGCGGCGGCACCTGCGTCGTCGAACAGGTCGCCCAGGGTGACGCGGCCGTCGCCATCGACGGGGTCGGGCAGAAGGCTGACGGGACCGGCCAGGGCGGGGCCGGCGAAGGTTGCGAGGGCGGCGGCGAGGATCAGGGCGTGCTTCATGACTAGCTCTTCACCTGGGCCGAGACGGACAGCATTTCGTCGGCGGTGGTAATGACCTTGGAGTTCATCTCATAGGCGCGCTGGGCCACGATCAGGTTGGTGATCTCGCTGACCGCATCGACGTTCGAGGCTTCGGTGTAGCGATGCAGAAGCTGGCCGAAACCGGGTTCGTTCGGCGCGCCGATGGTGGCGGCGCCCGAGGCGGCGGTCTCCAGCAGCAGGTTGTCGCCGATGGCTTCCAGGCCAGCCTCGTTGAAGAAGGTCGCCAGTTCAAGCTGCCCCACGACCTGGGGTTCGGCCTGACCCTGGGTGGTCACCTGGACCTGGCCGGACTTGGAGATCGTGATGTCCACCATGTCCTGGGGAATGTTGATGGCCGGCTCGACCGCATAGCCGTCGTCTGTGACCAGCTGGCCCTCGCCGTTGACGGCGAAGTTGCCGGCGCGGGTATAGGCCATCTCGCCCGAGGGCAGGGTGATCTGGAAGTAGCCCTTGCCGTCGATGGCGACGTCATAGTCGTTGCCGGTGCGGGTGGGGCTGCCCTGTTCCGTGACGCGGTAGACGCTGCCGGCCTTCACGCCGGCGCCGATCTGGATGCCGGTCGGAACGACGGTGCCCTGGGTCGAGGACTGGGCCCCCATGCGTTCGACGTTCTGGTACAGCAGATCCTGGAACTCGGCCCGCTGCCGCTTGAAGCCAACCGTGTTCATGTTGGCGATGTTGTTGGAAATGACCTCGACGTTCAGCTGCTGGGCCAGCATGCCGGAGGTGGCGGTTCTGAGAGCGCGCATCGTTCAGGCGTCCTTACTAGCCGACCCGGCCCAGCCGCTCGACCGAGCGGCGTGACAGGTCGTTGGCGTTTTCAATCATCTTGGAGACGCGCTCATAGGCGCGGCTGATCTCGATCAGATTGGTGATCTCTTGCAGGGTGTTGACGTTGGAGCCCTCCAGCATGCCCTGGCGGACCTGCACGTCGGGGGCGTCCTGCGGCTGGGCGTTGGAGATGTTGCGATAGAGGCCGTCGCCGCTTTTCTGCAGGGCGCCCAGGGCGTCGAAACGGACGGCGTTCAGGCGGCCGACAGGCTGACCTTCCTGGCTGATGGTGCCGTCCTGCGCGACGCTGACGGGGCCGCGCTCGGGGTCCAGGGTGATGGGGCCGCCGTCGCCCAGGACCGGCAAGCCCTGCTTGGTGGTCAGGACGCCCTCGGCGTTGGTCGTGAAGCCGCCGTCGCGAGTATAGGCCTCGCCCGTGGCGCTCTGGACGGTGAAGAAAGCGCCTTCGCCCTCGATGGCGAAGTCCAGCGAACGGCCGGTCTGCTTCAGCGCTCCCTGGCCGAAGTCGCGGCCCACGCCCTTGTCCAGGACGAAGCTGGCCGAGGGACGGATATTGTCGTTGCGGGCGCGCTGGCCGACCTCGGTCCCGACCATCAGCTGTTCGACCTTGAACCCGGTGGTGTCGGCGTTGGCGACGTTGTTCGCCACGATGTCGAGCTCGCGGCGAAGCGTCATCTGACGGGACAATCCGATGTAGGCGGCGTTTTCCACGAGTGCGGCTCCTTCGCCGATCTCGTCGCAACGACCGTGCCAACAGGGTTAATCCAGGCGCAGCAAGGGTTCTGGCCCAATTGAGCCCTATGGCGCCCGGCAGGATTTGCCGATTGTAAACGCCTCGTTAACCAAAAACGCCTCATCAGGACGGTGGTGATGATCGGGGCGACGTGCGGATGCTGAAGCTGAAGCTGGGCAAGAAGAAAGACGCGGCGCCGAGCGGCGACGACGCCAACCTGCCCGCCGTGTCAGACGGTGAAGGCGGAGAGGGCGCGCCCGCAAAGAAGAAGCTGCCTCTGCTGTTCATCATCATTCCGGCGGCCCTGGTGGTGCTGGGGGGCGGTGGAGCGGCGGCCTTCCTGCTGATGAAGCCCAAGCCGGCCGAGGCCGAAGCGGCCGGCGAACACGGCGCGGCCGAAAAGAAGGACGACGGTCACGGGAAGAAGGAAGAGAAGAAGGGCGGGGGCCACGGCGGCGCGGAAGGCGGCGAGGCCGATCCCGCGGCGGGCAAGATCGCTGCGGGACCTGACGGCGTCACCTTCTACACCCTGCCGGATCTGATCGTGAATATTCAGTCGGCCGATGGACGCCCGACCTATCTGAAGCTGAAGCTGACGCTGGAGATGAAGGACGCCGAGCTGGCGACCCATCTGCAAGGCGAAGCCCCGCGGATGCAGGACATGTTCCAGGGCTTCCTGCGCGAACTGCGTCCCGAGGATCTGGCCGGTTCCGCCGGTTCCTATCAGCTGCGCGCCGAGATCCTGCGTCGGGTCAACCTGATCGCCGCGCCGGGCAAGGTGGACGCCGTGCTGATCGAAGAAATGCTGGTTTCCTAGGCATGAGCGACACCCTGGCCGCGGACAGCGAACTGGATCCCTTCGGCGGCGAAGCGGACATGGGCGCGGCCCTGTCCGAACGCGTGCTGAACCAGGACGAGATCGACAGCCTGCTGGGCTTCGACATGGGCGACGGCGACGACTCCGAACGGAGCGGCATCCGCGCCATCATCAACTCGGCCCTGGTGTCCTACGAGCGTCTGCCCATGCTCGAAATCGTCTTTGACCGCCTGGTGCGGTTGATGACGACCAGTTTGCGTAACTTCACCTCGGACAATGTCGAGGTCTCGCTCGACACCATCAGCTCGATCCGGTTCGGGGACTATCTGAACTCGATCCCGCTGCCGGCCATCCTGGCGGTGTTCCGGGCCGAGGAGCTGGACAACTACGGCCTGCTGACGGTCGATTCCAATCTCATCTACTCGATCGTGGACGTCCTGCTGGGCGGGCGTCGCGGCACGGCGGCCCTGCGGATCGAGGGTCGGCCCTACACCACCATCGAGCGGGTGCTGGTGCAGCGCATGGTCGAGGTCATCCTGAACGACGCGCGCGCCGCCTTCGAGCCGCTGACGCCCGTGCACTTCACGCTCGACCGGCTGGAGACCAATCCGCGTTTCGCCGCCATTGCGCGTCCGGCCAACGCCGCCATCCTGGTCAAGCTGCGCATCGACATGGAAGACCGGGGCGGCCGGGTCGAACTGCTGCTGCCCTATTCGACGCTGGAGCCCATCCGCAAGATGCTGCTGCAGCAGTTCATGGGCGAGAAGTTCGGCCGCGACAACATCTGGGAAGGCCACCTGGCCACCGAGTTGTGGACCACGGAAACCGAGGTCCGCTGCGTGCTGGACGAGCAGCAGATCCCGCTGTCGCAGGCGCTGAACTTCAAGGTCGGGGACACCCTGATGCTGAACGTCTCGCCCGATTCCGAAGTCTCGGTGCGGGCGGGCTCCATCCCGCTGACGACGGGCAAGATGGGCCGTCGCGGCCAGCATATCGCCGTGCGGGTCGAAGGTCCGATCAACCCCGACATCGCCGCCAACCTGAGCCGAGGGAAACGCTGACATGACCGGCATCATTCTCGATTCCATCCTCATGCTGCTGCTGGTCGCGGCCATCGGCTACGGCATCAAGCTGGAGAAGAAACTCAAGGCCCTGCGCGAGGGGCAACTGGCCTTCGCCGGGGCGGTGACCGAGCTGAACTCGGCCGCCGGTCGCGCCGAACAGGCCCTGGCCACCCTGCGCGCCTCGGGTCAGGAAACCGACCTGCTGCACGACCGGATCATCAAGGCTCGCGCCGTGAAGCAGGAACTGGAGGTGCTGATCGCCCGCGCGCCCGCCGGTCTGCCGCCGCGCGCTGCCGCTTCGCAGCCCCAGGCCGAATTCCGTGAGGAAGCGGTTCTGGAACTGAACGTCCCCACGTCGCAGGTCGCGCCGCTGCTGGACGACGAAGCCCGCGCCCGCCGCATGGCCTCGCTGATGGAGCGGATCGAGGGCGCGCGCGCAGTGATGAAGGCCCCGGCCGCTCGTGCCGCCCCCGCTCCGGTCGCCGCTGAAAGCTTTGCTCCGGTCCGTCAGGCCCTGGCCGCTAACCATGCTGCGCAACAGAGCCTAAACCGCGCCCGTCGTAGTCTGGACGAAGATCTTTTCGCTGCTTGATGCATTTTTAGACCCCTATGCCTGACGCGCGGCGTCAGGCGACTTGAGGGGAAGTTTCTTTTTGCCCCTATGTCCGAGGCGCGGCCGCGGACGACTTGAGGGGCGAAGTGTTTTTGTAGCCCCTATGCCTGTGCGGCGTCTGAACCGCCTTACCGAGTGCCACCGATGAGCAAGCTGCCCCGCCTCCTGCCCCTGATCGCCATCGCCATCGGCGGGGTGGTGGCTGTGCGCGCGGCGGGCGTGGCGCCGGAACTGTTCCAGGGCGCGACCGCCTGGGCTCAGGAGGCCGTGACGGCGGAGACGCCGGGGGAGGGCGGGGCGGCCGCGGCCAAGCCTGCGCCGGCGGTCTGCGCCCTGACGCCGGAACAACTGGCTCAGCAGGCGGGAATTTCGCCGGCCGAACTGCGGGTCATCCAGTCCCTGTCCAAGCGGCGCGACGCCCTGGACGCCCGCGACGCCGACTTCGCCACCACCCTGCCGCTGATGGTCGCCGCCGAGCAGAAGCTGGACGCCAAGTTGCAGGCGCTGGAAGCTCTGAAGGGCGAGATCGCCGCTCTGGTGGGACAGGTGGACGAGAAGGAAAAGGCCGAGAACGACCGTCTGGTCGCCGTCTATTCCGCCATGCGGCCCAAGGAGGCGGCGGCCGTGTTCAATACGCTGGACGACTCCGTGCGCCTGCCCGTCGCCGCCGCCATGCGGCCCCGCACCCTGGCCGCCATCATGGCCCAGATGCCGCCCGCCGGCGCGCGCGAGCTGACCGAGAAGCTGGCCAAGCGCTTCCAGTCGCAGCAGTTCGCCGCCCGCGCCGCCGCCGCGACGGCGGGAGCGACGCCCGCGACCCCGGCGGTCGTGCCCGCCGCCGCTCCGGCTGCGACCCCGACCACGGCCCCGGCTCCTGCGCGCGCTGCGGCCCCAGCGGCGGCGACGCCTGCGGCTCAACCGGCGGCCCAGCCGGCGCGCCGTCCCGCGCCCCGCCCTGCGG
>NZ_JBMOSL010000018.1:0-22286 GCF_049315965.1 Brevundimonas sp. NPDC058933
CCGGTTCTGGTGTGTTTTCCTACTCACACTTTATCCCGGGGGGGGGGGGGGGGGGGGGGGGGGCCGGCCCCCCCCCCCCCCCGCCAGGTTTCTAGAAGGTCTTGGTCAGGTTCACGCCGAACTGCCGCGGCGGACCCGCGTAGCGAAGACCAGAGTTGATCGCGGCGATATAGGTCTGGTCCGTCGCGTTCTGCGCATAGGCTGCAAGGGTCCAGTCGCCGGTCCTGTAGCTCAGCAGCAGGTTGACCAGATTGCGGGCCTCCAGTCGGTCGCCCAGGGCTGCATTGTTGAAGATGCTCGTCCAGGCCTCGCCAATGTGGGCGTAGTCGATGCGGGGGGACAGCGTCGCGCCGTTGGGCAGGGCGAAGTCGTACTGTATGCCGATATTGAAGGTCAGCTCTGGGGCGTATCCCTGGGTGTTTCCATCAAGATTCAGGCAGTTGGCTGTCTCGGGACCCGTCGTGGCGTCGCACGCGCCGCTGCGCGCGACACGGGGGTCGGCGGCGTAGAACTCGCCCAGCTCAGAGCGGGAGACGGCCGCGCCGACATCTACGGTCCAGGCGTTCAGGCGGACCTGGGCCGAGGCTTCGAGGCCCATCAGGACGGTTTCGTCCGAGACGTTGACGATCGAACTGAACAGGGGAACGGCCGGATCGCCGACGACGACTTGGAAGCCCTCATAGGTCATGTAGTAGGCACCCAGCTGGGTGCGAACCCGACCGTCGAACAGGGTCGACTTCCAGCCCATTTCGTAGTCGACAACGTCTTCCGGCCCGAATGAACTTGCCGGCGCATAGAAGTTCGGCGCGTTGAGCCCGCCCATCTTGAAGCCGTTCGCCACGAAGCCGTAGACGAAGTTGTTGTCGTCGATCTTGTAGTTGATGCTCAGCTTGCCCGTGGTCTTTTCGGCCGTGACCTCGTCGTTCTGGAGCAACTGCAGCCCTAGCGCAGGATAGGTCGTGTAGACGTTTTCGTTGCGCGAGGTGCTTTCAGACCAGCGGGCGCCCAGCTGAATCTGCAACCGGTCCGAGATGTCATAACTGACCTGGCCGAAGACGGCCTTGGTCTCCTTCGGAGTCTCACCGAAGATGTAATAGTCGAGCACGCCTTCCGGGAAGCCGACGTGATAGGCGCCTTGGGGGAAGGTGGTGACCGGGAAGGTGACGTCGTCCTGCTGCCAGAAGGCGCCCAGCAGCCAGGTCAGGCGCTGGTTGTCGGGCGAGACGAGGTTGATCTCCTGGGACCATACGTCCTCTTCGACGCGGTCATAGAAGGTGTTGTTCAGTGCGCTGGTCCCGTCCAGGTCGGTCGAGAACTCGCTGATCCCGTCCTGATAGCCGGTGATCGAGCGAAGGGTGACGCCGTTGTCGAAGACGTAGCTGACGTTCAGCGAAACCCGCGCCGTCTCGTCCAGGCCGGAGTGGGGGCCGTTGGCGGTGATCTTGAACGGATCATTGGTCGACAAGGCCGGATCGGCCGGATAGCCGCCAAAGTCCAGCTTGTTATAGTCGGCCTTGAGCAGGACCCGCAGGGCCGTCGTCGGGGTCCAGAGGAAGCTGGCGCGGACGCTGTTCATGTCCACGTCGCCGGGGCTGCCTTTATAGGGGCCCGTGATGTCATGGAAGCTGCTGCGCTGTTCGCTGTTCACGGCGAAGCGGGCGGCGAGGGTGTCGCTGATCGGCAGGTTGACGGCGCCCTGGAATTTCAGATTGTCGTAGTTGCCGACCTGGCCCATCACATAGCCGTTCACGCCCGAGAAGTCGGGATTGCGCGAGGTGATGAAGACGGCGCCGCCTGTGGCGTTGGTGCCGGCGAAGGTGCCCTGCGGCCCGCGGAGAAGCTCGACGCTGCCGATGTCGTAATAGGGTTCGGTCTGGAAATAGCCCGGGAAGACCGGGACGCCGTCGCGATAGGTGGTGACGCCCACCCCGATGGCGGTGGTGGGCTCAGACTTTCCGATGCCGCGGACGTTGAAATAATTGCCCTGGCCGAAGTTCTGGACGGTGGTGGAAGGGGCCACGAACTGCAGCTGCTCCAGGGAGAAGACGCCCCGGTCGCTCAGGCTTTCGCCGGAAAGAACCGTGGCGGCGACGGCGGTCGTCTGCAGGTTGCTGGTGCGTCGTTCGGCCGTCACGACGACCTCTTCCACCGTAACCGGGCTGTCGTCAGCCTGCGGCGTCGGGCCATTGGGCACGTCCTGGGCCTGGGCCGCCCCGGCCCATAGCAGCGCGGCGACAGATGTCGTTATCCAGAGCCTGTCGGCCATGGGCATTCCCTCCGGTTTCCTCGGCGTTCTGACGACGCCATGAGGGCAAGCTTTCATTCAAAGCGCGCCTTGTCAACATTCACTAGTCGGCGGGTGAATATTGACGTTTGGGCTAGTTTGTCGTCACCTGCCGGTCGCGGGCCTGCCCGCCAGGACCCGGAGAGGACGATGATGATTGATCTGACAGGCCGCACGGCGATTGTGACGGGGGCGGGCGGAGGCCTGGGTCGTTCGCACGCCCTGGCGTTGGCGCGATACGGCGCCCGCGTGGTGGTCAACGACATGTCGGCGGGCGGCGCGGAGGCGGTGGCCATGGAGATTCGCGAGGCGGGCGGCGAGGCTGTGGCCTGCCCGTGCAGCGTTACGGATCGACCGGCCGTGGAGGCTATGGTGGCCGAGGCCGTGGCGCGCTGGGGATCGGTCGATATTGTCGTGAACAACGCCGGGATCCTGCGCGACAGGACGTTCGCCAAGATGGACCTGGACGACTTCGCCGCCGTGATCGACGTCCATCTCATGGGCTCGGTCAATGTCACCAAGGCCGCATGGCCGCATATGCGCGAGCGGGGGTACGGGCGGATCGTGTTCACGACGTCCTCGTCGGGTCTCTACGGCAATTTCGGCCAGTCCAACTATGCTGCGGCCAAGATGGCCCTGGTCGGCCTGATGCAGACCCTGGCTCTCGAGGGCGAGAAGTCGGGCATCCGGGTGAATTGCCTTGCGCCCAGCGCCGCCACCCAGATGACCGAAGGCCTCTATTCCGAGGCGGCGCTCAAGGGGCTTTCGACCGATCTGGTCAGCCCAGGCGTGGTCGCCCTTGTTGCGGAAAACGCGCCGACGCGAATGGTTCTGTTGGCTGGGTCGGGCGGTTTCGAACAGGCGCACATCACCATGACTCAGGGGATCTACATTGGCGAGGCGGCTGACGCTGCGGATCAACTGCAGCGCTGCTGGCCGCAGGTGTCCGACCGGGCCGGCGAGGTGACGCCGGCCTCCGGCTCCGCCCAGTACCAGCACGAAATCAATCACCCCGGCCGCGCTACAGCTGCGGCTGCCTGACGTCGGGTCTCATTCGCCAAGCTCAACCGCCCAGTGACGGGGCCTTCCCGTCAAAGGAGACCTCACGATGCGTGAAGCCCTCATCGTCTCGACCGCGCGCACCCCGATCGGCCGGGCCTATCGGGGCGCATTCAATGCGACGCCCTCGCCGACCCTGGCGGCGCATGCCCTGACCCATGCCGTCACGCGTGCAGGAATTGATCCGGCCGAGATCGACGACTGCCTGATCGGCGCCGCCATGCCGCAGGGGGTCCAGCACACCATTGGACGCACGGCGGCCCTGGCCGCCGGTCTGCCCGTCACCGTGTCGGGCATGACGCTGGACCGGCAGTGCTCGTCGGGCCTCATGGCTATAGCCACGGCGGCCAAGCAGATCATCGTCGATCGCATGCAGATGGTCGTCGCCGGCGGCGTCGAATCCATCTCGATGGTGCAGGACGAGGGGTTCCGCGCCGACCCCGACCCCCTTGTCTTGCAGCATGCGCCCGACGCCTACATGCCCATGCTGCGGACGGCAGAGGTGGTGGGCGAACGCTACGGGATTTCACGCGAAGCCTGCGACGCCTACGCCCTTCAGTCGCAGCAGCGAACGGCGGCGGCTATTGCGGCAGGGCGGTTCGACGAAGAGATCGCGCCAATGGGCGCCCGGATGAAGGTGACCGACAAGCTATCGGGCGCGGTGTCCTGGCGCGACCTGGTGCTTGAACGCGATGAGGGCGCGCGGGCCGACACCACGCTTGAGGGCTTGGCCGGTCTCCGCCCGGTGACGCTTGGCGGGATCGTGACGGCAGGCAACGCCAGCCAGTTGTCGGACGGCGCCTCGGCCTGTGTCCTTATGGAGGGAGCGGAGGCCGAGCGACGAGGTCTGCAGCCGCTTGGTCGCTACGTCGGCATGGCCGTCGCCGGCGTGGCCCCCGATGAAATGGGCATAGGCCCCGTTCGCGCCGTGCCGCGCCTGTTGGAACGGTTCGGGCTGCGGGTGGAAGACATCGGTCTGTGGGAGCTGAACGAGGCTTTCGCCGTTCAGGTTCTGCACTGCCGCGATGTTCTGGAAATCCCTGACGAGCGGCTGAACGTCAATGGCGGGGCCATCTCGATCGGCCACCCTTATGGCATGTCCGGGGCGCGGATGGTGGGGCATGTCTTGCTTGAGGCCCGCCGACGAGGCGCTCGCTACGCCATCGTGACGATGTGCGTCGGCGGCGGGATGGGGGCGGCGGGACTGTTCGAGGCGTTCGCCTGAAGACTATTTCGGGCGTCCGAGCAGGGCAACGAGATGTTACGCCAACTGGGTGTGGGGGCTTGGGTATCAAAAACGCGCGCGGCATGATCCGCCCTCGAGCTCATCAGCCTGCGTTCAGGGCTGAGGTCTTTCTGCACCCGGATTGCGGGAGGGCGTGGGACGGGTGCTGCTAAGGCTTTGAAATCGGTTGCCGGTTGCGGCGCGGCGCGCTTAGCAGAAACCATCAAGGTTGGTGGAAAGCTGTCACGTAGAGAATCAGACGCCCATCGTCGGAGCTCGACCAAGGCCTCCTCCCGGCGCCGTTCCGCCTCCCGCCGCTTAGCCTCCGACCGTTCCCGGCCTCGCATCTCGGCCGCTCGAAGTCCCTCGGCAAGTTCTGGAAGTCGTTCGCCGAGGGGCCGGTCGTCCTGAGCAAGGGCTCCCATAATTTTCTCGAGTAGGTCACGGCTTCCCAGCGCACGAATTTGCCGTGGCTCTGAGCAAGTCCAAGTCCGCGAGCGATCGAACGCCACATGGTGACGTTGTCAGTTCGGCCCCACCGGTCGATCACATCAGGCAGCGTGTCCCTCGTTTCGCCCAGCAGGCTTCTCTGGAGTTTCGAGTGAGTTACTGGGAGGGCAGGATAAAAGCCGCAAGGTTCGGCGGGGGTGGGGCGACGATTCTTCGGCTTATTTCAATCGGATACGACAAGGTGCGTTTTGGACGCATAACTTGCCATTTTCGACAGCCCATTGAATTGCCGCAACAAATCATACCTTTTTTGCATCTCGCAGGCCTTTTGAGGGGGCCGGACCACTATCGGCGGGTCAAGGGCGGCTGCGCCGTCGCGGGGCGATGAGCGCGTGCCGCGCTCACCCCTGACAGTCCTCTCGCGGCCCGGTGAGGGTCCGCATAGCGACCTTGGTGAGGTCAGTCTTTCATCCGAACGCCAGGCCCGCCTGAGGCGTCTGCGGGTATGAAGATCACGCCGGATTCTTCGAGGGCCTGCTGCACTTTATCCAGAGTGCGAGATTGCATGTCGCCGCGTCCGGACTCGAACCTCTGGATCGTTGAGGGCGCAACCCCAGCTTCCTGTGCCAGTTCTCTTACGCCCAGCCCTACAGCGGTGCGCGCCAGTTTGACCTGAAGAGGCGTGATAGTCGGCACGGTGTGCTCCTATGTGAATACACCGTATTGACAATGTCGGGTCGGTGTGATCATCTTCGCGTACATCGTGCTGAAATACTAGCGGGCGGCCGCCGCTCGCTTGCCGTGCCGTCTTCACGGGAGGACCCCGCATGCCTGCCGATCAGGTTCCATCCTGGCATCAGCAATGGCTGGCGCTCAACGACGCCTACGTCCGACAGCTAGACACTTGGGCGGTGGCCTTGGCGCGCCTTGAGCGCGAGCCGGGTTGGTTTGCCAAGTCAGACACGGATCGCGACGAGGCGGAACGGGCCAGCGGACTTACTGACCTCAGCACTCGTCTACGGCTGATAGACCGCCGCTTGCGTCGCTGGTTGCGCTTCCTGCCCAAGACACCGGCTCGGGATGTCGAGGGTGTCATTGCGAATCTCCAGGTCGCCGAACGCCTGCTGGCGCCGGAGGAAAATCGCATCGTGCATCGGCTGATCGTCCGCGCTGCCCGCGACCTCTCACGCCTGAAGCATACGTCGTGACCCGCGCTCGTCGGCGCCCCGATAGACGTTTGGCCCAGGTGCTTGCGGGGAACGCCCGGGCTTTCAGGGAAATAGCGCAAGCCGGAAACTCGGAGATCGACCGGTTCCGCGCCTACTATCTGGCTATCGCCATTGAGCTGGCTCTGAAGGCCTATCTTCTCCAGTGCGGGATCACGGATGACTGGAACCGCATTCATCTGCGACATGATCTACACAAGGCGATGAGATGCGCTCGTATGGCAGGCCTGCACCATCTGCCGGACGGACTTCCTCAACTGGTCGCCGCCCTGAGCCCGCTTTATGCTTCCGGGGCGTTGTCCTTTGGGCAGGGCAAGCCCGTGCTCTTGATGACGCCGGAAGCCGCAGACAAAGTGATCAGCGGCCTCCTATCGGCTGTTGCGGCCGCAATGGACGACAATGGGCAGGCAGAGACATGAACCGCCAGAAGGCCTCACCACGACGCATTCTAAGGCGCTCGGCTGCCGCTGATCAGCAGCGCGCCCTAGCCAAGGCGATCCTACAACTGCCGGCCGATCTGCGGGACGTGTTCCTACTGCATCGGATGGCAGGGCTGTCCTTTGACCAGATCGGCCCACAACTCGGCATTGAGCGCACCGTGGCTCAGGCCTATCTGGCGGAAGCCTTGGCGCGGATAGTTCTCGCTGCGCCGCCCGGTGACGTCTGACGCTGGGCAGGGGCTAACCGATCCCTGCTCGCGCCTTGCCTGCTAAATCACCGACGCCACTGGATGGCAAAGGACGTTCTTTGACTCATCGCGGACTTCAGAAATGTCCGCTTACGGCACCCAAAGAGACTGTCTTGTCCCCCTCGCCCTTTGCGAAGGGTTAGCCCGCGCCGATCCGATCCAGCCGCGCCACGGCCTCCGCCGGCAGCACAAGATCGGCCGCCTTCAGGTTTTCCTTCAGGTGTCCGACCGACGAGGTGCCGGGGATCAGCAACAGGTTGGGCGAGCGTTGCAGCAGCCAGGCGAGGGCCACCTGCATCGGCGTCGCCTCCAGTGCGGCCGCGACTTCCGACAGGGCGTCGGATTGCAGCGGCGTGAAACCGCCCAGCGGGAAATAGGGTACATAGGCGATGCCGGCTTGGGCCAGATCGGACACCATCGCGTCATCCTCGCGGTGGGCGAGGTTGTAGAGGTTTTGCACGCAGACGATCTCGGCCATGCCCCGCGCCTCGGCGACCTGGGTCGGGGTCACGGTGCTGAGGCCGATGTGGCGAACCAGCCCCTTTTTCTGCAGATCGACTAGGGTCGCCAGGGGTTCGGCGATCGATCCCGCGCTAGGCCCATGCCCGTCACCCGATCCCATGATGCGCAGGTTGACGACGTCCATCGCCTCCAGGCCAAGATTGCGCAGGTTGTCGTGTACGGCGCTCGTCAACTCCGCGGCCGACATGGCCGGAAGCCACGCCCCCGTCCCATCCCGACGCGCGCCGATCTTGGTCACGATCGTCAGGTCGTCGGCATAGGGGTGCAGAGCCTCACGGATTATCTTGTTGGTTAGGTGAGGGCCATAGAAGTCGCTGGTGTCGATGTGATTGACCCCGGCCTCGACCGCGGCGCGCAGCACGGCGACGGCGCCCTCGCGGTCGCGCGGCGGACCTAGCACGCCGGGTCCCGCCAACTGCATCGCGCCATAGCCCAAGCGGTGGACCGTGCGATCGCCCAGGGTGAAGGTTCCGGCTTTGTCGAGTGTGGTCATTGTGGATCTCCTCGTTTGATGAAGCCTATGTGCGCCTCTGTCTCTCGTGCGATAAGCCGGGGCAATCAGGACGGGCTGTGCGGAAATACGAACAATGGCGGCGGACCTCAGCGACCTGAACGCCTTCGTCGCGGTGGCGCGCGCGGGTGGCTTTCGACAAGCAGGCCGGGCTACAGGGCTCAGCGCCTCAGCTCTGAGCGAGACGGTTCGGCGGCTGGAGGATCGGTTAGGCGTACGCCTTTTGAACCGCACGACCCGCAGCGTGGTCCCGACCGAGGCCGGCCGCCGCCTACTTGATCGCCTTGGCCCTGCGCTGGGTGAGGTCGAGGCCGCTCTGGACACGGTGAAGGGCCTGAGCGACCGCCCGGCGGGGACGCTGAAGCTGAACGTACCGGTCAGTGCGGCCGTCATGGTCCTGCCCCACATCGTCCCCGCATTCCTCAAGGTCTATCCGGACATCGTGCTGGAACTAGTCGCCGAGGAACGGTTCGTCGATGTCCTGGCCGCTGGTTGCGATGCGGGCATCCGCTACGAAGAGCGGCTGGACCAGGACATGATCGCCGTGCCCATCGGACCGCGCCGCCAGCGCTTCGCCGCCGCCGCCGCGCCCGTCTACCTCGCGCAGCGGGGTCGGCCCGAGCATCCCCGCGACCTGTTGCAGCACGACTGCCTGCGTGGCCGGGCCTCCAGCGGCGCCCTCCTGCCGTGGGAGTTCGAGCGCGACGGCGAGATCGTCATGATCGACCCGCCCGGCCCCCTGATCGTCAACCTGGGCGCCGCCGTCGAGGTGATTGTCCAGTCCGCCCTCGCCGGAACCGGCGTCGTCTTCCTGTTCGAGGACTGGCTGCGGCCGCATCTGGACAGCGGGGCCCTGGAACCCGTTCTGCCCGACTGGTGGCAAGAGTTTTCGGGGCCGTTCCTCTACTACCCCGGCCGCCGCCATGTCCCAGCCCCGCTCCGCGCCTTCGTGGACTTCATCAAGGCGGACCGGGCCTAACCGATCAGCGACCGCGCCGCCGCACGGGCTTCCTTGGTGACCGTTGTGCCCGACAGCATGCGGGCGCTCTCTTCGCGGCGGGCGTCGTCGTCGAGCGGCCGACCGTCGTCGTGGTCAGATCATCAGGCAATCGGCGCGGGAGGGAGCTTCCCAGCAAATCTGAATGTCGCCTTTCGGGAGGGCTCCCGAAGTCCGTTTCTGGCGCATCTACGACGTGAGCGAGCCGTGCATTGCGCTCACTGCCCACAATCACCCAAGCGCCAAAGCCAACCGTCCAGCGATCCGCGTCGCCGCCTCTCTGACTGGATGATCGGCCAAGTGCGCATATCGGGCGGTGGTTTGAACCTGCGTGTGTCCCAATAGCTTGCCGATCATCGGCAAACCTTCGCCCGCCAAGACGCCGTCCGACGCATAGGTGTGGCGAAGGTCGTGGATACGAACATCCTCCAAGTCGGCGGTCTTACGAATGCGCCGCCACGGATGCTGAAGATCGGTCAGGTGACTCCCTTCCAACTTGCCGACGATGACGTAGGGATTGCCGTCAACCTCAGGCAGCTTGCGCAGCAGTTCGACGACGGCGTCGCCCAAGTAGACGGTCTTCGGCCCGGTCTTGCTGTCCGGCAGCCGGAAGCGGCCAGCCCTGAAGTCGATGTAGCTCCACTTCAGTGTCTGGATTTCGCGCAGGCGGCAGCCGGTGAGCAGCAGCAGCCTGAAGGCGGCGACGGCGAAGCGGCTTTCCGCGCCTGTGCGCTCGGCCTCTTGGAGGGCCGCGCCCAGGCGCTCGATCTCTTCGGGCGAGAGGAAGCGCTCGCGCTTGCGTTCGGGGAAGGCCTTGACGTCGTCGCATGGATTGGTGCGCTTGTCCCGCATGCCCCAGACCTCGGCCAGGTTCATCATCTTGGAGAGGACGCCCAACACCCGGTTCGATTGATAGGGCGTGTGCGCATACTTCCCATGCAACTCCGCTACGTCGGCCGAGGTCACTGTCCGCACCCGCTGCTTCCCGAAGAACGGATTGATAAAGAACTCAACGGCGCGTCTGTACTCGTACTCGGTGGTCGGCTTGCAACGGACAGCGACGTGCTCCTTCAAGAACCGCGCACCTAGTTCCTGAACGGTCGCCGCCTGGCGCTCCATGTCGCGCAGCGTCGCCGGATCATCTCCGCCGCCGCGCACGGCGCCTAACATGCGGTTGGCTTCCCGCCGCGCGATCTCGGCCGTCACCACGCCGTGCTGACCGAGCGCCATGCGACGGGTGCGGCCATGCCGCCGATACTGGATCAGATAGAAGCGTTTGCCGTTCGGCATCACGCGGACGCCGAACCCCGGCAACTCGCCATCGAACACGATGTAGTCTTTGGCGCGCACCTCAAGTCGATCCACCACGCGCTTGCTCAACTTCTCGCCAGCCATCTCCAAGTCCTTTCCTAGCGAATCGCCGCCGTTCGAGCCGTTCGATCCGTGGAAGCAAGACGGAAGCGTTTGGCGGAAAAGCAGGGCGAAATAGATCGCAGGAACGGTGATTCAGATTGGCTGTGCGGTCAACAGAAAGTCAGGCGTAGTAGGGGTTTGTAGTTCAATAAGAAGCGAAATCGACAAATGCGAAAACAGTATAAATCGTTCTCATAACCTGAAGGTCGCAGGTTCAAATCCTGCTCCCGCACCCAAATATCAAGAAGCCCCGCTGCGTCCCAGCGGGGCTTCTTGACGTTCAGCCAGCCGGCTAACCCGCGCTGTAGCTGGTCTTGATCCGGGTGAAGAAGTCCGCGGCCGCATAGCCCTGTTCGCGGGCGCCGTATCTGGACTTCTTCGTCCCGCCGAAGGGCACGTGATAATCGACCCCGGCGGTCGGCAGGTTGACCATGGTCATCCCGGCCTTGGCGCGGCGCTGAAAGTCGCGGGCGTATTTCAGCGACTGGGTGACTATACCCGCCGACAGACCAAACTCGACACCATCGGCGACTGCGAGGGCCTCTTCGTAGGTCTTGACCCGGATGGTCGAGGCGACGGGCCCGAACACTTCTTCCGCATTGATGCGCGATGCGGCGTCCGTGTCGGCGATCAGGGTCGGCTGGACATACCAGCCGGGCGCGTCGAGCTTGAGCCGTTCGCCACTCGCCACGGCGCCGGCGGCGACACCCGCGCCCACGCCCTGCGAGCCTGTGAAGCTGACGCCGTCCCTTCAGAGGGGCGGCGTTCTTTTTGGGCCGGTCCTCGATGATGGAGAGATCGCAACTGGCCAACCCGGACGTCAGCGTCGCGTATTTTTCGCACAACCGCCCTACTGCGGGTCCAGCACAAGTGCGGATGATGCATGCGGGGGAGTGGCTGTGAGCAACCGGCTGAAGAACTATCTTATGGGGGCCGGCGCCATGGCGCTGCTCGTGGGGAGCGCCGGGATTGCGGCGGCCCAGGACGCTGCAATCCCGGCAGTGGCCGCAGTGAGGGATACGACCGCCTCCGGCGAGGCGAGCAGCGGCGTGATTGTGCTGGATGCTGACGCCCGTCACCATCGTCTGGTCTCGGCGGCAGGTCTGGGCGGACTGGAAGTCCTTGATCTGACGGGCGCGCGTGTGGACGGGGTTCCGGCGGGCGAGGCCGGCGGCCTGGATGTTCGCTACGGCTTCTCGATCAAGGGCCAGGCGGAGACCTTGCTGGTTTCGACCGACAAGACGGACAACAGCCTGCGCTTCTTCGCCATGCGTCAGGGCGCTCCGGTCGAGGTGGGGGCGCGGTCCGTGCCTCTGGGCTTTGCGGTCGAGGACGTCTGCCTGCTGCGCAACGCCAGCGACGGCGGCCTCTACGCTTTCGCGGTGGGCGACGGCGGCGAGATCGAACAACTGCTGCTCTACGCCAACGCCGAGGGCCAGGTGGACGCCCGCCCGGCGCGCCGGATCACCCTGCCGTCCAAGATCAAGTATTGCGTCGCCGACGATGCGACGGGCCAGCTTTACGCCTCGCAGCAGGCGGTCGGCGTCTGGCGCTTCAACGGCGACCCGGAAGCCGACGCGGCTCCGGCCCTGGTCGATGCGGCGCGTCTGGGCCGGATTAGCGAAGAGAGCGGATCTCTGGCCCTCTATGACGGCGGCCAGGGCGCGCGCTACCTGATCGCCACCGACGCCTCCAGCGGCCGGCTGTTCGTCTATGATCGTGCTGACGACGACGCCTGGGTGGGCGCGGTGAACCTCACAGGACAGGGCGGCGCGGCGATCCAGGAGCCGGGCGCCTTGCATGCTGTCGGCACGCCGCTGGGCGGCAGCCTGCCTGCAGGCGTGCTGCTGGTCACTGACGAGGATGCAGCCGAGGGCGCCAACTACAAGCTGGTGTCGATCGCGGCGCTGACGGGTTCGCTGAACCTTTCGGCTGGCGCCCCGCAGGATCCCCGCGCCGTCGCCTCGCCGCGCTTCCCCGCCGTTATTGCCGCGGCTGAAACCGCGCCGGTCGGCAGCCCCGGCGACGCCGCTGACGATCCGGCCATCTGGGCCGATCCTCAGAACCCGGCCAACAGCCTGATCATCGGCACGGACAAGAAGGCCGGGCTGAACCTCTACGACATGCAGGGTCGCGTCATTCAGCATCTGCCAGACGGCAGGATGAACAACGTCGACCTGCGCGAAGGCTTCATGCTCGGCGGTCAGTCGGTGGTTCTGGTCACGGCCAGCGATCGGACCAACAAGGCGGTCGCCATCTATCGGCTCGACACCGAGGCGCGGCGGCTGGTCAATGTCGCCGACGGCGTCCAGCCGACCGGCCAAGGCGATCCCTACGGCCAGTGCATGTATCGCTCGGCCCGCAGCGGCAAGACCTTCGTTTTCATCAATGACTCCAATGGCGAGAAGCGTCAGTGGGAACTGATCGACGTCGGCAATGGCAAGGTCCGCGCTGTTCGCGTGCGCGATTTCGCCTTCGCCAGTCAGGTCGAGGGCTGTGTCGCCGACGACGCCAGCGGTCTGCTGTTCGTGGCCGAGGAAGACGTCGGCCTGTGGCGTCTGTCGGCCGAACCGGACGGCGGATCGGCCATGATCATGGTCGCCCGCATCACCGAAAATCCTGCGCTGAAGGACGATATGGAGGGCGTCGGCCTCTATGATCTGGGCGACGGTCGCGGCTATCTGGTGGCGTCCAGCCAGGGCAACGACAGCTACGCCGTGTTTCGGCGCGAGGGCGATCAGGCCTATCTGGGGTCATTCATCGTCGTCGCCGACGGTCAGCGCGGCATTGACGGCGTGTCCGAAACCGACGGCCTGGACGTCACCAGCCGCAACCTCGGCCCCGGTTTTGAGCACGGCGCCATGATCGCCCAGGACGGCCGCAACGTCCTGCCCGGCGAAAACCAGAACTTCAAATACGTGCCGTGGACGTCGATCGCCGACGCCCTCGGCCTGGAGTTGCGGCGCTAGGGTCTATCGCCGGCTCCATCGGGCGTCCTTATGCGCGCCTTATGTCCGGGGCGACTTTTCGCATAGCTCGCTTACGCCCCTGAGGCGTCTCTTCCGGCTCTAACTGAGCTGGAGGCTTCGGCATGGCCGATGTGATCTTTCTGGCGATTGGCGGCGGGGCCTTCCTGGCCTTCGCCGCCCTCGCTGTTGCGTTGAAGAGGTTGTGACGATGGTGCTGAACGTCCTGTGGGGCGCCGGCGCCCTCGTCATCGCCGCCTATATGGTCGCGGCCTTGCTGCGCCCCGAGCGGTTCTGAGCGGAGCCGCCTCAAGATGAATATTCAAGGTTGGGCGGAAATCGCCCTGACCCTCGGCCTCGCCGTCATGCTCGGCTGGCCGATCGGGATCTATATGTCGCGGGTCTGGAACGGCGAACGCACCTGGCTGGACCCGGTGCTCAAGCCCGTCGAGGGCCTTTTTTATCGCGCCGCCGGGGTGGACCCGACGCGCAGCCAGGGCTGGCTGGGCTATGCCGGCGCCCTGCTGGCCTTCAACCTGGCGGGCTTTGTCCTGCTCTACGCCATTCTGCGTCTGCAAGGCGTCCTGCCGATGAACCCGCAGGGCTTTGACGGCGTCAGCCCGCATCTGGCCTTCAACACGGCCGTCAGCTTCGTCACCAACACCAACTGGCAGAGCTATGGCGGCGAAACGACGCTGTCGACCTTCACCCAGATGGTCGGCCTGACGGTGCAGAACTTCGTCTCGGCGGCCACCGGCGCGACCATCGCCGCCGCGCTCGCCCGCGCCTTCATCGCCAATCGCGGCGAGGGCGTCGGCAACTTCTGGGCCGACCTGACGCGCACCAGCCTCTATGTCCTGCTGCCCATCGCCTTCATCGTGGCCGTGGTTCTGGCCGGGCTGGGCGTGGTGCAGTCGCTGGCGGCCTCGGCCCATGCGACGACGCTGGAAGGCGGATCGCAGACGATCAGCCTGTTTCCGACCGCCAGTCAGCTGGCGATCAAGCAACTGGGCATCAACGGCGGCGGGGTGTTCAACGTCAACTCGGCCCACCCGCTGGAGAACCCGACGCCGCTGACCAATCTGATCACGGCGGTCAGCATCAACGTCCTGGGCTGGGCGGCCTTCTTCGCCTTTGGGCGCAGCGTCCTGGCCAAGAGGGACGTGCGCGCCCTGGTGGTGGCGGCGATCATCCTGCTGGGCGGCGCCGCCTCGGCGCTCTACGTCATCGAAATGCAGCCGGCTCCGGCCGCCATCGCCGCCGGCGTCGATACATCGGTCGGCAATATGGAGGGCAAGGAGGTCCGCTTCGGCGTGCCGTCCTCGGTCGCCTGGGCGGCCCAGACGACCGGCGCCTCGAACGGCTCGGTCAACTCCATGCACGCCAGCTACATGCCGCTGGGCGGGGCTGTGACCATGTTCCTGATGCAACTGGGCGAGATCCTGCCCGGCGGGATCGGCTCGGGCATCGCCGTCATGGTTCTGATGGCCATGCTGGCGGTCTTCGTGGCGGGCCTGATGGTCGGTCGCACGCCGGAATACCTGGGCAAGAAGATCGAGGCGCGCGAGATCCAGTTCGCCATGCTGTCGGTCCTGGTCGTGCCCCTGTCGGTGCTGGGCTTCTCGGCCGTGGCTGCGGTCCTGCCCGAAGCCCTGGCCGGTCTTCTGAACAAGGGGCCGCACGGCCTGTCCGAGGTCCTCTATGCCTATACCTCGGCGACCGGGAACAACGGCTCGGCCTTTGCCGGTCTGACCGCCAACGCCCCCTGGTGGAACACCACCCTGGGCCTGGCCATGCTGCTGGGCCGGTTCGCGCCCGCCATCGCGGTTCTGGCCGTCGCCGGCGCCCTGGTCGCCAAGCCCAAGCTGGCCCCCTCGACCGGGACCCTGCCGACCCATGGCCCGCTGTTCGTCGGCCTGTTGATCGGGGTGATCCTGATCCTCGGCGGCCTGCAATTCTTCCCCGCCCTCTCGCTGGGTCCGATCGTGGAGCATTTCGACATGCTCCAGGTCGTGGCCCGGTTCTGATCGGATAATCCCATGACCCAAGTCACGCTCGATCCGTCGAGCCCTCGGTCTCCGTCTATTGCGGGCGGACTGACCGGGGCCATGCTCGGCCGGGCGCTCGGCGACGCTGTCGCCAAGCTGAACCCGACGAAACTGCTCAACAACCCGGTGATCTTCGCCACCTGGATCGTCGCCCTGCTGGCGACCGCTTCGGCGGTCGTGGCGACGGCCAGCGGCCAGGCGGCGGGCTTCGCCATCCAGCTGGCGCTGTGGCTGTGGGCCACGGTCCTGTTCGCCAACGTCGCCGAAAGCATCGCCGAAGGGCGCGGCAAGGCGGCGGCGGACTCCTTGAGGGCCACCCGCGTCACTACCAAGGCCAAGCTGATCGTCGATCGGAAGACCGGCACGGTGGTCCCGACCCCGGCGGGGGAGCTGGAGATCGGCTCCATCGTCCTGGTCGAGGCCGGCGACGTCATCCCGTCGGACGGCGAGATCATCGAAGGCGTCGCCTCGGTCAACGAGGCCGCCATCACCGGCGAAAGCGCCCCGGTGATCCGGGAAAGCGGCGGCGACCGCTCGGCCGTCACGGGCGGCACCACGGTCGTCTCGGACTGGATCAAGGTGCGCATCACCTCGGCCCCCGGCGCGACCTTCCTCGACCGCATGATCGCCATGGTCGAGGGCGCGGACCGTCGCAAGACGCCGAACGAGCTGGCGCTGTCGGTGCTGCTGGCCGGGCTGACCCTGGTCTTCCTGATCGCGGTGGCCAGCCTGCTGGGTCTCGGCGCCTATTCAGGGATCAAGCTGGACCCCATCGTCCTGGGCGCCCTTTTCATCACGCTCATTCCGACAACAATTGGCGGCCTCCTTTCGGCGGTCGGCATCGCCGGCATGGACCGGTTGCTGAAGGTCAATGTTCTGGCCACCTCGGGCCGTGCGGTGGAGGCGGCAGGCGACGTCGACACCCTGCTGCTCGACAAGACCGGCACCATCACCTTCGGCAACCGCATGGCCACGGAGGTCATCACCGTGCCGGGCGTGCGTCCCGATGCAGCGATGCGGGCGGCGGTCATGGCTTCGCTGGCGGACGAGACGCCGGAAGGCCGCTCCATCGTCGAGCTGGGCCGCAACGCCGGCGTGATGGGCGACCTGCCTGTCGGCGCCAGGACCATCCCGTTCAGCGCCGTGACCCGCCAGTCGGGTCTGGAAGCGGACGGTCAATCGTGGCGCAAGGGGGCGGTCGACGCCGTGCTGAAATC
The DNA here is from genome assembly GCF_049315965.1 of Brevundimonas sp. NPDC058933. NCBI lineage: Bacteria > Pseudomonadati > Pseudomonadota > Alphaproteobacteria > Caulobacterales > Caulobacteraceae > Brevundimonas > Brevundimonas sp. NPDC058933. The sequence continues at coordinate 16,607 of NZ_JBMOSL010000018.1, forward strand.
CCTGGGCATGGCCGAAAACTCTGCACCCGCCGAGTTCCGCGCCGCCGTGGACCGCATCGCCCGCTCGGGCGGCACGCCCCTGGCCGTGACCGAGAACGACGCCCTGGTCGGCGTCATTCACTTGAAGGACGTGGTCAAGCCGGGCGTGAAGGCGCGCTTCGCCGATCTGCGCCGCATGGGTCTGCGCACCGTCATGATCACCGGCGACAACCCGGTGACGGCGGCGGCTATCGCGTCCGAGGCCGGGGTCGACGACTTCCTGGCCGAGGCGACGCCCGAGGACAAGATGCGCCTGATCAAGGCTGAACAGGCCAAGGGACGCATGGTCGCCATGTGCGGAGACGGGGCCAACGACGCCCCGGCCCTAGCCCAAGCCGACGTCGGCGTGGCCATGCAGACCGGGGCCCAAGCCGCTCGCGAGGCCGGCAACATGGTCGATCTCGACAGCGACCCGACCAAGGTCATCGAGATCGTCGAGGTCGGCAAGCAACTGCTGATCACGCGCGGCGCCCTGACCACCTTCTCGATCGCCAACGACGTGGCCAAGTATTTCGCCATCATTCCGGCGATGTTCGTGGTCGGCCTGCCGTCGCTGGCGGCGCTGAACGTGATGAAGCTGTCCAGCCCGGAAAGCGCCATCCTGTCGGCGGTCATCTTCAACGCCCTGGTCATCATCGCCCTGATCCCGCTGGCGCTGCGCGGGGTGAAGTACCGCGCTGTGGGGGCTGGCAAGCTGCTGGGCCGCAACCTGCTGATCTACGGCCTGGGCGGCCTGATCGCGCCCTTCGTCGGCATCAAGCTCATCGACATCGTCATCTCCGCTCTCGGCCTGGCCTGAAGCCCGCCCTGAGACGTCAAGGAAACTCTCATGCGTAAACGTAATCCCTCCAAGGCTTCCGGTTCCAACGACGCTTTGTTCGGCGGCGCCTGCCTGGTGGCCATCATCGCCCTGGGGCTCTGCAGCGCCCCCGCCAAGGCCCAGGACGCGGCCCCGCGAAAGACCGGCCCTGAGGTCGCCTTCAACGCCGCCGTCGGCTCCGACTATGTCTTCCGGGGCGTCAGCCAGACCGAAGGCGATCCGGCGATTTCAGCCGGGGTCGATGTGACCCAGGGTCTGTTCTACGCCGGCGCCTGGGCCGGCAATGTCTCCTTCGCCGGGGACGCCGACACCGACGTCGAGATCGACCTCTACGCCGGCGTCCGGCCCGAGTTCGGCGGCTTCAACTGGGACTTCGGCCTGGTCAGCTATTTCTACGCCGGTCAGCCGGACGGGGCCGACTACGACTATGTCGAGCTGAAGGCCGCAACCTCGCGCGCCGTCGGCCCGGCCACCCTGGGGGCGGCGATCTATTACTCGCCGGACTTCTTCGGCGCGTCCGAGGACGAGGCGACCTATGCCGAGATCAACGGCGCGATCAGCCCGGCCGACAAGTGGACCATCTCGGCGGCGGTGGGGCGCCAGTGGGTGTCGTCGGACTTTGACTACACGACCTGGAACCTGGGCGCGGGCTATCAGCTGACCGACCATCTGGCGCTGGACGTCCGCTATTTCGACACCGACGAACACGACTTCGGCGCCGCCTATGACGGTCGTGTCGCAGCCAGCGTGAAGGCGACCTTCTGATGCTGAACCACATCCGTCCGGCGGTCGTGATGATCGCCCTGTTCACTGGCGTTCTGGGCGTCGCCTATCCGTTCGCGGTGACGGGCGTGGCTCAGACGGTCTTCTCGGCGCAGGCCGACGGCAGCCTGGTCCGGGACAAGGCCGGCAAGGTCGTGGGCTCGGCTCTGATCGGCCAGACCTTTGCGGAGCCGGTCTATCTGCATCCCCGGCCTTCGGCGGCGGGCGACGGCTATGACGCCTCGTCGTCTTCCGGCGCCAACCTCGGCCCGCTGAACCCGGATCTGATCGCCCGGGTCAAGACGGACGCCGATGCGCTTCGAGCCGAGACTGGAACGGCGGTTATCCCCGCCGACGCCGTGACCACCTCGGCCTCGGGCCTCGACCCGCATATCTCTCCGGCCTACGCTGAGCTGCAAGTCGCCCGCATCGCCAGCGCGCGCGGGGTAGGGGAGGCGCAGGTGCGCGAGGTGATCGAACAGCATGTCGAAGGCCGAACCTTCGGCGTGCTGGGCCAGCCGCGCGTCAATGTGCTGCTGACCAACATGGCGCTGGACGCCCGCTTCCCCCGTCCTGCGGAGGGCTGATGGCGCCGCCCGTCCTTCCGACGAGCAAGACCCCGGCCGCCCCGCGAAAGCGTGGGCGGCTGAAGGTTTTTCTGGGCATGTCGCCCGGCGTCGGCAAGACCTATGAGATGCTGCGCGCGGCGCGGCGTCGCAAAGCCGAAGGCGACGACGTCGTCGTCGGCGTGGTCGAGACCCACGGCCGCAAGGAGACCATGAGCCTGCTGCGCGGGCTGGAGGTCATGGCCCGCAACCCCATCGCCTATCGCGACCGGACCCTGCTGGAATTCGATCTCGACGGCGCCGTGGCGCGCCGCCCCGGCCTGGTGCTGGTCGACGAATACGCCCACTCCAACGCGCCCGGATCGCGCCATCCCAAGCGGTGGCAGGACGTGGAGGAGATCCTGGACGCCGGGATCGACGTCTGGACCACCCTGAACGTCCAGCACCTGGAAAGCCTGTCGGACGTGGTGCTGCGCATCACCGGCGTCAGGCAACGTGAAAGCGTGCCCGACAGCGCCCTGTCCCGCGCCGACGACATCGAACTGGTGGACATCACCCCGGAGGAACTGCGCAAGCGTCTGGCCGAGGGCAAGGTCTATGTGCCCGAGACGGCGCGGCTGGCCTCGGACAACTTCTTCAAGGTCGAGAACCTGACGGCCCTGCGCGAACTGGCCCTGCGCCGCGCGGCCCAGACGGTGGACGATCAACTGGTGGCCCGCCTGCGTGAACAGGGGGTGCCGGGGCCGTGGGCGGCGGGCGAGCGGATTCTGGTGCTGATCGCCGGCGACGCCATGGCCGCGCCCTTGGTCCGCGCCGGTCGACGGTTGTCGGACATGATGATGGACGCGCCCTGGACCGTGACCCACGTCGACAGGCCCTCGGGCGCGCGGCACGGCGTGGGCTCGGCGGGCAAGCTGTCGGACGCGCTGAAGCTGGCCGAGCAACTGGGCGGGCGGACGGTGGTCCTGAGCGGCGACGACGTGGTGCGCGCCGTCATGGATCACGCCCATCAGAACAACGTCACCCAGATCGTCCTGGCCAAGGGGCGCGACAGCCGCCTGTCGGAATGGCTGGGCCGGTCGCTGGCGGCGGAACTGCTGCGCCAGGCCCGCGGCGTCGCCATCCACGTCATCACCGACGGGGTCGATCTGGAGGAGAAGACGCTGCGGGAGCCGCGTCGGCGTCTGGCCGGCGGCTGGCGCGGCTATGCGGTCGGCGCCGCCTGCGTGGTGGCGGCGACGGGCCTGGCCCTGCTGCTGGACCGCACGTTCGAGCGCGTCGATCTGGGGGTCATCTACCTGTCGGCGGTGCTGGCGGCGGGGGTGCTCTATGGCCTGCGTCCGGCCCTGGCGGCGGCGACGGTCGCCTTCCTGACCTACAACTTTCTGTTCCTTCAGCCGAAATACAGTTTCGCTATCGGTTCGCCGACCGATTTCCTGACCCTGATCGTCTTCTGGGCCGTGGCCCTGACGACAGGCTTCCTGGCCGGACGGGTGCGAGAGCAGGCGAAGACGGCGCAGCGCCGGGCCTCGGCGGTTTCCGCCCTGCTGGCCGCCAGCCAGAGGCTGACCGGCGTGGGCGACCGCACCGCCGCCGCGCGCATCCTGGCCGAGCAGACGGCGGCGGCGGCGGGGGCCGGGGCCGTGGTGCTTCTGCCCGTCAACGACGAACTGACCCTGGTCGCCGGCGCGCCGACCAAGGCCCCGCTGGACGCCGAGGCCATGGCCGCCGCGCGCTGGGCCTGGGAGAAGGGCGAACCTGCGGGCCACGGCACCGGCACCCTGCCGCAGGCGCGCTGGACCTTCCGTCCGCTGCAAGGCGTGCGGGACCGCGCGGGTGTGGCGGGGATCGAGGCGGCGGCCCTGTCGCCCGGCTCGGACGAGGAGAAGCTGGCTCTGGCCCTGCTGGATCAGGGCGCCGTGGCGGTCGAGCGCGCCGATCTGGCCGGTCAGGCGGTCGAGACCGAGACCCTGCGCCGCACCGACCGTTTCCGGGGCGCGCTGATGAACTCGGTCAGCCATGACTTGAGGACGCCCCTGTCTACGGTGCTGGGCGCCTCGACCACGCTGATTGATCTCGGCGACAAGCTGAAGCCCGAGGTCCGCGCCGACCTGCTGCTGTCGATCCGCGAGGAGGCCGAGCGCCTCAGCCGCTATGTCGGCGACCTGCTGGACATGACCCGGCTGGAGGGCGGCGGGCTGAACATCCGCGCCGACTGGGTCGACGTGCGCGACGTGCTGAACGCGGCGGGCAAGCGGGTGGCGCGGCGTCTGGGCGCGCGCAAGATGACGCGCGACTTCCCGGCTCAGCTCAGCCTGGTCATGGTCGATCAGGGGCTGCTGGAACAGGCCCTGGTCAACATCCTGGAAAACGCCATCGTCTACAGCCCCGACGGCTCGACGGTCGAACTGGCCGCCTATGAGGACAGGGGCTCGGTGGTCATCTCCATCGAGGACGAGGGCAAGGGCATCCCGACCGCCGAACTGGAACGGGTCTTCGACAAGTTCCGCCGCATGGAGGAGCCGTCAGACCGCACCAAGGGCGCCGGGCTGGGTCTGGCCATCGCCAAGGGCTTCGTCGAGGCCATGAACGGCCGCATCGCCGCCGCCAGCCCGATCATGGACGGACCCGACGGCGCCAAGAAAGGAACCCGTATCCTGATCAGCCTGCCCAAGGCCGTCGTCACCCACCCGAGCCTGCTCTAAGGTCCGCCGCATGGCCGCCGTCCGCCCCCAGATTCTCGTCATCGACGACGAGCCCCAGATCCATCGCTTCCTCTCGCCGGCGCTGGACGCCGCCGGCTATGAGCCGCGCCGCGCCGACAGCGGGCAGGAGGGCCTGCGCGGCATCGCCCTGTGGAGCCCTGACGCCGTGGTGCTGGACCTCGGCCTGCCCGACATGGACGGCAAGGACGTGCTGGCCCGCGCCCGCGAATTCTATTCAGGGCCCATCATCATCCTGTCGGCGCGCGACAAGGAGGCCGAGAAGATCGCGGCTCTGGACCTGGGGGCCGACGACTATGTCGAAAAGCCCTTCGGCGTCGGCGAACTGCTGGCCCGCGTCCGCGCCAACCTGCGCCAGGCCGCGCCGCGCGCCGAGGCGACAGGGCCGCTGACGGCGGGAGAGGTGGTCATCGATCTGGAACGCCGCCTGATCACCCGCGCGGGCGAGGGCGTGCGCGTCACGCCCAAGGAATACGACGTCCTGGCCCATCTGGCGCGCAATGCGGGCAAGGTGGTCGGCCACCGCGACCTGCTGACCGCCGTCTGGGGCAAGGCCCACGCCGACGACACCCAGTACCTGCGCGTGGTCATCGGCCAACTGCGCCAGAAGCTGGAGGCCGACCCGGCCCAGCCCCGCCTGATCGCCACCGAACCGGGCGTGGGCTACCGGCTGATCGCCTGACGATTCTGATCTGGTCGCGCGGACGGATTGGCTTTAGCTAGAGGGGAGAAGGAGGCGGGGCGGGGGGATGTTTCAGACATCCGCCGCC
>NZ_JBMOSL010000019.1:0-19011 GCF_049315965.1 Brevundimonas sp. NPDC058933
CACCGATCCTCCCCTGCGAAGCGGGGGAGGGGGACCATGCGCAGCATGGTGGAGGGGGCGAGATCGGGCGCCGCCGCTAGAACTCCAACCTCGGTGGGCGCGAACAGGCTTTTGAGGGCGAGCGCGTATCCGCCCCCTCCACCGCCTGCGGCGGTCCCCCTCCCCCGTAAACGGGGGAGGATCGCAAAACTACAGACACATCCCCACGCACGCCCGCGCCAGCACTTCCGCCGAATCCGTCAGCGGCACGGCCACGTCGTCCCCATCCAGCAGCAAGGGCGCCTCGGTGCAGCCGCCGATCACCCCCTCGGCCCCCGCCGAAACCAGGGCCGCCGCCAGATCGCGCATGGCCGACCTCTGCGCCGCCCCGACGTCGCCCGCCTTCACGCCGAACACCACCGCCATGAAGCGATCGCGGTCGGCCGCCGAAAGCCGCACCATCTCCACGCCCTCGGCCTCAAGCGCCGTCGCATAGAGGGCCTCGCCACCCGGCGTGGCCAACACCCCGACCCGTCGCGCGCCGCCCGCCTTGGCGACCCGCGCCGTCTCCACCACCATGTCGATGAACGGCAACCCCGCCGCCCGGATCGCCCCGGCATGGGCGTGGGCGGTGTTGCACGGCATGGCCAGAACCTCGGCCCCCGCGTCGCGCAGCCGCGCCGCCATCTCGCCCAGGGTCCGCCCCGCCGCCTCGGGCTGGCTGTGCCGGTTCGGCACCTGCGGATTGATGTCGGCGATCACCCGGATGTGGTCCTCATCCCCCGTCGCCGGGGTCAGGGCCTGCACCCGCGCCAGAAAGGCCAGCGTCGCCGCCGGCCCCATCCCGCCCAGCACGCCCAGGGTCTTCATCAGAGCGCGCCGTCCAGTTCGCCCTGATAGCCGAACAGCCCCTGCGCCCCGCCGGTGTGCAGGAACACCAGCGTCTCGTCCCGGAACCGTCCCGCACGCGCCAAGGCGATCAGCCCCTTCATCGCCTTGCCGCTATAGACCGGGTCCAGCAGCAGGCCGTCGGTCCGCGCCGCCAGTTTCAAGGCCTCGATCACCGCCTGATCGATCAGGCCGTATCCGGCGCCGACGTAGTCGCAGTCGGCGACCACCATCTCGTCCTTGACCCGATCAGGATGGCCCAGCAGCGACGCGGTTTCCCGCGCCAGCTTCAGGACACTGGCCTCCTGCCTGTCCTTCGGCGCCCGCACCCCGATGCCCAGCACCGGAATGTCCGCCCCCATGACCGCCAGACCGGCGACCAGACCGGCGTGCGTGCCCGCGCTGCCCGTCGCGGTGACGATGCGGCTGATGGGCAGATCCAGCTCGTCGGCCTGGACCACGATCTCGCGCGCGCAGTCGACATAGCCCAGGGCCCCGACCGCGTTCGAGCCGCCGCCCGGAATGACATAGGGAACCCCGCCCCTGGCCCGCACCGCCTCCGCCGTGGTCTCCAGCTCGGCGGCCATGTCGGTCCCGCCCGGCACGCGCCGGATCACCGCGCCATACAGCCGGTCCAGCAGGACATTGCCGTTCTCGACATAGTCTGTCGCCGTCGAGCCCGTCCGCTCCTCCAGGATGATCTCGCACTTCAGCCCGTGCGACGCGGCCGCCGCCGCCGTCTGGCGCACATGGTTCGACTGCACCGCCCCTTGCGTCACCAGGGTGTCGGCCCCGACCTCCAGCGCGTCGCCCAGCAGGAACTCCAGCTTGCGCGTCTTGTTGCCCCCGCCGGCCAGTCCCGTGCAGTCGTCGCGCTTGATCCAGAGCTCGACGCCCAGGGCCTCTGACAGCCTGGGCGCAGGCTCCAGCGGGGTCGGCAGATGCGCCAGTCGGACGCGGGGAAAGCGGGCCAGATGCATGGTCGAGAACTCCGGTTCAATAATCATGGCTAACACGCCAAATCTTGCGGAACCAAGTTTCGGGTTCGCGGTTATCAGCATCGGACACATCGGACGCCCCCCAACCCCGATGTCGTCTGTGGCGGTCCGGCCTTAACGCCCCCCCGACTGAGAAGTCGGACCGCCCCCCCTCTCCTCACTCCAGTTTCAGCACCATGTCCCAGCGGTCGATGCCGGGCGCAAAGCCGTCGGGCGTGACCTTTTCCGCCTTGAACCCGAACCGGGCGTAGAAGCCCTGCGTATGCTGGCTGGTGTTCAGAATCACGCGGCTGATCCCCGGCGTCGCCCGCGCCGCCGCGATCCGCGCCTCGGTCAGCACCTGCCCCAGCCCCTGCCCGTGCAGGCTGTTGTCCACCATGCCCCAGCACAGGGCCACGCTGACCCCGTCCGCCTCCACCGCATGGCCGCCGCAGCCGACGATGCGCCCGTCCAGCTCGATCACCTGATAGGGCCAGCGCAGGGCCTGATCCCCTAGAAACCCGACAAAGCTCTCCCGCTCGCTCGCGTCAAAGAAGCGCGGCGTATTGCTGTCGAACAGGGCCAGGCAGCCGGCCATGTCCTCGGGGCGGTAGGGGCGAGAAAGGATCATTCCCCTTCCTGCCACGCCGCCCTCGCTTGACCTACCCCCGAAAGGGGCTAGGGTCGCGGCGTTCTCCGGGGGGTCGCAAGCGAGCGGCTGAGATAGAGGTTTCTCCTCTGACCCGTCGAACCTGATCCGGGTCATGCCGGCGAAGGGATGAGTACGCTTCCGGCCCCGGCTTCACGCCACAGGACCGGCACGCCCGACGTCGGCGGACCTCAAACGTTTTGAGGCCGCCATGAACATTATCGTCACCCCGACTGCCCCAGCAGGGTCCGAGGCTCAAGCAGCGAGCGACCGCGTCGCGAGCGATAGCCTCCCTCTCAGCGAAGCGCGCCAACAAGTCGAGGCCGAGACCGGCCGCATCCCCACCGGCCCCCGCGCCGGCGGCGTGAAGGTTTATGTGGCGGGCGAGCTTTACCCCGACATCCGCGTCCCCTTCCGCGAGGTCGCCGTCCACCCGAGCGCCAACGAGCCGCCGGTGACGATGTATGACTCCTCCGGCCCCTACACCGACCCCGCCGTGACGATCGACATCAAGCGCGGCCTGCCCAAGGTCAAATCCAGCTGGCAGCTGGACCGCGGCGACATCGCCCCCGTCCTGAACCCGCGTGAGGTCAAACCCGAAGACAACGGCCACGCCTCCGGCAAGAACCTGGCCCCCCGCTTCGACACCTCGCACCATCAGGTGTTCAAGGGCGCCCCGGGCCGCCCGGTGACGCAGTACGAATACGCCCGCGCCGGCGTCATCACGCCCGAGATGGAATACGTCGCCATCCGCGAGAACCTGCGCCGCGAGCAGAACGCGCCCTGCATCCGCGACGGCGAAGACTTCGGCGCCTCGATCCCCGACTTCGTGACGCCGGAGTTCGTGCGTCAGGAGATCGCGCGCGGCCGCGCCATCATCCCGCACAACATCAACCACCCCGAGGTCGAGCCGATGATCATCGGCCGCAACTTCCTGGTGAAGATCAACGCCAACATCGGCAACTCGGCGGTCCTCTCCAGCGTCGATGACGAGGTCGACAAGCTGGTCTGGGCCACGCGCTGGGGCGCCGACAACGTCATGGACCTGTCGACGGGCCGCAACATCCACAACATCCGCGACTGGATCATCCGCAACTCGTCGGTCCCCATCGGCACCGTGCCCATCTATCAGGCGCTGGAGAAGGTGAACGGCGTCGCCGAGGACCTGACCTGGGAGGTGTTCCGCGACACCCTGATCGAACAGGCGGAACAGGGCGTGGACTACTTCACCATCCACGCGGGCGTGCGCCTGCCCTTCGTGCCGATGACGGCCAAGCGCGTCACAGGCATCGTCTCGCGCGGCGGCTCCATCATGGCCAAGTGGTGCCTGGCCCACCACAAGGAGAGCTTCCTCTACGAGCACTTCGAGGACATCTGCGACATCATGCGCGCCTATGACGTCTCGTTCAGCCTCGGCGACGGCCTGCGCCCCGGCTCCATCGCCGACGCCAATGACGAGGCCCAGTTCGCGGAGCTGCGCACGTTGGGGGAGCTCACAAAAATCGCTTGGCAAAAAGGCTGCCAGGTCATGATCGAAGGCCCCGGCCACGTGCCGATGCACAAGATCAAGGCCAATATGGATGAGCAGCTCAAGCACTGCCACGAGGCGCCCTTCTATACGCTTGGCCCGCTGACCACCGACATCGCCCCCGGCTACGACCACATCACCAGCGCCATCGGCGCGGCCATGATCGGCTGGTTCGGCACGGCCATGCTCTGCTACGTCACGCCGAAAGAGCACCTCGGCCTGCCCGACCGTCAGGACGTCAAGGACGGCGTCATCACCTACAAGATCGCCGCCCACGCCGCCGACCTGGCCAAGGGCCACCCCGCCGCCCGGATGCACGACGACGCCCTGTCGCGCGCCCGCTTCGAGTTCCGCTGGGAGGACCAGTTCAACCTCGGCCTCGACCCCGAAACCGCCCGCAAATACCACGACGCCACCCTGCCCAAGGAGGCGCACAAGACCGCCCACTTCTGCTCCATGTGCGGCCCCAAGTTCTGCAGCATGAAGATCAGCCAGGACATCCGCCGCGACGCCCTGGCCCAGAACGACGCGGGCGCCAGCCTCGCGGCCCAGGAAGCCGAAGCCGGCATGGCCGAAATGAGCGCCAAGTTCAGGGCGGGCGGCGCGGCGATTGAGGTGAAGGTCTAACCACCCCGCCCACGCCGGGATCAGGACTATGGACGCGAGGCGGCTTCGGTTAGCCTCGCGTCCGATCCCTGCGCGGAGAACTAACCATGAAGCCCCGCATCGACCCCGACACCATCGCCAAGGCGATGAAGGCCGCTGCCGTCGTCGCCAAGACCGGGACGCGCGAGGAACGGTCGGGAAGGTTCATCGCGCCGAAGGCGGAACCGATCACAAGGGTGGTCGAAGTGAAAATGTGATGCAAGACTGCTCCCTCAGCACCTCGGGGGAGCAAACGTGCAACACATCTCATTGGAAACCATAAAACTAAAGATCACTCGCCTGATGGGTGACGAGCACGCCCTTGGCTCGCTCGGCATCGCCTGCACCACGACTTCGGGTGAATCTGCCGCATGTTAGACAACGGCTTAGTATTTGTTTTGGGAGCAGGCTTCAGCGCCGAGTTAGGCCTACCTCTTGGCTGGCGCTTGAAGCAAGCCATCGCCGATATTATTCCCAGTCGAAAGGGTGGTGGCAACGAACACGTTAGCTGGGCATTTCTTCAAGATCGAGACGTAGAAGTCGCAATGAATGCGTCCGAGCAACTTCGTCGCGCCCTTCCACTGGCAGCTTCGATCGACAACTTGGTTGAACATCTGTCATCCAATAAAGATGTCGTAAGTTGCGCGAAGATCGGCATCGCAGCTACGATCCTTCAAAGTGAACGACAGAGCACGATTTTTGGACCTGCGGGATCGGGCCTTAGCGTCGCATCTCACAACACAGCCTTTGCAGACCTTTTTCGCCTAATAGTTGGCAGCGTCCCTCTAAACCGAATGGATTACGCATTTAGTCGATTAAAAGTAATAAATTTTAATTACGATAGATGCTTGGAACAATTCATGACACGAGCGGTCATGGATTATTCTGGAACTGACCTAAGACGAGCTCAAGAAATCGTATCTCAAGCTACGATTTTGCACCCATACGGGTCCCTAGGTCCTCTTACATCCAAAGCAGATTTTGGCCAGAAACTTGATTGGATAGACATCAAAGCTGTATCAGAAAATATCAGAACATTCTCTGAGGAAATCGGATCTAAAGAGCATACCGACATTAAATCTTTAGCGAGTAGCGCCAGTAGATTGGTTTTCATGGGGTGCGCGTATCATCGTCAGAATCTTGATTTAATAAGGCCAGATACAAACACTCTGTCTAGAGTGGACGGAACTATGTATTCTCCACTACCTGTCGATCCAGATGGGCATGCGACGATGTCTATGTCAGCATTTAATGAACCCGCGATTTCAGAGCTTGTTTCGAAAATTTCTGATTGGCCTCGCGGAGCCAGCCTCGTTCGTATGAATACCCGGCAGTTCCGAATTGAAGCTCTTTCAAATCGACAGCTAATCGCTCGACATGGGACAGAGTGGGTCCAATAGCCCCCGTCCGATCCTGACGCACCCGTCCTCCAACCTCCTTCCCGCAGGCAGGAGAAGGCGAGATGGACGACGCGCGGGAGGCATACTGGCACGAGGGCGAGCCCCGGATCGTCGCCTCGGGACGGTGGCAGCAGGATGAGTTCGGCGACACGACCTACATCCCCGACCATGTTCGGCCCTCGACCGCTGCCGGGGCGGACGACCCGCCGGTCGGCGGCGACCTCATGGACGCCCCCGCAGGCGACCCCGCCAGCGACGGCTATCGCGTCCGCTCGGCGCGGACCTGGGCGGCGGCGCGGCGCGACTATCTGGCCGGAGACGCAGCCGAGGCCGTCTGCGCCCGCTATGACCTGAAGCTGGGGACCCTGCGGTCCCGCGCCGCGCGCGAGGGCTGGCGCCGCAGCGACATGGAAGACGTATGGCCCGATCCGCAGGACGAGAACCCCGACGCCGGCCCGCCCGACCTGACCCAGATGGCGGCCCAAGCCCTGATGCGCCTGAACCGCGCCCTGCAACGCGGCCGCGCCGCCGAGGCCGCCTCCTGGCTGCGCACCTGGCGCGCGCTCAGCGACCCCGCCCTTCTGGCCGCCCCCACGCCGGACTCTGCGCCGGAACCCCAACCCGATCCCGCCGCCACGCTGGAAGCCGACCTGAAAGCCGTCGCCGAGGTCGCCCGCGACGCCGCCCTCCTCTCCGCGGACGACCACGCGGGCCGCATCGCCATCGAAGCCCGCCTGACCGCCCTCAAGGCCCGCCTCGATCCCGAGGGCCTGATTTCAGACGATTCAGACGAATTGGACTCTGTTTTTCCGGGAGAGGAGGCGCCACCCTAGCCCGATCCTCCCCTGTATCGCGGGGGAGGGGGACCATGCGCAGCATGGTGGAGGGGGCAAGCTCAGGCGCCGCGTCTCGAATTCCAGGCCCAGGCCCGCGTCCTATCGCCAGAGGGCGAGACCATGTCCGCCCCCTCCACCGCTACGCGGTCCCCCTCCCCCGCGATGCAGGGGAGGATCAAAAGCCCTTAAACCTCCCCCGCAATCTTGCGCAGCGCCTCTTCGAACGCCGCCGCCGGTTGGCCGCCGCTGATCAGGTACTTGCCCTCGACCACCACCGCCGGCACCGACGTAATCCCCCGCGCCCGCCACAGGTCCTCGGCCCCGCGCACTTCGGTCGCATACTGGCCCGAGGCCAGGACCTCGCCCGCCTCGGCGCGGTCCAGCCCGGCGGCCTCGGCGGCCTGGGTCAGGACCCCGGCGTCAGTCAGGTTGCGGTTCTCGGTGAAGTGGGCGGTGAACAGGGCGCGTTTCAGGCTTTCTTGCTTCTCCGGCGCCGTCTCGTGGGCCCAGTGCAGCAGGCGGTGGGCGTCGAAGGTGTTCCAGATGCGGCTGTCAGGCCCCATCCGCATGTCGAAGCCGACCTCGGCGGCGCGGGCGCGGATCATCTCGCGGTTCTGGGCCGACTGTTCGGGGGTGGAGCCGTACTTGCGGCCGATGTGCTCGACGATGTTCTCGCCTTCCGGCGCGATCTGCGGGTTCAGTTCAAACGGCTGGAAGGTGATGTCGGCGGCGATCCCCTCGTCCTTCAACTGGTCCAGCGCGGTCGTCAGCCCGCCCAGACCCACGGCGCACCAGGGGCAGACCACGTCCGAAACGAAGTCGATCTTCAGGGTCTTCAGGGCGGGGGCGGCGTCGGTCATGGGAGCGGTTCCTGGGGCTGGCTATCCGCACCATATAGTGTTGCTGATCGCGGCCGCCAGCCCCCCGGAGGGGGAGCTACCCCCCCTTGCGCCCCATCAGCGGCGACAGGGTCTGATTGACCTCGTCCATGACCGAGCCCTTGCCCGCCACGACCCGGGCCTCCAGCTCGTCGGCCCGGGCCTGCAGGCGGCGGATGTCCTCGACGCGAGGGTCGTCTTCCGGCACGGCGACCAGGGCGTCGCGGCGGGCCTCGATCTCGGCCAGCAGGGCGTCGAACCGCTTGTGGTCCAGCCCCTCGCCCTGTTCGAACAGGGCGATCGCCTCGTCCAGGGCGGCGGCGAAGGCGGCTTGATCGGGCATGGGTCTCATCCTCATTATGCTTACGCTTATCAATGAGCGGGATACGGGGGCGGTTCCGTCTTGGCCGCCGCTCACGAAGGGTTTACGGGCGAGGCGACATGACGCCTGCCTGCGGAGCGCCCCGATGCGGACCCTGACCCTGACGACCGCCCTGCTCGCCGGGCTGAGCCTGACGCTGGCGGCCTGTGAACTGGGCCCCGACGCCCCGTCGCGCGGCCCGGTCCTGATCCCCGCCGCCGCCGAGGGCGCGACCTGCCACGTTCCCGCTGACCTGACCCCCGCCCGCCCCTATCGCATCCCGGCGGACGAGGTGGCCGCCGACGTGCCGGCGGCCTTCAACATGCTGGCCGTCAGCTGGTCGCCCCAGGCCTGCCGCTCGGGCAAGGACTACCCGGACGCGCGCTATCAGTGCGCCCGGAACCAGTTCGGCCTGACCCTGCACGGCCTGTGGCCCAACGGCGCCGACAACAAGCACCCGCGCTACTGCGCCGCCCCGGGCCCGGCCATCCCCGTCGCCACGGTGAAGAAGCACTTCTGCATGACCCCCTCCCCCTCCTTGCAGCAGCATGAATGGGCCGCCCACGGCACCTGCGGCTGGGACACCCCCGAAGCCTATTTCGAGCAGGCCGCGCGCATGTGGAACGGCCTGAACAAGCCGGACCTGGAGGCCATTCCGGCTGAGCGCCTGACCGCAGGCGCCATCCGCGACGCCTTCGTCGCCGCCAACCCCGGCCTGCCGCGCGACGGCGTCTTCATCGCCACGACCGAGGGCTGGTTCCGCGAGGCCCGGCTCTGCTACTCCCGGGACTACCGCCCCATGCGCTGCCCGCGCGGCCTGGGCGCGCCCGACCGCGAGCGGCTGAAGCTGGCCCCCACAGGCGTCCCGCAAACGACCCGTTAACCGGAACGGCGCAGCCTCGCGCCACGGCCCCCACGGAGCGTTGCCATGTCGACCGTTCAGACCCAGAGCTACCGCCGCCAGCGCGACCATTTCGAGCCCAGCGATCAGGACCCGCAGGAGCAGCGCCGCCTGCGCGGCCTGCTGGAGCAGATCGACTACGCCGCCTTCATCTCGAACCGCGAGGTCATCGGCCAGACCCTGTCGCGGGTCGATGTCGCCACCTTCCAGAAGCTGGCCGTCCTGACCGCCAACGCCCGCGCCCGCTGGGCCGCCGAGGCCCTGCGCCTGTCCGAATCCGGCTCGGCCGTCACCCCCGACCAGACCGCCCGCCTGACCGCCGCCCGCACCGCCTACGAAGAATTGGCCGAGGTCTATGAGGCCCTGCGCCGCATGGTGGAACGCGGATACCTGACCTTGCGCTAGGCGCTGCCTTCGGCCGAGGCCGCTAGTCCAGCGGCTGCGGCCGGGTGACGACCGGGGCGTCGGGGTCGGTCTGGGTCGGGCGGGCGGCGGTCGGCGGCGGACCGGCCGGCTGAATCGGCTCAGGCGCGGGGGCGATCACCACTACGGGCGGCGCCGCGACCGGCGGCGTTGCGACCGCCGGGGGCGGAGTGTTGACGGCTGAGGTCGCGGCGGATGCGGGGGCGGGTCGAACCGGCGCGGCCCGGGCCGGGCGGGGCGGGGCGGCTTCCGGTCGAGCGGCGGGCGCGGCGGCGACGGCGGCGGCCTCAACCGGCGCGGCGTCCACGGGCAGGCTGGCGGGCAGCCCGGCCTCAAGCGCGGGCGCAGCCGCCGGAACCGGCGGCGACGCAAGCGCGGGGTCGCTGCTCGAGCGCGTGATCAGCCAGGTGGCCAGCGGGGCGCCGATCACCACCACGGCGGCGACGGCGATGTAGAGCGGCGTGCGGCTCGCGACCTTGCGGGGCGAAACGCGGGGCGCGACCGGGGGCGATGGCGCTTCGACCTTGGGCGCGGCGGCCAGGACGGGGCGAGACGCGGGTTCAGGCTCGGACGCGACCGGCTGGAGCCTGGGTTCGGGGGCTGGGACCGCCGCAGCCTGAGGCAGGGGCCGAGGCGTCGCATCGACCGGCGCGGCCGGGGCCACCGGCGCAGCGGCGCGGGCCGGCTGAGACCGATGTTGAGGCGCGGTCGGCATGGGCGCCGTGATCAGGGTCGGAGCGGCGGGCGGCGCGGGGCGGCGCTGCGGCACCAGCGAGCCGCTGAACACGTCGTCCGACGACGGGCGCGGGGCGGCCGGCGCCGTGACGGCAGGGCGAGGCGCCGGCTTGGGCGCTTGCGCCTGGGGCGTGGCGACCGGCGGCATCAGGCCCGTGCCGCGCGGCAGCGGCCCGGCGCGGAACGTCGTCTGGGGCGGACGGCCCCACTGCACCGGGCGACGGGCGAAGGGCGTGGACTTGTCGTCAGCGTCGGACATTCGGTCTCCGGCGCCGGGCGGCGCGCATCACGAAGAGGGTCGGCAGACCCTCAAACTGCTGAGGGAGTTCGGCGGTTTCGTGACAGCCGACCCCGACCTCAGTTCTTCAGACGATAGCCCGTCCTGAAGATCCAGCCTACCACCGCCAGACAGGCGAAGAAGAAGCCCAGCGTCGCCGTCAGACTGATCCCGATGCTGACGTCGCCCACGCCATAGAAGGCCCAGCGGAAGCCCGAAATCAGATAGACGATGGGGTTGAACAGGGTCACCGTCCGCCAGCCGTCCGGCAGCATGTCGATCGAATAGAAGGCCCCGCCGAGGAAGGTCAGGGGCGTCACGATCAGCATGGGGATCATCTGCAGCTGTTCGAAATTCTGCGCCCAGACCCCGATGATGAAGCCGAACAGGCTGAAGGTCGTCGAGATCAGGATCAGGAAGGCCAGCATCCAGAAGGGGTGCAGGATCTGCAAGGGCACGAACAGGGCCGCCGTGGCCAGGATGATCAGCCCCAGCACCGCCGACTTGGTCGCCGCCGCGCCGACATAGGCGATGACGATCTCCAGCGGGCTGACGGGCGCCGACAGGATCTCATAGATGGTGCCGGTGAACTTGGGGAAATAGATGCCGAAGGAGGCGTTGAAGATCGACTGGGTGAACAGGCTCAGCATGATCAGGCCCGGCACGATGAAGGCGCCATAGGGCACGCCCCCGACCTCTTCCATCCGACTGCCGATGGCCCCGCCGAAGACGACGAAGTAAAGCGCCGTGGTGATCACCGGCGTCACGATGGACTGCCACAGGGTGCGCAGGGCCCGCGCCATCTCGAAACGATAGATGGCCCAGACGCCATGTCCGTTGAAGGTCATCACGCAGCCTCCCCTTCGCTCGTGCTGTCGCGGTGGACCAGGCTGACGAAGATGTCTTCCAGCGAGCTCTGGCGGGTGTTCAGGTCCTTGAAGGCGACGCCCAGGTCGGACAGGCGGCGCAGCAGCGACGGCACCCCGGTCTTCTCGGCGTGGGCGTCAAAGGCGTATTCCAGTTCGCCGCCCTCGTTCTTCAGGCTCAGATCCCATTCGGCCAGTTCCGGCGGCAGAACCGTCATCGGCTCCTGCAGGTTCAGCGTCAGGGTCTTCTTGCCCAGCTTCTTCATCAGAACCGAAGTCTGCTCGACCAGTATCAGTTCGCCCTTGAGGATGACCCCCACCCGGTCGGCCATCTCCTCGGCCTCTTCGATATAGTGGGTGGTCAGGATGATGGTGACGCCCTGATCGCGCAGCTTGCGCACCAGGGCCCACATGTCGCGGCGCAGCTCCACGTCCACGCCCGCCGTGGGCTCGTCCAGAAACAGGATGTCGGGTTCGTGGCTCAGGGCCTTGGCGATCATGACGCGGCGCTTCATCCCGCCGGACAGGGTCATGATCTTGGCGTCCTTCTTGTCCCACAGCGACAGGTCGCGCAGGACGCGCTCCACATGGGCCGGGTTCGGCGCCTTGCCGAACAGGCCCCGGCTGAAGGTGACGGTGGCCAGCACGGTCTCGAAGGCGTCGGTCGTCAGCTCCTGCGGCACCAGGCCGATGCGGGTGCGGGCGGCGCGATAGTCCTTCTGGATGTCATGACCGTCGGCGATCACCGTCCCGGTCGAAGGCGTGACGATGCCGCAGACGATGGAGATCATCGTCGTCTTGCCCGCCCCGTTCGGCCCCAACAGGGCGAAGATCTCACCCTTCTCGATCTCCAGGTCGACGCGCTTCAGCGCCTGATGGCCGGATTTATAGGTCTTGGTCAGACCCTGAATGGTGATGACTGGCGGCATGAGCCCTCCCGGCGCAGGTTGCGCAGATAGGGAGGCGCCGGGATGCGCTCAAGAGCCGCACGCGAGCGGCGCGACAGTATTCCTTGTCCAAGCCATCCAGGAGAGAAGCCGGAGCGTAAACCTGTGTTCGCCACAGGGAGTCTCGCCATGCCCATCGTCGCCCCGTCTGCACGTCGTATCCTCGCCTTGGCGACCGTCGCCGCCCTGGTTGCGGGCCTCGCCGCCTGCGTTACAGCGCCGCCTCCAGGCGCAGTTCGCGCGCCGCAACCGCTGAAGGCTGTCGATGCCGAGCGACTGTGGTCCGGTCGCTGGCGCGAGGTCGCCCGCCTGCCGATGAAGATCACCGACGGCTGCGTGGCCGGGGCCAGCATCTATGACTTCACTGCGCCCGACCGCGTCTCCGTGCGGGACACCTGTCAGGTCGGCACGCCGGAGGGACGCGAGAAGGCCATCGACGGAAGCGGCCGGATTCTTGATCCCGGCACGAACGCCAAACTGCGAGTCAAATACTTCTGGGGCTTCATAACCTGGGACTACTGGGTGCTGGATCGTGCGGAGGACTACAGCTGGTTCATCTCGGCCGACCCGACCTTCGACAGACTTTTCATCTATACGCGGGACGTGCCGAGCGCCGACCAGTTGTCGCGCCTGACCCAAAGGGCTGGCGAGTTGGGGTATGATGTAGATCGGCTGGAGTTCCCCAGCCAACCCGCCCGATAAGGACCATCCCATGGGTCGCCGTCTGATCGCCCTGACGCCTCTGATCTTCGCGCTCGCGGCGTGCGGCACGGAAGGCGCCTTGCCCGAAAGCGCCGGCTTCGGCAGCGATCCGACATTGCCAGAGGCGCGCTCGCAGCGCCTGCCTCTGGTCAAGATCGCGCCCGCCGTCGGCTGGCCCGATGGCCGCACGCCGGTCGCGGCGCAGGGCCTGACGGTCAACGCCTTCGCCACAGGCCTGGACCATCCGCGCTGGCTCTATGAACTGCCGAACGGCGACGTGCTGGCAGCCGAGAGCAATGCGCCGCCGAAGCCGGACGACAAGAAGGGCGGTCTGCGCGGCTGGATACAGGGGCTCGTCATGGGCAAGGCCGGCGCAGGCGTGCCGAGCGCCAACCGCATCACCCTGCTGCGCGACGCGGACGGCGACGGCGTGGCGGAGATGAAGACGGTCTTCCTGTCCGGCCTCACCTCGCCCTTCGGCATGGCCCTGATCGGCGACCGGCTGTTTGTCGCCAACGCCGACGCCGTGGTGGCCTTGCCTTATCAGACCGGCCAGACCCAGATCACGGCGACGCCGGTCAAGGTCGCGGACCTGCCCGCGGGCCGCAACCACCACTGGACCAAGAGCCTGGTCGCCTCGGCGGACGGCTCGAAGCTCTATGTCGGGGTCGGCTCCAACTCCAACGTCGGCGAAAACGGGCTGGACGAAGAGGTCGACCGCGCCGCCGTTCTGGAGATCGACCCGGCGACCGGCGCCCGTCGCGTCTTCGCCTCGGGCCTGCGGAACCCGGTCGGCATGGCCTGGAACCCCGAGGATGGACGGCTCTGGGTCTCGGTCAATGAGCGGGACGAGATCGGCAATGACCTCGTCCCCGACTACATGACCTCGGTCACGCCCGGCGGCTTCTATGGCTGGCCGTGGAGCTATTACGGCCAGACGGCAGACGGCCGCGTCCAGCCCGCTCGGCCAGACATGGTGGCCAAAGCCATCAGGCCCGACTACGCCCTGGGCTCGCATACCGCTTCCCTGGGCCTGACCTTCTATACCGGCGCCCTGATGCCCCAGTGGCGCAACGGGGCCATCATCGGCCAGCACGGCTCGTGGAACCGCAACCCGCCCGCCGGCTATAAGGTCATCTTCGTCCCCTTCAGCGGCGGCAAGCCGGCCGGTCCGCCGCAGGACGTCCTGACCGGCTTCCGCAATGACAAGGGCGAGGCCATGGGCCGCCCGGTCGGGGTTCTGGGCGTGCGCTCCGGCGCGCTTCTGGTCGCCGACGACGTGGGCGATGCGGTCTGGCGCGTGACGCCCGCCAGACCCTGACTTGATCCTGACATCATAAAGAAAGGCCCGGCGTACGCCGGGCCTTCCAGTCGTTGTCGTCGCCGGGATCAGGTCGGCGGCGTAATCACGATGGGCGCCGGCGAAGCGGTCATCGCCGCAGGAGCCGGTGCGGTCACAGGCGCTGCTGCCGGCTCAACCGTTTGCGGCGCGGCCGACTGATAGGGCTGAGGCCCCGTGGACACGATCGGCGCTTCCGCCGACTCTGCAGCGGGTGCGACACGGGGGGCGGCGCGGGCGGCGCGCGTCGGCGTCGCGAGCTCGGCGCGACGTTCGACCGGCGCCGCGACGGCAGGCGGAATCGGCGCCGCTGTGGTCAACTCGGCGGGCGTTTCCACCGGAATGGTCGGCGCATTGAGGGGCGCAACCTCCGAGGCGGCGAGCTGGGCCGCCAGGGGTGCGAACGGGACCGCCTCAGCCGCAGGCGGCTCCGCCGGCTGCATCAGCATGGCGGCCGCGGCGCCGCCGACGACCAGCACGCCTAGCGGCGCCAGAATCATCCAGGTCTTCACGGACTTGTTCGACTTGCGGGCGCCGCTGCGGGCGTAGACGGGCACATAGGCGTCGCTGTCCACACGGGCGGCGGCGGGACGGATTTGATCGGTATAGGTCACGGACATGATGTCTTCTCCTTAATCCAGGGCCACACAACCCCGCCCAGAAGAGCAAGGTTCCGCGAACATTCGCCTTGCCGCGAAGAAACACCACCCTCGCCACAGTTCAGGCGAAAGCGTGATCAAGTCATCCGACCGTCATTTCTCAAAGCCAGCCTTCCGCGTCTTGCCGCCAACGTTGACGTAACGTCGCGAAGCAACCTTACCCAACGTCATCGAAAAGGTGATGCAAGCATCGCATTGCGAAACATTGTGGCGGTGCGCGCTTGCGACCGGTTGACCCGTCGTCCCTGCCCGTTCATCACCGTTGAAAGGCTAAATTCGGGAAGAGGCGGCGCAACCATGGGTCTGGCAGCGAACATCCGGCGCGATATCAAGTTCGCGGGCGGGCTGTACCGTCTCCTGAAGCGTATCAAGCCCATCACCCTGGACAGCGACGTCCTGCTCTGTGACGACATCGAAGAAGCCGTCGACAAGTTCGCGGACAATGTCGCCGTCGAGGACGAAAACCGCCGCCTGACCTATCGTGAGCTGGACGCCCTGGCCAACCGCTACGCCCACTGGGCCAAGGCGCGGAACCTGAAACGGTCGGACGTCATCGCCCTGGTCATGCACAACCGGGTCGAATACCTGGCGGCCTGGATCGGATTTTCCAAGGTCGGGGTGGCTACGGCCCTGATCAACACCAACCTCAGCGGCGCGGCCCTGGCCCACTGCCTGTCCATCTCCAACGCCTTCAACGTCGTGACGGATCAGGACTGCTGGCGCGCGGTGGAGGAGGCACGCCCCTTCGTCGACCGCAACCTGATGAGCTGGGTCCACGGCCTGGCCGACGAGGATGAGACCAACGACCGTCGCGACATCGACAACGCCGTGCGCAGCGCCTCCTCGGTTCGACCGGACAAGGGTCTGCGCAAGGGGCTGACCAACCGCGACACGGCCCTGTTCATCTTCACCTCGGGCACCACCGGCCTGCCCAAGGCGGCGCGCATCCCGCATTCGCGCGCCCGAACCTATATGCGCGCCTTCGCGGGGGCGACCGCCTCCACGCCCCACGACGCCCTCTACAACTGCCTGCCGCTTTATCACTCGACGGGCGGTCTGGTCGGGGTCGGCTCGGTGCTGCTGAACGGCGGGCGGATGATCATTCGCCGCCGTTTCTCGGCCACTCATTTCTGGCCTGACGTGAAGACGTCGGGCGCGACCATGTTCGTCTACATCGGCGAACTGTGCCGCTATCTGGTCAACTGCCCGCCCAATGAGGACGAGCGCGCCCACAAGCTGCGCCTGGCCTTCGGCAACGGCCTGCGTCCTGACGTGTGGACCGAGTTCCAGCAGCGCTTCGGCATCAGGAACATCATGGAGTTCTACGGCTCCACCGAGGGCAACGTCTCCCTGTTCAACTTCGACGGCAAGGCGGGCGCCATCGGCCGCGTGCCCGGCTTCCTGAAGTCGCAACTCAA
This sequence comes from Brevundimonas sp. NPDC058933, assembly GCF_049315965.1. Taxonomy (NCBI): domain Bacteria; kingdom Pseudomonadati; phylum Pseudomonadota; class Alphaproteobacteria; order Caulobacterales; family Caulobacteraceae; genus Brevundimonas; species Brevundimonas sp. NPDC058933. The sequence continues at coordinate 16,409 of NZ_JBMOSL010000019.1, forward strand.
CATCCGCCTGATCGCCCTCGACCCCGAGACGGGCGAGCCTGTTCGCGGCTCCGACGGGGCCTGCCGTCTGGTGTCGACGGGCGAAACCGGCGAGGCCATCGGTCAGATCGCTTCCGACATTCGCCACGACTTCTCGGGTTACGCCGACAAGAAGGCTTCGGAAAAGAAGATCCTCACCGACGTCTTCAAGAAGGGCGATCGCTGGTTCCGCACGGGAGACCTGATGCGCCAGGACCGCGACGGCTACCTCTATTTCATGGACCGCCTGGGCGACACCTATCGCTGGAAGGGCGAGAACGTCTCGACCGCCGAGGTCGAGCAGCGCCTGCATGACGCGCCCGGGGTTCAGGAAGTCATCGCCTATGGCGTCGTCGTCCCGGGTCAGGAAGGCAAGGCGGGCATGGCCGGTCTGGTGATGGAGGGCAAGTTCGATCCCGCCGCCTTCGCCGCCTACGCCGACGAGCAACTGCCCCCCTATGCCCGTCCCGTCTTCCTTCGCCTGATGAAGTCGGCCGAGACCACCGGGACCTTCAAGTACCGCAAGGTCGATCTGGTCGCAGACGGTTTCGATCTGGAGAAGGTCGAGGGGGCCGTCTACGTCCGTGGCGGCAAGGCCGGCTACCAGAAGCTGACGGCCAAGGCCTATGAGGCCATCATCGACGGGACCACGCGGCTGTAACGCGTTCTCCCTCCCACCTGGGGGAGGGTGGCTGAGCCGCAGGCGAAGACGGATGGGGGCGCTTCGGCTGATCAAGCGGCGCGCCCGACATCGCCGCGCCCTCCCCGCCCGGTCGCTGCGCGACCACCCTCCCCATGAAGGGGAGGGAGAGCGAAACCCGCCCTTAAGCATTAACGCCGATAACGGGCGTCCTGAGCTCTCTCCTCCAGGACGTCCGGCGGCACCATGTTCCAGATTATCGGCATCATCATGCTGTTCGCCATGGTGTTCGGCAGCTTCCTGCTGCACGGCGGCAAGATGGCGACGATCCTGTATTCGCTGCCCTATGAGCTGATGGCCATTCTGGGCGCAGGGATCGCGGCCTTCCTGATTTCCAACAGCCTGCCGGTCATCAAGGGGGCGCTGGGCGGCTTCGGCAAGTCGTTCGCCGGCCCCAAGTGGAAGAAGCAGGACTACAAGGACCTGCTGTCGCTCCTGTTCCAACTGACCAAGACGATGAAGTCCAAGGGCGTCATCGCCCTGGAAAGCCACATCGAAAAGCCGGCCGAAAGCACCATCTTCCAGAAATACCCCAAGGTGCTGAAGGACCACTTCGCCACCGACTTCATCTGCGACACCCTGCGGATGATGACCATGAACCTCGAGGATCCCCATCAGATCGAGGACGCCATGGAAAAGCAGCTGGAGAAGCACCACCACGAGGCTCTGGCCCCGGCCCACGCCCTGCAAAACCTGGCTGACGGCCTGCCCGCCCTGGGCATCGTCGCGGCCGTGCTGGGCATCATCAAGACCATGGGCTCGATCACCGAGCCGCCGGAAGTCCTGGGCGGCATGATCGGCGGCGCCCTGGTCGGCACCTTCCTCGGCGTCTTCCTGGCCTATGGCCTGGTCGGCCCCTTCGCCGCGCGGCTCAGCGCGATCGTCGACGAGGAGGCCGCCTACTACAAGATCATCCGCTCGGTCCTCGTCGCTCACCTGCACGGCAATGCGGCTCAGATCTCGGTCGAGATCGGGCGCGGCGACATCCCGTCGACAGCCCAGCCTTCCTTCACCGAAATGGAAGAAGCCCTGGCCGCCGCGCCAATGGAGGCGTGATCCGTCCACGGAGGGAACACGAACTGCTCACGTTGGTTCTCCACAGGTCACGTTCGCGTGCATGTCCTGTGGAGCTCCCTTATGAAAGCCCTTCCACTCCTGCTCTCGGCTTCCGCCGCCTTCACTCTGGCGGCGTGCAACGACACCTCGGCGCCGGCCCCTGCACCGGCGGAGCCCCCTGCGCCTGCCGCCGAAGCCATGGCGCCGTCGCCCACGTCGAGCCCCCCGGCCGCGCCGCCGCCGGTGGAGGTTACGCCCCCGCCGACCTCATCGCCCAGCCCGACCCCGCCGACCCTTCCCGAAGACAGGCCGCCCGTCGATCCGATGGACCCGACCGCCCGGCCCATCCCGCCGGCCTAGGTTCCAGAACGGACTTGTCGAACCCGGTAATCTCGCGTTACGCCTTGCACCGGCGGGATCGTCTCGCCGGATTCTAAAATCGAAGGGGCTATAGTCACATGACCATCCGTCGCCTGATGATCGTCGCCGCCGGGCTCAGCGCCCTGTCGCTGGCCGCCTGCCAGCAACCCGCGACCCAGACTGAAGAAAACGCTGCCGTCGCCGCCGACGCGGCTGCCGATACGGCCGCCGTCGCCGCCGATCAGGCCGCTGACGCGGCCTCGGCTGCCGCCGGTGCAGCGACCGACGCCGCCGCCTCGGCAGGCGCCGCCACCGAAAAGGCCGCCGACGCTGCGGCCGCCACGGTTGCGCCGCCTCCGCCTCCCGCCGCCGCACCGGCTGCGCAATAACCGATTTTCCATTCGGAAAAGCCGGCCAAGGGCCGCGGGGGCCGCCCTAGGAGGGGGCCCGTTACTTCGGCGGGTAAACG
>NZ_JBMOSL010000020.1:0-14957 GCF_049315965.1 Brevundimonas sp. NPDC058933
GGGGGGCTCCTCCCCCCCCACGCTCAGCCCGCCGGTGGGGCCCCGGCCCTGGGGGGTCCCAACGACCCCAACGCCTTTCACAAACTGACCCGGTCAAAACCCACACGGGGGGGCGCCCCCCCCGCCCCCACCGCCTGTTTTCTGTAAGCCGTTTCGAGCGCGGATTTATGCGCTGACGACGGTCTTCAGATACTCGCGAATGCCTTCGTCGGTGGCGTTGGCGAAGAAGTATTCCTTGAACTTTTCACCAGCGATGGTGGCCTTGAGCAGGTCCTGGTCGATGGCCTTCAGCACGGTCAGCATGTCGTTGCAGGTGACGGCCTTCAGATCTTTCAGGATGCCGCGGTTCTTGGCCATGATCTCGGCGCGCTCCTTGGGATAGCCCAAACCGCGCTCGCCCTCGAACAGCTTGCGATAGACGTCCTGAAGGTTCAGTTCGGCCGCCCAGCCGAAACCCTTGGCGTAGGGCATGGAGATGGCGTTGCCGTCGTTGATCTGACCGAACAGGAAGGCGTCGGTGGGATCGATGACCAGGCCGCAGAAGACGCCCGGCATCGAGTTGGAGGCCAGCATGGAGCCCATGCCCGTGCCGCAGCCCGTGACGACGAAGTCGGCGGCGCCCGAGTTCAGCAGGATGCCTGCCAGAAGGCCGTTCATGACGTAGGTCAGCGAGGCCTTATCCTCGGGGGCGTACATGCCGTAATGGAAGACCTGATGGCCCAGGGGTTCTGCAACGCTGGTCAGGGCGGTGTGCACCACTTCGCTCTTCGCGGCCTGGCTGTTTTCGATGATGAGAGCGATCTTCATGGCGGTGTCCTCAAGACGAAGCGATGCCGGACGGATGTCGGCGATTATGGTCTAAGCGATTGCATCATTATATGACACCGGTTACCTAGTCCACCGAAGGACGGACGCAAGATCCGTCACGGCGGCTCGCCCGGCGAGCTCCCAGGGAGACCCCGCATGTACTACGATCCCATGTACGACAAAGTCTATCAGGCCACCCATCCTGACATGATGGACGGCCCCACGAACCAGCAGTTGCGGGATCGCTACCTGATCCAGGGCCTTTTCGTTCCGGGCAAGATCAGCCTGAACTATTCGCACCACGAGCGGATGATCATGGGCGGCGCGACCCCGACCGAGACACCGCTGAGCCTGCCGACCCATTCCGTGCCGGCGTCGCTGGCAGGCGCGCCCTTCCTGCAAGGCCGCGAACTGGGCATCGTCAATATCGGCGGCGCCGGAATGGTCACCGTCGACGGCGAGGTGCTCGAACTGGATTTCCGCGACGGCGCCTATGTGCCGATGGGTTCGGTCAACGTCTCCTTCACCTCGAAGGACGCGGCCAATCCCGCCAAATTCTATCTGGTCGCCACCCTGGCGCACGCCCGGTACGACCTGACCAAGATCTCGATCGCCGACGCTGTGCCGCTGGAGATGGGCGCGCTGGAAACGTCCAACGAACGGACCATCTACCAGTATATCGTTCCGGCCAAGGTGAAGTCCTGCCAGCTGCTGCTGGGCGTCACCGTCCTGAAGCCCGGCTCGGTATGGAACACCATGCCCCCGCACATTCACGACCGCCGATCGGAAGCCTATCTCTATTTCGGCCTCGGCGAGGACGACCGCGTCTTCCACTTCATGGGAGAGCCGGACAAGTCGCGCAACATCGTCGTCGCCGACGGCGAGGCCGTGATCTGCCCGCCGTGGTCTATCCACATGGGCGCGGGCACGTCGAACTATACCTTCATCTGGGGCATGGGCGGCGAGAACCTTGACTACACCGACATGGACAAGCTCGACATCTGTCAGCTGAAGTAAGGACATATGGGCATGGCCAATCCTTTTGATCTGACCGGCAAGGTCGCGCTGGTCACCGGCGGCAATACGGGCATCGGTCAGGGCATCGCCCTGGCGCTGGCCGCTGCGGGGGCCGACGTCGCCTCGGTCGCTCGCCGCACGTCAGACGACACGGTCGGCAAGGTGCTGGCCAAGGGTCGCAAGGGCGTCTCCATCCAGGCGGACCTGACATCGACCGAACCGGTCGAGCGCATTCTGGACGAGGCGACCGCGGCCCTCGGCCCCGTCGACATCCTGGTCAACAACGCCGGCATCATCCGCCGCAATGACGCCGTGGACTTCTCGGAGCAGGACTGGGACGACGTCATGAACGTCAACCTCAAGGTCCTCTTCTTCCTCAGCCAGGCCGCGGCCAAGCGGATGATCGCCGACAACCGTGCCGGCAAGATCATCAACACCGCCTCCATGCTGTCCTATCAGGGCGGCATCCGCGTGCCGTCCTACACCGCGTCGAAATCCGGTGTGGCGGGCCTGACCAAGCTGATGGCCAACGAGTGGGCCAAGCACGGCATCAACGCCAACGCCATCGCGCCCGGCTACTTCGCCACGGATAACACCCAGGCCCTGCAAGAGGACCCGGTGCGCTCCAAGGAAATCCTGGGCCGCATTCCCGCTGGACGCTGGGGCGATCCGTCGGACATCGGCGGCGCCGCCGTCTTCCTGGCCAGCCGCGCCAGCGACTATGTGCAGGGCATCACCCTGCCGGTCGACGGCGGCTGGCTGGCGCGCTGATACCGCGCTAGCGTCCACACCATGAGCAATCCTCGCCCGAACTCCAAGATTCTCTGCTTCGGCGAGATGCTGCTGCGGTTCAGTCCGAACCAGAACGAGCTGCTGCTGCAGTCCCCTGCCCTGACCGCGCGTCCCGGCGGGGCAGAGGCCAATGTCGCCGTCGCCCTGGCCCGCTTCGGCGCGCCGGCGGCCATGGCCACCGTCCTGCCCGACAACGCCCTGGGTCAGGCCGCGCGCGACGAGGTCCGGCGCTATGGCGTGGACACCACCCCCATCGTCTTCTCGCCCGGCCGCATGGGCCTCTACTTCCTGACGCCGGGCGCCGTTCGCCGCCCGTCCGAAGTTCTCTACGACCGCGCCGGCTCGGCCTTTGTCGAGCGCGTCGCCGACGCCTTCGACTGGGACGCCCTGCTCGACGGCTATGAGTGGCTGCACGTTTCCGGCGTCACCCCCGCCACCGGCCCCAACGGCTCGCGCGCTGCGGTCGAACTGGTCGAGGCCGCTGTCCGCAACGGCGTCCGCGTCAGCTATGACGGCAATTTCCGCGGCAAGCTGTGGGAGCAGTGGGCCGGCGATCCGCCCGCCACCCTCGGCAAGATGCTGGCCGGCGCCGAGATCGCCTTCGCCGACGACCGTGACTTCGCCCTTGTGCTGAAGACCAAGTTCGAGGACGCCGATCCCAATGCGCGCCGCCGTCTGGCCGCCGCTGCGGCGTTCGACGCCTTCCCCCGCCTGCAACGCATCGCCTGCACCCTGCGGGTTCAGGAAAGCGTCGCCGATCAGGCCCTGTCGGCCGTCATGCTGACGCGTGGCGCCAACAGCGAGGTGGTCGAGACCTGCGCCGACGCCATTCACATGACCGGCGTCGTGGACCGAGTCGGCGGCGGCGACGCCTTCGCATCCGGGGTGCTGTTCGGCCTGTGGAGCGGCTGGTCCGATCAGGAAGCGCTGGACTTCGGTCTGGCGGCGGCGGGTCTGAAACACTCGGTCCCCGGCGACTTCAACCTGTTCACCGCCGCCGAGGTGCGCGCGGCCATGGGCGACGGCGGCTTCGACATTCGTCGCTGACGGTTTCGTGAAAACGGGGGCGTTTTCAGGCACGCTCCGGCACTAGGAAACCGGTGTCAATCGTGATTAGCTTTGCCGAACTCAAGCAGCCGTCAGAGCTGCGAGGCGACGCATCCGAGGAAGACACCATGACGACCATGAACCGCCGCGCCCTGTTGGCCGCCGGCGCCGCCGCGACCTTCACGGCCGCCTCCGCCCCCGCCCTGGCCAAGACCGTGCTTCAGGCCGCCCCAGAGCGCGCCGCCGTCATCGCCACGATGAAGCGCGCTGCGCGGTTCATGACGGATGAGGCCGCCGTCGAGGGCGGCTATGTCTGGAACGTTCTGCCTGACTTCTCGCGCCGCTGGGGTGAGTTGGAAGCCTCGCCGACCATGATCTGGGTCCAGCCGCCCGGCACGGCGACGGTGGGGCACCTCTACCTCGACGCCTATCACGCCACCGGCGACGAACAGTTCTACGAAGCCGCCAAGTCCGCGACCGACGCCCTGGTGCGCGGCCAGCATCCGGCCGGCGGCTGGAACTACGTCATCGACACGGCTGGCGAGGAGTCGCTCAAGCGCTGGTACGCCACCTATGGCAAGAACGCCTGGCGGATGGAGGAATATCACCGCTACTACGGCAATGCGACATTCGACGACGCCGGAACGGCCGAGGCCTCGCAACTGCTGCTGCGGGTCTATCTGGAGAAGCGCGAGCGCCAGTATCGCGCCCCGCTGGACAAGGCGATCCAGTTCGTCCTCGACGCCCAGTACGCCAACGGCGGCTGGCCCCAGCGCTATCCCTTCGTCGAGGGCGGCGGCCTGCACGGCCACGCCGACTACACACCCTACATCACCTTCAACGACGACGTGGCGGGCGAGAACCTCGAGTTCCTGCTCTACGCCTATCACGGCCTGGCTGTGAACGGTCGCGGCGACGCCCGCGTGCTGGACGCCATCCAGCGCGGCATGGACATCTTCGTGAAGACCCAGCAACCGCAGCCCCAGCCGGCCTGGGGCCTGCAACACTTCCCCGACAGCTTGAAGCCCGCCGGCGCGCGCACCATCGAACCCCAGGCCTTCGCCACCCACGCCACCGGCACGAACATCAAGTCGATGCTGGGCTTCTACCGCCTGACGGGCGACCGCAAGTTCATCGCCCGCCTGCCCGAGGCTCTGGACTGGTTGGATCAGGTCAAGACGCCGCAGAGCCTGATAGCGCCGGGCCGGACCCACCCGACCTTCATCCTCGAGGGCTCGAACACCCCGGTCTATATCCACCGCAAGGGGTCCAACATCACCAACGGCCAGTATTACGCCGACACCAACCCCAACAATCTGATCGTCCACTACGGCTCGTTCCGCAACGTCGACACCGCCGCCCTGCGCCGCGAGTACGAGGAACTGGCCGCCAAGTCGCCCGAGGACGCCAGCCGCAACTCGCCGCTGAAGGCCCGCCCCGGCACGCTGCACCTGCCGAAATACTTCACGCTGCAGGACGTGGACGTCTGGGACATGTCGTCGGACGCGCGCCGCCTCGCCAAGCCCGCGCCGGGCCGCGCCGCCGAACTGATCGCGAGCCTGAACGCGCGCGGCTACTGGCCCTCGCCCCTGACCACGACCTCCAACCCCTATATCGGCGAAGCTCCGGCGGCGGTGACCGGCGGCGAGTATCAGACCACCCGCGTCGGTGACCTGTGGGACACCTCGCCCTACACCACCGACTATCCGGTCGAATGCGTCTCGACCCAGGTCTTCATCAGGAACATGGGCGAACTGATCGAGACGCTGGAGGGCTGATCAGCGGTAGCGTCGGCGCCTACAGATAGGCGCCGACCTGCCAGGGCACGAACTCGTTGTCACCGATGCCGAGCGCCTCCGACTTGGACGGCTCGCCTGAGGCCACAGCCAGCATCCGCTCGAAGATGGCCTGACCGACCTCTTCCATCGTCGTGCCCGTCAGGACCGGCGAAGCGTCGATATCCATATCTTCGTCCATCCAGCTCGCCAGCCTGGCGTTGGAGGCGACCTTGATCGACGGCGCGGGCTTGGCCCCGAAGACCGATCCCCGCCCCGTGGTGAAGACGATCAGATTGGCGCCCGAGGCGATCTGCCCCGTCGCCGAGCAGGGGTCATAGCCGGGGCTGTCCATGAAGCTGAGGCCCTTGGCCGCCAGCGGCTCGGCATAGCCGATCACATCGTTCAGCGGCGTCGAGCCCGACTTGGCCACCGCCCCCAGCGACTTCTCCAGAATGGTGGTCAGCCCGCCCTTCAGGTTGCCCGGCGACGGATTATTGTTCAGCTCCATGCCGTGCTTGTCGGCATAGGCGCGCCACCATTCCAGACGCGCATTCAGCTTGTCCGCCACGTCCTGCGACGCCGCGCGACGCAGCAGCAGGTGTTCCGCGCCCCAGATCTCGGGCGTCTCCGACAGCATGGCCGAGCCGCCGTGCGCGACCAGCAGGTCCACCGCCGCCCCCAGCGCCGGATTGGCCGTCACGCCGGACCAACCGTCCGACCCGCCGCATTGCAGACCCACGGTAAGGTGCGAGGCCGACACCGGCTGCCGCTCGACCTTGGCCGCCTGCGCCACCAGTTCACGCACGACCTCGATGCCCGCCTCGATGGCGCGGGCCGTGCCGCCGGCCTCCTGAATGGTCAGGGCGCGCAAGGTCGGCCCGGCCTCAAGGCCCTCATTGGCCAGCCAGGCCGGGATCTGATTGGCCTCGCAGCCCAGGCCGACGATCAGGATGGAATGGAAGTTCGGATGCTGGGCATAGCCCGCCAGCGTCCGCTGCAGCAGGGTCGTGTCGCTGGACAGCGACGAGCCGCCGCAACCGCCCTGATGGGTAAAGGCCACCACCCCGTCCACGCCCTTGGGCAGGCCGGCGTCGGGGAAGGCGTCGGCGATCCGTCGCGCCACCGTGGCCGAGCAGTTCACGCTGGTCAGGACGCCCACGTAGTTGCGGGTGCCGACCCGGCCGTCGGGGCGTACGATGCCGTTGAAGGTCGCGCCCGACAGCGGTGTCGGCGCATGAACGTCGGCTCCCACCTCCGCCTCCCGCCCATCCTCGGCCATAGCCAGATTGTGGACGTGGACATGATCCCCGGCGGCGATCGCCGTCCTGGCCCGGCCGATGACCTGACCGTAGCGACGGACCCGCCCCCCCTGCTCCACCGCATGGCGAGCGATCTTGTGCCCCGTGGCGACAGCGGCGTGCGCAGGCACGCCCAGCCCCTCGGGCGTCTCGCCAACCGCAATGTCGTCCAGCGCAATGGCGACATCGTCGGCGAGGTTCAGGACCAGGACGCGGCTCATGATCTACTCCGTCACCCGGCGAGCGGCCTCGACCGCGCCGTGCTCTCGCAAAGACAGGAACGCCCCGGTGACCGCATCGACAAAGCGCCGATCGTTCGCCAGCGTCGTCGGGAACACCGCCGAAAGGGTCAGCAAGGCGCGGACCTCGGCCTCGTCGTTCTCCGACGCCGCGATCAGCTCGGCGGTGCGCGACGCCAGAGGGTCATCCACCAAGACGGCCTCCCCGCTCTCGGTCACGCCCTCCTGCCAGCGCATCCAGGCGGCGACGCCCAGGGCCATGGCCTCGATATCCTGCCCGGATTCCAGTCGTTCGGCCGCGCCCGCCAGCAACCGCTGCGGCAGCTTCTGCGACCCGTCCATGGCGATCTGCCTCGTCCGGTGCATCAGGGCCGAGTTGGAGAAGCGGGCCATCAGCTCGTCGCGATAGGCCGCCACATCCAGCCCCGGCGGCGGGCTCAGCGTCGTCTGGGCCGCGTCCCACAGGGCCTCGACGAAGGTGCGGAAGGCGGGAACCACCACGGCCTCATGCACATGCTCATGACCCGACAGGGCGCCCAGATAGGCGATGGCCGAGTGAGAGCCGTTGAGCAGTCGCAGCTTGGCGTCCTCCCACGGCTCGACCGCATCGGTCAGTTGGACCCCAAAGGCCGCAAAATCGGGCCGCTCGCCCGCGAACCAGTCCTCGATCACCCACTGGGTGAAGGGCTCGGCCTTGACCATGCCCTGGTCCTCGACGCCGAGACGGGCCGTCAGGCGAGCCACGTCGTCGGGCGTGGTGGCCGGGACGATCCGGTCGATCATGGTCTGGGGAAAGGCGCCCTCGGCCTCGATCCAGTCGGCCAGCAACGGGTCGAGATTCCGGGCCATGGCGACGACCCCTGCGCGGATACGCTTGCCGTTGTGCGGAATATTATCGCAGCTGATGACGGTGAAGGGCTTGAGCCCCGCCGCCTTCCTCGCCTGCAAGGCCGCAACGATGAATCCCGGCGCGGTACGAGGCGCAGTAATCTCAGCCAGGTCGGCCGCCACGTCCGGGTCGTCCAGCAGCAGGTCGCCCGTTGCGGGGTCCAGGCGATAGCCCTTCTCCGTCACCGTCAGGGTGACGATGTGGACGTCCGCATCCGCCATGGCTGCGACCAGGGCGGCGGGGTCTTCCGGCCCCACCAGAACCCCGCGACCGGCCCCGATGACCCGCAGATGCTCCTCCGCCCCGTCGCGGACGACCAGGGTATAGAGGCCGTCCTGCGGGTTCAGCTGGTCCCTCACGCCGGGCGACCTCAGCGAGGCCCCCAGCACGCCCCAGCGCAGGTCGCCGCTGGCCAGGGCGTCGTCGAACACCACCGCCTGGTGGGCGCGGTGGAAGGCGCCGATGCCCAGGTGGACCACGCCGGTCTTCACCTGGCTGCGGTCATAGCCCGGGCGCGCGACGCCTGCGGACAGGCCCGACAGGGCCGCGTTGTTCAGGCGGGTCACAGCTTGTAGGCCGCCTTGACCAGACCATAGGTCAGGGCGTGGGCCAGTTCGTGGGCCTCATCCTCCTCCATCCGGTGCTCGACCACCAGCTTGGCCAGGAAGCCGCAGTCCATGCGCCGGGCCACGTCGTGACGGGCCGGGATCGACAGGAAGGCCCGCGTGTCGTCGTTGAAGCCGACCGTGTTGTAAAAGCCCGCCGTCTCGGTGACCTGCTCGCGGAAGCGGCGCATGCCCTCGGGGCTGTCGTGGAACCACCAGCTCGGCCCCAGCTTCAGCGCCGGATAGTGGCCGGCCAGCGGGGCCAGCTCGCGGCTATAGCTGGTCTCGTCCAGCGTAAACAGGATCAGGGTCAGGCGGGTGTCCGAACCGAAGCGGTCCAGCAGCGGCTTCAGCGCCCGGACGTAGTCAGTCTGGGTCGGGATATCGCAGCCCTTGTCGCGGCCGAAGCGGTTGAACACCGTGGCCGAGTGGTTGCGGAAGCTGCCGGGATGAAGCTGCATCACCAGCCCGTCCTCGACCGACATGGCCGCCATTTCGGTCAGCATCTGCCCGCGGAACAGCTCGGCGTCGGCGGCGCTGGCCGGCGCGGTCGAGACCCGCTTGAACAGAGCCTCGGCGTCCGACTTCGACAGGTCGGCGGTGAAGGCGGTCGGGTGGCCGTGGTCGGTCGAGGTGGCGCCCATCTCGATGAAGAAGGCCCGGCGGTCGCGAAGGGCCTGCAGGTAGCCGTCCCAAGACATCGTATCCCGGCCCGTTTGGTCCGCCAGAACCTTCAAATTGTCGCGGAAGCCCTCATAGTCGGGATCCAGCACCGGGTCGGGACGATAGGCGGTCAGCACCCTGCCCTTCCAGCCCGAGGCGTTGATGGTCTTGTGGTGCTCCAGCGTGTCGAGCGGGCTTTCCGTCGTGGTCAGCACCTCGATATTGTAGCGGTCGAACAGGGCGCGCGGCTTGAAGGCCTCGGTCTTCAGCGCGGCGTCGATGACGTCGTAGTAGTGGTCCGCCGTCTCGGCCGACAGGCGCACGTCGATGCCGAAGGCCTCGGCATAGACCCAGTCGTGCCACATGCGCGACGGCGTGCCCCGGAACAGGTAGTAGTTCTCGGCGAAGCGGCGCCAGATCGTGCGCGGATCGGCCTCGACCGCCCCGCCGTCGGCGCGAGGCACCCCCAGGTCCTCCATCGCCATGCCCTGCGAGTGCAGCATGCGAAAGACGTAGTGGTCCGGCGTGATCAGCAGCTCGGCCGGGTTGGCGAAATTCTCGTTGCCCGCGAACCAGCTGGGGTCGGTGTGACCGTGCGGGCTGATGATCGGCAGGCCCTTCACCTCGGCGTAGAGGCGTCGCGCCACGCTGCGTGTGTCGGCGTCGGCCGGGAACAGACGGTCGGGGTTCAGACGAAGCGGCTGGGTCATGCAGGTACTCGAAGCAAGAAATCAGGCGGTCGGAAACGACGATCGGGCCAACAGTGATTCGACAGGCGATAGCGGCATGGTCGTCTCCCTGTTCGCCGACCATCTGATGCGGTCGATCGGTTGTATTTCGCTGGCGTAGCCCGGGCCTGCGACATTGACGGAAACGGCGTTCGCCTTCGTCTTGCCACACGCTGGAAACTGTGCGTAGCTTTATATGACACCGGTGGCACAGGCTGACAAACGCCAAATGACACCGGTTCCCGCGATCGCGGAGGCTGGAACGAGGACGATCGATCCTCGAAAGGCCCAACTGGGAGGAGGACATAGATGACCCACCACGCTACCCGTGCGCGTTACGCGCTGACCCTTGGCGCCTCGCTGGGCGCACTGACCATAGCGCTTGCAGGCGCTGCTCAGGCGCAGGACGCCACCCCTGTCCCCGAACAGGACGCCACCACCGTTGATGAAATCGTCGTCACCGGCTTCCGCGCCAGCCTGCAGAACGCCCTGAACATCAAACGTCGCGAAGCGGGCGTGGTCGACGCCATCTCGGCCGAGGATATCGCCGACTTCCCCGACACCAATCTGGCGGAATCCATCCAGCGTATTCCCGGCGTCTCCATCGACCGGGACGCGGGCGAAGGCCGCTCGATCACCGTGCGCGGTCTGAGCTCGGAGTTCACCCGCACCCGCATCAACGGCATCGAGGCCCAGGCCACGACCGGCGCGACCGACAGCTCGGGCGGCGTAAACCGTGGACGCGGCTTCGACTTCAACGTCTTTGCCTCGGAACTCTTCAACAACATCACCGTCCGCAAGACCGCCTCGGCCGAGGTCGAGGAAGGCTCGCTGGGCGCCACGGTGGATCTTCGCACCGCGCGACCGTTCGACTATCCCGGCTTCACCGCCGTGGCCTCGGCGCAAGGCGGCTACAACGACCTGTCCGAGCAGTGGAGCCCGCGCTTCGCCGGCCTGATCTCCAACACCTGGATGGACGGCAAGTTCGGCGCCCTGCTGTCGCTGGCCTACAGCGACAAGAGCTCCATCGAGGAAGGCTTCAGCTCCGTCCGCTGGGGTCCCGCCAACGGCGACAACGGCTTCCAGAACCCTGCCGCCCTGCCCGGCGGTTCTGCGGCTGCCGGCGGCCTGTTCCATCCGCGCATCCCCCGCTATGGCCGACTGAGCCATGAGCAGGAACGCCTGGGCGCGACCATGTCGCTGCAGTGGCGCCCGTCGGACGCGACCACGGTCAGCCTCGACGCTCTCTATTCCAAGCTCGACTCGACCCGGAGGGAGAACTTCCTCGAAGCCTGGTCGCTGAGCCGCAACGCCGCGTCAGGCGGCAAGCCTCAGGTCGACATCGTCGAAGCCATCGCCGATCCGGAAACCGGCGAACTGGTCTATCTGCGCCTCGACGATATGGATATGCGCACCGAAGAACGCTTCGACGTCCTGGAGAGCGAGTTCACCCAGTACACCCTGGAAGTCGAACACGATTTCTCGGACACGGTGCGCTTCCGAGGCGTGGCCGGTCGCTCCAAGTCCGAGTTCGCCAACCCGCTGCAGGTCAACGCCATCATCGACCATCAGGACGGCGACGGCTGGTCGATCGACTTCCGTGAAGACCGCAACCTGCCCAAGATCGTCTATGGCTTTGACGTCACGGATCCGAACCAGTGGACCATCACCGGTCCGGCGCCCGGAGGCGTGGCCCCGCAATCAGAACTGCGTATCCTGTCGAGCGAGCAGTCCAACACCTACACCACCGTCGAGGGCGCGTTCGAGTTCGATATCGACGATCGCATGACGTTCAAGGTCGGCGCGAGCTACAAGGAATACCAGTCCGACGGATCGGGCTACGCGCGTCAGAGCAACATCGCTCCCGCCATTCCGGCTGGCTCCTCGATCGGCAGCCTCACCTATCTGCTCGAAGGCTTCGGCAAGAATCTGGACCTGCCCGCCGGTTCGGCCACGGCCTGGATCTCGCCCAACCTCGACGCCATCATGAAGGCCTATGGCGCAGACTGCCTGTGCAACACCAACGTGCCGGGCGGTGACTTCCGTCTTCTGGGTCTCGAGAACGGCTCCACGGCGCTGGGCAACTGGCGCGACGTGACGGAAAAAGACACTGGTCTGTGGGCTCAGATGGACTGGAACACCGAGTGGGCCGGCATGCCGGTTCGCGGCAACTTCGGCGCGCGCTGGGTGAACACCGAGGTCGAGGCCGCCGGTTACTCCGCGCTCAACGGCGTGACCACCCGCGTCACCGGCGCCAACAACTATGACGACATCCTGCCCTCGCTGAACATTTCGATCGAACCGATCGAAGACGTCATGGTCCGCTTCGGCGCAGCCCGCGTCATGTCGCGCCCGCCGGTGACCAATCTGGTGCCGACGTTTGCGCTCAGCGCGGTCGGCGCGGCGAACCGCACGGCGTCGCTCGGCAACGTGAACCTGGACCCTTTCCGAGCTGACACGTTTGACCTGTCGCTGGAATGGTATTTCGCGCCGGAATCCCTGCTGTCCTTCGCGCTGTTCTACAAGGACATCTCGACCTACGTGCAGACGACCCAGCAACGGATGACCTATGCCGAGCTGACGGCGATGAACCCAGAAGCCTTCCCCGCAGCCACGAACCGCCCGCCTGCAGAGGACTACGTCTTCAGCACCCCGACCAATACGCCAGGCGGTCCTCTGACCGGCTTCGAGATCAGCTACCAGCAGCCCTTCACCTTCCTGCCGGGCGCCTTCTCGAACCTGGGCGTCCAGGCCAACTTCACGCACGTCGAGTCGGAGATCGACTACTGCACCACGGCCGCCTGCACCGCCTATGTCACGGCGAACCTGGTCAACCTGTCGCCCGACGCCTGGAACGCCACGCTGTATTATGATGACGGGCGCTTCAACGCCCGTGTCTCGGCCGCCTATCGCGACACCTATTATCAGCAGGTTCCGGGGGCCAATGGCGGCACGCGCGGCATCGTCGCCACGGGCAAGACCGAGACCCTCAGCATCGACGCCTCGGCCTCGTTCAACGTCACGGAAAAGCTGGCGCTGTCGCTGGAGGGCATCAACCTGACCGACGAGTTCAACCGCCAGAACCACGGCGAACTCGATGGCGTGCGTGACAGCACATACGTCTATCACCACACGGGCCGTCAGGTCTTCGTGGGCGCTCGCTACAAGTTCTGATCACGTTTCCACCGCACTCCTGAGCGGTGACCTGGGCGCCGACGATCTGATCGTCGGCGCCTTCTTTTTTACCCGACGACCGGAGACAGGCCCGCGATCCGACTGAGCGCTGCGATGTCGAAATGCGTCTCCAACACAGCCGCTATCCGGTCCAGCGCCTGATCAACGCGCTCGGTCTGATCGCCACCTGTCGATAAGGCGCCGAGGTCGGCCAGGATGGCCGCACGCGCCTCAGGCTGATCGAACAGGCCATGGATATAGAGCCCGGCGATCCGGCCGTTAGAAGAGACTGCGCCATGCGCCTGCCCGTCTATGCGGAGGAAGGGACGAAGGGTGTCGGGCCCACGGGTCTGACCAATATGGATTTCGTAGCCGGCGAACGGCGCGTCGGAGGCCGCCAATCGCCCGCTGGTCTGGCGCAGGGTCTTCTCCCCCGCCAGCACGGTCTCGACGTCCAGCAGACCCAGGCCGGACGCCGAACCGGCCACGCCCTCGACGCCATCAGGATCGCTGATCGTGCGCCCCAGCATCTGATAGCCGCCGCACACGCCCAGCACCCGCCCGCCGCGCCGCACATGGGCGGCGATGTCGACGTCCCAGCCCTGGGCCCGCAGGAAGGCCAGATCCGCCAGCGTCGCCTTGGTCCCTGGCAGGATGATCAGATCCGCGTCCCCCGGCAGGGCCGTTCCCGGCGGGACAAAGCCGAAGTCCACGCCCGGCTCATGCCGCAGGGGATCGAAGTCGTCGAAATTGGCGATGCGCGACAGCATGGGCACGGCGATACGGACGCGTCGCCCCCTCTCGTCACCCATCGCCCGATCCAGCACCACGGCGTCCTCGGCGGGCAGGGCTCGCGCATCGGCCAGCCAGGGCGCCATGCCCAGATCAAGCCAGCCAGTGCGGCGAGAGATCTCGGCCCGCCCCCCGTTGAACAGGGCCGGGTCGCCCCGGAACTTATTGATCAGAAAACCCCGGATCATGGCGCGGTCGCCTTCGTCCAGCACCGCGTGAGCGCCCACGAGACTGGCGATGACATGACCCCGGTCGATGTCGCCGACCAGCACCACCGGCACGTTCGCCGCGCGGGCGAAACCCATGTTGGCGATGTCGCCGGCGCGCAGATTGGTCTCGGCCGGGCTGCCCGCCCCCTCGACGATGACCAGATCGGCTTCGGCTTGCAGGCGACGGAAGCTGTCCACCACCACGTCCAGCAGCATGGCTTTGCGGTCCTGATAGCCCGCTGCCTGCCACACGCCCTCGACGCGCCCACGCACGATCAGTTGCGCGCCCGTATCGCTTTGCGGCTTCAGCAGGACCGGGTTCATGTCCACGGTCGGCGGCGTGCGGCAGGCCAGGGCCTGAAGCGCCTGCGCCCGACCGATCTCGCCTGCCCTTCCCTCGGCGTCGGGTGCGGTGACGGCGGCGTTGTTGGACATGTTCTGCGGCTTGAAAGGGCGCACGGTCAGACCGCGATTGGCGAACAGCCGACAAAGGCCCGCGACCAGCACCGACTTGCCCACGTCGGAGCCGCAGCCCTGAACCATCAGCGCCGCCATCGGCCCTCCGCGCACATCCATTCTCATCACTCGACCTAGGGCCGGGCGCTCGAGCAGGTCAATCAAAGATGGACTTCAGCGTCCGGCATCCCCCTGCGAAAAGGACCCAGGCTCCCGCCGCGCGAGCGATGAAGGGTGGCGGTATAGGTATCTGGCGTCATGCTTTGCGGCGGGTAGGCAGGACGGGGTCTCGCCGCAGCCGCGCTGGATCAGAGAGTAAGTACTGAACGTCAAGAAGCCCCGCTGGGACGCACCGGGGCTTCTTGATATTTGGGTGCGGGAGCAGGATTTGAACCTGCGACCTTCAGGTTATGAGCCTGACGAGCTACCGGGCTGCTCCATCCCGCGGCAAGGCGGCGTGCGA
>NZ_JBMOSL010000021.1:0-11779 GCF_049315965.1 Brevundimonas sp. NPDC058933
GCAAGGGTGAAACCAACCTGGCCAAGCCCACCGCAGACGGCGTGCGTGAACCGCTCAACCGTCGCGCCACCATCGACATCAACTTCTAAGGTTCAAAGGGACCGGTTCACGCCGGTCCCGATGGCCTCGAAGGTCGATAAGATTGAGGGCGGTCGATCCATTCGGGTCGGCCGCCCTTTTTCTTTGTCCGCAGTGAGGCTGGTTGACTGGCAAACGTCATGCTTGGACGTTATCTCGGCCTGACTGCATCGAGAGGATGAGCGCATGCGCGTCGCAATGATCGGCACCGGCTATGTCGGACTGGTTTCCGGAGCCTGTTTCGCGGACTTCGGTCATGTCGTGACCTGCGTTGACAAGGATGCGGGCAAGATCGACCGGCTGAACGCCGGCCAGATGCCCATCTATGAGCCAGGCCTGGAGGATCTGGTCGCCGCCAACGTGCGCGACGGTCGCCTGTCCTTCGCCCTTGACGGCGCCCAGGCGATCCGGTCGGCCGACGCCGTCTTCATCGCCGTCGGCACGCCTTCACGCCGTGGCGACGGCCACGCCGACCTGTCCTACGTTTACGCGGCGGCTGAAGAGATAGCCGACCTGATCGAGGGCTTCACCGTGGTGGTGACCAAGTCGACCGTCCCCGTCGGCACGGGCGACGAGATCGAGCGCATCATCCGCGCCCGCCGTCCCGACGCCGACTTCGCCGTCGTCTCCAATCCTGAATTCCTCCGCGAAGGCGCCGCTATCGGTGATTTCAAGCGTCCCGACCGCGTGGTTGTCGGCCTGGAGGACGAACGCGCGCGCCCGGTCATGGCCGAGCTCTATCGCCCGCTGAACCTCAACGAGACGCCGATCCTGTTCACCGGCCGGCGCACGTCGGAGTTGACCAAATACGCCGCCAACGCCTTCCTGGCGCTCAAGATCACCTTCATCAACGAGATGGCCGACCTGTGCGAAAGCCTGGGCGCCGACGTGCAGCAGGTGGCGCGCGGCATCGGGCTGGACAATCGCATCGGGTCCAAATTCCTCCATGCGGGACCGGGCTATGGCGGCTCCTGCTTCCCCAAGGACACTCTGGCCCTGGTGCGTACGGCGACTGACGCCGGTTCGCCCCTGCGCCTGATCGAGACGACGGTCGAGGTCAACGATGCGCGCAAGAAGGCCATGGCCGACCGCGTCGCCGCGGCGCTAGGCGGCGCGAACCTGAAGGGCAAGACGGTCGGTTTGCTGGGTCTGACCTTCAAGCCCAATACAGACGACATGCGCGACGCGCCGTCGCTGGACGTGGCGCCGGCCCTGATCGCCATGGGGGCGACCGTCCAGGCCTTTGATCCCGAGGGCATGCACGAGGCCGCCAAGCTGATGGAGGGCGTCGTCTTCCGCGATGGTCCCTATGATGCGGTCGAGGGCGCCGACGTGGTGGTCATTCTGACCGAATGGGATCAGTTCCGCGCCCTGGATCTGGATCGGATCAAGCTGTTGCTGAAGCAGCCGGTCATGGTCGATTTGCGAAACGTCTATCGTCCGGAGGACATGAAGGCGCGGGGCTTCCGCTACACCTCCATCGGTCGGCCCGAGAGCGCCCGCTAGAACGGTCGCGTTCCAGCAAAAAGGGCGGCGCCTAGGCGCCGCCCTTTGTCGTTTCAGCGATCCTTGGGGAAGGCTTAGCCCGTGAACGGACGGATCAGGATTTCCACGCGGCGGTTCTGCGCCTTGCCCTGAGCGGTGTCGTTCGAAGCGATCGGGTTGCGCGCGCTGTTGCCGGCGACATAGAGGCGCTCGCGGATCACGCCGTTGTCCATCAGGTAGGAGGCGACCGACGACGCGCGACGCTCCGACAGCGGCTGGTTGATGGCGTCGCCGCCGGAGGCGTCGGTATGGCCGATGACATCCACCATAGAGCGGTCGTACTCGTTCAGAACGCGGGCGACATCAGCGAGGACCGGCAGGAAGCGGCTGTCGAGGCTCGACTGGTTGGTGGCGAAGGTCACGTCGGACGGCATGCGCAGCACCAGATTGTCGCCCTGGCGGGCGACGCCGACGCCGGTGCCCGAGAGTTCAGCTTCCAGCGCGCGCTGTTGGCGATCCATGTACTGACCGACGCCTGCGCCGGCGAGGGCGCCGATGCCGGCGCCGATCAGCGCGTTCTTGCGGCCCTGTTCGCCGCTCGAGGTATTGGTCAGGTAGCCGAGCAAGGCTCCGCCCAGGGCGCCGGCGATGGCGCCCGTGCCGGTGTTGTTGCGTGTGGGCGCCGAGCTGTAGGGATCGGTCGTGGTGCAGGCGGCGGCCCCCAGCAGGGCTGCAATGCTGGCGCTGGCGACAATGAGCTTGGCGCGCATGGGATGTCCTTTTGATGTAGAGAGGTCAGGCGGAAAAACGTGACCCTACGGTGAAGGTTCCAACCTGTATGTCACGTGAACGACGGCCGCCCCAGCCGGCCGGTTGAACCCGCCCCCGACCATAACCATCTGCAACAGACAGCCGCACGTTCTTGCCGCTTCAGGGAGGACGTGGACGGTTGGGTCGCTTGTTTGCGAGGACCGATGACGACGCGTACTCTTCTTTTCGACAGCCCGTTTCTGCTGGGGTTCGACCACACGCGCACGCTTATAGACCGCGCCGCAAAGGCGGCGGCCGAGAGCTATCCGCCCTATAATGTCGAACAGCTCAGCGATGCTGCGGTACGCATCAGCCTGGCGGTGGCCGGGTTCGCGCCAGACGAGCTCGCCATCACCCTTGAGGGACGACAGCTGACCATCGCTGGCAAGCGCGACGACGCCGGCAAGGCCGAACAGGCCTTTCTGCATCGCGGAATCGCGGCTCGCGGCTTTGTACGCAACTTCGTCCTGGCCGACGGGCTGGAGGTCGCCAAGGCTCGTCTGGAACACGGCCTGCTGCATGTCGACCTGGAACGTCCGGACCAGGAGCGTCAGATTCGGCGCATTCCCATTACGACGGCGTCTTGATCCGTCGAACCGCTTGGCTTGCCGAGCGTTCAGTCTAGCGTAAGGAGGCGGTCTTATGACGCCGATGATGAACCAGAAAGAATTCGCCGGCCTTGGCGCGCCCGATCTCGTCTACGTGCGCGCGATCCGCGCTTCAGACGTCATGGAGGACGCCCACGTCGAGGTGACGCCCGGCCTGAATATCGATCCTGATCAAATCCTCTACGCCGTCCACGGCGCCGACGGCGAGCGTCTGGCGGTCATGCTGGACCGCGAGACGGCGTTCGCCGCGGCGGCCGCACACGAGTTGGAGCCGGTTTCGGTTCACTAGGCGGGCGCTGTGTCGCCGTCGCGCGACAAGCGCTGACGCCCCGGCCCGCAACCGCAGGACGATCCTCAGGCTGCGGTGGCGGGCACGTCCTTGACGAAGAGCGCGCGGATGGCGTCGACCGTTCGCGCTTGACGCAGATGCTCGCGAAGCTCGGGCGAGCGCATGGCTCGCGATACGGCCGCCAACGCCCGCAGGTGTTCGGCGCCGGCGTTCAGGGGGGCGAAGAGGGCGAACAGCAGATCGACGGGGCGGTCATCCACCGACTCATAGGCGACCGGCGTTTCAAGGCGAACAAAGACCGCGCAGACCCGGTCCAGTCCCTTGATTCGTGCGTGAGGCACCGCCACCCCGGAGCCAAGCCCGGTCGAGCCGAGCGCCTCGCGCTCCAGCAGGGCTTCCAGTGCGCGATCTTCATCAAAGCCCAGAGCCACCGACGCGGCCTCGGCCACGGTGTGCAGCGCCTGACGCTTGGATGACACGCCGCCGCGCAGGACGATCCCGCCTGACGACAGCAAATCAGCGATGTCCATGATGACCCCGAAACCTCGAACCCGACATTGCGGAAGGGCGAGGCGTCTTTAGCGCCTTCGCCCTCCGCGTGGAAGCCTTACGACCCCGTGCCGTTTGTCGACTTGAGCGTCCGCTCGGGGTCGATCCAGCCGACATTGCCGTCAGGACGACGATAGACGACCGCCAGACCGCCGTGGGCGGCGTTGCGGAACATGACGATCGGATAGCCGGTCATGTCCAGTTCCAGCACCGCGCGTCCGACCGTAATGGTGCGGATTTCCGACTCGGTTTCGGCGATGACCATGCCGACGGGCGGGGGCTCATCGGGCGTCCCGGCTTCCCCAAAGGCGTCATCCTCGACCGTGTCGGGATTGCGGAAGACCGTCATGGCGGCCACTTCGCGAGCGGCGTCCTCGGTCTTCTCCGGCGACAGGCCCTTGGGACCGATATGGTGATCCTTCAGGCGGCGCTTGTAGCGACGCACACGCTTTTCAAGCTTGTCCAGGCTATCCGAAAAACCGGCGTGAGCGTCGCCGCCGAAGCCGGTGGTCACCAGGCTCTGGCCGGAGGCCAGGCGCACCCAGCAATCCACGCGGAAGCCGTGGCCGTCCTTGGACACCACGACCTCGGCATTATCGCCGCCGCGGGCGAAATACTTGCCGATTCCCTCTTCGAGTTCCTGGGAGATGCGCGAGCTTAGCGCTTCGCCGACATCCACTTGCTTGCCGCTGACTTGGATCTGCATAGGCATAGAACGCGACGGGTTGCGTTTGGTGTCAACGCCGATCACCGATTTGTGGTGACGCTTCGCCGCAGCGTGATCAGCCCGCCTTCATCAGCCGGCGCCGCTGCACAGAAGACGGAATTCTAAGAGCTTCCCGGTATTTGGCCACAGTGCGGCGTGCGATGTCGATGCCGGTTTCATTCAGGATTTCCACGATCCGATCGTCGCTGAGCACGTCGCCGTCTGCAGCCTCG
This sequence comes from Brevundimonas sp. NPDC058933, assembly GCF_049315965.1. Lineage (NCBI taxonomy): Bacteria > Pseudomonadati > Pseudomonadota > Alphaproteobacteria > Caulobacterales > Caulobacteraceae > Brevundimonas > Brevundimonas sp. NPDC058933. The sequence continues at coordinate 4,759 of NZ_JBMOSL010000021.1, forward strand.
CCGTCGATCATGGCCTTGATCCGGTGACGGACGGCTTCGGCCGAGTGCAGCGCCCCTCCGTCGGAAGACTGGATCGCGGCCGTGAAGAAGAATTTCAACTCGAATACGCCGCGGGGGGTGGAGACATACTTGTTCGACGTCACCCGGCTGACCGTCGATTCGTGCATGCCGATGGCGTCGGCCACCGTCTTCAGGTTCAAGGGGCGCAAGAACTCGACGCCGAAGGCCAGGAAGGCGTCCTGCTGGCGCACGATCTCGGAGCCGACCTTGAGGATGGTCCTGGCCCGCTGGTCCAGCGACTTGACCAGCCAGCTGGCCTGAGCGGCGCAGTCGGCGACGAAGGCCTTTTCCGTATCGGAGCGCGCGCCGGCCGAGACCAGGCCGTGATAGCGCTTGTCCATCAGCAGGCGGGGCAGGGTGTCGCTGTTCAGTTCGACCCTCCAGCCGCCGGCCGGGTCCGGGCGGACATGGACGTCGGGTACGACCGTCTGGGCCGGCTCGCCGCCGAAGCCCGCGCCGGGGCGGGGCGTCAGACCCTTCAACTCGGCGATCATCTCGGCCAGATCATCGGCATCCACGCCGCAGACCTTGCGCAGGGCAGGGAGGTCGCGTCGCGCCAGCAGCTCGAGATTGTCGAGCAGGGCGGCCATGGCCGGATCGAAACGGTTGCGCTCGATCAGTTGGAGCTTCAGGCACTCAGGCGCCGAGCGGGCCATGACTCCGGTCGGTTCGAAACCGTGACAGAGGGTCAGAACCGCCTCGATCCGCTCCAGATCGACCCCCAGCCGGTCGGCGAACTCCTGAAGCTCGCCGCGCAGGTAACCGCCCTCGTCGGTGGCGTCGATCAGGGTCAGGGCGATGGCGTGGTCGGCGGCGCTGAAGCCGGCCGAGGAGGCCTGGGCCTGTAGGTGCTCCCACAGGGTCGCCTCGCGGGTGTCGGGGCGCTCCATGCCCTCGCCGTCCATGCCGCCGCCGCCAGCGCGAGACCAGTCGGACAGCCCGGGTTGCTCGCTGGCTTCGCCCGCGTCGCGCTTGCGGTCGGCGTCGCGTTCGCCGGGCGGGGCGTCGTCGTAGAGGTCGTCAGACCGGGCGTCCATGGCGCGCTCGGCGTCGCCTGACGGTTCGGTGAATTGCAGTTCTATGCTGTCGCCGGATGGGGCGGCTTCAGTCGCTTCACTCGGGGCCTCGCCGCCGGTCTCGCCCTCGTCGCGCTGCAGCAGGGGGTTCCGTTCCAGTTCACCCTCGACGAAGGCTTCCAGCTCGAGATTCGACAGCTGCAGCAGCTTGATCGCCTGCTGCAGCTGGGGCGTGATGACCAGCCCCTGACCCTGTCTGACCTCCAGCCTCTGACCGATCACGGCGTTCCAATCCCTCCGGCGGGCGCAGATGGCCCGGTTCTTGCTGGGGATCGTGCGACAGAGACCTTAACGTCTGGCGAACGGTGCGTTCGGCAGGTGATCAGGCGCGCGTCAGGCGAACATTTCGCCCAGATAGACGCGGCGCACCTCGGGGTCGTGAACCGCCGCATCGGCCGTGCCTTCGAACAGGACTGAACCGGCCGAGATGATCGAGACGTGGTCGATGATGTCCAGGGTCTCGCGGACGTTGTGGTCGGTGATCAGCACGCCGATGCCCTGGCTGGACAGGTAGCGGATCACGTGGCGGATATCGGCGATGGCCAGAGGATCGATGCCGGCGAAGGGTTCGTCCAGCAGCATGAAGCTGGGCCGGGCCGCCAGGGCGCGGGCGATCTCCACCCGTCGACGCTCGCCGCCCGACAGACCGGTGGCGGGGGCGTGGCGCAGGTGGTCGATACGCAGCTCTTCCAGCAGACGGGTCGTTTCGTCGCGAACGCCGGCGGCGGTCTTCTCGCGCAGTTCGACCACGGCCTTGATGTTCTGCTCGACGGTCATGCCGCGGAAGATGGAGGCTTCTTGCGCCAGATAGCCCAGACCCATGCGAGCCCGCTGATACATGGGCTGGGCCGTGATCTCCTCCCCGTCCAGCCAGATCGCGCCGCTGTCGGCAGGGATCAGGCCGGTGATCATGTAGAAGCAGGTCGTCTTGCCGGCGCCATTGGGGCCAAGAAGACCGCAGACCTCGCCGCGCTGAACAGTGAGGGAGACGTCCTTGACCACCTGACGGGCGCCAAAGCTGCGGGCGATATGCTCGACACGCAGGCCGGTATGGCGAGCTTTCTCAGGGGCGGGCGCGTCGTCGGCGCCCGTCTGGTCGAGGTTGAGGGCTGAGAGTTCCTTGCGCGCCAAGCGGGGTCAGTTCCCTTGCGGGTAGAAGACGCCCTGAACGCGGCCGTTGCCGCCTTCCATGCGGGCGGTCTCGGTGCGGACGTTATAGACAAGGCGATTGCCGGTCAGGACGTTCTTGCCCTGAGTCAGGATGACGTCGCCCGTCACGACCACTTCGGCGCTGTTCAGGGTGTAGACGGCGCGATCGCCGCGCATGCTCTGATCCGGAGTGACGAAGTAGACGTTCCCCACCGCCTCTACCCGGCTCAGGTCGCCGTTCGCTGTCGCCCCGGTGATGGCGTCGGCCCGCAGTCGATTGCCGCCCTGGGTCAGCTCGGCGCGACCGCGCAGGGCGAAGCCGTTGGGCGTGTATTCGCCGCCGTCGGCCCCGTACTGGACCGGCTGCTTCGAGGCGTCGGCGCGGCTGCTCTGCGCGCCCGAGGTCGCGGGCGCAGTCAGGGCCAGCAGCAGGGCGGCGCCTGCGATCATCGTGTTGGACTTGGACATGGTCATCTGTCGGATCCCGAGGGGTTGATGGTCCCACTCATCTTGTTTTCGCCCTGGCCGCTGAAGACGACCCGTTGGCCTTGATCATAGATGGCATAGGACGAAGCATTGATGGTTCCAAGGGGGCCTTGCCCCTGGACGCCCTTGTCGCCCGTCACGACGCCGGTGTTGGTGTCGACCACGGCTTCCGGCGTGGTCAGGACGAAGCCGGAGCCGCCGTCCGAGATCTTCACGTTCGGGCCGATCACGACCTTGCGGCTGGTTTCGATATAGGTCCCGCCGTCCGCCGTCAGTTCCGTCACCTTGCGACCGCCCAGGTTCAGCCGGAGCAGGGGGCCGACCAGGCGGAAGTGTCCGGTGGCCGGATCGCGGATCGCGCCCTGGGCTCCGATGACGAAGGAGCGCCCTTGCGCGTCCTGGCCATGGAACATGGGATTGTCGAGGCGGATCTCCCGGCTTTCGCTGGCCTTGCGCTCGACCCCCGACATCACCGTGCGGAACACGGTCCAGGTCAGGGCGCCGCCGGCCAGAACCAGGATGATGATCGGCAGGATGCGGCGGTACATCTTCACCCGGCGCGAACGCGCGCGCCAGCGCTCGCCCGCCTGGGCGACGCGGACCTCGTCGGCGCGCTTGCGCGCTTCCTGGGCGTCGAGGTCGCTCATGACGTCAGGCGTGCGCGAAGATATCGACCTCGTCCCAACCGGCGAGGTCGAGACGCGAGCGCGTGGGGAGGAAGTCGAAGCAGGCGCGGGCCAGTTCGGCTCGGCCTTCGCGTTCCAGCATGACGTCCAGCCTGGCCTTGATGGCGTGCAGGTAGAGGACGTCAGAGGCGGCGTAATCCAGCTGGGCTTGCGACAGGACGGCAGCGCCCCAGTCCGAGCTCTGCTGGGCCTTGGACATGTCCACGCCGGCCAGCTCCCGCGCCACGTCCTTCAGGCCATGACGGTCGGTGTAGGTGCGGGCCAGCTTGGAGGCGATCTTGGTGCAGTAGACGGGCCGCGTCTCGACGCCGAGATGCAGGTCGAACATGCCGATGTCGAAGCGGCCGAAATGGAAGAGCTTCAGCACCTTGGGATCGGCCAGCAGCCGCTTCAGGTTGGGGCAGTCATAGTCGGGGCGGCCCAGCCGCACGACATGAGCGTCGCCGTCGCCCGAAGACAGCTGGACGACGCACAGGGGGTCGCGACGGAAGCGCAGGCCCATGGTCTCGGAATCGATCGCGACCTCAGGGCCGAGGTCGAGGCCGTCGGGCAGGTCGCCTTCGTGCAGGTAGACGGTCATGGGCAGGAACTCTGGCGCGGAAAACTTGGATAGGTTCTGGGCGACAACATAGACGAACCGCACGCTATCGCTAGGACGCTCCGCCAACCTTCGCCGTTATGGATGATGAAAACAGGGCTGAAATGACAAACGGCGCCGTATCCATCGGATACGACGCCGTTTGAGAATGTGGTGCCCAGGAGAGGACTCGAACCTCCACGGCCGTTAAGCCACTGGCACCTGAAGCCAGCGCGTCTACCAATTCCGCCACCTGGGCCCGGTGGGTCGCCCCGCCGAGGGCCGGACTAATAGGGGGGACCTCTGAGGCGGTCAACTGGCTTTTTTCCGATTCCGGAAAAAACTGGGCCGTTGACCAAAACCTCCGAGAAATCCGCGACCTATCAGGCCAGCCAGACCATCATGCGCGTATCGGCGATCTCGCCGCGCGCCTGGCTGAAGGCCTTGCGGGTTTCCCCGGTATAGAGAAATCCAGCCTTCTCCAGCACACGCCCGGAGGCGGGGTTGTCGGCGAAGTGGCCGGCCACCAGGGCGCGGCGCTTCCACCGCTTTGAGGCCCAGACCAGCGCGCCTTCCAGGGCTTCGGTGGCGAAACCCCGGCCCCAGAAGTCGCGGCCGATCCAGTAGCCGGTCTCGGGCACATTATCTTCGCCCTCGAACAGGCCGATGACGCCGACCGGTCCCAAGTCCTCATGCTCGATGACGAAGGTGTTGGCGCGCCTCGGGTCCTGGGCGGCGACGTGCAGGAAGAAGTCCTCGGCGTCGGCCGCCTGGAAGGGGTGGGGCATCCGCTTGGTCATGCGTGCGATGTCACGGTCGTTGGCCAGGGCCGCGATGCGGCTGACGTCCTGTGCGCCGGGCGCACGCAGGATGAGGCGCCGGGTTTCGACGACGGGAGAAGTTTCAATCACGCACATGGGTCACGCCCCTCTGGTGCGACCGCCGACCTTTTCATCAGGGCTCGGGCGGTCAGCGAGGCGGGGAAACGCAAACGGGGAGCCTGGTGATCCAGACTCCCCGCGGAATATTTTCCCTGGTCCGGATCGCGGCTTCTGGAGCAACGCGATCCCGGATTTGGTCCAGTTCGCGTTACTCGGCGGCCATGGCCTGAGCGTCGTCGTTGGCCGCGAGAATCGACACGTAACAACGACCGCCACGTTTGGTGGTGAATTTCACAGCGCCGGTCGCCGTGGCGAACAGGGTGTGGTCGCGGCCAAGGCCGACGTTCTCACCGGGGTGGAAGGTGGTGCCGCGCTGACGCACGAGGATGTTGCCGGCCAGAACGTTCTCGCCGCCGTACTTCTTCACGCCAAGGCGCTTGGAATGGGAGTCGCGACCGTTACGCGACGAACCACCGGATTTCTTGTGAGCCATCTTGCTGCTCCTCTTCCTTGGGTGCGCCCTCGCCCCTGGGGGCTACTTGAGCGCGACCTTAACGTCTTGGCAGGCGCCGAACGGGGCGCCGGTGAATGTCTTAGGCTTCGGCGCCTTCAGCCTTGGCGGCTTTCTTGGCGGGAGCCTTCTTGGCCTTGGGGGCCTCGGCTTCGGCTTCGACAGCTTCAACGCGCGGGGCGAGGCCACGGGCGCGAGCGTTGATTTCAGCCTTGGTCATCAGATCGACCGTGCCGTCCCACTTGGCTTTCTCGCCGGCGCCTTCGATGCCGGTGATGCGCAGGACGGTTTCCATCTGACGATGGCCGTTCGTGCGGCGATAGCCCTGACGACGGGTCTTCTTGAAGATCTTGATCTTCTCGCCCTTGCGGGTCTCGACCAGGGTTGCAGCGACAGCCGCACCGTCGATCAGCGGAGCGCCGACCGTAACACCCTTGTCGCCGCCCAGCATGAGGACTTCACCGAAATTGACGGCAGCGCCAGCGTCGCCGTCGAGTTTCTCGACAACAATCACATCGCCCGGTTGGACCCGGTACTGCTTTCCGCCGGTCTTGATCACCGCGTACATTTGGAAGCCTCAGCGTGAACGCAAAAAAGAATGCGCCCGTCAGGAAACCCTGCGGGCGAAGAGCGGCGACATATACGGAAGGGCGAGCCAGAGTCAACGCGAAAGGGCGGCCTATGGGGCTAAAACCCGTGCACAGGCGGCGTTGCGTGGATGATGTGGCCTGATTTGCAGCCCTTTCGCAATAGGAAGAACGCCCGCGTGAGGGCGCAGATTCGCACCGGATTCTTAGATCGCCCCTCTCGACCGTTACAAAGTAACAGTATAGAAGCCGCTGAATGTCGCCGCCCGATCTCCAGCAGCCCGTTCTGATCTCCCTGCTGGGCGGGGGATTCGTCGCCGCCTTCCTGCACGCCGCCCTGCCGACCCACTGGCTGCCCTTCGTCCTGGTGGGCCGAGCCCAGCGGTGGAGCCTGGCGCGGGTCATGACGGTCGTGGTCACGGCCGGCCTGGCCCACATTGCATCCACGGCTCTGGTGGGGTCGTTGATCGTGGCGGCGGGTCTGGCGCTGAACGCCTGGATCGGCGGCCTGCTGCCGCATCTGTCGGCGGCTCTGCTCTTCCTCCTGGGCGCCTTCTATCTGGCGCGGGCCTCCTTGCAGAAGCCGATCACGGCGACAGGTCCCGAGGTCGATCTCCCTGAGCCCGCCGTGTCGGACCGCGCCGCCTTCTGGGGGCTGGTGCTGATGATGGCGGTGACGCCGGGCGAGGTGCTGCTGCCCATCTATCTGTCGTCGGCGACGGAAGGGGTCATGGCCCTGTCCCTGCTGACGCTGAGCTTTGCGGCCGGCACCGTGCTGGGCATGACCCTGTTGGCGGCTCTGGCCAGCGCCGGCTACTCCATTCTGCGGCTGGAGCGGTGGGCGCGCTATGAGGGCGCTATTCTGGGCGTGGCCCTGATCCTGATCGGCTTTCTGGTGATGACCCATCAGCACTAGGACGAATCGACATTCACCGCATCCAGATCATTGACGCGGCGATGTGGACGAAGGCGAGGTAGTGGCGTGCCAGCCTGTCGAACCGGGTGGCG
>NZ_JBMOSL010000022.1:0-6532 GCF_049315965.1 Brevundimonas sp. NPDC058933
GCAAGGGTGAAACCAACCTGGCCAAGCCCACCGCAGACGGCGTGCGTGAACCGCTCAACCGTCGCGCCACCATCGACATCAACTTCTAAGGTTCAGCCTGGAGCAGGCCTCATGGTCTGCTCCAGGCTCTCCTTCGATGTCGAAGTATCGGGCCGCCGGCTTTTGTCTGAGTCGGCGGCTTCTTTCTGCACAACGTTGTTCTTTTTGTCTTGCTCAAGCGTCTTGTCATTGGCGAGGGGTTGGCACTAGGAAGAGGACTCGTTCCTTGGAAAGACACCCAGCGTTTGCTCGCGCCATTTGATCCTGATCAGCCCAATGCCTTCCCGCTGGTACAGGCGGATTTGCGTGGCCGTCGCTTTCTGATCGTCACCGCTCCCTTTGGCGGCTTTGGGCGCCTGCTGGCCCAGGCCATTGTCGAGCGCGGCGGCGAAGTCGGCCGCATGATTTTCAACGCTGGCGACCTCGTGACCTGGCGTCGTCCGGGCGGCCTGACCTTCCGCGATGATGTGAAGCAATGGCCCGCCAAGGTCCGCGAGCTGGCCCATGACTTTACGGACATCGTCGTCTTCGGCGAGGGTGGACCCTACAATCAGGGCGTCCTGTCGCAGATCGACGCCCTCAGCGCCCAGGTATGGGTGCTGGAAAATGGATATTTCCGCCCCGACTGGATCACGCTGGAAAGAAACGGCGTCAACGGTTCCAGCGGCTTGCCGCGATCAGCGGCGGGATACGCCGTGCCGGGGCCCGAACTTCCGGTCACGCGACCGGTAGGCAAGATCTTGCCGCACCATGTCTTCAACATCAGCCTCTATCACGCGGTGCAGGCTCTGGGCGTGCTGGCCTTCCCGCGATATCGGCAGCCCTACACAGTCTCGCCCTGGCGCCAGTTTTTTGGCCATATCCGACGGTATTTCGGATTGGCGACGCGTCCGAAACAGTCCTGCGATGCGGATGTGATCCGCGGGCGGGGACCCTTTTTCATCGCCTGCCTCCAGCGCGAGGGCGACGCCCAGCTGCTGCGTTACTCCTCCTATGCCGACAATACCGCCTTCCTGGCCGAGGTGATGGCCAGTTTCGCTCGCAACGCGCCCAAGGATTGCCGACTGGTCGTCAAGAACCATCCCCTCGATCCGGGACTTTCCGACCTGGAGCATATTACGCGTTGTCTGGCGGTAGAGCGGGGGCTGGACGACCGGGTCGATTTCATCGACGGCGGGAATCTGGCCCAGTTGTGTCGTGCCTCCAGGGGCATGGTGGTCAACAACTCCAGCGCGGCCTTGTCGGCCCTGGGCTTCCGCACGCCGGTCAAGGTGCTTGGCGAAGCCTTCTTCGATTTCGACGGATTGACGGACCAGCAGCCGCTTGATGACTTCTGGGGAGCGCCGGTCGCCGCCGACGCCAAGCTGTTTACAGCCTTCCGGGCGCATGTGATCGCCCGCAGTCAGATCAACGGCAATTATCACGAACCGCGCGCCATGCGGCCCACGGCGGGCCTTGTGGCGGACGCCTTCGCCAGACGTCCAGCCTAGCCCCCGCGTTCAGCGGTTCGAAAATCGTCCACAGGGGTGTGGCGATATGGCAACCCCCGGGGTTTGTCATATCACTGTCACACGACTGTCGCCCAACCTTCCCTCAGCGGCCTTAAGGCCCAGCCCATCTCGACAGGCGCGACAGCCTGCCGCGCATGGCGCAACGCCTTCATCACTGGGGATACAGACCGATGACCAACCGCAAACAGCTGTTCTGGGCGACGACCGCCCTGATGAGCGGCTTCCTTATGGCCGGCGCCGCTTCGGCCCAGTCGACCGGCACCGAGGCCACGGAAGTCAGCGACGTCGTCGTGACCGGCCAACGCGGCCCGCGCAACCTCGACGGTCTGGCTGTCGCCGAGACGGTCGCCAAGACCCGTAACACCGTCAACCAAGAATTCATCGCCACCCAGGCTGCTGGTCAAACCATCCTGCAGACCCTGAACCTGACGCCGGGCCTCAGCTTCACCAACGCCGACCCCTACGGCTCGTCGGGCGGCAACATCCGTCTGCGTGGCTTCGACGGCGCCCGCGTCTCGCTGACGTTCGACGGCATTCCGCTGAACGACACCGGCAACTATTCGTCCTACACCAACCAGCAGATGGATCCGGAACTGATCGAGCGCGCCTCGGTCAACACCGGCTCGACCGACGTCGACAGCCCGACGGCCTCGGCCACCGGCGGCACCATCAACTACGTGACGCTGCGTCCCACCACGGACATGGGCGGTTGGGTTCAGGGTTCGCTGGGCGACTTCAACTATCGCCGCATGATGGGCCTGTTCAACACGGGCGAGTTCGGCCCCTGGGGCACCTCGGCTTGGTTCGCCGCCTCTTACCAGAACTATGACAAGTTCAAGGGCATCGGCGAGCTGGAGAAGGTCCAGTACAACGCCCGCATCTGGCAGCCCCTGGGCGACAACGGCGACTTCATCGCCCTGGCCGGTCACTACAACGAGAACCGCAACAACAACTACAACGGTCCGAACCTCGGCACCGCCACGGGCTTCTGCGACGTCGCCCAGACCCAGGTCTGCATCGACCAGGTCAACGATCCGGCCAATCCCTTCGGCTGGGGCGTCGATTTCGACCGCACCTACACGGCCCCGACCGTCCGCGGCGGCGTGGCCGACTACGACACCAACGGCACCAACTACTGGGGCCTGCGCATCAACCCGTCGAACACGGGCAACATCCGGGGCAACTCGCGGTTCACCCTGCGTGAGGGCCTGACCCTGACGGTCGACCCCTCGTTCCAGTACACCCTGGCCAACGGCGGCACCCAGCAAGCTGTGATGGCCGAATCGGAAGTCGCTCGTGCTGGCAGCAGCGATCTGAGCTGGTTGCTGCTGCGTGGCACCAAGACCACGGGCGGCGTCGACCTGAACGGCGACGGCGACCTCCTGGACCGCGTGCGTGTCATGACGCCGTCCAACACCAATACGCACCGTTACGGCCTGAACAGCTCGCTGATCTGGGAGATGAACGAGAACCATCGCCTGCGCGCCGCCTATGCGCTGGACTGGGGTCGTCACCGTCAGACCGGCAACTATGGCTTCGTCGATTTCTCGAACCCGTCGAGCCCGAGCTTCGTCGACGAGTTCGGCGGCCGTAACGAGGAAGACAACCGCGTCATCAACCTGGACGGCTACGACCTTCAGTCGCGCGACCGTCTGTCGATCGCTTCGCTGAACCAGTTCTCGCTCGAGTACCGCGGCCGCTTCCTGCAGGAAGCCCTGACGGTGACGCTGGGCGTGCGCGCGCCCTTCTTCAAGCGCGAGCTGAACCAGAACTGCTACACCCAGAACGCCTCGTCCAACGTGCTCTGCACCTCGGAAACGCCGAACGCGACCCTGGCCAACGGCAATGTGACCTTCGCCGGCCGCGGCACGACGCAGTATATCGCGCCGTACGAGCGTGAAGTGAAGTTCGACGACATCCTGCCCAACGTCGGCGCCACCTACCGCTTCGGCGAAGGCCACTCGGTCTTCGGCAGCTACAGCGAGTCCCTGTCGGCTCCGCGTACCGACAGCCTCTACGCCGTCACGCGCTTCGCCGACGGCTCGATCGGCAACCCGACGGTCCAGCCTGAAACCTCGAAGAACATCGACCTGGGCTACCGCTACACCACCTCGACCATCGTGGCTCAGGCCTCGGTGTTCCAGAACCAGTTCGACAACCGCATCGTCTCGACCTTCGACGAAGACCTGGGTCAGTTCGTCGACCGCAACGTCGGTTCGGTGGAAAGCATCGGCTTCGAAGCCTCGCTGGGCTGGCAGCCGACCGAGAACCTGAACCTCTACGGTACGGTTTCGCTGCTCGATAGCGAACTGCAGGACGACTACGTTTACAACGCAGCCGGCGCCCAACTGCAGACCAAGGGCAAGAAGCAGGTTGAAACGCCGGAACAAATGTTCTCGCTGCGCGCCTCGTACAAGTTCAACGACGTCTTCTCGGCAGGCGTCCAGGGCAAGTACACGGGTGAGCGTTGGGTCACCGACGTCAACGATCTGAAGGTTGACGCCTTTACCGTCGTCGATCTGGACGCCCGCTTCGACTTCTCGACCCTGGGTCTGGAAGGCACCTACCTGCAGGTGAACGTCATCAACCTGCTTGACGAGCAGTACTACTCGACCCTGGGCACCCGCGCTTCGGCGACCCCGGGCCAACTGGGCTACAGCCGTCCGTTCGCGGGCGTCGGCGCTCCGCGCACCGTCATGGCCTCGATCCGCTACAGCTTCTAAGCTCTAGCTTCGACACCGACAGGGAAGGGCGGTCCGGAAACGGGCCGCCCTTTCTTTTTTGGGCCTCTCGCGCTTCACGCTGCTTGAGGCCCGTTTCGGGGGCTGTAGCTGCCGGCCCATGCCCGCAAACATTGAACCGGGGGGCGTCAGGCCCTATTTGGCGCGGTCTGCCTTTCTCCCATTCGGATCGACTTCGCTCATGACCCATCCCATCCCCGCCGAATGGTCGCCGCACCGTGCGATGTGGGTCGGCTGGCCCAGCCATGCCGAGCTGTGGGGCGAGGACTTCGCCAAGGCCCAAGACGAGGTCGAGGCCCTGGTCCGGGCGCTTGCCGGTCCCGGCCGCGAGCAGGTCAAGCTGATGGTCGGCAATGACGAGTCTCTGGCCAACGCGCGTGCGCGTCTGGACGGCGTGGACGGGGTCGAGGTCGTGGCCGGTCGTTTCGGCGACATATGGCTGCGCGACACCGGCCCGATCTTCAGCAAGGGCTCGGCCGTGGCCAACGCCTTCAGCTTCAACGGCTGGGGCGGCAAGTACGACTATCCGCACGACGACGAGGTGGCTGATCAGATCGCGGAGTTTTCCGGCGTTCCGGTGACGCGTCACGACTTCATCCTCGAAGGCGGCGCCCTGGACCACGACGGCGAGGGCACGGTCCTGACCACCCGCCAATGCTTGCTGAACAAGAACCGCAACCCCGGCTGGACCGCTGAGGCCGCCGAGGCGGCCCTGGCCGAGGCCGTGGGCGCCAAGGTCGTGGTCTGGCTGGGCGACGGCCTGCTGAACGACCACACCGACGGCCACGTCGACAACCTGGCCCGCTTTGTTGCGCCGGGCGTGGTGGCCTGTCCCATCGCCTTTGGCCGCAAGGACCCCAACGCCGAGGTCTATGACGAGACCGCCCGTCTGCTGTCGGAAACGACCGACGCCATGGGCCGCAAGCTCAAGGTCCTGCGCGTCCCGTCGCCCGGTCTGGTGCTGGACGCCGACGAACGTCCGATCCCGGCCAGCCACATGAACTTCCTGATCGCCAACGGCGCCATTGTGGTCCCGACCTATGGTGATGATGTCGCGGCCCGTCTGGCGGGCGAGGCCCTGGCCACGGTCTTCCCCGACCGCGAGATTGTCCTGTCGCCGTCGAACGCCGTCCTGACCGGCGGCGGATCCTTCCACTGCATTAGCCAACAGGAGCCCGCATAATGGCCCGCACCGTCTCGGTCGCCGCCCTGCAGACCTCGTACGGCGAGGACATGCAGGCCAATATCGACAAGACCATCGGGCTGATCCGCCAGGCGGCGGCCCAGGGCGCGCAGGTCATCCTGCCGTCGGAACTGTTCCAGGGGCCCTATTTCTGCGTGACGCAGGAGGAGCACTGGTTCGCCTCGGCCTATCCGTGGCGCGAGCATCCGGCCGTGGTCCAACTGCAGCCGGTGGCCAGGGAACTGGGCGTCGTCATCCCCGTCTCGATCTTCGAGAAGGAAGGGCCGCACTACTTCAACTCGATGGTCATGCTGGACGCCGACGGCGAGGCCCTGGGCGTCTATCGCAAGAGCCATATCCCCGACGGCCCCGGCTATCAGGAAAAGTACTACTTCCGCCCCGGCGACACCGGCTTCAAGGTCTGGAGCACCCGCTTCGGCCGCATCGGCGTCGGCATCTGCTGGGACCAGTGGTATCCGGAGAGCGCCCGCGCCATGGCGCTGCAGGGCGCAGACATCCTGATGTACCCGACCGCCATCGGCTCGGAACCGCACGACGCCGAACTGGATACGGCTCTGCCGTGGCAGCGTGCGATGCAGGGCCACGCCGTGTCCAATGTGGTGCCGGTCGTCGCCGCCAACCGCATCGGCCATGAGACCCTGACCGAGGCGGGCCAGACCTTCTACGGCCACTCCTTCATCGCCAACCATCGCGGTGATCTGGTCGAAAGCCTGACGGGCGAGGAGGGCGTGCTGGTCCACACCTTCGACCTCGACTTCCTCGACAAGTATCGCGCCGCCTGGGGCTTCTTCCGCGATCGTCGCCCGGAACTCTACGGCGCCCTCGCGACGGGCCGCCCGGTCTAAGTCAACAATCCTCCCCCATAGCGAAGCGTATGGGGGAGGGGGACCGCGAAGCGGTGGAGGGGGCATGCCACACGCACCGCCGTTTCCGCCCCCTCCACCAACCAAACGCCAGGGCAGCCACACCCCCCCCCCAGGCGAGCTGGCTAAAAACACACAAAAGATAAGAACCCCACAAAAAAAATTAAATGGGCA
>NZ_JBMOSL010000023.1:0-6213 GCF_049315965.1 Brevundimonas sp. NPDC058933
CAAACCCGTAAAAACACGGTGGAAAGCCCTAAATCTGCACAATTCTTCTCAGCAGAATCTAGTCGCCTGACTGATTTTTCTACCCCCATTTATAATATGGGGGTTACGACATTGGACTCTCGTCTCCAATACGATGAATTCACCTTTCCTCGTCGCCTAGACAATTGCAAAATGGTTCTCACGGAGAAAGGAAATGTTCCAGTTTTACATTCTGTACCATGTGATGAATACGGGATTGCATCCCACGATTGGATTACTTTTGGATTTTGTCAGTCAACTTTAGGCCAAGAATATTATTCACTTGATCCTATGACTGCTGATTCAGAGCTAACCTATGGAATAGAAACGTTTTTAGATCACCATTTGCATGAAATATTCGGCTTCGGTCTTGGTGAAAAACGTCAAAACGGTATGCATAACTACAAATTTGCATATGAATTACAAGACAAAATGGGAATGGTTTTATACGGTCATAGCTCTCGTCGTATTTCAATTCAAATTAATGGCACTGGGTGTGCTCTAGCTCGTAAAGGTTGGCAAGTCCGCTTATATCAATACCTTACGTCTTACCAAAAATTTTATGATCCTCAAACAGGTTTCTTAAAAGAAACTGGCCCACGTGAACCTAAATTAACTCGTGTAGACCTTGCCTATGATGACTTTGAGGGGCAATACATCACTGTAGATCAGGCTGATGAATGGGATGATGTAGGCGGATTTTGGTGTGGCGGCCGTCAACCTAAAATTGAAAAGATTGGCCCTTGGAAACGTCCAAACGGTAAAGGCCGTACCTTTGCTGTCGGTGATCGCACCAGTGGAAAATATGCACGTTTTTATGAACGTGGAAAAAAGGAGGGTAGTCCTTTAAGCCCTTGGGTACGTGCTGAAGTCGAATTTAAGTCTAAAGACCGCTATATCCCGCTTGATATTTTGCTCTCACCGTCTCAGTACTTTCTAGGTGCTTACCCTTGCTTTGAGTGGCTTGCCAAGCAACTAGAAAAAGATTTTTGCACCCCTGAAAAGACAAAAGTTGTTAAAAAACAGTCTGAAATCAGTTGGGATAAAGCAATCGATGTTCTTAAAGTGCAATTCGGAAAATATATCCGTCAATTTGCCAAAGTGGTCGAACCTCAAGAATTAATTAACATGATTTCATCTGATAAAGATGAAGTCCCAAAACGTCTCAAGTTTTCACATGCTGCTGTCATGCAGTCAATTCGTTTAAATCAACACTTTGAAACTAAACCAACATCATTGGAGGAGATGCCGCTTTTTGTCGGTAAACCACTGGTGAACATGTCTGCTTATAAGGAATTTGTCCATGCAATTTGAAACAATAATCGTAGTACTGGGTGCTAAAGCGTCTAAGGGTGAATACAACGGCCGACCGTTCGATTCAACAAAAATTTTTGCACAAGCTGAATTACAGGAAGGTGAAAACTTCGCTGGCTTTGTTTCTACGGATTACACGTGGGGTACATCGTTCAACTTTGAACGTATCAAAGGTCTTGAATACCCATTTAAGGCAAAAGCAACGATGAAAAGCGTATCTAACGGCAAAGATTCAAAAACCATCTTGGTTGATCTAGTCCCTGAAAAAACAGCCCCTAAGGCTTAAGGATTTTAAGAAATGGCAAAGGTCTGTGAAATCGTCAACGAGGTTACAAACCAATGCGATCTATGGGTCGAATTCCCGACCTTGTTACCGCCTTTAAGTTATTCCGAAGCAACTGCAATCGGTTTAGCTTTTTGGCTCACTCTTGCAACCGTTTGGGGAATTAAAGTCATACGGGTGCAAATCTTCGAAAAAAACTAGGAGCTTCCATAATGGAAAATCAAAAACAAAACCGTGACCTTGCAACACGTTTAAAACAAGGTGCTGTTGTTGTGGGTGCTGTTGCAATGACTGCGGGTGCTAATGCTGCTGTCGATACTGCTGATATTACTGCTGAATTGACGGGGGCTGCTACTGCGGGCGCTGCTGTTGCTGCTGTAGCAATCTTAATCCCTTTGGGTATCAAAGTTTTTAAATACATTCGTTCAGCATTCTAAGAACAAATGTTTTAAAAATAGGGGTTGCTTCTCCAGTGGTTGCAATCCCTTTTCTTTTTTTGAGGTGTGAGAAATGGAATATATAGGGGCGTATATATGGCTTTTAATGATGGTTTTTATTGGTATAAAAATGTTTTAACAAAACAATTAAAACTTGTTTTAAGAATATATCTTTCAATTGCAATTATTCTTTCTCCAATTTACTTGTTAAATAATGCATATGCTGGTGCTGCTGAAAAATGGACTATTGAAGAGGTAGTTTACGACAACGTAGGAAAAAATCTATCCTATCAAGCTTCACGCCCAAATGCATTTGCACGTAATGACTATACATATAAGGCTAATGTCGGTGTTACCGCTGCTCGTACAGGTTCAACTGTTGCAAATATGGTCCGTATGGGTGTAGCGGGCGCTGCGATCTATGGCATTCTTGAGGGCGTCGGATGGATCATTGATCAAGGTAAAATTGTTCGTAAAGTTGAGGAAGATTCAGGTTCAAATCCGACGATAACAAATTGTTATTCCGCTTTATCTATGTGTGTTTCTAGTCCTGAAGTACTAGCTCAACTTCTTGCTCCTAAATTGGGTGGTAAATCATTTACTTTAAATAAAGCTAATAAATATATTCAAATTTATAAAAACTCTGATAAGTCACATTTATTACAGGTTGTTACTTATACATATATAACAAACCCTGATTACAATCCTGACTTTAAGAATGAGGAAGTTCCTGAACCCGAAGTTGGGGCCGCTGTTAATAACTCCCCTGTAGCTCCATCTGTTTTACCTGATATTTATCATCCGAATAATCCCGCAGGCGGTGAAGCTCCAAAAGCTTCTGACGATGCATTGGATAATGCTGTACCTGAGCCTCGTACAGATCCAAATATTGATATTAAAAATAAACCCAATACAGATACTGACGGAGATACTGTCCCAGATGTTTATGATCCTGAAGCACCGTCAGAGGGTTATGAATTTGAATTACCAAAATTCTGTTCTTGGGCTGCTACAGTTTGTGAATGGTATGTAACATATAAACAGGATTCAAAAAAGACAGATAATCACAGAAAAACAGAATTAACATTTTGGGAAAAAGTTGAAGAATGGTTTGATTGGACTAAGGATGATAGTGACCTACCCGAAAAAGAAAATCCTTTAGATATTCCTGATCTAGATATAAATGCCGATAAAGTAAATTTATCTGCTACTGGCACATGTCCTCAAGATTCAGTTTCTTTTTCTGTCATGGGTAATTCAGTCACTCTTGATATGCCATATCAACCTGTTTGCGATGCTCTTAACTTCTTTAAACCTGCCGTTCTCTTAGTCGGTGCTGTTGCATCTGTTTATATCGTGGCGGGTGTGCGAACTAAAGAGGAAGATCAAGCATGAGTTTATCTAGCATTCTTACAAAAATTTCAGACGTTGTTCTTTCCAGTGCCGGGCAAAAAGTAATTTCAGGCATGGGAATAACTGCTTTCACTTATGGCACAACTCAATTCATCTTCGATCAATCAATAAGTGTTGTTTATCAGTATTGGGGGCAGCTCGGCAATGTAATGTATTTGTTCGGCTTGTCGGGTGCTGATCAAGCCTTATCAATGGTTTTTAGTGCTATTGCTGTGCGTGTTGCATTAAACAGTGCATCTATCGGATTTAAGAAAGCTTAAAAAATACGTAGCTTGTCGGTGAGGTGCGAGGGCGCGCAGTCACCGAACAAGACAAGCGAGGATTTTAATATGATTAATTTAATTGTTGGTACACCTGGTTCAGGCAAAACTCAGTTTATGATCTCAAAAATATTGGAGATTATTAAAGAAAATGACAAGTTAGAAGAGCAGGGCTTAGAACGTAGAAAAATCTATTCAGATATTAAGGAACTTTTGATTCCTGAAGTTGATCCCGCTCCTGACGATTGGCGTGATACTCCTGACGGCTCAATTATTATTTATGATGAAGTACAAATGCGTCGTGAATTTGAGTATAAGGGAAATCAATATTCTCAAGATCCGATGATTAAGGATTTAACTATTCACCGTCATACCAATAAAGATTTATGGCTAATTACTCAAGATTCACAGCGTATTGAAAAAGGCATTCACAAGCTCATTGATAGAATGTTTTTTATTAAACGTCCTGCTTCAAAGCCTACTTATACAAACGTTTTTGAGTTTGATAAATGGCTTTCTAATCCTGAACCTACCGCAAACAGAAATGCAAAGTTTAAAAAATATTTAGATTTTTATCGTTTTAATTTCAGTGATAAATATCAATCTCTTTATAAATCTGCTTCCGATCATTCATCTATTAAGTTCAAGCTACCTAAACAGCTATTTGTTTTTTTAGGCATTTTCCTAGCTGTTATTGCTTTTGTTTTAATTGCATTAATGAATACAGATACTTTCAATACAAAAAGATTTGAGGAAAAAAATGGAACTGTTCAAGAAAATAATTCTACTGGTGACAATGCAGTATCTAAGAAAGATCATAAAGAAGATATTCAATCATCTAATGCCCCGCTAGATTTAAGCGTTGAATGCCGAAAGGGTGTAAATGTTGAAAAGCCTGAATGCGTCAAGTGGTTCAATGATTTATCTAAAAATGGTTCTTCTTTAACTGCTACAGGTGTTCAGACTGTTTCATACAACTCAAATAAGCCTTATGAATTTGAATATCAACCACAAGTACAGCCTACTGATTTTCCTAGAATGTCGGGAGTGGTTAAGCTCTCCAGTGGTCGTTTAATGGCTATAGATCAGCAAGGTAACTACATGACAGGCATTTCACAAGAAGATTGTAAAAAATACCTTTCGGGCTATCGTCCTTTTGATTATTTTGCTTTAAAACAAAATAATGATTTTAATCCCCCTAAATCATCATCTTCCGATTCCACATCAACACAACAAGTAGAACAAGAAGAACATTTTTCTACTCAAAACCCACAACCTAAATCAGAGCCTATCCCTTACGGTACAAAACCACAAAAAGACATCACTGGAGCGCATTCCCTATGACACCTGAAATGCAATTAATTAATCATTTACTGTATTGGGCTATTTTTACAGGCTTTGGCACAGGTTTATTCTTTTCAAGATTTCCTATTCAAATTATTGAATTTACAGAAAAATATTGGCGTTTAAAGCGCTTTAAGAAATATCGAAAGAAATTAGCAGAACGAGTGTCTACGAGTGAATCGGGCAATTAAAATTTTAAAACCCTCTTTCCCTGATTACAGCTCCCGTTTAAACTCTAAGCGATAAAAACAGAGCGTCCGTATGGCGCGAACTGAGGGGAAAAAGATGTTATCTCAACAAGTTACAGATGAAGCGCAAAGAGTTGCCAAACAACATTTAAGTGGGAATTTAAATGTTTCAATCAACCTTGAGGTTTTGCAAAAGATTTTAAGTGATGAAGATATGTCTCATGTTTTTATTACTGAATTTAATAATTATTTAGATAAGTACCGTAGTTGGTATTCTAAAGATCAGGCATAAATAACATGCCTCTAAGAATTTATGAATAGACATGTATATAGCACAATTGCATACAGTAGAAATAAAGGTGTTTTACGCAAAGAAGACTATATTTTTATGCGTGAATGCCTAGAAAAACACTTAGAATACATGCAGTTATCTGATTTAGATTATTCACAGCAAATTGATGATTTAAAACAGCTTTTTATTAAATTGGATCACACCATAAACAGGCTGTAATGACGAATTAGCGGCTTATAACATGCGGGTTACGATTGACTAAATTTAAATCAAAACAGGGTGTTTTTATGTTTGAGACTGTTTTTATTTCTGATCCTAATTTTAAATATACTCAATATTTTACTTTTGAGAATTTTTTATTGGCTTTCTGTGTTGCTCTTACTATTGCTACAATTTTTATTATCATTTCTGATATTTTTACAGATGAACAATTATAAAGCTCACGGATTTCGGCATAACGTATATTATGTTCATTAGGATACTCAGCAACGTGAATATAATTTTTACAGATTCACGTTGCTGAGCTGTGGCACCAACTGAGTTGCGTAGGCCACAGTCTTGGATATGCTATTTAACATAAAATTACGTTATGCGACATTCGGCTCTGAGCTTTGCTTTATCTTCTAAAATTGCTTCGCTGGATAAAATTGCTTTGTATAGAAAC
>NZ_JBMOSL010000024.1:0-5137 GCF_049315965.1 Brevundimonas sp. NPDC058933
GCCTTATACTGTATTGGCTTTTCATAGTCATTACATATAAGTAATTGTATTTAGTGAAAAAATGCTTCAGCTGCAACAAATGAGGCTTTAATTCTTTATCTAATTTAATATCAATTATGTCTTTCTTATGGTCTATAACTACTTTGTCGATCCATCTCATTAACACTTCCGAACCATCTTCTCGTTCCATCCAAAAACTCTTGTCACTTATTTTTTTTAGGGAACTTTTAATAATTGAATAGTTTTTCCCACTTCTATCACTGATTTGGCAAATTTTACAGTAATCCTTAATTGAAAAACGATATGTCTTAAAATCATCATCTTTTGGCTCAATCATTTGGATTACGTGCAATATTAATTTTTGTTCAACCAATGTTAAATCAAAACGAGTTTTTTGAATTAGATGATTAGATTTAACAACTGGGAAATTGCGTGTTTCCATTTCTTTCATTCTAGGTACTCTATCAGATAATCTTTCTAATCTCCTTGCCATTCTTTTATTCCTTTCATATCAATTGATATAACTATTATATTTAAAAAAGTGAGTTAATAAACAAGTGATTTTGCAAAACTCACTTAAAGTGCACCAAAACTCACTTTTGAAACCCTTGAGACTTACAGCCCCAAGGGTTTCAAGCTCCTATAAATAAGTAAAAAGGTTTAAAAATCTTTAAAAAATAACTATATTATTAGTTACATTAGTCTTTCTTTGGTTTTCGTTCAATTATTTTGCAAACCCTTTTGTACGTCTTATTGGTTTCCTCTAGCTCTTCTCTAAAAACATTCATTACTAATACATGAGAATGTCCTTTTTTAGTTTCGATTAAAACAATATCTCCAGCTTGGATTTGTTTAGGTCTTAATTTTTTCGGTATATGCCAATGATATAATTGATTGGTATATAGTTTTAAAACCTTGTTTTTGTGATGTACTACATGAAAAGCTGCTATGGTATTGTTGTCCATTCTAATGCTCCTTTACCTTTAAGAGAGTTACTTTTTATTTTCAATTTCTAATATTTCTCTAGCTAAATGTATATCCATTGTTTGAATTTGTTCTTTTCTTTCCAAGATGGCCTTTTGGAAAGAAGCGATCAGCTTAATTGGTTCTTCTTCCCCTTCTATCTTTAAATGTTTCTCCATTAATGCCCCAATTTGAATGAGTCTTTTTGTTCTAGCTTTACGCTCTTTTTCCTTCAATTGATTCGCAAGCCTTTGTTTCTCGGCTTGCATCTTTTTAATCTTTTCATCCATATCTAGCAATCTCTCTTCTTCTGTCTTTCGAGCCATAGCTCTCACTCCCCATACACTTTGTTTCCTCTATTATAACCAAAGTGTATCTGTAGCACTAGAATTACAGAATGGTATCTTCACTTCGCATGTGGTACAATAACCCCAATGAACGAAGTGAAGAAGGGCGCACTTATACAAACTTTGTTTGTGTGCGGTTTGCATTGCAAACATAGGGCATATTCGCTTAGTGCGAATACCAAATCAAAATCCTTCATTTGCTAATGAGCAAATGAGTATCCGCAATTATGGCGGATACAAAAAAACGGAATAAATTTATAAATACTTGTTGGCAATAGTCAGCAATTGTCCAACGAGTATTTATAAATTTATTCCGAATGCATTCTTTAAAATAAAAAGGAGTAGATAACACTACTCCTTTTTGGTGCGATACATGAAATTCAAACCCTTGGCTTTAATATTTTGTTCCACTATGGAGTTTGTTATTCATTTTAAATTAGAAAAGGAGGTCCAAGCATATGGCGATCTATCATTTCTCTGTTCAAATGATTTCCAGAGGAAAAGGGCAATCTGCAATTGCGTCCGCTGCCTATCGTTCTGGTCAACGTTTAGTCGATGAGCAAACAAACGAAAGTAAGTTTTACAAAAGAGAAGTGCAACCAGAAAACCATATTCTCGCCCCTGAAAATTCTCCGATATGGGTTCAGAATCGTGAGATTCTTTGGAATGAAGTGGAATATTCCGAGAAAAGGAAGAACTCTCAATTAGCCAGAGAAATCAATGTAGCACTACCTAGAGAGCTTTCCAATCAACAACAAACAGAATTAATCAAAGATTACATCCAGGATCAATTTGTAGATAAAGGGATGGTTGCTGATATTGCTATCCATCGAGATGACGCTAATAATCCTCACGCTCACGTTATGCTGACAACACGAGAAGTTTCAGAAGAAGGCTTCACTACAAAAAATCGTGATTGGAATAAAAAAGAATTGCTGGAGCAGTGGAGAGAGCAGTGGTCAGCGTATGCAAACAAAGCATTAGAGCAAGCTCAAATCAACGAGCGTATTACGCATAAATCCCATGCAGATCGTGGACTTGAAATCTTACCTACTGTTCACATGGGGCACGTTGCTTCTGATATGGAGAAAAAAGGCATACAAACAGAACGAGGTACTATTAATCGTGAAGTCCAAAAACATAATGCGATTGTTTACGACTTACAAAAGTATCGTCAAGAAAAGCAACAAAGTGAAGCATCGTTAAAACTGAAGGAACAAAAGAAAGCTGTAGAATTAACTCCTGAAGAACAAAAAACAGTTAGCATAGCTAAGCAGATTATTGGCGATACACCGACGCTGACAAGCATTGTCAGATATGTGAAACAAGTAGAAATGCGGACAAATAAACAAAAACAAACAATAGAATCTTTAAAGAGGCAGAACTATTTAGTTTCTATTGCGGAACAAGCCGAAAAACAACTTTCTCATTATGAAAAAACCTTAGAAGAATTAAAGGGAAAACTGGATAAGACGGGACTATTTCAGCGTAAGGAAAAAGAAATTTTACGCAATAAGATTACGCAAGTACAAACTAAAATCCCAGAGCAAAAAGAACATTTGGCTCAGTGCTTAAAAGAAGCCAATTTATCTAAAATGGAAGAGATCCCATTTGCTAAAAAGCAATTAAGTAAACAATTAGGATTAGCTAATCAAAAGTTTCACGAAAACGGTCTGGAATTCATCGAGCAAAAAAGAATTCTAAAGCAAACCGAGGAAATATTAAAGCAGCAAGTGATATGGAAAGTTGTTTCTCATTATCCAGAACTTCAAAATGCCGAAAAGTTCTTATCGTTTGAGACTGCTTGCAAACTAAATGACCTTAATACAAAGGCTAAAAAGATAGTTGGTATAGATACCATTAAATCAACTATCTATGCTCGGACCCAAAAAATCAAGGAACATGAGGACTTTTTACAACAGTTCCAAGCTGGCGTTCAGCGAATTCAAAGAGTAGAAAGTTATATTGACCAATTAGTAGAGATTGAACAACGTTTGCAAAAGATTGAAAACAATCCCCTGTTAAAGGGACAGGTTCTTCATTCTGAAACAGCTAAGAAAGCCTATGACCACCTTTTGATCTTACAGAGGAAGTACCAAGAAGATCTAAAAAAAGAAGGATACCGAGATAAAGACCACTTCATGCATAATCGAGATACCATTCTAAGTAACACACACTGGAAGGATAAAATAATAAAAGAAATCGAAGATTTACAATTAGGGAATCATCAAGTTGGCTTTGGAGTAAGCACAGATTTCCTGTCAGCCATCATACAAGCCGTAGAACAGGCACAAAACCAAACTCAAAGAGTAAATCCTAATGAGAAGCAAAAAGAACGCTTAAAAGGGCAAAAAAGTGGGTTAGAACGGTAATGTATACCTAACAGAGAGAGCGAGGGAATCATCTGTTCATACTTTCTTTATCTCCAACATATTATTGATCATGTAATACCTCCAATATTTTTGTACCTTAACAGAGACAACTGAGGGAGTTGTCTCTGTTAAGGTTTTTACTGTGAAAGTTTTTTGTCAAACTTTAAACTAACTAGCAATTAGAAGTAACTAAAAGAAAATGAAAGTTCGCCGATATAAATTATAAGCTCTATTTTATAGTTATTTCCCACACCAAAAAGACGGAATTTGGCCGAATATGGCCGAATTCCGTCTTTTGTTTTGTTGGTTGCTTGAGATAAGACGCATTATGTTAACTAGGTAATATTTTTATAAATAAAGAAAATAAAAAGAAGGTACCTTAGGTCCTCCTTTTGGATTCTTTTTTATGTGTTATGTATCTCATGTTGATAAAGATTATTCATCGGAAGAAACTAAATCTCCTGGTTTAAATGAATATTCTTTAATGGTTTGATTGATAGCATCTTGGATCATAGCCTGTACGTGTTCTGAACATCCTGTAGATAGAAGTAAGGATAAATTTATTACTTCCATATCTTCATCACAGACTTTTCCTTTACGCTTATTCTGACGTAACCAATGAATAGGTATAGTGATTGGTTGGTGTACTAGCGCATAACACTTATGAGATAGAAACGTATTATTTTTAGGTTCTAAGTCAATGTGAGTTACTAATAAATTCCCTTTCTCTACAGCAGCTTTTGCTGAAGAAATTGGAACAACCACGACATGATTAGTTGACAGATTAGATCCATCGTGTGAATCAGAATCACTTAAAACAATTGCTTGATGATAACCTTGAATAACTGTATGAGGTAGTGGTCTACCTCGTACATGGTCTTGATTAGAAGAATCATAGACAATTTCAGAAAAGTCCACTCCAAAAACTTCTCCACGCTCAAAGGATATGGTCAATCAATTCACCCCTATTTTAGTAATGTAAGAAGATTATACCATTTTTTAAAGGACAAAAAACAACAAAAAAAAGGAACCTTTTATTTTTCAAAAAAGTTCCTTTTTTACTCAATATGTTTAGAACGTTCTTTCATACTTTCTTTTTTTAAGGTCCGTTCTAATTTGATTTTTTCATTTTCATCTTTATCAAAAACAACCTTGTCGATATCTACACCTAAACGATTAGATAGCTTTTCAAATAGGTTGAATGTATTTTTCTTTTTACCTACGTTGTCTAATTTTACAATATGCTCAGGAAATTTTACTACAACTGACATGTTCAGTATCTCCTTTCAGCTGAAGGATTTTGGTTTTTCTAATCCTTTTGATTACATTTATCCATTTTGTACAATTTTAAGCTTAATTATTCAAAACGCATAATTTATTTCATAATATCAAAAAAATCTCACCCCCCCAGCAATAACTTGTGTTTTAGGGTGCGTATGCACCCTAAAACACAAG
>NZ_JBMOSL010000025.1:2500-4969 GCF_049315965.1 Brevundimonas sp. NPDC058933
GACTCGAGTAGGGCGGGACACGTGAAATCCTGTCTGAACATGGGGGGACCACCCTCCAAGCCTAAGTACTCCTCTACGACCGATAGTGAACAAGTACCGTGAGGGAAAGGTGAAAAGCACCCCGACAAGGGGAGTGAAACAGATCCTGAAATCGGAAGCCTACAAGCAGTCGGAGCCCCCAAGCGGGGTGACGGCGTACCTTTTGTATAATGGGTCAGCGACTTCATGTGTCGAGCAAGCTTAAGCCGTTAGGTGTAGGCGTAGCGAAAGCGAGTCTGAATAGGGCGCTAAGTTCGACGTATGACGACCCGAAACTAGGTGATCTATCCATGAGCAGGTTGAAGGTTAGGTAACACTAACTGGAGGACCGAACCCGTGAATGTTGAAAAATTCTGGGATGACTTGTGGATAGGGGTGAAAGGCCAATCAAACCTAGACATAGCTGGTTCTCCGCGAAATCTATTTAGGTAGAGCGTCCGACGAATTCCTTGGGGGGTAGAGCACTGGATGGTTGCGGGCTGCGCGAGCGGTACCAATACTAACCAAACTCCGAATACCCAAGAGAACTATCGGGCAGACACACGGCGGGTGCTAACGTCCGTCGTGAAAAGGGAAACAACCCTAACCATCATCTAAGGTCCCCAAGTCATGGCTAAGTGGGAAACGATGTGGGATTGCTTTGACAATCAGGAGGTTGGCTTAGAAGCAGCCATCCTTTAAAGAAAGCGTAACAGCTCACTGATCAAGCGATCCTGCGCGGAAAATGTAACGGGGCTAAAGCCATGCACCGAAGATATGGGTTTGCAGTTTACTGCAAGCGGTAGCGGAGCGTTCCGTAAGCCTGTGAAGGTCAACCGTGAGGTTGGCTGGAGGTATCGGAAGTGAGAATGCTGACATGAGTAACGATAAACAGTGTGAGAAACACTGTCGCCGAAAGACCAAGGGTTCCTGCGTAAAGCTAATCTGCGCAGGGTTAGTCGGCCCCTAAGGCGAGGCTGAAAAGCGTAGTCGATGGGAAGCAGGTAAATATTCCTGCACCAGCTGGAAGTGACGGATGGCATAACTTGTAAGGGCTTATTGGATTGTCCTTGCAGGGGCGTTGTCCCTGGAAATAACTCCAGCAGAGACCGTACCCGAAACCGACACAGGTGGTCAGGTAGAGCATACCAAGGCGCTTGAGAGAACTGTGCTGAAGGAACTCGGCAAATTGCACGCGTAACTTCGGAATAAGCGTGACTCACCCCAGGCAACTGGGAATGAGTGGCACAAGCCAGGGGGTAGCGACTGTTTAGCAAAAACACAGGGCTCTGCGAAGCAGCAATGCGACGTATAGGGTCTGACGCCTGCCCGGTGCCTGAAGGTTAAAGGGAGGAGTGAAAGCTCCGAACTGAAGCCCAGGTAAACGGCGGCCGTAACTATAACGGTCCTAAGGTAGCGAAATTCCTTGTCGGGTAAGTTCCGACCTGCACGAATGGCGTAACGACTTCCCCACTGTCTCCAGCACAGGCTCAGTGAAATTGAATTCCCCGTGAAGATGCGGGGTTCCCGCGGTCAGACGGAAAGACCCTATGAACCTTTACTATAGCTTCGCCTTGGCGTTAGCGACCGTATGTGTAGGATAGGTGGGAGGCTATGAAACCGGGGCGCCAGCTCTGGTGGAGCCATCCTTGAAATACCACCCTTACTGTCGTTGACGTCTAACCGAGGACCGTTATCCGGTCCCGGGACATGGCGTGGTGGGTAGTTTGACTGGGGCGGTCGCCTCCTAAAGTGTAACGGAGGCGCGCGATGGTGGGCTCAGACCGGTCGGAAATCGGTCGTCGAGTGCAATGGCATAAGCCCGCCTGACTGCGAGACTGACAAGTCGAGCAGAGACGAAAGTCGGCCATAGTGATCCGGTGGTCCCGAGTGGAAGGGCCATCGCTCAACGGATAAAAGGTACTCTAGGGATAACAGGCTGATTTTGCCCAAGAGTCCATATCGACGGCAAAGTTTGGCACCTCGATGTCGGCTCATCACATCCTGGGGCTGGAGCAGGTCCCAAGGGTATGGCTGTTCGCCATTTAAAGTGGTACGTGAGCTGGGTTCAGAACGTCGTGAGACAGTTTGGTCCCTATCTGCCGTGGGTGTTCGAAGCTTGAGAGGATCTGTCCCTAGTACGAGAGGACCGGGATGGACATACCTCTGGTGGACCTGTCGTGGCGCCAGCCGCGCAGCAGGGTAGCTAAGTATGGAATAGATAACCGCTGAAAGCATCTAAGCGGGAAACTAACCTCAAAACAAGGCTTCGCTGAGGATCGTGGAAGACTACCACGTTGATAGGCCAGGTGTGGAAGTGGGGCGACCCATGAAGCTTACTGGTACTAATAATCCGATCGGCTTGATCGTTTCTCAGCAAAACTCATTCGGTTCTACTTGCCGATAACAAAACGCGACGATGTCTTCTCATTATATTCGGGCTAACGTGCA
>NZ_JBMOSL010000026.1:0-2414 GCF_049315965.1 Brevundimonas sp. NPDC058933
GCATGGATCGGCAACCTGACGGTATTGGAGCCGTATCGGCCGATCTTCATCGGCGCGGCGCTGGTTGCACTGTTCTTTGCCTGGCGGCGCATCGTCCGACCGACCGCAGCCTGCAAGCCGGGCGAGGTGTGCGCGATTCCGCAAGTGCGCACCACCTACAAGCTCATTTTCTGGTTCGTCGCCGTGTTGGTCTTGGTCGCGCTTGGTTTTCCCTACGTCATGCCATTTTTCTACTAATCAGGAGTTCATCATGAAAAAGCTGTTTGCCTCCCTCGCTCTCGCCGCTTTCGTTGCCCCCGTGTTCGCCGCCACTCAGACCGTCACGCTGTCCGTGCCTGGCATGACCTGCGCCTCTTGCCCGATCACTGTCAAGCACGCGCTTTCCAAGGTTGAGGGTGTGAGCAAGACCGACGTAAGTTTCGACAAGCGCCAGGCCGTCGTCACCTTCGACGATGCCAAGACCAACGTCCAGAAGTTGACCAAGGCGACCGAGGACGCGGGCTATCCGTCCAGCCTCAAACGCTGATCCGTTAACCGAACTCGGGAGCGACACATGGGACTCATCACGCGCATCGCTGGCAAAACCGGCGCGCTCGGCAGCGTCGTTTCCGCGATGGGCTGCGCCGCCTGTTTTCCTGCCATCGCCAGCTTTGGCGCGGCCATCGGACTGGGCTTCTTGAGCCAGTACGAGGGGCTATTCATTGGCATCCTGCTGCCGATGTTCGCCGGCATCGCGTTACTCGCCAATGCTATCGCTTGGCTCAATCATCGACAGTGGCGACGCACGGCGCTCGGCACGATAGGCCCGATCTTGGTGCTGGCAGCGGTGTTTTTAATGCGGGCTTACGGCTGGCAGAGCGGTGGACTGCTCTATGTCGGCCTGGCCTTGATGGTTGGG
The DNA here is from genome assembly GCF_049315965.1 of Brevundimonas sp. NPDC058933. NCBI lineage: Bacteria > Pseudomonadati > Pseudomonadota > Alphaproteobacteria > Caulobacterales > Caulobacteraceae > Brevundimonas > Brevundimonas sp. NPDC058933. The sequence continues at coordinate 899 of NZ_JBMOSL010000026.1, forward strand.
GTGTCGGTCTGGGATTTCATCTCGCCAGCACATCGCCGCTGCGGGCCGGACAGCTGTGAATTGCCAGAACAACGTGGCTGACGGCAACAGCCGTAGCCACCACAGAAAAGGAAAAATACATGACCACCCTGAAAATCACCGGGATGACCTGCGACTCGTGCGCGGCTCACGTCAAGGAAGCCTTGGAGAAAGTGCCCGGCGTGCAATCGGCGCTGGTGTCCTATCCGAAGGGCACAGCGCAACTCGCCATTGAGGCGGGCACGTCATCGGATGCGCTGACTACCGCCGTGGCCGGACTGGGCTACGAGGCAACGCTTGCCGATGCGCCACCGACGGACAACCGCGCCGGCCTGCTCGACAAGATGCGCGGCTGGATAGGGGCCGCTGATAAGCCCAGTGGCAACGAACGCCCGTTGCAGGTCGTCGTCATTGGTAGCGGTGGCGCGGCAATGGCGGCAGCACTGAAGGCCGTCGAGCAAGGCGCGCACGTCTCGCTGATCGAGCGCGGCACCATCGGCGGCACCTGCGTCAACGTCGGCTGCGTGCCGTCCAAGATCATGATTCGCGCCGCCCACATCGCCCATTTACGTCGGGAAAGTCCGTTCGACGGCGGTATCGCGGCGACTGTGCCTGCGATTGACCGCAGCAAACTACTGGCCCAGCAGCAGGCGCGCGTCGAAGAACTGCGCCATGCCAAGTACGAAGGCATTCTGGACGGCAACCCGGCCATCACCGTTGTACATGGTGAGGCGCGTTTCAAGGATGAGCAGAGCCTGGTCGTCCGTTTAAACGATGGTGGCGAGCGCGTGGTAGCTTTCGACCGCTGCTTAGTCGCCACGGGTGCCAGCCCGGCCGTGCCGCCGATTCCGGGCCTGAAAGAGTCACCCTACTGGACTTCGACCGAGGCCCTGGTCAGCGACACCCTTCCCGAACGCCTAGCCGTGATCGGCTCGTCGGTGGTCGCGCTGGAACTGGCGCAAGCCTTCGCCCGGCTGGGCAGCCAGGTCACGATCCTAGCTCGCAACACGCTGTTCTTCCGCGACGACCCGGCCATCGGCGAGGCCGTTACAGCCGCGTTCCGTGCCGAAGGGATCAAGGTATTGGAACACACGCAAGCCAGCCAGGTCGCGCATGTGGACGGCGAATTCGTGCTGACAACCGGGTACGGTGAAATACGCGCCGACCAGCTGCTGGTCGCCACTGGCAGGGCACCGAACACGCGCAGCCTGGCATTGGAAGCGGCGGGAGTCGCTGCCAATGCGCAGGGGGCCATCGTCATCGACAAGGGCATGCGCACCAGTACGCCACACATTTATGCGGCTGGCGACTGCACCGACCAGCCTCAGTTCGTCTATGTGGCGGCAGCGGCCGGCACCCGTGCTGCGATCAACATGACTGGCGGCGATGCGGCCCTGGACCTGACCGCAATGCCGGCCGTGGTGTTCACCGACCCGCAGGTCGCCACCGTGGGCTACAGCGAGGCGGAAGCACATCACGACGGGATCGAGACCGACAG
>NZ_JBMOSL010000026.1:2424-3012 GCF_049315965.1 Brevundimonas sp. NPDC058933
CGCGTGCGCTTGCCAACTTCGACACACGCGGCTTCATCAAGCTGGTCATCGAGGAAGGTAGCGGACGGCTCATCGGCGTGCAAGCGGTGGCCCCGGAAGCGGGTGAACTGATCCAGACGGCGGTGCTCGCCATTCGCAACCGTATGACCGTGCAGGAACTGACCGACCAATTGTTCCCCTACCTGACCATGGTCGAAGGGCTGAAGCTCGCGGCGCAGACCTTCAGCAAGGACGTGAAGCAGCTTTCGTGCTGCGCCGGATGAGGAAAAGGAGGTGTTCAATGAGCGCCTACACAGTGTCCCGGCTGGCCCTTGATGCCGGGGTGAGCGTGCATATCGTGCGCGACTACCTGCTGCGCGGATTGCTACGGCCGGTCGCGTGCACCACGGGCGGCTACGGCTTGTTCGATGACACCGCGTTGCAACGGCTGCGCTTTGTACGGGCTGCCTTCGAAGCGGGTATCGGCCTGGACGCACTGGCGCGGCTGTGCCGGGCGCTGGATGCTGCGGACGGTGACGGTGCGTCTGCGCAGCTTGCCGTGTTGCGGCAACTCGTCGAGCGTCGGCGCGAGGCCCTGGCCAGCGTCGA
>NZ_JBMOSL010000026.1:3022-3378 GCF_049315965.1 Brevundimonas sp. NPDC058933
GCCATGAACAGCCCAGAGCACTTGCCGTCTGAGACGCACAAACCGATCACCGGCTACTTGTGGGGCGCGCTGGCCGTGCTCACCTGTCCCTGCCATTTGCCGATTCTCGCCATTGTGCTAGCCGGCACGACGGCCGGCGCGTTCATCGGGGAGCACTGGGGTATTGCAGCCCTCACGCTGACCGGCTTGTTTGTCCTGTCTGTGACGCGGCTGCTGCGGGCCTTCAAGGGAAGATCATGACCGCTTCCCAGCCAGCCGAGAGTGGGCAGCTTTGAGCTTCGCTACCAATCTGGAGGAGTACCACCATGAACGCAAACGCCCCGAACACTGCCAGTTGCACCACCTGCTGCGTATGC
>NZ_JBMOSL010000027.1:0-2171 GCF_049315965.1 Brevundimonas sp. NPDC058933
ACGGTAGATAGGGACCGAACTGTCTCACGACGTTCTAAACCCAGCTCGCGTACCGCTTTAATGGGCGAACAGCCCAACCCTTGGGACCGACTCCAGCCCCAGGATGCGACGAGCCGACATCGAGGTGCCAAACCATCCCGTCGATATGGACTCTTGGGGAAGATCAGCCTGTTATCCCCGGGGTACCTTTTATCCGTTGAGCGACGGCGCTTCCACAAGCCACCGCCGGATCACTAGTCCCGACTTTCGTCCCTGCTCGACCCGTCGGTCTCACAGTCAAGCTCCCTTGTGCACTTACACTCAACACCTGATTGCCAACCAGGCTGAGGGAACCTTTGGGCGCCTCCGTTACCCTTTAGGAGGCAACCGCCCCAGTTAAACTACCCATCAGACACTGTCCCTGATCCGGATCACGGACCCAGGTTAGACATCCAGCACGACCAGAGTGGTATTTCAACGACGACTCCACAACCACTGGCGTGGCCGCTTCAAAGTCTCCCACCTATCCTACACAAGCCGAACCGAACACCAATATCAAACTATAGTAAAGGTCCCGGGGTCTTTCCGTCCTGCTGCGCGAAACGAGCATCTTTACTCGTAGTGCAATTTCACCGGGCCTATGGTTGAGACAGTCGAGAAGTCGTTACGCCATTCGTGCAGGTCGGAACTTACCCGACAAGGAATTTCGCTACCTTAGGATGGTTATAGTTACCACCGCCGTTTACTGGCGCTTAAGTTCTCAGCTTCGCCCACCCGAAAGTCAGCTAACCGGTCCCCTTAACGTTCCAGCACCGGGCAGGCGTCAGTCCGTATACATCGCCTTACGGCTTCGCACGGACCTGTGTTTTTAGTAAACAGTCGCTTCTCGCTGGTCTCTGCGGCCACCCCCAGCTCGGAGAGCAAGTCTCCTCACCAGTGATGGCCCCCCTTCTCCCGAAGTTACGGGGGCATTTTGCCGAGTTCCTTAACCATAGTTCACCCGAACGCCTCGGTATTCTCTACCTGACCACCTGAGTCGGTTTAGGGTACGGGCCGCCATGAAACTCGCTAGAGGCTTTTCTCGACAGCATAGGATCATCCACTTCACCACAATCGGCTCGGCATCAGGTCTCAGCCTTATGTGCGACGGATTTACCTACCGCACGGCCTACACCCTTACCCCGGGACAACCACCGCCCGGGCTGGACTACCTTCCTGCGTCACCCCATCACTTACCTAATACAAGTCTGGTTCGTCGGCTCCACCACTACCCTCAACTCCGAAGAGATCGGGCCGGCTTCACGGACTTAGCATCGCCTGATTCAGTATTGGGCGTTTCAAAGCGGGTACCGGAATATCAACCGGTTGTCCATCGACTACGCCTGTCGGCCTCGCCTTAGGTCCCGACTTACCCTGGGCAGATCAGCTTGACCCAGGAACCCTTAGTCAATCGGCGCACACGTTTCTCACGTGTGTATCGCTACTCATGCCTGCATTCTCACTCGTGAACCGTCCACAACTCGCTTCCGCGGCTGCTTCACCCGGCACACGACGCTCCCCTACCCATCACAGCGGGCGTTGGCCCTATTGCTGCAATGACACGACTTCGGCGGTACGCTTGAGCCCCGCTACATTGTCGGCGCGGAATCACTTGACCAGTGAGCTATTACGCACTCTTTCAAGGGTGGCTGCTTCTAAGCCAACCTCCTGGTTGTCTCTGCGACTCCACATCCTTTCCCACTTAGCGTACGCTTAGGGGCCTTAGTCGATGCTCTGGGCTGTTTCCCTCTCGACCATGGAGCTTATCCCCCACAGTCTCACTGCCGCGCTCTCACTTACCGGCATTCGGAGTTTGGCTAAGGTCAGTAACCCGGTAGGGCCCATCGCCTATCCAGTGCTCTACCTCCGGCAAGAAACACACGACGCTGCACCTAAATGCATTTCGGGGAGAACCAGCTATCACGGAGTTTGATTGGCCTTTCACCCCTAACCACAGGTCATCCCCCAGGTTTTCAACCCTGGTGGGTTCGGTCCTCCACGAAGTCTTACCTCCGCTTCAACCTGCCCATGGCTAGATCACTCCGCTTCGGGTCTAGAGCGTGCAACTCAAACGCCCTATTCGGACTCGCTTTCGCTACGGCTTCCCCACACGGGTTAACCTCGCTACACACCGCTAACTCGCAGGCTCATTC
>NZ_JBMOSL010000028.1:0-1817 GCF_049315965.1 Brevundimonas sp. NPDC058933
TCATAACTATATGATTTTAAAAGTTTTGATTATTTTTTGATCCAAAATTAAATTTATTTAAATCAGATGCTTACATATTTATGCAACAAAGCCATTTGAAAGTAGTGAAGTAATTAATTCCTTAGCCTTAGATACCGAGGGGAAAATTAATCTTAAAAAAACTTTTACCTTTTCAAATACAGGTAAAGTTGTTAAAGAAATTTTCTATACTTGTAATGATATTAACAGTGAAGAATACTCAAATATTTGGGGAATAAAAGAAGCAGAAATAAATACTTATTTAGAAAATTTGAACATTGAATACTCCCGTTCAGGGCGTGGTGTCACAAATTTATCAAAAATTGAATTAATTGATATTAATACACAGAACTTAGGTAGAATAGAAAAAGAATATGTAGCCGATGAATACATAAAGAATTTAAAAAAACAATATGAGTTCTTTGAAATACCAGATTATTCTTTATTTGATGCTGAACAAGATTTAAACATTAGCTCAACAGCATTTCAAACTCAATTCAAGCCAATTGCAAATCAATCTTTATTAAATAACTTAGAATTAACTAGACAAATTGAAACAAATGTACAAGATGATCTAGAAAATGAATTTAGTGTAATAACTGGATTAATGCAGAGAAATGTCCCAAATCTAGAAAAGATAAAACCCTCCGTAACCTGTAATTGGGGAAATCTTGTTAAATTTGATCTATCTCTAAAATTTTCTACAGATACTTTTGAAATTCCAATTTCAAATAAGGGTACTGGTTTCAAAAGACTTCTAATGGTCGCATATTTTGAATATTTAGCTCAAAAAGCCACAAAAAAATATCAAATTTTTGGAATAGAAGAACCTGAAACATTCCTTCATCCTGAGTTACAAAATGATCTACTAGATTCTATTATTTCATTATCAGAAAATAGTCAATTTTTCATTACAACACATTCACCAGTCTTTGCAGGTGCAACGAATAATTCAAATATAGTTGTAGTTAAAAAACAAAATGAATTATCAAATTATTTAAATTTCGAAAATGAAAATGAAATATTGGATATTGTTATCAGTGAATTAGGCATTAGACCTAACTACAATTTATTAAATGATAATTATCGTAAGGTAGTATTTGTTGAAGGAAGTGGCGATGTAAAATTTTGGGAAAGAGTTTTTCTAAAAATTAATGGTGAAATACCATCAGATATTCTACTCATTCCATGTGGAGGAGATCAAGTTGAGTTTTTTGTTAATGCGGAACTTTGTAAAAAAATAAATAGAAAATTTATTATAATTTTAGATTCCGACAAAGGCGCGACAGATTATGCATCCAAATTAGCAAATAAGCAGGCTCTCATTCAAAAAGTAAATCAATTAGGGGGAGAATTCGATATTTTGAGAAAGCGTGAAATAGAAAATTACTATTCAAGGGATGCTATACAACGCCTAATGCCTACTGACAAAATATTACCTCATGAATTCCAAATCACTGATTATCATGATATTAAGGAAAGCATAAAAACACATATTATACAAGGGCTTTCAATCAACTTTAAGGCTAAAAATAATTTTGAAATTTTCGACGAAATGACAAAAGAAGAGTGGTTAGCCTGTGCTTCTCCAATTAATAACACAACTGATTTAGAAATTATTTTAGCTAAAATGCTTGCCTAACAAAGTAGTAAATCAGCAATGAAGCTGCTTATTCAGCCGCTTCATTGGTCACACGTAATACTTCTTCCAGTGTGGTTTTCCCAGCCAACACTTTACGCAAACCATCATCACGAATAGAGCCTGAGTGTTGTCGGGCATAACTTTCTAATTCATATTC
>NZ_JBMOSL010000029.1:0-1643 GCF_049315965.1 Brevundimonas sp. NPDC058933
TAATAAACCAGGGTTTATCATCATATTTAAATAGTTGTCCTATGCCTGTAATCAATGTATCTAAAGGAAAGCTTTTAATATGCATAAATCTTCTTCTCACAAATCATATTTAGGAAAATTTGGGCTTCTTGCGTAATCCTTTCTTTACTTAATCCTGCAAGTCGCAAAATCCGCCATTTATCTTTAGTACTGGATTCTGTATAACCAAGCCTGATCATAGCATGGGTAATTCTCCGTATTTGATAAGCAATTGTATCTTCAGAATAAGTTGAAAGAAATTTGGAGCTTAAAGGTAGTTGGTGCAAATTTTTGGAAATGGAATTTCCTTTGGATAATTGATGGAGAAACCAACTCTTTGACATTCTCGGACAAGCTAAGTCATCATTTGAACGGTATAAAACTTTAAATAATTCTTTGGTTATTGAAAAATCACGTATGGACCAATTTATTTTATTTTTTCTAATTGGGGGGCATGATATATGTTTTGAATTAAATGCCAATAGCCAATTTCGATCATTTCTATAAAGCCACATATAAATTGCTGAACCTGGTTTAATGTTACGGCCAGTTTTTACACCATGCAGTAGTACTATATCTTGCCACTTCTGTCGTATCTCTTCTTTTTTTATAGAGGGGGCATCATCAGCAAAAATAGGTCCTTTTACAAAATATAGATTTGCTGGAATCGAGCTGACATATTGCAGAATGTCTTTAGGTGCCATCTCAGGTATAAACGAGGACCATACAATACAATGTTCTAAAAAACTAAAGGTTTTACGATGCTTTCTAAAAATAGTTTTGAGCCAAGAAGCATCTTGATCAGGATCAATACCTAAATTTTTAGAATCAAGATAATCGCATGTAAATTTCTTAATCACTTGCTCATAAGTTTGCTCATGACAAACATGATTCCCTCTACGAAAATTCTTTGCATCAGCCATTTCCAAATAGAATTTAGTCCATTTTTCGTGGCTTGGAGTTGGTTGAGGATCAAGTCGTAATAACTCTACAGCCATTTGCCCTAGTATGAAATCTTCCTTGTAATAGGGATGAGGAGTGTCCTGATTTTGATTGGGTAATAAGGGTAAGAAAAGATGTCGATGCTGTTGTTGAATATAATCCTGAGACAGAAGTGAACAATTATGTTTCAGGCATATTGAAAGGTTGGGTAGAAACCAGACCTTATTCCAGAAATACTCCCCATAAGTTTCTCGTTGTTGCTGTATACAGATTGGGCAGTAGTGTTAGCGGCAGTGTAAAAATGACCCCCTAATGGCATTTAAAAACTGACCCCCTTGGTTAATATAGCGGTCATTTTGGACTGCTCAACATGTTAACTTTGGAGCAAGCAGTGACAATCCAAATTCTTCATCAACAAGGTAAATCTATTAAAGCCATTACTCGTGAACTGGGGGTGTCCAGAAATACTGTGCGTAAATATTTACGGCAAAACACCACACCTCAGTATCAGCGTATACAGCCTAGAATAAGTATCCTTGACCCATATAAACCCTATTTACTCCAACGTGTAAACGCAGCTCATCCTGAATGGATTCCTGCTGTTGTGCTCTACCAGGAAATTTTAAGGTTGGGATATCCAGGAAAGATCAGGATATTGAGGGTATATATTGCAACATTTATTC
>NZ_JBMOSL010000030.1:0-1558 GCF_049315965.1 Brevundimonas sp. NPDC058933
CCAGTCCAACGTTAATCGGGGCTGGGTGAGTCGACCCCTAAGGCGAGGCCGAGAGGCGTAGTCGATGGGAAATTGGTTAATATTCCAATACTTCTGTGTAATGCGATGAGAGGACGGAGAAGGTTAAGTCAGCCTGGCGTTGGTTGTCCAGGTGGAAGGTTGTAGGCATGCATCTTAGGCAAATCCGGGGTGCTCTATGCTGAGAACTGATAGCAAGCTGTACTTGTACAGTGAAGTGGCTGATACCATGCTTCCAGGAAAAGTCTCTAAGCTTCAGTTACACAGGAATCGTACCCGAAACCGACACAGGTGGTCAGGTCGAGTAGACCAAAGCGCTTGAGAGAACTCTGCTGAAGGAACTAGGCAAAATGGTACCGTAACTTCGGGAGAAGGTACGCTGCCGACGGTGATAGGATTTACTCCTTGAGCTATTGGCAGCCACAGAAACCAGGCCCCTGCAACTGTTTATTAAAAACATAGCACTCTGCAAACACGAAAGTGGACGTATAGGGTGTGATGCCTGCCCGGTGCTGGAAGGTTAATTGATGGGGTTAGCGTAAGCGAAGCTCTTGATCGAAGCCCCAGTAAACGGCGGCCGTAACTATAACGGTCCTAAGGTAGCGAAATTCCTTGTCGGGTAAGTTCCGACCTGCACGAATGGCATAATGATGGGGGCGCTGTCTCCAGCAGAGACTCAGTGAAATCGAATTCGCCGTGAAGATGCGGTGTACCCGCGGCTAGACGGAAAGACCCCGTGAACCTTTACTGCAGCTTGACATTGAACTTTGATCTTACTTGTGTAGGATAGGTGGGAGGCTTTGAAACCGAGACGCTAGTTTCGGTGGAGCCAATCTTGAAATACCACCCTGGTAATATTGAGGTTCTAACTCTGTCCCGTTATCCGGGACGAGGACCATGTCTGGTGGGTAGTTTGACTGGGGCGGTCTCCTCCTAAAGAGTAACGGAGGAGTACGAAGGTGCGCTCAGCGTGGTCGGAAATCACGCGTAGAGTATAAAGGCAAAAGCGCGCTTAACTGCGAGACCCACAAGTCGAGCAGGTACGAAAGTAGGTCTTAGTGATCCGGTGGTTCTGTATGGAAGGGCCATCGCTCAACGGATAAAAGGTACTCTGGGGATAACAGGCTGATACCGCCCAAGAGTTCATATCGACGGCGGTGTTTGGCACCTCGATGTCGGCTCATCTCATCCTGGGGCTGAAGCAGGTCCCAAGGGTATGGCTGTTCGCCATTTAAAGAGGTACGCGAGCTGGGTTTAGAACGTCGTGAGACAGTTCGGTCCCTATCTACCGTGGGCGTTGGAAATTTGAGAGGATCTGCTCCTAGTACGAGAGGACCAGAGTGGACGAACCTCTGGTGTACCGGTTGTGACGCCAGTCGCATCGCCGGGTAGCTATGTTCGGAAGGGATAACCGCTGAAAGCATCTAAGCGGGAAGCCTACCTCAAGATAAGATTTCCCTAGGACTTTATGTCCTCTAAAGAGCCGTTGAAGACTACGACGTTGATAGGTTGGATGTGGAAGCATAGTGATATGTGAAGC
>NZ_JBMOSL010000031.1:0-1073 GCF_049315965.1 Brevundimonas sp. NPDC058933
AGCCTGTGTGGATAATAACCAATACAACCTATAAAAAATTGCCTAACTCTTCCTTTCAAGAATGGGAGACGCCAAATGGAAAAGTTAAAATAACATATAAAGAACATTCTGTGTTAATTACAGGATATGATCAATCTTTTGTATATTTTAATGATCCCATTAGTGGTGAAAAGAACAAAAAAGTACAATTAGGACCATTTATAGATGCTTGGAAACAAATGGGGAGCCAAGCCCTTTCATTAAAGTTAAACTAAGAATAACTTATTAACAGAATTACAGTTCAAGTGGAAATAAGTAACACATTTTAGTAACCTTTAAATCACAGGCTTTAAAGTGCATAGGAAAATTTTGGAGGTAGTGTATAAATAGTTTCGTTGATAATATTGTTCTCGTAGACTTTAGTACTAGGGGGGTATATGGACTTTAACAATAAATTTTTATCTTCAACGTTACTAGTAATACTATTATCGTTATTTTTTGGAATAAATTCAGAAGCATCTTCATTATACACAGTGAAATCTGGAGATACACTGTGAAAAATAAGTCAGCAAAATGGATTTCCTATAGGATCTATACAAATAGCAAATAATCTAAAAGTTAATAAATTAAATGTAGGACAACGATTGACATTACCAGAACCAATTACTGAAAGCGAAAGAACTTTATTAGCACAATTGATTTATGCCGAAGCACAGGGAGAACTTTATTCTGGAAAGGTTGCAGTAGCGCGACTGTAGTTCTAAACCGTGTAGATAGTAATCTTTTTTCCTAATACAATAAGAGAAGTAATATATGAACGTTCTAATGGATATTATGCTTTTTCGCCAGTTCAAAATGGGAAAATAAAGAATAACCCAACTACGGTAGAATATAGAGTAGTAGATGAGGCAGTAGCATATAGAGGGAAAGGGAGTAGATCCCTGTATTTTTACAATCCCAAAACAGCAAAAAGTGAGTGGATTCTAATTAAAGAAGTAACGGTGAGAATTGGAAATCATTCTTTTGCAAAGTAAACAAACATGAAACACAAAGGGGACCCCTTTGTGTTTTTATTAAATTTAGGAACTTGAACC